>NZ_JARZFX010000005.1:0-255392 GCF_036026595.1 Virgibacillus tibetensis | reverse complement strand
TTTTTGACTGCAATTAATTCTTACACTTAAACAGCCACGTCCAGCTCCAGCGCCCAAGAACTAGCGAGACTTCCTTCACCTCCGTGCGATAAGTCAACATCGATTCGAGAAATAAAAAGGAAGGCCGACTAAAACCGGGCTTTGCACCCAACGTCGGCATACCCCTAATGTAGGGGCATGTTTCCTTTATGTTCTGTGGCAGTGGAAGATCGACTAACTACGCCGCTTTGCGCGGCAACGTCGACCCACCCGCGATGCGCGGGCGCAGTCCGTACGTCCCTAACCGGGCTCTTGCGCTTTTGTTCTAGTGTATATGTAACTGTTGTGTAACTCCTGTTTCTTATACTTATCTTATAGAAAAGGTGGACGATTAAAAGGAGTGTTATGTATGCAAAGCGATATCAACAATTGGTTTAAGAGTCGTGTGAATTTAACACCTGGAGATATAGCCATTATTGACTCTTGTACAAATAATTCATGGACTTATGAACAGCTTTACCGACGCTCAGAGCAATTAGCCGATTATTTCGTTTCGAAGGGAATCAAAAAAGGGGATCGAGTTGCATTATTGGCCCCTAACCATATAAGTTATTTTGATTTTCTCTTTGCTTCCATGAAAATTGGAGCGATATTTGTTCCGCTTAATTGGCGATTGGCTGATGCGGAACTAGATTACATAATTAAGGATTGTGAACCTAAAATAATCGGAATAGATTTATCGTTTAAAGATAAGATAGATGAGATTTCGACAAGTATTGATACGACGGTTATTGATACAAATAACTATATAAGTAACCTGCAGAGCAGAATATCTGGAATTAATGCAGAGATAAAGGAAACGGATCCACTTGCAATAATTTATACAGGAGGGACTACTGGAAAACCTAAAGGGGTAGTATTATCGAATCGGTCCATATTATGGAACGCACTTAATACAATCACCAGCTGGGGGTTGTCCAACGAAGATACGACACTAACATGTTTACCAATGTTCCATACGGGAGGGTTGAATGTTCTTTCGCTGCCGATTTTGCTTGTTGGTGGAAAAGTAGTTATATCTAATTTTGATGCGGAAAAAGCAGTGAATGATCTGATTACCTATAAATGTACGGTCGTATTATTCGTACCAACCATGTACCATATGATTATTCAAACAGAAGTTTTCCAAAAGTCGAATTTTCCGGATATGAAGGTTTTTGTATCAGGAGGTGCGCCATGTCCGCATAAAATATACAGAGCATTTTCGGAAAAGGGAATCCCCTTCAGGGAAGGCTACGGATTAACAGAGGCAGGTCCGAATAATTTCTATATTGATCCTGAGGACACGTTTGTGAAATTAGGCTCTGTTGGAAAGCCAATGCTTTTTAACGAGATAAAAATAATAACGGACAACGGAGTTGAAGCAGATTCTGATGTAGTTGGCGAACTGTTGTTACGAGGTAACCATTCGTTTGAATTTTATTGGAATAAGCCAATAGAAACTAATGAAACAATCATAGATGGCTGGGTCCATACAGGTGATCTTGCTAAAAAAGATAAAGATGGTTATGTCTATATTGTGGGCAGAAAGAAAGATATGATAATTACTGGCGGGGAGAATGTTTATCCCTTGGAAGTAGAGCATTGGCTGGAATCGCATAAGGATATTGATGAAGCATCTGTTATTGGATTACCTGATGATAAATGGGGAGAAATTGTTGCGGCATTCATCGTTTTAAAAAATGAAATGAATGAGTCTGAATTGGAGTCATATTGTAAAAAAAAATTAACAAGATATAAGGTGCCAAAGGTTTTTTATGTATTAGATGAATTACCAAAAACACATGTTGGCAAAATTAACAAAAAGTCCTTAAAAGAAGGGATAACCTTACGAAAAGATAGCACGATTTCCTGAAAATAGGAGAGCGTGCTTTTTTATTTGCAGCAAAGAAAGTATAACCATATTTCTTTCTGCATAAGTGCAACTAAGGCGTCGCCCAAATGCTTGGCGAATGCCAAGTTTTATAATTTTAGTTAATGTTTTTCAAGTAGTTATATACCGCAGCGTAAATCGTTAATGACAAGATTATCGCTGAGGAATACACTTCGCCTTTATTACTCCGATACAAGCGACTTCTCAAACACACGCTGCTCTCTTTCGCAGTGATTTCTTTGCTGCTGGGCGGAGCAGCTAATACCTCCTCACTTAAGGTAATATATTCGAGATAGACCTTGCCAAATACTGGTGACATGATTCTATGTCGCGACGTATGAATAGTAACAATTTACGGGAAATTATCGCTGAAGGATCGGTTCAGGAATTAGCGAATTCATTAATCAGGAGGAAATTAAATAGCTAGACCCTTAGCAAAAACCGAACATTAAAACTAAATACCTACAAAACGTTCGATTTTATATTGACATTTGTACCCCGATTTTGTTATGATGATATCAACAAATGAATACGGCACCTCATATATTTCCTGAGAATATGGCTCAGAAGTTTCTACCCAGCTCCGTAAAAGCTGGACTATGGGGGAGGATGAATCGTTGTGAACGAACAATGATCCGTTTTAATGCACTTTGCCCAGCAAGACTTCCAGTGACTCGCGGAATAAGCATGGAACATTGCAAACGTCAAGGTCACGTTTTTTTGTTCCTTGCTTATTCATTCATCGTTAACTGGTTGTGTCTACAAGGCATAAGTCTATTCATCTTCTCTCATAATATGAGGGAGGAGAATAGACTTTTTTAATTGAACAAAAAGCGCAAACGCTCTGTGAAATAGTAATGAAATTCTACTAGAGAGAGGGATTCAAGATGGCTATCGTTGGAGTAATTATGGGGAGTATTTCAGACTGGGACACAATGCAGCATACTTGCAATGCACTGGATGAGCTTGGCGTTGCATATGAAAAGGATGTTATTTCAGCACACCGGACACCGGATGAGATGTTTACTTACGCAAGAACAGCACGTGAACGCGGGCTGAAAGTAATTATTGCAGGAGCTGGAGGAGCAGCCCATCTCCCGGGGATGGTTGCCTCACAGACCACATTACCTGTCATTGGTGTACCCGTTCAAAGTAAGGCTTTAAACGGTTTGGATTCACTCCTATCTATCGTGCAAATGCCTGGCGGTGTACCTACGGCGACCGTAGCTATTGGAAAAGCAGGAGCAACAAACGCTGGTATACTGGCAGCGCAAATTATTGGTACGTACGATGATTATACAGCAGCAAAGCTGGTAACTTACCGGGAAGAAATGCAATCGAAGGTTAAAGAAATGAGGGAAGATCTTGCAAAAAAATAATATGACAATCCTTCCACCCCAAACAATCGGAATTATCGGCGGCGGTCAACTGGGTCGCATGATGACGATTGCTGCTAAATATATGGGATACAACGTGGCTGTCCTTGATCCAACACCAAATTGCCCGACTGCTCAAGTGGCGGATAAACAAATTATTGCTGCCTATGATGATATCCGTGCAATCAAGGAGTTAACCGAAATCAGTGATTGTGTCACCTACGAATTTGAAAACATTGACCTTGAAGCAGCTGCATACATCGAAGAACTAGGAAAGCTGCCTCAAGGAGCCAGAGCCTTGGAAATTACGCAGAATCGTGAAAAAGAAAAGCAATTGATGAAGGATGCGGATTTACCAGTACCACCTTTTACTATCATTACAAGCGGTGCCGAATGTAAAAAGGCATTAGAGAATTTCAGCTTTCCTGCAGTCATTAAAACATGTCGCGGCGGATATGACGGTAAAGGACAGGTGAAACTTAACTCCCGAGATGATATAGAAGAAGCGATAGCTTTTGCTGATCAGAACAAGCACTGCATTATCGAACAATGGATAGCTTTTGAAAAAGAAATTTCAGTAGTATTTACACGTACACAATCTGGTGAGCTTACATTTTTCCCAATTGCTGAAAACGAGCATAAGGATCATATTTTATACAAAACAACAGTCCCGGCTGCAATTAGTGAGGATGTTCAGGAAAAAGCATACAATGCTGCTCGAGCTCTTGCTGAAAAGGTAGAGGTTGTTGGAACATTTACAATTGAGTTGTTCGTACAAGGAAATAATATTTTCTTAAATGAAATGGCTCCACGCCCACATAATTCGGGGCATTATACAATTGAAGCATGCACTATTTCGCAGTTTGGCCAGCATATACGAGCAATTTGCGGATTACCTCTTACTGAGGTTAAGCTTCTACAACCAGCCACAATGGTCAATGTTCTGGGGGAAGACATGGATGGTGTTCTCAAGGCCTTGCCACGGACAACAGAAGGCTTCGTACATTTATATGGAAAGGCAGAAGCGAAAGCTAAACGTAAAATGGGGCATATTACGTTTATAGCAGAAACTCAGGAAGAAATTAATAAGCAGATCCAGGTATTCGAGGAGGCCAAACAATGATAGAACGCTACACCAGAGAAGAAATGGGATCAATTTGGACGGAAGAGAATAAATTTAAAGCATGGCTTGAAGTGGAAATTTTAGCATGTGAAGCATGGAGCGAGCTAGGGGCTATTCCGGCTGAAGATGTAAAGGAACTACGAGAAAATGCATCCTTTGATATGGATAGGATTTATGAAATAGAACAAGAAACAAGGCATGATGTTGTTGCATTTACGCGTGCGGTATCAGAGACGCTTGGTGAGGAGCGCAAATGGGTTCATTATGGATTAACTTCAACAGATGTGGTCGATACTGCGCTCTCCTATTTAATAAAACAAGCCAATGATATTATCCGAAAAGATGTCATAGCGTTCATTGAAATTTTAAAAAACAAGGCAATCGAACATCAGCACACGGTAATGATGGGTCGGACGCACGGGGTTCATGCGGAGCCAACTACATTTGGGTTGAAGCTCGCGCTTTGGTATGAAGAAATGAAAAGAAATCTTGAACGATTCAATGCAGCAGCGAATGACGTGGAATTCGGGAAGCTTTCAGGGGCTGTGGGAACCTATGCAAACATTGATCCTTTTGTGGAACAACATGTTTGCCAAAGTCTGGGACTGGCACCTGCACCTGTTTCTACCCAGACATTGCAGCGTGACCGCCATGCGGCATACGTTTCGGCACTCGCCTTAATTGCAACATCTATCGAAAAGTTTGCTACGGAAATTCGCGGGTTACAAAAAACGGAAACACGCGAAGTAGAAGAATTCTTTGCAAAAGGTCAGAAAGGATCTTCAGCAATGCCACATAAGCGTAATCCAATTGGTTCAGAAAACATGACTGGGATGGCTCGTGTTATCCGTGGATATATGATGACCGCATATGAAAACGTCTCGCTTTGGCATGAGCGTGATATCTCCCATTCATCAGCTGAACGAGTAATATTACCAGATGCAACGATTGCGCTTAATTACATGCTGAATCGTTTCTCAACGATCGTAAAAAATCTCACCGTTTTTCCAGACAATATGAAACGGAATATTGATAGAACGTATGGCGTGATATTTTCTCAGCGGGTATTGCTGACATTGATCGACAAAGGAATGGCACGAGAAGCAGCTTATGATATTGTTCAGCCAAAAGCAATGCATGCATGGGAAACCGCGACATCGTTTAAGAAGCTTGTAGAAACGGATGAACAGATTACGTCAAAATTATCTCAGAATGAAATAAACGATTGCTTTGATTATACACACCATTTGAAAAACGTGGACTTTATTTTCAACCGAATTGGGTTAACTGGGGGTAAGTAATGTGAAGGAAGCTCTTTTATATGAAGGAAAAGCTAAAAAGGTGTATCAGGCGAAAGATAAACCAGGCCAATTGATCCTGGATTACAAAAATGATGCAACAGCATTTAATGGAGAAAAGAAAGAAACCTTCGCAGGAAAAGGCCGGTTAAACAACGAGATATCAGCACTTATTTTTCCGAGACTTCATGAAAAGGGCATAGAAACACATTTTATAGAACGCCTAAGTGAGACAGAGCAGCTTGTTCACCAAACGGAAATTATTCCAATTGAAGTTGTTGTAAGAAATTTGGCAACTGGTAATTTAACAAAAAGATTGGGTATCGAAGAGAAGACAGTGTTCAATCCGCCTATAGTTGAATTATTCTACAAGGATGATGAACTGGGTGACCCGCTGATAAATGATCAGCACGCACTGCTGCTAAGCAGCGTAACGCCGTCAGAACTGCAGGAAATTAAAGAGAAAGCCTTGGAAATAAACAAACAATTAAGCGATTTGTTTGCAGCAATTAATGTAAAATTAGTGGATTTCAAATTAGAGTTTGGACGTTTGGCCAGTGATTGTATCGTATTGGCTGACGAGGTGTCACCAGACACATGCAGGTTATGGGATATAACGACACATGAAAAACTTGATAAGGATGTTTTTCGTCAGGGCACAGGAGATTTAATTGAAGGATACGAAGAGATTTTAAAACGACTGGAGGCAATATCATGAAAAAGGTAACAGTTAATATTACGTTAAAGCCAAGTGTTTTAGACCCACAAGGTAAGGCAATACAAGAGTCATTGAATTCTTTGGGGTACAAGGAAATTCAGGAAGCACGTGTTGGGAAATCAATTGAATTGCAAGTGGAGGAAGGGCCGGATTTAGAAGCACGTATTAAGGAAATGTGCGATAAATTACTGGCTAACCCGGTAATTGAAGATTATCGCTACACTGTGGAGGAGGCTGTTCGGTCATGAAATTTGCTGTAGTTGTCTTTCCGGGGTCTAATTGTGACCGAGATATGTATCATGCTGCCAAGGAAATTCTGCAGGCCGAAGCTGATTTAGTCTGGTATGAAAATAGTAATTTGAAGAATTATGATGGGATACTATTACCGGGCGGATTTTCTTATGGTGATTACTTGCGTTCAGGCGCGGTTGCCTCTACATCTGATGTGATGAAACAAATTAAGGAACATGCTGCACTTGGAAAACCAGTATTAGGAGTATGTAATGGTTTCCAGATTCTGCTTGAGGCTGGGCTATTACCTGGTGCAATGCTTCGAAATAAGAATCTTTCATTTATGTGTCACCAGGAGCCACTTGTTGTTGAAAACAATCGGACCTTATTTACATCCGGCTATGAAGAAGGAGAAGTTATTCGTTTCCCGATTGCTCATGGAGAAGGAAATTATTTCTGTGATGAAGCAACTTTAGCTGATCTGAAAGCGAATAATCAAATCGTTTTAACCTATCAAAATAATCCAAATGGATCTGTAGCAGATATTGCAGGAATCATCAACAAAGAAGGAAACGTACTTGGCATGATGCCACACCCGGAACGTGCGGTGGAACAATTGCTTGGAAGTGATGATGGCCTTAAATTATTTCAGTCCATCGTTAAAAATTGGAGGGAATCCTATGTTGCAAACACATGATATTACACCAGAGCAGGTTGAGAACGAAAAGCTGTATAAAGATATGGGGCTAAGTGATCCGGAATACAATATGGTGAAAGATATTATGAAACGCCGTCCGAACTTTACTGAGACCGGAATCTTCTCCGTTATGTGGTCAGAGCACTGCAGTTATAAGACATCAAAACCTTTGCTTGGGAAATTTCCTACAAAAGCACCTCATGTTCTTCAAGGACCAGGTGAGGGTGCTGGAATTATTGATATTGGTGATAATCAGGCAGTCGTTTTTAAAATTGAAAGTCATAATCATCCCTCGGCAGTTGAGCCATATCAAGGTGCAGCTACAGGAGTTGGCGGCATTATCCGTGATGTATTTTCCATGGGGGCTCGTCCAATTGCGCTAATGAATTCATTAAGATTCGGCAACCTAACGACGGATCGTGTGAAGTACCTTTTCACAGAGGTTGTGAACGGAATTGCTGGTTATGGAAACTGTGTAGGTGTCCCAACAGTTGGTGGCGAAGTACAGTTCGATGAAAGCTACGAAGATAATCCACTAGTTAACGCGATGTGTGTTGGATTAATTAACCATGATGAAATACAAAAAGGAATCGCATCCGGTATCGGGAATACGGTTATTTATGCGGGCGCACCAACAGGGCGCGACGGGATTCATGGGGCAACATTTGCATCTGATGACCTGGCAGAGGATTCCGATAAGGACCGTCCGGCAGTTCAGGTAGGTGACCCATTCATGGAAAAACTTCTAATCGAAGCTTGTTTGGAAGTTATTCATTCAGATGCCTTAGTAGGCATGCAGGATATGGGGGCAGCAGGCCTTACCTCCTCAGCAAGTGAAATGGCTAGCAAAGCAGGCACTGGAATGGAAATGAACCTGGATCTTGTTCCACAGCGTGAACAGAACATGAATGCTTATGAGCTAATGCTATCTGAATCACAGGAGCGTATGCTGCTCGTTGTGAAAAAAGGACGCGAACAGGAAATCATTGATGTATTTGAGAAGTATGGACTACAGGCAGTTACTGTAGGTGAAGTAATCGAAGAAAAGGTATTCCGCATCAAGCAGCATGGCAGAGTAGAGGCAAATATTCCTGTAGACGCCTTGGCTGAAGAAGCACCAGTCTATCATATGCCATCAAAGGAAGCTGCTTATTATAAAGAATTTCAGCAAATGGAGACTACTATTCCACAGATAAACGATCCTGCGGAGATGTTAAAAAAACTTCTTCAGCAGCCAACCATTGCAAGTAAAGAATGGGTTTATGATCAATATGATTCCATGGTACAGACAAATACGGTTGTAGCACCAGGCTCAGATGCTGCCGTGGTCCGTATTAAGGGTTCCGATAAAGCACTGGCAATTACGACAGATTGTAATTCCCGCTATATTTATTTAGATCCCGAAACAGGTGGGAAAATCGCTGTCGCAGAAGCGGCTCGCAATATTGTTTGTTCAGGGGCTCGCCCGCTAGGCTTAACGGATGGTCTGAACTTTGGTAACCCGACAAATCCGGAAGTTTTCTGGCAAATGGAGAAGAGTGTGGAAGGCATGAGTGCAGCTTGCACTGCTCTGGGAACACCGGTTATTAGTGGAAACGTATCATTATATAACCAATCAAAAGGAAAAGCTATTTTCCCGACACCAATTGTTGGAATGGTTGGCTTACATGAATCATTGGAACATATTACACCTAGTCATTTTCAAGAGGCAGGTGACATCATTTATTTAATCGGTGAGACACAGGCAGAGTTTGGTGGAAGCGAATTGCAGAACATACTGGAAGGATCTTATCGTGGTAAGGCTCCTGTTATTGATTTGAACGTGGAGGCAAAAAGACAGAAACAGCTTCTTGAATTGATTCAGCAAGGAATGGTTGAATCGGCACATGATCTCGCAGAAGGCGGCTTGGCTGTTGCACTAGCAGAAAGTGTGTTCAATGAAAAGGGATTGGGAGTGGATAGCTCGATTGATGGAGATGCTACTACTGTATTGTTCAGTGAGTCCCAATCAAGATTTTTAGTCACAGTGAAACCTTATAATAAAGAGCATTTTGAAAAGACTATGGAAGATGCAAAGAAAATTGGTGTGGTCACAGAAGATAATCAGGTGACAGTTACTATCAATAACGAGAACGTCATTCAAGAAGATGCAGCTCAACTAAGAGAATTATGGAAAGGAGCTATACCATGCTTGCTGAAATCAAAGGCATAAACGAAGAATGTGGCGTGTTCGGTATTTGGGGTCATGAGAAGGCAGCTGAGATAACGTATTATGGACTGCATGCACTCCAGCATCGTGGGCAGGAAGGTGCCGGAGTCGTTGTTAGTGATGGTTCTTCTTTAAAGGTCCATAAAGGTTTAGGGCTAGTAAATGATGTGTTTAAACGAGCACGTTTTTCAGATCTTTCCGGCCATGCAGCTATTGGTCATGTTCGCTATGGAACACAGGGAGACGGTGGTATTGATAATGTTCAGCCATTGTTATTCCGTTCGCAATCCGGGAGCATGGCTCTTGCGCATAACGGAAATATTATGAATGCCTACAAGCTTCGTGGTGAGCTGGAAGCAGAAGGTAGTATTTTACAAACATCTTCCGATACAGAGGTTCTCGCCCATCTGATCAGACGAAGTGGCAAAGAGACCTCCGAGGAGTCCATCTCTGATGCGCTGCAGGAGGTAATTGGAGCCTATGCTTATGTGATTTTAAAAGAAGACAAAATGTACGTTGCACTTGATCCACGTGGTATTCGTCCCCTTTCCATCGGTAAAATAGGAGATGCCTATGTGGTAGCATCCGAAACATGTGCATTTGATATTGTTGGAGCAAAGTTCGAACGTGAAGTTCTTCCTGGAGAATTAGTAACGATCAGTGATAAAGGAATCGAGTCTACTCGATTTGCTTTACGAGAACAACGAAGAATGTGTGCGATGGAATATGTTTATTTGTCCAGACCGGATAGTGATTTAAACTATGTGAATGTTCACGCCTCCAGAAAAAGAATGGGCATAGAACTTGCAAAAGAAGCGCCTGCGGAAGCAGATTGTGTGATCGGTGTTCCTGATTCCAGTATTTCTGCGGCAATTGGTTATGCAGAAGAGAGCGGTTTGCCTTATGAAATGGGGATTATTAAAAACCGTTACGTAGGCAGAACGTTTATCCAACCATCGCAAGAGCTGCGTGAACAGGGTGTTAAAATGAAGCTTTCGCCAGTTCGCGGTATTGTGGAAGGAAAGCGGGTTGTTATGATCGATGACTCGATTGTTAGAGGAACAACGAGCAGAAGAATAGTTCGTCTGCTGAAAGAAGCAGGTGCCAAAGAGGTGCATGTCCGCATTGCCTCTCCGCCAATTGAAAATCCATGTTATTACGGGATAGATATGTCAACGAATGATGAGTTGATTGCTGCCAATAATACAATTGATGAAATTGCAGAAATTATTGGCGCTGACAGTATTGCTTACCTTTCAGCCAAGGGCTTGGAGCAGGCAATTATTAAAGATAATACAATAAATCAGGGAATATGCAACGCATGCTTTACAGGAAATTATCCTGTTACGGAAGACGGTCAAACAGGCATTTCTTATACGAAGTGTTAAGAAACTATGCTAAAGGGTGGGTCAGACATGGCTAATGTATATAAGGACGCTGGGGTAGATGTGGAAAAGGGCTACGAAGCTGTCGAACGAATGAAGAAGCATATAGCAAAAACAACGCGACCGGAAGTATTAGGTGGGATCGGGGCTTTTGCGGGATTGTTTGAGTTATCATCCTTTAACTACAAAGAACCGGTATTGGTTTCAGGAACAGATGGTGTCGGCACGAAATTGAAACTGGCCATTGAATCAGCAAAGCATGACACGGTAGGAATTGACTTGGTTGCCATGTGTGTAAATGACATTGTTGCACAGGGCGCTCAACCACTTTTTTTCCTTGATTATATTGCATGCGGTAAAAACGAACCAAAAATGATTGAACAAATTGTTGAGGGGATTTCTAATGGTTGTGTTGATGCAGGCGCGGCGCTAATCGGTGGTGAAACTGCTGAAATGCCGGGGATGTATGAGGACAATGATTATGATCTGGCGGGGTTTGTGGTAGGAATTGCCGAAAAGTCAAAACTCGTTACAGGCGAGTCAATCACAGCTGGAGATGCTATTATAGGTCTCCCTTCAAGTGGAATTCATTCGAATGGGTATTCGCTCGTGCGTAAGATTATCGCTGAGCTTGATTTGAATCAAACATATGAAGGTTTATCCCAGACACTGGGAGAAACACTCTTGACTCCAACGAAAATATATGCAAAACCGGTAGCTGCAGTTCTTGAGGAGCATTCCATTAAAGGTATCTCACATATTACTGGTGGCGGTTTTTATGAAAACTTTCCACGCATGCTGCCAAGTGGGTTAGGGGTTGAGCTTGACCGAACAACATGGCATACACCTGAGGTCTTTACTTTTTTACAGGAAAAAGGAAATATTTCAAATGAAGACATGTATGGTGTGTTTAACATGGGGATTGGTATGGCACTAGTTGTAGAAGAGCAGAATGTTGAGGTTGTTCTGGGTAAGCTGCTGGAAGCGGGAGAAGAAGCGACTGTTATTGGCAACGTGATTGCTGATGAAGGAGTGCAATTTAAGGCATGAGTACTGTAAAGGCAGCCGTATTTGCATCCGGGACAGGAAGTAATTTTCAAGCGATTATAGAAACGAAAGATCTGACATGTGATGTTGTGCTGTTGGTTTGTGACAAGCCGGAAGCGGGCGCAGTTGAGAAAGCCGCCCGTTTTGGTATTCCGTCAATTGTATTCGATCCAAAGGATTATCCATCAAAAGCTGACTATGAGCAATTTCTGATTCAGAAGCTTCAGGAAGCGAATGTAACGTGGATATTTCTTGCTGGTTATATGCGCATTGTTGGACCAGCCTTACTGCAGGCTTTTGCAAATAGAATCATTAATATTCATCCATCTTTACTACCGGAATTTCCAGGTAAAGATGCCATTGGTCAAGCATACCATGCAGGAGCGTCGAGTACAGGTGTGACAGTACATTATGTTGATGAAGGAATTGATACAGGACCAATTATTGCCCAGGAGCCATTGGAGATCTTTCCAACAGATTCGGAAGAAACGTTAAAAAAGCGAATCCAAAAGATAGAACATGAACTATATCCACAGGTAATCAATAAACTTTTACAATCAAAGTGAGGGCTAACTTATGAAGAAACGCGTATTAATCAGTGTCTCCAACAAAGAAAAGATAACGGAGTTTGCAAAAGGACTTATCGATCTCGACTATGACATTATTTCTACAGGAGGCACATTGCGTACGCTTCTTGATGCAGGATTACCTGCAACTGCTGTCGATGAGGTAACTGGGTTTCCTGAAATAATGGATGGGCGTGTTAAAACATTGCATCCTTCTATACATGGAGGCCTACTCGCTAAAAGGTCGAGCACAGATCACATGAAGCAGTTGGAGGAGAATGGGATATCACCGATTGATATGGTCGTTGTGAACCTTTATCCGTTTAAACAAACGCTTGAAAAAGAGGGCGTTTCGCAAGAAGAAATTATCGAAAATATTGATATTGGTGGACCAACAATGCTTCGGGCAGCTGCGAAGAACTATGCAGATGTCACAGTTATTGTCGATCCAGCCGATTATGAGGATATATTGGAAGCGCAGCGTCAAGGTACGTTGGATGGAAATAAACGCCAACAGCTAGCGGCAAAAGTTTTCCGTCATACTGCTCATTATGATGCACTCATTTCACGCTATTTTACAGAAGTAACAGAGGAAGAGTTTCCAGAAACGTTTACCGTTACATATGAAAAAGTACAGACATTACGCTATGGGGAAAACCCTCATCAGCAGGCTGCTTTTTATAAAAACCCTTTGAACTCAGCAGGAAGTCTTGCAACTGCTGATCAATTACACGGGAAAGAGCTTTCATTCAACAATATTCAAGATGCAAATGCTGCTTTGGAAATTCTTTCTGAATACCGCGATCCTGCTGCAGTTGCTGTTAAACATATGAACCCATGCGGCATTGGTGTTGCGGATACTATCAACAACGCTTTTCAAAAGGCCTATGAAGCAGATTCCATATCTATTTTTGGTGGCATTGTTGCTTGTAACAGGGAAATAGACAACTTTACTGCAGAAAAGCTTAGTGAAATATTTTTAGAGATTATTATTGCACCAGGATTTTCAAAAGAAGCGCTTGAAATTCTAACTAAAAAGAAAAACATTCGCTTGCTCGAGTTGGAAATGGCAGAGAAGGAAGCAACATATCAAAAGTTGACTACCGTCAAAGGTGGCGTACTTATTCAAGATAGCGATGCGGGAGATATAGCAGAGAATGACGTGACGGTTGCCACAAAACGCCAGCCATCTGAAGAAGAGTTAGCTGATTTATTATTTGCCTGGAAAGCAGTGAAGCATGTGAAATCAAATGCCATTGTATTAGCAAAAGATCAGCAGACTGTCGGAGTAGGAGCAGGACAAATGAACCGGATTGGTGCAGCTTCCATTGCGATCGAACAAGCAGGTGAGAAGGCTCGTGGTGCAGCTATGGCTTCAGATGCATTCTTTCCTATGCCAGACACTGTCGAGGCTGCTGCTAAAGCAGGTGTTACAGCAATTATTCAGCCAGGTGGCTCGAAGCGGGATCAGGATTCAATAGATGTATGCAACGAGCATGGAATTGCAATGGTATATACAAGCATGCGTCATTTTAAGCATTAATTCCAAGTTATTCAACACACTAACTTAACCTAACTACCCAAAGGGGGCGTTCTGATGAATGTACTAGTCGTCGGAAGAGGCGGACGTGAACATAGTATTATTATGAAACTGGCTGAGAGTGAAAAGGTGACCAAACTATTCGCTGCACCTGGAAATGGTGGGATCGAGCGGCATGCTGCATGTGTTGCAATTGACGAAATGGATAGTGACAGTCTCCTTGATTTCGCAAAAAGAGAAGCGATTGACCTTACCATCATCGGACCAGAGAATCCGCTGAATGCAGGAATTGCCAATAGATTTCAAGAAGAAGGTCTGGCAGTGTTCGCACCAACAAAGGAAGCTGCTCTATTAGAAGGCAGTAAAAACTTTGCGAAAGAATTTATGATGGAATATGAAATCCCAACAGCTGCTTATGCTACATTTACAGACACAGAAGCAGCAAACGCCTATATAGAGGAAAAGGGAGCTCCAATTGTAATCAAAGCAGATGGCCTTGCTGCAGGAAAAGGGGTTGTTGTTGCAGAAACAAAACAACAGGCCTTGGAAGCGGTAGAGCAAATGCTGGTCTCTAAGACATTTGCAGAAGCCGGAGCAACCATTGTGATCGAAGAGTTCCTCGTTGGCAAGGAATTCTCACTGATGGCTTTTGTACATGAAAACAACGTGTACCCCATGGTTCCAGCAAGAGATCATAAACGTGCCTATGATAATGATCAAGGTCCGAATACAGGTGGGATGGGCGCCTTTGCCCCTGTACCAGATGTTACAGCAGAACATATTGCTTTTGCTACCAAAAAAATATTACAAAAAACCGCAGATGGATTAATGAAGGAAGACCGCCCTTTTACTGGAATACTGTATGCTGGCTTAATCATGACAGCAGAAGGTCCCAAAGTTATCGAGTTTAACACACGATTTGGAGATCCGGAAACACAGGTTGTTTTACCACTGTTGAAGAATGACTTGGTGCAAGTACTGACAGATGTTTTAAAAGGGGAAAATCCTGAACTGGAATGGGAGGAGAATTCCTGTGTTGGGGTTGTCCTAGCCTCAGAAGGATACCCGGCAGCTTACCAAAAGGGGATAGCTATTCCTGATCTGTCCTCACCAAAATCTTTTACTGTTCATGCAGGAACGAAGTATGATGGGGATAAACTTGTATCGGATGGTGGGCGTGTATTGCTGGTTGGAGCCAAGGATTCAACATTGGAAAAAGCAGCAGATAATGCTTATGAAACTTTAGGATCTATTGATCATACGCAAGGGTACTTTTACAGAAAAGATATTGGAAAAACGATCGAAGCCACCTCTAACTAAGGTGGCTTTCTTTTCATTTCATTTAAAACTAACTCCTCTAGTGCGTTGTTATAGAAAGAAACTAGGATCTAGAATCTTGTCAGTAGCATATAGCACGGCTCTCTACCAACGCAGCTGGAATAACTTTCTTTAAGGGCAAGATAAACTCCATGAAACAAAAGCTTTACTTAGATACGTTAAAACCGTACCGAGTAAAGAAAACCGCTCTTTTACAACATTACTTATCCGATAAATCAGATATATCATCACATTGTCACAAAAACTTCACTGTAAACACACTTACTTTACTGTGTTAAAGCGAAAGATATGATAAAATAGAGAAAATGGAAAATTGGAGAGTTGTTTTCATGTTAGAGAATGGACATTATTGGAGAAACCGTGAACTTAGACAACATGTCAGGGTAGTAGATGGATATGATGCACCAACCCTGGTTTTAAAAAACAGTACTTATTTAAATGTGTATACAAAACAATGGTTACAAGCGAATATTTGGATTTATAATGATCGTATTGTATATGTGGGAGATAAACTTCCTGAAAGAATGGAATCAAGTACAGTAGTAGATTGTAAAGGGAACTTTCTGGTACCAGGCTATATGGAGCCGCACGCACACCCATTTCAGCTATATAATCCAGAAGTATTAGCAACTCATGCAGCCAAATTCGGGACAACAACTTTAATTAATGACAGCCTGATGTGGCATTTTTTATTAGACAAAAAGAAAGCGTTTACTTTACTTGACGAGTTTAGTAAACTACCTGTCTCCATGTACTGGTGGGCACGTTATGATTCACAAACAGCTTTGCAGGAAGAAGAGGCATTGTTTAATACCGAAGAAGTTTTATCCTGGATAGCTCATCCTTCTGTTATACAGGGCGGGGAATTAACTTCATGGCCAAGCCTGCTCACTGGAGATGATAGATTGCTATACTGGATTCAAGAAACGAAACGTCATGGAAAGCCGGTAGAAGGACATTTCCCAGGGGCTTCTGAAAAAACATTAACAAAAATGAAATTACTGGGGGTATCTGCAGATCACGAATCGATGACCGGCGAGGAAGTAATCAGAAGACTGCAGCTGGGTTATCACGTTGGCCTGCGCTATTCCTCTATCAGACCGGATTTACCTGAGCTTATAGAAGAAATTCTTGCAGAGAACCTGAAAGCCTATGATAATCTTACGATGACAACGGATGGTTCTACCCCGGGATTCTATGAAAATGGATTAATGAATGTATGCATAGATATTGCTATCAAAAAGGGAATCCCTGTTGAGGACGCTTACCGTATGGCCAGCTATAACGTAGCGAGGCATTATAATCTGGAGGATCAATTAGGAAGTATTGCTCCGGGCCGTGTTGCTCATATTAATATTTTAGAGGCAAAAGATAATCCACACCCGGTAAGTGTATTAGCTAAAGGACAATGGATTGTAAAAGAAGGCAAGGTTCAGGAACCAACATCTGAAATAGATTGGAAAAAATTCGGGATAGATGAACTTACATTTAATTGGGATCTACAGGAGAAAGACCTGCAGTTTTCATTACCAATCGGGCTCGACATGGTTAATGACGTTATTATCAAACCATACGCTATTGAGACCGACATAACATTGGAAAAGCTGCCAGTGACAAATAATGATGCATTTCTATTATTACTTGATCGGAATGGCGAATGGCGGGTTAACACAACACTTCGCGGGTTTACGAATAAATTAGGAGCAATTGTAAGTTCTTATTCGACGACAGGAGATATCGTTCTGGTTGGTAAAAACAAGCCCGACATACATCTGGCCTGGAAGCGTATGAAGGAAATCGGGGGCGGAATTGTGTTAGTTCATGAAGGTGAGGTATTGTTTGAAATCCCGTTGAAACTGGGGGGAATCATGTATAATGGAAGCATGAATGAACTAATAGAAAAAGAGAAGCAATTAAAAGCATACGTTAAAGAATTCGGCTATGCATTTAATGATCCTATCTACAGTATTCTGTTTTTGTCTTCAACCCATTTACCTTATATACGAATTACTCAGCAAGGAATAATAGATGTAAAGAAAAAAGAAGTTCTATTTCCAGCCACCATGACTTAGCGTATAATAAACTTGTAGAAAACTTTTATAAAAGGTGTTGGGGGACATGAGAAAGTTAGTTTGTATGCTGCTTGTGGCATTTCTTCTTGTGGGTTGTTCTAAAGATGAAAAAAAGGTCCAGGATAATGAGCCAAAAGAGAATAACGTAGAAGAAAAAACAGATCCACCAAAAGCAACGGAGGAATTTGAAAATATTTACCCATTAACTGGGATGGGAACGAACAATGCAGTAGATAACAAGATCGTAAGTGTGATGGTGAATAATCACCCATCAGCGCGCCCACAATCAGGCTTATCCAAGGCAGATATCGTTTTTGAGATTTTAGCTGAAGGACAAATAACGCGTTTACTTGCTTTTTACCAAAGTGAAATGCCAGTAGTAGTGGGACCTGTCCGCAGTTCCCGTGAGTATTATTTTGAACTGGCGAATATGTATCAGGCTTTGTATGTATATCATGGAGCAGCCAATTTTATTAATGACATGATTAAAAACCGCGGAATTGAACATTTAGATGGAGCCATTTATGATAATGATGGTAACCTGTTTAAGCGCGAATCATTTCGGAAAGCGCCGCATAATTCATACTTGCAGTTTGGGGCAGCATATGACGTTGCAGAAGGAAAAGGTTATGAGACAACCGCGGAGTATGAGCCTTTAGCATTTTTAGCAGCAGATGAATTATCGGATTTGTCCGGTGACCCGGCAGAACAGGCAGAGATCGCTTATTCAAAAAACGCTATATATAATGTGGAATATAAATATGATGACAGCACCGAAAAATATACTAGATTCAGTAACCAAGAAGAAACAGTAGAACTCGACACGGGAGACTTGATTGAATTAGACAATATATTCATCATAGAAACGAGTCATCAGGTTATTGATGATGCAGGCCGTCGAGCAATTGATCTACTATCCGGCGGAGATGCTTATTTAATCCAAAAAGGTATTGTCCAGGAAGTTCAATGGGAAACCCGTGATGGAAGAGTTATTCCAGTCAGAGATGGTAAACCAATCGGCTTAGTACCGGGAAAGACCTGGATTAATGTCATACCAGCCAATCCGGGATTACAACAAACTGTAACCATAACAAATTAGTTTCAAAGCAGGAGGTTTCGCCGTGCAAATCGATAAATTACGTGGAGAACAATTGGATCAGTTATTTGATGCAATTCTATCGCTGAAAGATCGAGAAGAATGTTATAAATTCTTCGATGATATCGCTACAATGTCAGAGATCCATTCCATCTCACAACGACTGCAGGTTGCAAAAATGCTGTCAGAAGGAAGTACGTACAATGTTATTGAACAGGAAACGAAAGCTTCAACAGCTACAATTTCCCGAGTTAAAAGATGTATCAATTATGGTAACGATGGCTACAAAATGGTTCTGGAACGTATAATGCCTGGGAAAGCTGAATAGCAATAAGTGACCGCTGCCTGCCTTGGCAGCGGTTTTTTAAAAAGGTAGGAAAGTGTAAATTTTTGGCTGCAATTAGTTCTTAAACTTAAACAGCCACGTCCAGCTCCAAGCGCCCATCACCTAGTGCCCTTCCGGTCTCTTCTTAATCTAACTCAACATAAACCAATTCGTTACGGGATAAGGAAGGCCGACTAAAACCGGGCTTTGCGCCCAACGTCGGCATACCCCTATGAAGGGGCATGTTCCCTTTTAGATGAACTTGACTTATCGCCAGAAATGGCGAAAGTCTAAGTGAATCTTATACTCTGGAGTGAATCTCCTGTTGCAGTGGAAGATCGACTAACTACGCCGCCTTGCGCGGCAACGTCGCCCCACCCACGATGCGCGGGCGCAGTTCGTACGGCAATAAACGGGCGCCCTTCGCTTTTGTTCATCACACCGGCATCTCCAAAGCACCCTTACTTTCTTTTCTAAAAGAGACCGTAAAAAAGATTGACCATATCCCTAAATTCCCTGAGCAATTTTTGGTATAATAAACTAATGGATAAAAATGATGGAGGATTAGAACTTTGTATAATACAATGAACGAATGGAAGCACGTGTTTAAGCTTGATCCAGCTAAAGAAATTTCTGATGAGAATTTAGATATGATCTGTGAGTCTGGTACCGATGCAATTATAGTTGGCGGAACTGACAATGTAACATTGGATGGTGTATTAGATCTTTTATCACGGATTCGCCGGCACACGGTTCCGTGCATCCTGGAGATCTCCACAATGGAAGCTATAACCCCAGGGTTTGATTATTATTTTATTCCCATGGTAATGAATTCAACAGAGAAAAAGTGGATGATGGATATACAGCATCAAGCGATTAAGGAATACAAAGATATTATGAACTGGAACGAGATTTTTGTAGAAGGATATTGTATCTTGAATGAAGAGGCAAAAGCTTTTACTCATACAAACAGCTATTTACCGGATGACGAAGATGTAACAGCATATGCTTATATGGCTGAACATGTATTTCACTTGCCGGTTTTTTATATGGAGTACAGTGGAAAGTATGGAGACCCGGAGCTTGTTGAAAAAGTAAAAGGTCAGCTGGATGAAACAATGCTATTTTACGGTGGTGGAATAGAGAGCAGTTTCCAGGCACAGGAAATGAAAGAGCATGCAGATGTTATAGTTGTTGGTAATATTATTTACACAGATATAAAAAAAGCAATTAAGACAGTTGGGGCAATAAAGTAGAAATTCCTCAGTTGAAAAAAGAATACTATGGATTCAAGGCGGTGTAAAGATGAGTCAAACAACAGATGACTTATTAAAAGGATTAAATAAAGAACAGCGAGAGGCTGTTAAACATACAGATGGCCCTTTACTTATTATGGCAGGTGCGGGTAGTGGAAAGACGAGAGTTCTGACACATCGCATCGCTTATTTGCTTGGCGAAAAAGACGTGGCAGCAAGGAACGTATTGGCCATAACGTTTACGAATAAAGCAGCACGTGAGATGAAACAGCGTGTACAAAAGCTGGTAGGCCCCGAGGGAGAATATATGTGGGTTTCCACCTTCCACTCTATGTGTGTTCGGATTTTGCGACGTGATATTGACCGTATCGGTTACAATCGCAACTTCACCATATTGGATAGTGGAGATCAGCTATCCGTTGTGAAGCAAATCTTAAAAAACCTGAATATCGATCCGAAAAAATTTGATCCACGCGCAATGCTTGGACAAATCGGCGCTGCTAAGAATGAACTGATCACCCCAGAAGAATTCAGTAATAATGTCGGTAACTTCTACGATAAACAGATTGCTCAAATCTATGTAGCATATCAAAAAATGCTCCAGAAAAACCAAGCACTCGACTTCGATGATCTGATCATGCAGACGATTCATTTATTTAAAAGGGTTCCGGAAGTACTTGAGTATTACCAGCGCAGGTTTCAATATATTCATGTGGATGAGTATCAGGATACGAACCATGCACAGTACTTTCTGGTTAAGCAACTGGCCAGCCGGTTTCAGAACCTTTGTGTTGTCGGGGATTCAGATCAATCAATTTACCGATGGCGCGGTGCTGACATTTCAAATATTCTTTCGTTTGAAAAAGATTACCCAGCTTCACGCTCCGTATTCTTAGAACAGAATTATCGATCAACGAAATCAATTCTGGCTGCAGCCAATAAAGTAATTGGAAATAACACCGGACGTAAACCGAAAAATCTGTGGACAGATAATCCGGATGGAAAGAACATTCATTATTATCAAGGAGCAACAGAGCAAGAAGAGGCCCTGTTTATTACAGATGAAATCCAGGAGCTTACACTCAAAAAAGGTTATAAACCAAGTGACATTGCTATTTTATATCGAACCAACGCTCAATCCCGTGCGATTGAAGCAACTTTTATGAAGTCGGCTATATCTTATCAGATGGTCGGAGGACATAAGTTCTATGAACGAAAGGAAATTAAAGATTTAACATCGTATTTACGATTAATTACTAATCCTGAAGATGACATAAGCTTTGAGCGTGTGGTAAACGTGCCGAAGCGGGGAATTGGAAAGACCTCTATTGATCGATTACGAGCTCATGCAGATGCACATGATATCTCCTTTTATGAAGCCGTTAAAGAAGTTGATTTTACTGGCGTATCCAAAAAGGCTGCCAATGCATTAGCAGAGTTTGGCAGTCTAATACAGACCTTATCACAACAACAGGAGTTTCTAACTGCTACAGATATGGTTGAGGCTGTTTTAGAGAGAACCGGCTATGAACGCATGCTGAAAAACGAACAAACCATCGAATCCCAGAGTCGTCTGGAAAACTTAGAAGAGTTTATGACAGTTACACAGGACTTTGAAAAAACCTCAGAGGATAAAACCCTAGTAGCTTTCTTAACTGATCTAGCATTGATTGCGGATATTGATAAGGTTGATGAGGAAGATCCGGATAATCAGGAGAAAATCACGTTAATGACGTTACACGCTGCAAAAGGATTGGAATTCCCGGTAGTCTTTTTAATCGGTATGGAGGAGAATGTTTTTCCACATAGTCGTTCGATGATGGACGAGGAAGAAATGGAAGAGGAACGAAGACTTGCCTATGTGGGAATCACCCGGGCTGAACAAGAGTTATACTTAACTCATGCAAAAATGCGTACACTATTCGGCAGAACCAATATGAATCCGATCAGCCGTTTTATAAACGAAATTCCGGAAGAGCTGGTGGACGGGATAGAACAAGCGAAGAAATCCATGTTCGGCGGATCCTTTGTACAGTCTCAAGGTCAACCTGCTCCCATAAAACGAAAAGCAGAAAGAATGCAGAAGACAACCGGTGCAGAAAGTGAAGCATGGGGAACTGGAGATAAAGCAAGTCACAAAAAGTGGGGTATCGGCACGGTTGTTAAAGTGCAAGGTAAAGGAGAAGCGATGGAGCTTGATATTGCCTTCCCAGCCCCAATAGGAATAAAGCGCGTACTGGCAAAATTTGCCCCAATTACGAAACAGTAGGAGGTGCTTGGTCATGGATAAACAACAGGCACAAGATCAGATGAAAGCATTAAGTGAATTACTGAATCAGTACAACTATGAATACCATGTGCTCGATAAACCAAGCGTTCCGGATGCGGAATATGATAAAAAAACCCAGGAACTTCTTAAATTGGAAGAGGCATTCCCAGAGTTGATCTTGGATGACTCCCCTACACAACGTGTTGGTGGAGAACCATTAGCAGCTTTTCAAAAAGTACAGCATGATGTGCCAATGCTCAGCCTGGCAAATGCGTTCAATGAAACAGATCTACATGATTTTGCTCGTCGGGCGAGTCAGGGGACAGATAAACCGATTACTTTTGTGTGTGAGTTGAAAATAGATGGACTGGCTGTTTCACTGACGTATGAAAACGGGAAATTTGTGCGGGGTGCCACACGAGGTGATGGTACCATTGGTGAAGATATTACAAGTAACTTAAGAACGATACGCAGTATACCTTTAAGCATAAAAGAAACAGAATCATTGGAGGTGCGTGGAGAAGCATTCATGCCCCACAAGTCCTTTCTTGCTCTGAATGAAACGAGAGAGGCGAATGAGGAAGAGCCTTTTGCAAACCCGCGAAATGCAGCAGCAGGATCGTTAAGGCAACTGGATCCGAAAATAGCTGGAAAACGTAACCTGGATATTTTCTTGTATGGGGTTGGCGAATGGAAGACAGGTTCACCAACGACCCATAGTGGACGACTGAAAAAACTAAAAGAGCTAGGATTTAAAACCAACCCGGAGTGGAAAAAATGCTCAACCATCGAAGAGGTAATTGAGTATGTTAATTATTGGACAGTAGAGCGCCCTAATTTAAACTACGAAATTGATGGCATTGTTATTAAAGTAGATGATCTGGATCAGCAGGAAGAATTAGGCTTCACGGCAAAAAGCCCGCGCTGGGCGATTGCCTATAAATTTCCGGCCGAAGAAGCAGTTACAAAGCTGACAGCTATTGAATTAAGTGTTGGGAGAACCGGAGTTATTACACCAACTGCTATTCTTGAACCTGTAAAGATTGCTGGAACGACTGTTCAACGTGCCTCCCTGCATAATGAGGACTTGATACGTGAGCAGGATATTCGGATTGGTGATGCCGTTGTGATTAAAAAGGCTGGAGACATCATACCGAAAGTCGTTCGTGTAATAGTAGAGAAACGTCCAGAGGGATCCGAAGAATTCCATATGCCGACAGATTGTCCCGCATGTAGAAGTGAATTAGTGCGGCTTGAAGAGGAAGTTGCATTGCGTTGTATTAACCCGAATTGCCCTGCCCAACTAAAAGAAGGGCTGATTCACTTTGTTTCCCGCAATGCTATGAATATAGATGGGCTGGGAGAAAAAGTAATCATCCAGCTCTTCCAGGAAAAGCTGATTCGTACCATGGCTGATTTATACCGTCTTGAAAAAGAGGAATTGCTTAAGCTTGAGCGTATGGGGGAAAAGTCAGCAGATAACCTATTGCAGGCTATCGAAGCTTCGAAAGAAAATTCCTTGGAAAAACTATTATTCGGATTAGGAATTCGATTCGTCGGATCCAAAGCCGCTAAAACACTGGCAGCACATTTTGAAACCATGGATAATTTACAGCAGGCTACCTATGATGAGCTGATCGCAATAGATGAAATTGGTGAAAAAATGGCAGACTCAGTTGTACAGTATTTTTCCGAACAAAAAGTAATCGATCTGATTCAGGATCTAAATGAGTTAAACATTAATATGAAGTATAAAGGGCCAAAGCAAAGCACTCAAACGGAGCTCACAGTGTTCTCAGGTAAAACAGTCGTGTTAACAGGAAAGATGGAAAACTTTACACGTAATGAAGCGAAAGAAGTGATCGAAACAATGGGTGGTAGTGTAACTGGCAGTGTAAGTAAAAAAACGGATTTTCTCGTTGCTGGCGAGGATGCAGGTTCCAAGTATGATAAAGCTGTCGAACTTGGGGTTGATGTTTGGACCGAAAAGCAGCTGCTTGATGCAGTTGAAAAACAAGGGGTGTGAAAGCGATGAAAAAAATAAGTGTCTGGCTAATTGCTGCTGCACTCCTGTTCATCACGGGGTGTACACCAAATGTAAATGATGAAGAAGTTTTACAGAACGATGAAGCAGAGGAACAAACGTCAATTGTACCCAGCTACCAATTGTCCGAAGAAAACTACAAAATGATATTGCCATACCGCCCCAGCGAGGCCAGAGGAGTAATTACAAACCAAATCGCAAACCGATTGGATATTGATGAGATGGAAGAAGGACTGAGACGTCATTCCAAGGCTGTGTATGATCCAGGTAAATACTTCTTTGAAGAAGGTCAGTATTTGAAAGAAGATATGGTTTATCAATTGATTACGGATTTAAATCCAAAAATTGAAAAAGGATCAGACAAAAAGGTATATGAAGAAAACCCACGCTATTTATCGCATATTCTCGAACAAAATTTCGTAGAGAAACAGGATGATAATTCGGTTGAACTGGTGGGAATGTCTATTGGATTGGCATTAAAGTCAGTTTATCGCTTTCAAACAAAAACTGGCGGACCATATTACTATGAGGATATTCCGCAAAGTGAAATGATGGAACAAGGAAATGAAATTGCTCAAGAAGTAGTTGAGCGAATTAGGGAGATGGATGGCCTGCAGAATATCCCTATTATGATAGCCTTATACCGCGAACAAGAGAGTGGCTCCCCTGTTCCTGGGAATTTTGTTGCAAAAACGAATGTCGCGGGTGGGAGTGCGTCGATCGGTGGATGGGATGAAATTGATGAAGAGAATATTCTTTTCCCATCAAGTGAAGGTAGAGAAAAGTATTTTGACGATCATGAAACCGTGACAAACTTCGGAAACGAGGTCGCTCAATACTTTCCAAACTATGTTGGTGTAATTGGTGATGGTTTTTATATCAATGGTGAACTACAGAAGCTCACCATAGAAATACCAATTGAGTTCTATGGTAAAGGGGAGGTTGTAGGGTTTACCCAATATACGTACGGCCTGGTTCTGGATATGTTTCCTGATTATTTTGATTTAGAGATAAATATAAAATCGAGTAATAAGATGGAGAGCCTAATTTACCGCGAGGCAGGAGCAGAATCGCCTACCGTTCACATTTTTCATTAGATAATTATGGCTTAACCTACAATAATTGAAGTACAGTAATAATTGGGTTAAAATATAAGGTGGACGTGCTCCACCTTTGCATTTCATGTAAACGCAATCATAGGGGTAAATATGCATAATCTAAGGAGGTTTTTTTCATGGTAGTACCGTACAAACACGAACCATTTACAGACTTTACAATTGAAGAAAATAAACAGCTTATGCTGGATGCGCTTAAACAGATCGAATCAGATCTTGGGAAAGATTATCCACTGATCATTGGTGGCGAACGTATTACAACCGAGGATAAAATTGTTTCCGTAAACCCGGCAAACAAGGAAGAAGTGGTAGGCTATGTTTCGAAAGCAACGAAGGAATTAGCTGAAAAAGCAATGCAGGTTGCTGATGAAACGTTTGAAACATGGAGAAAAACAGATCCCAAATTCCGTGCAGATATTTTATTCCGTTCCGCTGCAATTGTACGCCGCCGTAAATTCGAATTTACCGCACATCTCGTCAAGGAAGGCGGTAAGCCATGGAAGGAAGCTGATGCAGATACGGCAGAAGCAATTGACTTCCTTGAATATTACGGTCGCCAAATGCTCGAGCTTAAAGATGGTGTGAAAATTGAAAGCCGTCCGATTGAGTTTAACCAATATAACTATATTCCACTAGGGGTAGGTGTCGTTATTTCACCATGGAACTTCCTATTCGCCATCATGGCTGGAACGACAACCGCGGCAATGGTTTCTGGAAACACCGTCTTGCTTAAACCAGCAAGTACTACGCCAGTAATTGCCTACAAATTAATGGAAGTGCTTGAAGAAGCAGGTATGCCAGCAGGTGTAGTGAACTACATTCCTGGACCAGGAAGTGAAGTTGGCGACTACCTTGTAGACCATCCGCGGACACGTTTTGTAAGCTTTACAGGCTCACGTGATGTTGGTACACGTATTTTCGAACGTGCGGCAAAAGTGCAGGAAGGTCAAAAATGGCTGAAGCGTACGATCATTGAAATGGGCGGAAAGGACACGATTGTAGTTGATAACGAAGCAGATCTCGAATTGGCTGCACAATCTATCGTCCAATCAGCATTTGGCTTCTCTGGTCAGAAATGCTCTGCATGTTCACGTGCCGTCATCCATGAGGATGTATATGATCAGGTAAAAGATCGTGTCGCAGAATTAACGAAGGAATTATCAGCTGGGGATCCATATGACAACTCTCACTTTATGGGACCAGTCATTGACCAAGGTGCCTATGATAAAATCTCAAGCTACATTGAAATTGGCAAAAAAGAAGGGAAACTGCTTGCAGGCGGCGATGGAGATGACAGCAAAGGCTGGTTCATCAACCCAACTGTATTTGCCGATGTAGATCCAAACGCACGTATTATGCAGGAAGAGATCTTCGGACCGGTTGTTGCATTAACAAAAGCAAAGGACTTTGATGAAGCAATTGAAATTGCAAACAACACCGACTATGGCTTAACAGGCGCTGTGATAACGAATAACCGAACACATCAAGAACAGGCACGTCAGGATTTTCATGTTGGAAACCTTTACTTTAACCGTGGCTGTACAGCCGCCATTGTTGGCTACCAGCCATTTGGCGGGTTCAATATGTCGGGAACAGATTCCAAAGCAGGTGGGCCAGATTACCTAATTCACCACATGCAAGGTAAAACAACGTCAGAAATGTTTTAGTAATGAGTAATTAGTCACACTATGTCGATTAGCCCCTTTTTAGCAAAATATGCTTAAAATAGGGGCTAATTTTCCTATTCCAGGAAAGTTGGAAAGTTTTTAGGGCGATAACAGCCCTATACATCCTATTATTTTCCCAATATGAATTATCTGAAATTATGTTATAATAAGACTATACAACGTAATATAATTCTAATAGATGTTAGGGTGGGTATATTGATAGAAATAGGGTCCTTTATCAAACTACAACGCACTAAACAAGAGATGACACAGGGAGATCTAGCTCAAGGAATTGTTTCCTTATCCTATTTATCAAAAATCGAAAATCTCAAGACAGAAGCCAGCCCGGAAATTATTCAAATGTTATGTACTCGCCTGGGAATCCAAGTAGACAATTCATTGGATTCAACCATCAATGAAAAATGCAAGCAATGGTATGGCATGCTCTTTGAAGTAAATGACAAGAAAAAAATCATTACTACATATGAAGAAATCCAAACATTAATGGATTCGAACTTAACCGAGAGCTTGCTACTATTTGAAATACACAAGATCAGGTACTATCTGGTTTTAGGTGATTTTGATGAAGCGTTAAATAAAATCAATGAGTTAAAAGAAATTTCCGGTACCTTTGATAATTTACATTTGTATTACTGGTATAAATTCAGGGGTAATTACAGTTCTTCCAGTGGCGAGTTTAACCAGGCGATGCGGATGTATAAGCTGGCAGAAGAAAAAATCAATAAAATAGAGATTACTGAGGAAGAATTGGCGGATATACAGTATATTATTGCTGTAACGCATAGTAAGTTGCGAAACACCCTGGAAGCGATTGAGTATGCAGATAAAGCGCTGGATATTTTCATGAAGCAATACAACTTTCTCCGTTGCGCTCAGGTTCATAATATAATGGGCATATCTTACCGGCGGATTAAAATGTACGATAAAGCGATAAAGAATTTTAATTTAGGCTTACATTTAGGAAAATTAAATAATAACAGGCAGCTGATACAGCTGACAAATCAAAACCTGGGACATTTGTATTCTACTAAAGGCGAGTCGAAGGAAGCGATTAAACACTTTCGGGAAGTTTTGGATGACGAGCGGGCTCAGTTGCTAGATCATTTAAACTCTGTAGCGTCTTTAGTTCGTGAGTATTATAATATAAAAGATTTTGAACAAACAAGTAAAGCTGTAAAACATGGTTTTCAACTTACCAAACAGATTAAAAACGTTGAGCAATACAGGATTTTCTATTATATATTATATACCTATGATTATTTGTTGAAAGAGGATTACGAGAAGTTTGAAAAACTAACTATTCAGGAGTTTATTCCATATCTACAGAAACATAAAGATTTTGTTAACATAATAATTTACTCGGAGTTGCTAGCCGGTCATTTTGAAGGTATAAATAAATATAAAGACGCAGCAAAGTATTATAAAGTGGCTAATTTTGCCTATGAGCAGATTACAAATATATAGATTAATTTAAGGAGGGGATAATATGAAGAAGTTAATTTCGGGTATTGCTATTGGCGCATTACTTGTATCAGGGATTTTGTTCACTCAACTAGAGGATCTCGCTCACGTTGGGGAAAGAGAACCAAGTATTTATTCAGTTGAACAACCTAGCTACTCCATTTAACTGGAAGAGCTAGTCAATAATTTTTTACCCTATTACTATATGATTGATTGGCCCGGGACGGCGTGGAACCTGTCCCGGGTATTTTTTTGCATTTTTCCTTTAAAAAATAAATTTTTATAAGAAATTTTATTTGGGGGAAAATAGTAAGGTATGCGGAGTTATTTAAACGCTAACCTAAAATAGTACTACGAGAGCTATTATAATTACTTTAATCCTTTTATATGAATGTTAATACTCGTATATAGCTGTATATGCTGTTTTTAGTTTGAAAAGATTAATATAATCAGCTGTTTGGCTGTTATCAGCAACTTGAAAATAATTTCTATATGTGAAACTATAGTCGATGTGCTTTTATAGTAATAACATAATTTTAAACTTGGAAAACATTTGGAAAGAGGTGGAAAGATGGAGGAGTTTGCTATAAGGGGTGCAACCTGGTTTTGGCTGTTTGTACCGATGCCTATATTAATTCTACTATCGATCATTACATTGTTTACAGAGAGGAGAAAGTAGCAAGTGGGTATTATAACATTAATTACTTTTATAGTTTATTTATCAGGAATGCTGGCAATTGGCGTTGTCATGTACCGTATGACAAACAATCTGTCCGATTATGTATTAGGCGGCCGTAACTTAGGTCCAGGAGTGGCAGCACTAAGTGCGGGTGCATCAGATATGAGTGGTTGGCTCCTGCTTGGATTGCCTGGCGCTATTTATGCTTCTGGTATGTCGGAAGCATGGTTGGGAATAGGGCTGGCAACGGGTGCTTACTTGAACTGGCAGTTTATTGCCAAAAGACTACGCGTTTATACGGAAGTATCAAATAACTCGATTACGATTCCGGATTTTTTGGAAAACAGATTTAAAGATACGTCGCATGTTCTTCGCGTCATTTCAGCCTTAGTAATTCTATTATTCTTCACTTTTTATACATCCTCAGGAATGGTCGCTGGTGCTAAACTCTTTGAAGCATCTTTTGGACTTTCCTATCAATCAGCATTATGGATTGGAACCATTGTTGTTGTTTCCTATACATTGCTTGGAGGCTTTTTAGCAGTGGCATGGACGGATTTTGTTCAAGGTATATTGATGCTTCTGGCATTGATTATTGTCCCGATCGTTGCGCTTAACCAAATGGGGGGATGGACAGAAGCGGTACAGGCAGTTGGTGAAATAGAAGCCTCTCACTTGAATATGGTTCAAGGTGTTGGATTAATGGCGATCATATCATCCCTGGCTTGGGGACTCGGTTACTTTGGTCAACCACATATTATTGTGCGTTTTATGGCTTTACGTTCAGCTAAGGATGTTCCTAAAGCACGCTTCATCGGAACTACTTGGATGATTCTTGGATTATATGGAGCCATTTTCACTGGTTTTGTGGGACTAGCGTTTATTAGTACACAGGATGTCTCAACTTTAAGCAGCTTTGGCATCCAGGTCATTACCGAAAATGGAATACAAATGTTAGACGATCCGGAGAAGATCTTTATCGCATTTTCTCAAATTTTATTCCATCCTGTTGTCGCAGGTGTTCTGTTAGCTGCGATTCTCTCAGCAATTATGAGTACAATTGACTCACAGTTACTTGTATCATCATCAGCTGTTGCAGAGGATTTCTACAAGGCAATTTTCCGTCGTAAAGCTTCAGGAAAAGAGCTGGTGTGGGTAGGGCGTATTGCAACCTTATTCATTGCGTTGATTGCAGCTGTTATTGCAATGAACCCGGAAAGCTCTGTTTTAGAATTAGTAAGTTATGCATGGGCAGGGTTCGGTGCTGCATTCGGTCCAATAATTATACTTTCACTATTCTGGAGAAACACTACCCGGAACGGGGCAGTAGCAGGAATTATAGTTGGTGCAGTAACGGTCATTGTTTGGGGTAATTACTTATCAGGTGGAATATTTGATATGTATGAGTTACTGCCTGGGTTTATACTCAATCTGATTGTAACAATAGTGGTCAGTATGATGGGTGAGCCGGCATCTGGAGTGAAAACAGAATTCAGTGAAACAGTCGCAAAATTGAAGGAATAAGAGATAATCTGATCCACCTCTTTAATGAAGTAAAGAGGTGGATTTTTGATTATAACTAACGTTGTAGGTGAAGCCTGTATATAAAGGGCATGTATATCATTGTTCTTAGTTGCTTATTGTTGACCAATTCTGCTATTATCAATAGTGTTATAATAGTGTATTGGAGTAATAAAAATATCTAACTAAATAGTTAAAATCCGTTCTGGAGGTGCAGGAAATGGCAGATATTACAAAAGAGCAAGTAAAGCATGTTGCACACTTGGCAAGACTTGCTATTACAGAAGAAGAAGCTGAAATGTTTACAGACCAATTAAGCTCGATTATTTCATATGCAGAACAATTGAATGAACTGGATACAGAAGGTGTTGAACCAACTACCCATGTATTGGAGATTAAAAATGTGCTGCGCAAGGATGAATCTAAACAGTGGATCACCCAGGAGGAAGCGTTGAAAAATGCTCCTGATAAAAAGGATGGTCACTTTCGCGTACCATCTATTTTGGAGTAAGGAGGGAATATCATGTCATTATTTGACCATAGTATTAAAGAATTGGAAGCGATGTTACATAACAAAGAAATTACTGTTCAGGATTTAGTTGAAACTTCCTATAATCGAATTAAAGAAGTGGACGGGCAAGTAAATGCATTCTTAACCCTGGACGAAGAAAATGCACGTGCCCAAGCTAAAGAATTGGATAATATGGACGATAAATCACAAAGCCTGTTTGGGATGCCGAGTGGGATCAAGGACAATATCGTTACGAAAGGCTTACGTACTACATGCGCAAGTCAGTTTTTGGATAATTTTGATGATCCATTATACAACGCGACGGTTGTTGATAAGTTACACAAGGAAAAGGCAATCACTATTGGAAAACTAAACATGGATGAATTCGCAATGGGTTCTTCAAACGAGAATTCAAGCTATACACCAACACGAAATCCATGGAATAAAGACTATGTTCCTGGTGGATCAAGTGGCGGATCAGCTGCATCTGTTGCTGCGGGCGAAGTTATCTTCTCATTAGGTTCTGATACAGGTGGTTCGATCCGTCAGCCTGCTGCCTTTTGTGGAGTTGTTGGATTAAAACCTACATACGGCCTTGTATCACGCTTTGGTCTAGTTGCATTTGCATCCTCACTGGATCAGATCGGACCAATCACAAGATCCGTAGAAGATAATGCGCGTGTATTAGAAGTTATTGCCGGTCATGATAAAATGGATTCAACGAGTGCGGATGTTGAAATTCCTTCCTACACAAAAGCTTTAACAGGAGATGTTAAAGGTCTGAAGATCGCTGTACCTAAGGAATACCTTGCAGAAGGGGTTACTCCAGAGGTTAAAGAATCCGTGCTGAATGCTTTGAAAGTGTATGAATCATTGGGAGCAACATGGGAGGAAGTCTCGTTACCACACTCAAAATACGCATTATCAACTTATTATCTTCTTTCTTCTTCAGAAGCTTCTGCTAACCTGGCTCGTTTTGACGGGGTGCGTTACGGAGTAAGAACTGAGAATGCGGATAATATGATCGATATGTTTAAGAAATCCCGTAGTGAAGGTTTTGGTGATGAAGTGAAGCGCCGCATTATGCTTGGAACATTTGCTTTAAGCTCCGGTTACTATGATGCCTATTACAAGAAAGCACAGAAAGTACGGACATTAATTAAAAATGATTTCGATAAAATATTTGAAGACTATGATGTGGTAATTGGACCAACTACCCCAACACCAGCGTTTAAAGTCGGAGAAAATATTGACGATCCTTTAACAATGTACGCGAATGATATCTTAACCATTCCGGTAAACCTGGCAGGAGTACCAGGGATTTCCATCCCTTGTGGTTTCTCAGAAAACGGATTGCCATTTGGATTACAGATTATCGGAAAGCACTTTGATGAAAAAACCGTTTATCGTGCTGCCCATGCGTATGAGCAAGCAACTGATCACCATACAAAACGACCTCAATTAGGAGGTGCCAACTAATGAATTTTGAGACAATTATTGGACTAGAGGTACACGTAGAATTAAAAACAAATTCGAAAATATTCAGCCCAAGTGTGAATGCTTTTGGTACAGAGCCGAATACGAATGTTACACCAATTGACCTGGGCTACCCTGGTGTTCTTCCTGTATTAAATGAAGAAGCTGTTAACTTCGCGATGAAGGCTGCAATGGCACTTAATTGTGAAATAGCTACAGACACGAAGTTTGACCGTAAGAACTATTTTTATCCGGACAATCCAAAAGCATTTCAAATATCACAATTTGATCAGCCGATTGGAGAAAATGGCTGGATTGAAATAGAAGTCAATGGTAAAACAAAGCGTATCGGTATTACCCGCCTGCACCTGGAAGAAGATGCAGGAAAACTAACGCATGGAGATGACGGTTATTCACTTGTGGACTTTAACCGCCAGGGAACCCCGTTAATTGAAATTGTTTCTGAACCTGATATGCGTTCACCAGAAGAGGCGTATGCCTATTTGGAAAAACTGAAGAATATTATTCAATATACAGGTGTTTCCGATGTGAAAATGGAAGAAGGGTCATTACGTTGTGATGCCAATATTTCATTACGTCCATATGGACAGGAAGAGTTCGGTACGAAAGCAGAGCTGAAGAACTTAAATTCATTTAGTTTTGTACAAAAAGGAATGGAATTTGAGGAAAAGCGTCAGGAGAAGGTTTTATTAGCTGGAGGGGAAATCCTTCAGGAAACCCGTCGTTATGATGAAAAAACGAAAGAAACCATTCTAATGCGAGTTAAGGAAGGATCGGACGATTACCGTTACTTCCCAGAGCCGGATTTAGTACCATTGTATATTGATGATGCATGGAAAGAACGTATCCGCAGCCAAATACCAGAGCTCCCGGATGCGCGTAAGAAACGGTATATAGAAGAATTGGGACTGCCGGCGTATGATGCTGGAGTGCTGACCAATTCAAAGCAAATGGCAGACTTTTTTGAAGCAGCTGTCCAAAAAGGTGCAGATATAAAACAAGTATCAAACTGGCTGATGGGTGAACTCTCAGCCTATATGAACAAACATTATAAAGAACTGAATGACCTGGCAATAACACCAGAAGCATTAGCGAAAATGATCAATCTAATTGCTGATGGAACCATTTCATCTAAAATAGCCAAAAAGGTATTTGCTGATTTAGTTGAAAATGGCGGCGATCCTGAACAGATTGTTAAAGACAAAGGACTCGTCCAAATATCGGATGAAGGTCAGCTTAAAGAGATTATCTCAAAGGTTCTTGATGATAATGAGCAATCTGTTACAGATTTTAAAAATGGAAAAGGTGCAGCTCAAGGTTACTTGGTTGGACAAGTAATGAAGGCAACTAAGGGCCAGGCTAATCCGCCAATGGTCAATAAAATACTTTCAGAAGAGCTGAATAACCGATAAAATGACCAATCAGACTACTGCCACTTCATCCGGCAGTAGTCTATCCATATTTAGCCTCTTTTCAAATAGTGTAAAAAGGGCTATGATATTGGTTATACTTTAATTACGATAGTAAGACCAATATCCATACATCATAGACCTTGCATAGTTGTGAAGTAATGGGGAGGGAATGGAATGAAAAAAGCCCGAATCATTTATAATCCGACATCCGGACGAGAGGTATTCAAAAAAGAATTACCGACAGTTTTAGAGCGATTTGAGATTGCTGGGTATGAAACATCAACACATGCCACCACGAGTGAAGGTGACGCGATAAAGGCTGCTCAAGCAGCTGCTGAAAGACAATTTGACATAATCGTTGCAGCAGGTGGAGACGGCACGATTAATGAGGTTATTAATGGAATCGCTGAACAGAGCTACCGGCCGAAGCTGGGTATTATTCCAACTGGTACTACAAATGACTTTGCCCGAGCATTGAGCATTCCAAGGACTATAAGCAAAGCAGTAGATATCATTTTAGCAGATCAGTCCATGTTACTGGATATAGGAAAAGTAGATGATCATTACTTCATGAACATAGCAGCCGGAGGGAAGCTGACGGAACTAACATATGAGGTCCCGAGCAAATTAAAAACGGTAATTGGGCAACTGGCTTATTACATGAAGGGGATCGAAATGCTCCCATCAGTTAAGCCAACCCGGGCGAAAATTGAGTATGATGGCAAGATTATTGATGAAGACATTATGCTCTTTTTAATATCTAACACAAATTCAGTCGGTGGTTTTGAAAAATTAGCCCCTGAAGCTAGTCTGAAGGACGGCTACTTTGATATGCTCGTATTAAGAAAAACCAATTTGGCAGAGTTTATCCGTATAGCTACATTAGCATTACGGGGGGCTCACTTAGAAGATGAAAATGTAATTTATGTTCAAGCAAAACATATAAAAGTGTCAACTGATGAAAAAATGCAATTAAATGTAGATGGTGAATTTGGAGGCTTATTGCCTGGGGAGTTTACCAACCTGCAGCAGCATATTGAATTCTTTGTGCCGGATGAGTTTGCGGAATTAAACAAATAATAAAGTTAAGAATTCGAATAACTGGAATACCCCTGAAGTTAGTGTATCAACCTACACCTGCTTTGGGGTTTTTTCATACAATGGCGGGGTGAAAGTGATGAATGATCATCGTAACTTAGTAGATATAAATAAGGCAAAAAAACTTCTTGAGATTAATAAAATGTTAACACAATCATTAAAAATAGACGAAGTTCTTCGAAATGTAATTGTAGCGGCAAATGACCTTATTGATATTTCCGATACACTGATTATCTACTTGTATGATGAGTCTGCCAACAGGCTTCGACTAGCTGATGGTGAGGGGATTCGAAGAGAAATGCTGGAGAATATTGCATTCTCTCCAGGGGAGTCTATTGCCGGGAAAGTCTTTGTTGATAAAAAGTCAAAATTATTTATTTCCGAAGAAGAAATAGACTCCTATATGCGGGATATGTCTGAAGCAAATTATCATTATTATTTTGAAGGCGTATACAGACGGAAAATTAAAAGTGCCTTTTGTGTGCCTATTTTAACAAAAGATCGTTGTTTAGGCGTACTGGTTGTAAATAATTTCAAGCAGGATGGAGTGTTTACAAAAGAAGACATCCAGGTTATTGAGATAGTTGCAGACCAGAGTGCGATCGCTATCGATAACTCCAGTATGTATCACAGTTTGAAAGAGAAGAATAATTTATTAACACAATCGATGGATATTCACAACCAGTTTTATAAGATGATTATTGAAGGGGGAGGCGTTGAAAGGGTAATCCGCTTGCTGGAGTCCATCATTCACTCAAAGGTTACACACCATTCTACTGCTTTCTACGAGGATAAAGATACCCTGTTCCCTATTGTACGAGGTAAAGAAGTATTAGGGATTTTAGAACTGGAAAAGTCATTTTATTTATTTTCTCCTATGGATCAAATAGCAATCAAACATGCCAGTTTAACTTTGGCATTGGAGTTAGTTAAGAATAATGCGATCCATGAAAAGGAACTTCATTTTCGGTCGGAGGTATTTAACCAGCTCCTGGAAGGGTTATCGAATGATGATTTAGACCGTGCCCTTACTTATATTCAATGGAAGGAAGACTGGATTCTGCAATGTATTATTATTGAAGGGGAGAACGGCCCGTTATGGGAGCAGGAAAAACTAACAGATAAAGAATGGTTTATTCGGTCCATTGAGCAGATCGTTACTTCTATCGGTATCTACAGTGTCGTCTTTACAAGAGCTTTTCAGGTAATAATTATTGTACCGACCATCCAGGAAAATGTGGTTCATAAAATTATAAAAAGTATTAATGCTAAATGGGGAGCGAAGAAGCAGCTACTGTTTGGCATAGGGAGAGAAACAACGATTCGTAACTTATCGCTTACATATAAGGAAGCATTACGTTCCGTCGCATTTGCGAAATCCAATAAAGATTCAACGGTTGTGGAATATGCCAAATTAGGTATTGAAAGATTACTTCATGAGGTTGACCCAGCAACAATTGAAATGTTTATGCATGATAAGCTAAGTGAGTTATTCAAAATGGGCAGTTCATTCATGGACACACTAAAGTGTTTTATTGAGCAAAATAAAAATCATAAAAAAACAGCAGAAGTACTGCATGTTCATCCAAACACCTTATATTACAGACTGAAAAAATTAGAAGAAGTCCTCCAAATTGATATAAATAATGAAAAACAATGGTTGGATTTAGTTATCGCAATGAAACTATTTATGGCAAGCAACAAAAAAGATGTGTAAACTTTGTTGCTTGCCATATTTAATTCTATAATTTAGAGTATTATAATTACTTTATACACTATTAAGGAGGCATACAAATGACAGAGACTTATTATAATTATATTAATGGTGAGTGGGTAGCATCAGCGACAGGCGAGCTATACAAAAGTATTAACCCTGCTGACACGGAGGAAGTGCTTGGATTATTCCAGCAGTCTAATGAAGATGATGTAGAATTAGCTATTGCCGCTTCTGAAAGCGCTTTCGGTGAATGGACTGATACGCCGGCACCCAAACGAGGCAATGTTTTATTTAAGCTTATTCAATTACTGGAAGAACAAAAAGAAGAGCTTGCTGAATTAATAACAAAAGAAGTAGGTAAATCATTACGTGAGGCAAGAGGAGAAGTTAATAAAACAATTGAAGCAATGAAGCAGTTCAGTGGGGAAGCAACCAGGCTGAATGGTGAAACCGCACCATCACAAAATAACAATATACTGGGTTACACCATAAGAGAACCTTTAGGCGTAGTTGGTGTAATTGCACCGTATAATTTTCCTTTGGGCATTGGAATCTGGAAAATAGCCCCAGCCATCATTGCTGGAAATACAGTAGTGTTTAAACCAGCCAGTAATACATCTTTAATCAGTGTGAAAATTATGGAGCTATTTGAACAGGCTGGAGTTCCTGCCGGGGTTATTAATATGGTGACAGGACCTGGCAGTGCAGTAGGTGGCGCCATTGGGAACCATCCGAAAATACAGGCAGTCTCCTTCACCGGATCAACGGACGTTGGACTAGCATTAGGAAAAGCAGTTACTGCCCGCGGAGCAAAAATGCAAGCAGAGATGGGCGGAAAGAACCCGGCAATTATTTTAGAGGATGCTGATATAGATCAAGCGATTGAGAGTATTGTAATCAGCGGGTTTTTAGATAACGGACAACGTTGTACAGGAACGAGCCGCCTTATTGTACCAAGAACAATTGCGAAAGAAGTTACAGAAAAACTAGTTAAACGTGCTGAGCGTCTTGTGGTTGGCGAAGGCTTTGGTGAGAATGTGGATAGTGGTCCAGTAGTAGATCAAAACCAATTAAACACCTACCTGCATTATGTGGATATATCATTGAAAGAAGGCGCTAAGCTGGAGAGTGGCGGTAAGCGATTAACCGATAATGGAATGGATAAAGGTTATTTCGTAGCACCTACTGTATTCAGCAATGTAACGAAGGATATGACCATTTTCCATGAAGAAATCTTTGGACCGGTGATTGCAATTATCGAAGTAGACACATATGAAGAAGCTTTAGAACTGGCTAACGACAGTGAGTTTGGACTTTCCTCAACGATCTACACAAATGATCTGAAGAAGGCATTTCATTTTGTTAGAAAGATTGAATCAGGCGTTACGCATGTCAATATGCCATCAACCTACTTTGAAAATCAGTTCCCATTTGGGGGGAAAAAAGCATCGAGCATGGGTCCGCGTGAACAGGGATCAACAGCGTTGGACTTCTGGACCGATTATAAGACGGTTTATATTAACCCATAAGAAAGGCATCTAAAGGGAGGACTGATCAGTTGAGAAATATAGGAGTTGTAGGCTGCGGCCTGATGGGGCGTGGCATTGTTAAGAATCTATTAGAAAATAATTATAAAGTTTCTATCTATGACATTGATAAAGCTGCAGTCGGAAGATTAGAGGAAATGGGTGCAACAGCATCAGCCAGTGTAAAGTCGATGGCAAAGGAAATAGACTGCTTGATTTTATCATTACCTTCTCCAGCATTAGTTCAGAAAACACTGCTGGAGGATGGTGCAATAAACGAGCTGAAGGCAGGATCCACTGTACTGGATATGAGTACAAACGATGTAGAGATAACTAGAAACCTAGCACAGCATGCAAAAAAAAGTGGAATAGAATTGTTTGACTGCCCCTTAAGTGGAGGTCCAGCTGGGGCAGAAAATGGTACACTTACCATTATGGTGGGCGGAAATGCAAAAGCATTTACTGGGATTGTCCCCGTATTAAAAGCGGTAGGTGAGCATATCGAATATGTAGGACCAAGCGGTGCGGGACAAGCTGTTAAGTTATGTCACAATATGATTGTAGGGGGGGTTATAACTCTTTTAAGTGAAGCTTTATTAACTGGTGAAAAGGCTGGGGTTCCAAAAGCAAAAGTAGCATCAATATTACAGAAGGGTTCTGCGCACACCCGTGTTATGGATGTATTTGGTTCCAATATTCTGGAGGATAATTTCTCTGATATTAAGTTTTCACTTGCCAATATGACGAAGGATATTCAACTGTACCGCAATCTTGCCGAAAGAGAACTTATACCCACTTTTGCAAGTCAACCATCCCACCAGATTTACCAGCTTGCTGCGAATAAAGGAAAGGGCGCGCTTGATGCAACTGCAATCTATGAAATGCTGGATGAATGGGGCGGGTGACTAGTAAGTATACGAAAATGAATGGAGGGAAATCAGTATGAGTAGTGAAATGTTACATGGATTATGGAAGGATTGGCGGCTGCATGCCATCGTGCTACTGACGGTGGTACTGACAGAAGCAATTGGTACTTTCAGCTTTACAATTGGTCCAGGTGTCATCATGTTATTGCCAATGCTTTATGCACTGATCATCGGGTTAATTTTATACTTTACTCCAGTAGTTAAAGAAAAACAGTCAAAAAATGCAGAGCCAATCATTGTATTGGGGGTAGCATTACTATTAGCAAAAATCGGTGTAATCATTGGTCCTTCCATGCCGGAACTAATTGAAGCAGGACCTGCGTTATTGCTTCAGGAATTAGGTAACTTAGGAACAATCCTAATTGCACTCCCAGTGGCAGTATGGCTTGGATTAAAAAGAGAAGCTATTGGCATGACACACTCCGTAGCACGTGAACCAAATGTCGGTTTAATTATGGACAAGTTCGGCATTAACTCACCTGAAGGCCGGGGAGTAATGGCAGTATATATTTTTGGAACCGTTTTCGGTGCCGTGTTTATGGGCCTTATTGCTGGATTCTTAGCCACGTTAACACCATTGCATCCACTTTCGTTCGCAATGGCAACTGGTATAGGCAGTGGCAGTATGATGGCCGCAGGAAGTGGTTCATTAATTGCAGCATTCCCTGCTATGGAAACCCAAATTGTGGCGTTTGCCGGAGCTAGTAATCTGTTGTCATTATCAACAGGGCTATATGTAAGTATCTTTATTGCTCTGCCGTTAACAGAAAAGTTATATCGAGTAATGACGAAAAGACGTGAAGAAAAAGAATCTGCAAAATAAGGAGGGAACTCTCGTGTTATTAAAAAATATACAAGAATGGACATTAATATTGCTGATATTTGGCTTCACTGCCCTCTTAGGTAACTGGGCGGGGTACGACATCATGCCATTAGCAGCCGTTCCCGGAATGATTGTCCTCATCTTAATCTGTTTAGCAGGGTTTATTTTAAATAAAATAATTCCGTGGAACTTTCCAAGTGTTGCCTATATCGCAATAATTGGCGTTATTGTATCCATGCCATGGATGCCAGGATCAGAACTGGTTGTAACATGGACTAATGAAGTACAATTGCTTGCTTTAGCAACACCTATTCTTGCTTATGCTGGTATCGCAATTGGTCGTTCATGGACCGACTTTATGAAGCTGGGATGGAAAACAATTGTAGTAGCAAGTCTTGTTCTGCTAGGTACATTTATAGGATCAGCGCTTATTGCAGAAGTAGTTTTACGTATGCAGGGAATTATATAAAAAATAAAAAAGTTATTCTTAATACTTATACTCCTTTTCATTTAGTTAATAATATCATCATCATCCTGAGGGTATTATACTGAATTAAAGGGAGTATTTTATTTGGTTTACTTTTGCTTACACCTATTTTCTGATATAAACCGGTTAGATATGATAAGATGAATATCACAAAACACGTACATAAAGGAAGATACTTATGTCTAAACAAGCAGCACCAGTAAAAAAGAATGAAACGATCACACTCACGTTCGAAGACCTCACCCATGAAGGAAATGGTGTCGGGAAAATTGGTGGCTATCCGCTATTTGTTCCCTATGCATTACCTGGTGAAGAGGCGACTGTAAAGGTCGTTAAGGTCAATAAGAACTTTGGATTTGGAAAATTACTTGAGGTGAAGCAATCAAGTAAGGACCGTGTGGAGCCACCATGCAATGTTTATTATCAATGTGGAGGCTGTCAGCTCCAGCACATGAGCTATGACCTGCAACTCCAGATGAAGCATAATCAGGTGAAAAGTGTTATGCGGAAGATTGCCCATCTTGATCATGTACCCGTTCATCCAACGATCGGTATGGATGACCCGTGGCGTTATCGTAATAAAGTTCAGATCCCTGTTGGTGAAAGGGACGGAGAATTGATTACAGGCTTCTACAGAATGCGAAGTCATGAAATAATTGATGACATGGAAACCTGTGTGATTCAAGATGAATTAAATGATCGTTCGGTTCATGCTGTACGCAGGATTGCAAATCGACTGGGTATTAAAGCATACGACGAAAAGAAAGACCGTGGCGTCTTACGACATATTATGGTGCGTACGGGAAGAGAGACAAATGAAACGATGATCGTTCTTATTACACGAACGGAAAAGCTGCCACATAAAGAGGAACTTATTCGTGAACTGACCGAAACATTCCCACATGTAAAATCAATCGTTCATAACATTAATAACAAGCGGACAAACGTTATTTTAGGAAGAAAGACAAACGTAATCTGGGGAGAGGAATATATTTACGATACAATCGGAGATATTCGCTTTGCTATTTCCGCCAAATCATTTTATCAAGTAAACCCACCCCAAACGAAAAAGCTGTACGATAAGGCATTGGAATATGCTGCAATTGGAAGTGATGATGTTGTTATAGATGCTTATTGCGGGATAGGAACTATTTCCCTATTCCTCGCACAAAAGGCCAAAAAAGTGTATGGCGTGGAAATTGTGCCAGAAGCAATAAACGATGCCAAGAAGAACGCAGAATTAAATGGCATCACAAACGCAGAATTCGTTGTCGGTGAAGCCGAAAAGGTAATGCCGCAGTGGAAAGCACAAGGACTGAACCCAGATGTTATTGTAGTTGATCCTCCACGAAAAGGCTGTGAGGTTGATTTTCTACAGGCAATGATCGAAATGGAGCCGAAGCGCATTGTCTATGTATCATGTAATCCATCAACATTGGCCAGAGACCTAAGGATTCTGGAAGATGGCGGATATGAGACCCTAGAAGTCCAGCCAGTTGATATGTTTCCGCAGACAGGGCACGTGGAGTGTGTGTCGCAGATAGTTCGTCGTGATGTCTAACTAAAAAGTAAATCACCTAAACATAATATACATTTCCGATTCCACCCCTGATTTCGTAATAATAAACATTTCCGATTTCGGGATTGGATCCAATATTTTCTCGGGTTTTTTTCAATAGAAACCCGGGATTTTTCATGTCCAAATCAATACATTTCAATATCTTTTTAATAGTTTCTTCATAAATTAATTACAGCTCAATCCATTGTCAATACTGGGTTTGTCCAATATCCCACTCAGGATTTTTGTCAACAAACCATCCAAAATCTATTAAAATACTAACCCATATTTTCTTCCTTCCTTTTCCTTCATTCTACTATCTTTCTGTTACGCAACATTCTCGGAGATTTCTATTTTAACTCTGAAAAAAAGGTGAAAAAACAGGTGAAAAAGCGGCGGAAAACGGCAAAACTTTATCATAAAAGTATGAAAAAGTGGGGTTCTGTCGGAAAACTTTATTTTAACTGAAACGGTGGAATGCGGGTTTGGGGGGAGGTTTTCGGTGATTTATAAAAAGGTTGTACATAGTAGAGAAAAGAATTCAGTTGAGTTTGTAATATTTCATCCATAATGTGGAAATGGAAATAAGAGAAAGAAATGAATGAATTCGATTAAAGGTTCAGCTATAATTTCTGTTTGAAAAAGATTAACCGATTGCATATCCGATTTTGATATTCAAAGCTATAATACTTTTTTAAGAAAGGCTAATTCATGGATTAGTCTTTTTTTATGTTCAATCACCAAAATGTGACTTTGCAGGCAACCCTTTAAAACTCTTATCCAGATAAAATGAAAACATAGAGTTAAGCAAATGTATGGAGGTTTAACCATTTACATAAGATTTAACTCAATTACTGATCAAGAGGAGGAGCTCAAATAGAAAACATCCGGGAATAGTAATACTTTAACGTATAGGATCTAAAATAAAATATATCAATTATAAAGAAGGGGCGATTTTATGAGACTAAATGATAAAATTAATCACATTAACGAAAGAAGGGATTTCCATCAACTTCATTTCGAACATGAACCACATGTTAGAATTCAACTCTTTTGCCATTTATTTGCAGCATTAGGTTGGGATGATACTAATCCATCTCAAAGTCGTTTTGAACGTCCAGGGGTTGGAGAAAATGCTGCAACTGGTGTCTACTTAGATCATAAATTAAAACCAATAATCCTTTTCGAGACAAAAGGAATCAAAGAAAACATAGATACTTACATCAAACAAACTAGTGAGTATTACACAGCTGAAGAATCAATTAAAGTTGCCATCCTAACCAATATGGTTGATATGTTCTTCTTTTCAGATTTTGAAACACGAGGCATAATGGACGAATTTCCGTTTTATAAGATTAATTTTCCATCTATCACTCCACAAGACATCGACTTTTTGGAACTTTTTCAAAGAAACTATTTTTTAGATTATCATAACGAACTTTATGCCAAATGGAAGGAACAACATCCCCTTTTAAAAGATATATAATACCTATCTAGGTTTCATTAAGATGAAATTAAAAGTGTTGGACTAAAGGGAAATTCATTGTACAAAGAAAATTTGGGGAGTGTAGACGGGTTAGAAAATTTGCAGGTAATGAATATAAAAAGAAGTGAGATAAAAATTAATTAAATAGAATGGAGTTGCACATATGGATTTGATTAACGGATTAAATAGAAAATACATTGAAGGGTCGGATGTAGAGTATATATATTACAGCAAACACATGCTAAAGGATAATTTAATTATTCTTGCAAATACGTTACCATACGAAGATTGCTCCAAAGAATCAGGGTGGAATGTTGAAATATGGGTAGAAGTTAAACATTATAATGATATAGATGCCGTTTCATTTACAGTGTACCAAGGAGATTATTTACAAGATATTCAAGTTTATAGAATTGTTAAAGATATCTATGACTTATACCTTGACAATGTATTATCGGAATTTCTGACAATAATTGATGATATAAGTGTAGGTTTCCAATCACAATCTATGCAAAGTAAGAAGGAATACGCAATTAGTGTCAGAAATAGGATTTTATCAGAATTTGAAAAGACTAATTGGTAACGGACTAATAGATGTTTGTGGATCATTATCAACCATTATTTCAACTACTATTAATCCCATCCTATTTCAGTATTAATCAATGTAAGCAACGGGTAACCCATACCTACTATTTTGATATGGGTTGCCTAATGCCTACAATAACTTAAAATCAAATATTATCCTGTTTTTTCATGAATGATTTTATTATGACAGTGTATGCTGTGAAGGTTTCTTCTTAATTAGAGCTGAGTTAAGGAATGAATTGCACTACTTAATAAAGTCGGCTTTATTATTTAATTGAAAAAAGTGTTGATTCTCCGTATTTATCCAACCATTCATCAATTTCATGGATTTTATATAAACCTTTTTCAATAAAGAATGCAAGAATCGAATCAAGGACAGTATTTTCTTTAGCTAGGGAATACCCGGCTATTCTTAATAACTTTTCAGTCTCTTTGATGTCTAGTTTGAATGCTATAGAAAGACATAATAGTTTCCCCTTTGATGGATGAATTCGGCTATTTATTACTTTGGATTTATATTCCTTATTAATCCCCGCAATAGTAGCCCTCCCGATAAATTTCGGATCCTCCTTTCGTTTTACTTCATATAAATCTCTTATGCAATCTCCAATTGTTTGGGCATTTTGTACTGTTGTAATTGGACCTCATGTTAGCTGGAGAATATGTTGAGAATCTTACTATGAATCGTGTTTACCCAATTATGGAAGATGAAGAATTGGGCGACTTTCTAATAGTTAATGATAAAGGCCAAGTTATTGTTCAGTTTGACTTATCTATTCCTTGTAATTATCTGAAAAAGATGGAGGAGAAGCATATAGGTAATAGTGATGAAACACCTTCAAGCAATGTTGTTTCTTTTTCGGACTATAAGAACAGAAGGAGTAATAGTAAAAAGGGATAAATAAATATTTACCTGCAAATTAGTTATCCTACATACTCTCTTGAAACTAAGTTAGTTTCGAAGCGGGAAAGGGACGGAGAGAAGAATGGTCGAAACATTATGTACTCCGATGTTTATTTGACCTTTGATAGCGTCTCGTGGGTTTTTACTATTCTCCTAATTTTTCCATATATAAAAAATAAATTCGATGTTCTAATGGTAATAAATTTATTAAAGGAGCTAATCCATGGATGGTTGGCTCCTTGTTGCAAAACTTGTTGCTACTATTTTATTGAAAACATAACTGGTTCATTATACTCGTCTAAATACTCATCAATCTCAGTGATTTTATAAACACCTTTTTCAATAAAGAAAGCAAGGATAGTGTCAAAAACAGTATTTTCTTCGGCCAGCGACCATCCAGCCATTCTTAATAACCTTTCGGTTTCCTCCGTGTTTAATTTGAATGCTATAGCTAAACGCAACAACTTGTCTTTGGCAGGATGAATGCGGTTATTTATTAATTTAGATTTATATTCTTTATTTATGCCCGTCATAGTAGTCCTGCCAATAAGTTTTGGGTCCTCTTTTCCTTTTTCCTCATATAAGTTTGCCACATATTCTCCGATTGTTTGTGCTTTTCTTGCCTTTTCTACCCGTTTATCTAATTCTATAGAAAAATCCCCATGAATTTTTCTGAAAATCGCATTTGGTTTATCTTCTACTTTCGGACTATTGAAATCATCAGGAATATTGAGAGAGTTGACTAAATCAATAATCTTATTGTTTTTTATAAATAAATCTAACTCAGCTTTAACATCACTAAAGTTATTTTTCATATAAATTCCTCCGAAATAAAAGTATTAACTCCGAAATAAAAGTATTAATTTGTGACTTGCCACGTCACCATTATACACCATTGCCTATATACAATAGAAAATAGAATTCAAGAAGCTAGAGCAATGAAAGGAAGGTCAGATTGTAAGTTTCCTGGATTTACATTGTAAATAATAAAAGTTGGAGGAATTGAAATGGATAAGGAAATGATAGAGTTTACCCTCTGGTATGACAGTTATAATCGTTGGGCTAAAGAAGATTTGTCCTATGTGATAAATGCAAATGAGATTTCAGAAGCAGTTTACTTGGGTGATTACACTATGACAATCAAGGGAGTCAATGTAGATAAGGTGGATAACGATGAACTCATGGATAAACTAATCCAATATGAAAAGGTTCATCCTAATTTTAGCCGTGGTGATAAAGGTGATATGAAAGTTTTCTTCAATTTTAAGATATAAAAATGCTGAAACACATTTTACTGAAGGATATGGGGAGGTTGAAAAGGTTTTGATCTATGATTTTAATGATGAAACCTTTGCGGATCAAGAAGACTTGGAATTGAGGCTAGTATATGAATATTGTGATGGAGACATATTGGAGCTTAGTGAATATATGAAAAAAACCATCATAAAAGTCGAGTCCAAGTCAGTGAGCTTGGATGAATTTGATGGTTCGGGTTGGTACACGGATTACCCATTCGAATATCAAGAAATATTTAGAATTCAGGAAATAGATGATGTTACTGTTAAAGATAAATATTTACTAATGTACACCACCGAACACCCAAAATATATACCGACTGGAAGAATTCTAAATTTGGGAGAAGTTCAGCAGTATGTTGAGAAGCTAGAATGTGATATAAACGAATACATGAAAGAGATAGAAAAGCTAACAATTCAATCTTAGAACAAAATAATGAACTAAGAAGTGAGTAGTAGTAGCCGAGCGAGTGTTACACAAATGAAAGTAGGAGCTGCAAATCAGTTATCTTGGATTCATATAAAAATAAAATGGAGGATTTGAAATGAGCACAAAAATGGTTGTAAACAAATTAGATAATGGTTATGAAAGTGCAATTAAAGCAATGAAATCAGGAAATACATTTATATGTAGACTGGTTAATTGGAGTCTAATCTTAGTCAATTTGAATAAGGTTGGAACAGGCTTTACAGTGGTTTACTATGACCCTTTGGATATGGTTTACCTTGATCAAAATATAGATAAAGCGACATTCCATGGTGTGTATGAAGAAATGTATAAACCTGTCGCTAGTGAGTATTTTGAGGTCATAGCTGCTGGTGATGTTGAAACGGTTGATGATTGTGAAAGAATCATAGCATCTTTACCTATCCCAGAGAATGGTGCTAATCATGAAAAAATAAAGAAATTTCTTGATACCAAAAAGTTGAAGTTTCCATCAAGAAAAGCAAGTTTTGTACTATTTCCAAAGGTTACAAAGGAGAAATCAGTGACGAATAAAAGTCTAGCATCGGTAGTAATTGAGTCGTTGGGTGATTTTATACAACAGTATGTTGAATACGGAGAAAATGAAATCACTATGGAGGTCCGGGATGTTAATGCGAAGATAAACGGTAAAGATTTAATAGATTACATTAAAGGTGTACTAGAGGACAATGGGTTTGATAGAGAAAATATCCGATTTTTCTTTGGAGATGGACATTGGATGACAGTGTACATAAAATAATGTGAAGTAAAATGGTAGCATTTGAGGAAAAGGGGAAGGAATTACTTCCTCTTTTCCTCCACAGTATTCTTTAAATATTTTATCTTAAAGTATGCATTTTTAAGGAGTATTGTTAGGAATCTATCAAGCATTTAAAATTTAATTCATATGAAGATTAAACTGATTGGAGAGATTAAAATTACAATCACTCTATATTGCCGACAAAGGCTCACACCGTACAACGATGGCAAAAGTAACAAACGTTGAATATATGATTGCGGATGTATGCGTAATGGAAAAGCAAAAAACATTTGGATGTTCAGATCCTGTTGTTGATACTTTGTCAAATTAAATAAGGATAAGTGTTTATAAGGAAATCAGGAGTAATTCGACTTGTTCGACTTGTTACATAATCCAGGTGAGTCTCCTGTTTGTTGTAAAACTTCAATGAAGTTCCCACTCTTTACTCTTAACACATTTAAAATGTCCTAATCATAGTATGTTCCGCTAATCTGATCAGCGTCTTAAAGCTGGTCTCTATTATATCATCTTCTATAAAGGAATAAATATTTTCCCATAAACCTTTTGATTAAATAAGTTTTTATCTAAGGAACTATTAGAACCTCCTAAGACGTGTATAGAGGTAAAACCATAGTCATGAGCAAGTAGAATAAAGACAAAACAAATAGAGCATTAGAAGTCATCTATGATTTTCTATAAAAAGGAGGTTTTTATATTGTGAGTTTAGCCGAGCAATTATTTCATAATCAAGATTCAGAATCTGAACGAGCCATTGCGGAATATCATAAAAACCATAAGGAAAAATTGATTAAATATCCAAATATGATTCCTACATATGATCAAAAGACGAAGAAAGTATATTGTGTTTACAAACCAAGGAGCGTAGACGACTTATTGGAGATAATGATTGGCCTTTCAACTGAAGATGTTGACAGGCTGCTAAAGAGGTATGGTTTTTTCGAACATCGACATTATGTTTATAAGCGATTACAATTAACAGAGAAGAATAGAAATAAGAAAAATAAGAAATCCACTAAATCGACTGAATCTACTATTTCCCCAAAAACCACTGTTAGGGTAACTGAGAGTCAGAGTAAAAACATTTCTCAAATGGCCAATTTCTTTTCATTTGCTTTTGATACTGATGCCGATGTTTTTGTTCATCTTTTGAACAAGGAGACTAAGGATACCTACTTCTATCCAATAGATACCCTTAAAGATAAGATAAAGCTCTCCGCAATTTTACACTCCTACACTTTTAGTCGTAATGTAGACCTTATGTATTCCCTGTCCACTTACAAAACAATGAAAAGTGCAACGGATGAGAATGTGTTCTCTATCCCTTTGATACAGATAGATGTAGATTACAGAAAAAGTTCAAAGCACAAGGGAAAGTCACCTCAGCAAGTATGGCAGTCAATTCTTGAATCTGAGGTTGGGAACACAATTCCGTATCCATCAGCTATTGAATATGGTCACCAACTAAGATTGCTATTCAAAATTAAGGACCTATACGTGAAAAAAGGTTCCGAAGCATCAAAGAATATAGCAAGAAGGATTTCAAAAGTGTTTGCCAAAAGATTATCCAATTATGGGGCGGAAGCTCAACCTATCACGTCTCATGGACGAATTGCAGGCAGTATCAATAGCAAAGATGGCAGCACAATCCAAATTAAGCAGTTTGGCTATGAGTATGAGATAGAAGAGATAAAAGAGAAATGGCTAGATCCACTACCAGATTGGTACTTGGAATGGAAATCAAAGACAAAGAATAAAGACAAGGTCGTCCCTCTTCTTAATACTTTTACCCTCAACAAAAAAAGATTAAGAGATTACTTCCGGATTGTCGAGTACTTTAATGGAGACTTGGATGGAAGAAAGTTCTTATGCTTCATGGTCAGATCACATGCTCTTTCGGCTGGATATACCCCTATGGAAGCCAAGAACTTAATGCTTGAAATAAATGACCACTTTAAAATCCCACTAAAATCACACCTCATCGAACAAAATACCCGAAATGTAGAGCGTAAACAGTACTTTTATAAAAACGAAACAATTTTAGAATGGCTCTGCATTACTCCAGAAATGGAAGAAAAAATGAAGTTGGAGACAATTATAAGCGATACAGAGAAAAAACGAAGGAACAGGGTGAAGAAGGTAAGACAGTATAGAGAAGACACATACGGAGACCCAAACATCAGTAAACGGGCATTAATCGAGGTAGAAAAACAAAAAATAAAAAGCCTTTTAGATGAAGGTTTGAAGAAAAAAGATATATGTAATATATTGAGGATTCACCCTAAGACACTACAAAGACGGATCATAGAATTAAAAAGCGAAGGCTCCCTTCAATAGGCTGGCCTTCGTTTTTTATTCTGGTTGGTTATGAAGTATATTTTGTAGTTGGTTATCTCTATTAATAGTGGACAATTTTTTCATCTTATATGGGGGAGCTTATGTGGAACAACCGACCACATAGGTTTTACCTGGTAACTAACTAAGATGATCTACACCTCAAATACACTAAATACGGAGAAATGATCTAGCTTATTTCCTCCAGCGAAGCGTAATCTTTTGCGTGTTTACGTTAACCACTCTAATTATATAGTTTTATCCTCTGAAAAATTAAATACATAATGGTAAGTGTTATTAACCTCCCTAATCCTGTCCCTTCTCTCTTCTATGAATTCCATTGCCTTGAGATTTAAAAGGCAAGGTAAAAGAAAAGGGGAGAATCAAGATTAAATATGCTAGAGTTGGGTTATAACTATTTGGAATATATAGTAAAATGGAAGTGAATATAGATATTGTGAAGGAATGTACTTAAACTATAGGGCAGTTTAGTTTAAGAAGGAGAAAGAAGGAGATACACTCTTTTTTTTTGAATTTATCTATAGGGGCAGGATTATTGGAGGAGAAAAATAGGGGGGATTTGATGGTCACAAAGAAAAAGAAATTAAAAGATTGGATTATTTTCTTAGTCATAGTATTAATAATAGTTGGTGGTTCATTGTATTATGTATATTTTTTTACACCTAAAAACTCTCTTGAACTGTACCGAGAACTGACTTTTGCAGATAATTTTGAAGATGTGCAAAAGCTGCTCTTAGATGGATATGAAAATAATTTTGCAGAAGAAGATTTCAACTATATTCAAGGTAACACAGCGAAACAAGTGGGACAATTTACGATATTTGATTATAACAATAAGTCTTATCTAATTATGACATCTCCTGGAACTGAGAGATTAAAAGTTCTTGCAGTAGAGGAATTACCAGATGATATTAGAAGGTTTTTTTCCGAACTAATGAAATAATATGATGTTAAACAAACGGGGCAGTTTAGTTGAAGATTTTATTATATAATAAGACTAGAAAAAACAAAGTAAAGGAGAAGTTCTAATGGTCGAACTAAAATATTTTGAACGTACAGATTTCAAACAGCTTATTGATTGGATTGATTCACCTCAGTTTTTACTTCAATGGGGAGGACCTGCTTTCTCATATCCCTTAACTGAATATCAATTAGAAAAATACATTGAGAATGCCAATATTGATAACACTGATACTTTGGTTTATAAAGTAATAAGTAAAGAAACTGGAGATGTAATTGGTCATATTTCTTTGGGGAAAATTGATAGAATAAACAAATCTGCACGAGTGGGAAAAGTATTAGTTGGTGATAAAAATGTCAGGGGTAAAGGAATAGGTAAACTATTGATGAAAGAAATTCTCAAAGTGGCATTTGATGAACTTAAATTACATAGAGTTAGTCTTGGTGTGTTTGATTTCAATGTATCTGCAATTGCTTGTTATGAAAAGGCGGGTTTTATCAAAGAGGGATTACTAAGGGACACAGGAAAAAATAATGATGAATATTGGAATTTGTGGGAAATGAGTATTTTAGAAGATGAATGGTTAGAAACAAGAAGTTTTTAGTCTTGTCGAACTAACTGGGTGGGATTGTTAAATAAGGACAGTCGCTTATTGTGCTGATTAGTTGAAGAAGATTTTATCATATAAAGCATAATTTATAACCTATTGGGGGAGTGGATGAACATTATAAGAGCTGTTGTATTTGATTTAGATGGAACTTTGTTAAACCGAGATGCGTCAATAAAAGTTTTTATTGAAAAGCAATACCAGCGACTAAATAAATGGTTAAATCATATTCCAAAGGATAAATACATAACAAGGTTTATTGAACTTGATAATAGGGGGTATGTTTGGAAGGATAAAGTGTATCAACATTTAGTGGATGAATTTGACATTACAGGTTTGACGGGGGATGAATTACTTCAAGACTATATCAGTCAATTTAAAGAAAGTTGTGTTCCTTTCCCTAATCTCATTAGTACGTTAGAAAAATTAATAAATAAAAATATTGTTCTTGGAATGATTACTAATGGAAAAGGACAGTTCCAAATGGATAATGTTAAGGCTTTAGGTATTGAAAAATACTTTAAAACAATTCTTATATCTGAATGGGAAGGAACAAAAAAACCTGAACCTCAAATATTCCAAACAGCCCTAGATAAACTTAATGTTTTACCATCTGAAAGTATATTTGTTGGCGATCATCCAGAAAAAGATGTAAAGGCTGCTCAAAATGTTGGTATGAAATGTGTATGGAAAAGAGATTATCAATGGGATAACGTTAAAGCAGATTTCATAGTGGAGGATTTGAAGGAACTTCCTTTAATTGTAGATAAATTAAGCCATAATATAAAATCTTGTTGAACTAACTGCTGCGATAGTTAAACAAGGTGTACTTTAAATTTGATCTCCTATTTCATCTGGAATTATCAATATAATGTTTGGAATATTATGTAATCAATAGAGTATAAAGTTATTGAGCTTTTACTAAGGAAAAAGGGGAGGAAATATGAATCAAAACAAGTCTTATCATATAGGTTCTTTGTTAATTTTATCGGGTACAATTTTGTTAGGTATTATGCACTTAGCAATTGCAACTTACATTCCAAATATGACAGGTTGGGGCAGTCCTCCAGGGAAATTTGCTACAGTGCTTAATGAAATAATGGGTTGGTTTCCATATATTTTAAGTATTATTCAAATTGTTATAGGAACAATATTGGTTTTGAATTCACTGTTGAAAAATAAACAAAGTAAGTAATTAGTTATTGCACTAACGGGTGCAAATGTTTAATAAGGTAAATAACAAAAGAGGGGTAATTATGGGGGATCTTAACAGATTAGAACCAGTTAAGGCAGCACGGAAATTTATTGAAAATTATTTTCCGTATTGCGATGGAGCTTTATTAGCAGGGAGCGTTGTTCGTGGCGAAGCAACAAAAACATCAGACCTTGATATAGTAATATTTGATAAAACATATAGCTCTTCTTATAGAGAGTCATTAATTGTATACGATTGGCCAATAGAAGTGTTTGCACATAACCTAAATTCATATCAAGAATATTTTGCAAGTGATTTTAAACGAGCTAGGCCATCACTACCTCGAATGGTGTCCGAAGGTATAATACTCAAAGACAAAGGGATAATTGACTCGATAAAAAGTGAAGCTAAAGAATTATTATCTAAAGGTCCAGAAAAGTGGTCAATGGAGATAATAAATACGAAGCGATACTTTATTACGGACACCCTTGATGATTTTATTGGTTGTAGCAATAGAGCAGAAGGAATTTTCATTGCTAATACACTCGCAGAACTTGTCAGTGAATTTGTATTAAGAACCAATAATAAATGGATTGGTGCTTCTAAGTGGATAGTACGTTCATTAAGAGAACACGATACAAAATTTGCGGAACAATTTGTTGAAGCGTTTGATAAATTTTATAGGAGTAGTGCAAAAGATAAAGTTATTAATTTAGTCGATGAAGTTTTGGAACCCTATGGAGGACGATTATTCAATGGTTTTTCTTTAGGTAAGGAATAATGTTATTAAACAAACGGGTGCGTTAATTAAAGAAGGATTAACCACCTTTTTTGTTGAACTTATTGTACTAACGGGGCAGTTTAATTTAATAGCAATTATTTTTACAATGTCTTATGATATATCTTTTTGTTGAGGTGATTATGTGGATCATAATGAGTACAAAACATATTTGAAGCATCAATATTTCCATGAAATTCGATCATTACAATCAGTTAATGACGTTATCTCTGCGTTTCAAAAAAAAATAGATATTGTTGAAACAGGGTTGTCAGAATCCGAAGCGATTTTTTTGAAAATGACAGCTCTTAACTATATTAATGCACACAATAACGGCCTCATAAAGCCTAACCTGGATAACTTAAATTTCGTTCCGTATGAGATAGTAAGAAATGAAAAGAGTGATCATTACTATAATCTTATGAGAGAGGCTACATCAGATGATGAAAGAATAATTGTCATTATCGAATCGCAGTTAAATGAAATAACCTCCAATTGCCAAGAACTAAAGGTTGATCTGATTATCGAACGTGGAATCGACACTTCTCATGTTAATCAGGAAACACCTGAGTTTTTTACATATCTAATGCTTTTTGATAATTAATCAAAAGAAATTCTCCTTTATAGAGGAAATAAAGTGCTATAATCTCTTCAAATATTGTATTATGGGTAGGTAGTTTTCTTATTCTTAGTTATGGGATTTAAACGTTAAACCTTTTGTTGCTAACGGGTGCTTTACTTGAATAAGCTCCATGATCAAAAGACCTTAAATATGCACCATTTTATACATGGGCAGTATGTTCAAGCTCTTTATATATGAAAATATACTGCCATTCCACACATGAATTAAATGCCAAATACAGAGTTAAGGGGAGAAATAATTGACCAAAGTAACCTAAAGCATGATTTTGAGTTTGTAAAAGAGGTATTGCTTCAGGCGGATACCTTAATTTCAAATCATTCTTACAGTAGTGCTGTTGACCGTGTTCATACAGCTTTACATGGTTATTTAAAAGAATTATGTGATGAACAAAATATCGTATTTGAAGAACAGAATGTTAAGATTCAGGATATGTGGGGAAGATTGAAGATAGAACATCCAAGTTTCAACATAAATGTTAAGGAACATCAACGACCTATCAATCAAACTGTTAATGCAATAGCAAAGTTTCTTGAAAACATGAATGACATCAGAAACAGACATGGTTTATCTCACAATAAAATAAAGGTTCCCGATCCGAAGGTTTTCCGGTACTCTTTCCGGCAGACCATCGGATTTTTTTACTCAAAAGTGAGTAAAAGTGGTAGCAAGTATCCAATCATAATCCAATCGTTTTTTTAATCCGTATTCTTCCAATCCCTAGTCCAATAAGGGCTCAGTCTGTATCCAGTTCTTATCCAGATGGTTTTCCGATGGAATAGAATCGGCATACGGTGTTGCATCAGGTATGTGTAAAAGTGAAGAGCTGAAAGATAGAGGTACATATATAAATAATTCATCGCTATGATTGTTTTGAAGAACTAAGATAAATATTTTTAATATCACACCCCTTTTTCGTAACTTTGTTCGATTGTAGTTATGGAGGGAGGTGTAGAAGATGGACGTAAGAGAAAAGTGTCTAGAGAATATTTATATGTGGGAGAGAGAAGAAGAGCAACGTGAGTATTACATCGAGGATTTAGAAAATCAAGATGAGTTAACTGATTCGTTGGTCGATAAGAGAGTTAACGAGGTATATGATTTTGATTTAGCACTTGAAGTTTGGTGTGATTTATAAAAAAGAGGGCGATAACGTCCTCTTTTTTATTCCTTGCTATCTCACTGCCAAAAAGTCGGTTTCCATGCCAAAAAATTTTTCCCTACTGCTAAATAGTTCGACTTTAGAGGAAGAGCGAGGAGGGAAAATAGGGTATTATCCAATGCCCATTCAATAGCTTATCAATCATAAACCAAACGTTTATTTTAACCAGAAATCAATATCAATATTGGGCTGGATCCAATGTCAGGATCCAGTTTTTCTTCTCGTCCAATAACCATTCAATCCCTTCCTAATAGTGAATTCAGACGGTTTCCAATCCCTTTCCAGTTACCTATCCTACTCTTCCTTTCTTTTTTTCTTTTTAGTAGTTACAACAAGATGTTACCATTGACCATAGTCAATGGTAACTTATTATCTTATCCAAAATAAGTGAGATGTATCCCAAGTATAGTAGAGTTTTTTTAAAAAAAAGTATAAAAAGAAGAAAATGCGTTTATCATAGGAACAAACAAAGCCGATGAAGGGTAAAGTATGGAGGCTTACAAAGTGAAAAATTAGTCTTATAATGTATGGTCCCCAAATAATGGCTTATGTGTTGGGGTACCCTTATGTCATTTCCCTTTATTGATAATAGACACCACTCAATTGTTTTGATAAGGACATTGGAAATATAAAATTAATAAAGTTATCAACAGATAGTGATTTTCCAATTATTAAAGTAAGAAATCAATATGTCCCTATTATAGGTGTGGAATTAATAATAAAAGTTGTTTAAATATCTTCAAAAAGTAGGAGTGATTCCTAAGAAACCACTTTTAGAACTATGTGAAACAATACCAAGTAAATACCTGAAAACTTCATAAAAGGATTATTTTGGAGATTCATTAAACCACAAAGAATTGTTTAAAATATATTTGAGGATGTTTTGAAAATATGTCAAAGTTGAAAAGGCATTTGAGTAAAAGTAAAGATTAAGGTGAGTAATCCCTATATTTAAGAATCCTCAATGATAAGGAGGATAAGGAAAGGAGTGTTTGGGATGAAGGAAAAGGAAGGAAAAAGAATAAGGTGGAATATAGAAATTACAATAGACCATTTCAAAAAGGAAATTGTACCAAATGTTGACCCTTTAACGAAATCGAATATTATGAGTTATTCCAATAAGTTTTATTTAGCCATACAAAGATCTAATGAAATAACATGGTCTGAATTATTTGCTATTATTGGATTAAACTTTGATGAGATTCATAAGAATCAAAGGAAAATTGGTAATGAAAAATATTGGGTTCGAGAAAAGTTAATCCAATACTTTGCTAATGAAATTCTACCAAATAATAAAGGACTAAAGCGAAGGGATTTAGTTAAAGAATATAACCATTTTTGTAGAGGAATGGACAACTCCAAAGAAATAACGTGGTCTGAATTGTATGCGTTATTCAATCTTGATTATGAAGCGATAAAAAGAGAACCAGCATACTGGAATCGTGCCCGTTTAATAGAGTTTATGTTGCACTTAATAAAAATTGGGGAGCCGGTCAATTTAACGGCATTAAGCAATAATCATGAGTCTTTTTATAAGGCATTAATGCGTAGTAAGGAAATAACTGTTGAAGAACTATGTAAGATTTGTGGGTTGGATTATAAACTAGTACGAAGAGAAAAGAAATATAAAACAGATGATGATGCTAGGCAAGGATTAATAAATCTGTTTATTAAGGGAATTTCTTTATACAAGGCAAAATACGTAAGGAAAGATCAAGCCCTGTATAAATATTTACTGGAAAGAGGGAATGGTAATTTACAACGAGGGATGGAGTTAGTAGGATTTAAAGTAACGAAGGATAATAGCATCCCGAAAATTCTAATTAGTAATTTAATTTATAGTCAAATTTTAGGACATCATTTTCAAAAGGTTGTCTCAGATATTTTCAATATATTGAGACTAGGTATTCGGGATAATATTGAATCAATCAATGGACTTAAACCTGATTTTTTTAGTAAAAAGGATGGAACTTGGTACGATGCAAAAATTTCAACAAGAGCTGTTTATGATGATATCCTGGATGGTCGATATGCAGAGACGGCAAAGAAAGTTGTTTATGTGTATTTAGAAAACACCAAGGAATTGAATGCTGAATTGCTGCCTGTTAATGTTGAGATTGTTCATGTGTATAAATATGTTGAGATGATAAAAAATAGACAGAGAAAAGAGCATTTTCTGGGAAAACTTTCACTGTTGAGTGATCTATATAAGCATTTTGTGGTTAGAGACTCCCAAAAGAAAACTGTTAAGAAATGCAAAAAATAATTTATCTACCCAATCTTAAATCGACTATAATAAGAGAAGGAGGTTAATTTGATAAAAGAGGGGAAAGTAGAATTTACCAATGGTGATCATACTAAGGTTTATATCAATAAAGTAGTGGCAGAAATCACTGGAGTTCTGAACAGACGATTCGACGTTGGTGTAAAAATGGGAAATATTTCGGGTCTTATCAAATAAATGAGGTCATTGGCGAATTCCGATGAAGTATTTCAAGATTATCCTTAAAGAAGCCCGCTAATCGGAATTTATTCGAAAAAGAGCTAACTAGATAACTTTAATACTAATATCTTCCTGTTATTTTCTTCTTCCCTCTGCTAAAATTCGGTATTTACTGCTAAATAGTTGGTACCCAAATTAAAGAATTGAGGGAGAGCAGCGAGCAAGCAATATGTAGTTTGATGGTTTTCAATAATCATCAAGTAGGAATTTTCAATACCAAATCAATACAAGTTCAGGCTAAATACACTATTGATTCGGTCCTTTTTATTTAATAATACTACTCCATACTTTTATCCAGTAAGGGTTTTACTTAACCATTTTACTCTTTTATCAATACTGTTATTATCCTCACTGTATAAATCGTAAATTTAATGTGTTTCCAATAGCATCTCCTTACTTTTCTAGTCTTTTATCTTTTAAGATTCCACCGTTATGGTGAACACTTTTAAAATGGCATTATTAAGTATGAGCTTAGATATAAATATTAGGAATATATGCTAAAATATACAAGAAGATTAATTTTCGTTTAGGATTCAAATTAAAATCATCAATTTACTTTAAAAATCCTTTAAAGGAGAACGACAAATGAAGTTTGTCTATTACAATGACACAGGAAGAGAGATAAGCATTCATCCTGCAACAGAATCACACGGAGTTAAATGTGATATGCCAGCAATAAAACCACTGGAAGAACGTATCTTTTACCTACCAGCTAACACATATCCATGGGTCAAAATGTGGGATTATGGAGAAAAAAATGGATTAAGCATTTTAGTTTCAGCTCAAAAAGACGAAGTTTGATTTTTGGTTGGAGCTAATTTGTAATTCAAGATAATAATAAATCGGACGAATGGTGATCAAAATGAACCGAAAGCATTTTTATTTAGAAAGTAGAATAGATTTTTTAAAACTCGTTTCCAACTAGGGGACGAGTTTTTTAATTGTTACCAGTGTTTATAGTCAATGGAAAGATGTTTACCTAAAAAATACATCGTAATAGGAGAGATTGGTTTGAAAATATATGGAGGAAGAGCGGGATTTAATTCGGTAAGTTTTACGGGGGATAGATACCATTCAGTAGCCCGATTCAAGGGTGGAGAAATCACAACAGAAGTGGATCAGAGGAAGGAAAATTTAAAAATAACTAAGATTCTTTCCAAGATACCCTTTATTCGATCCTTTTCTATATTACTTGATATGGTAATTGAATATTGGAAAAGATTTTTATTCATGACAATTGCGTTGTTTTTGATAAGATTTATAATCGGTGGAAAATCAAATTTTGACCTTTCACATCCGATTCCGATTAATGGCCTGGTTATATTATGTAGCATTCTTGTTATAGTTGGTTTAATCATAAAACTGACTCCGATTGGAAAGTATCACGCAGCAGAGCATATGGTTGACAGCACCTACGAGAAAGGTCTCGATTTAACATTAGAACACGTAAAAAGACAATCAAGAGTACATAAGGACTGTGGCACAAATCTAGTAATGTCTGTTTTTATCAGTTATTTTATTCTATTTATATTGTATGGTCACGGTCTTTGGGTGTTTCTGGTTTCATGGAGTATTGGTTATGAGATATGGAAGAAGGAACCAAAGTTAATTTGGAGTTTAGTATTGATCATTGGAAAGGCTGCACAGTATCTTCTTTTTACCTCAAAACCCGAAAAACAACATTTATTGGTGGCAATAGAGGCACTTACAAAACTTGAAGAGAAAGAATTGGCGAATAAAACCAATTAAAAATTCTTAGCTTTTAAATCAAATGTAATCTTCCTGTTAGCTACTTGATCTAAATGACAGAACGATTTTCCAAGGTTTTATTAAGGAGATTTTGTAGGTATATAAAATATAAATTTAATAAAGGAGAATGATTGTAAATGACTGACTCTTTAAATTTTAAAAATCAATCACATGATGGAGAAACATCACCCGCAAAAGGAAACGCTAATACGATGGATGAGAAACAAGCTCTGGGTTATATGCTCTTAGCATGCAAGGAGGTTGGCTTGTCTCCAGAGCAGATTAAGAAAATCCATTCCAGAATGGTTTCAAAGTTTAAGTCAATTACACCGGATGAATCAGAAAAGGAAGGAGAAAAGTGGTTAAGTTTAGATCAGCAAAAGACAATTAATACAATAGATAAGGAAAATCAAAGAGTTAAAAAGTCAAAGCCAAAATATAGGAGGGCGAATGTAAAAATACCCAAGGTACCGGAATCTCATCATACAAGGAAACTACGGGAGAAAAATGAGAGGATCATAATGGAATTGCAGCATTTACAGGATGGGCCATTTGGCTTGTTTAGGTTGTTCCGGCGGTGTAAAAGATGAAGTTATTGCATGAATTTTATATCAACTGGTATTGAAATGACATTTGTACAAAGACGTGAAAGTCTAAACTGTTAGGACAAGAAAGTCTAAACTACTGCCTTATTGTTATAAGGTTCCTTTAACCTGCAGGGTTTGAGCAAGTAATTGTAAAAGTAGTTTAGAGTTTCTTGTCTCACATTCAAGTAGTTCGGACTTTCTTGTCCTTTTATAGCTTTAAGTTCAACAATAACGCTCTTCAAAATTCCTCCAAACTTCAATGCTTTTTTCACTTGAAAGTTCTTGAATTAGTTGGGAATCTAATAGGATCTGAAAGGTAAATGGATCAATAATTTTTCTAATATCGCTATGAAATGGATCATTAATAATTCTATGAAGCGAATTTATCATCCCTAATTCTGATACACTACGTCCACCATATCGAATTTGAAAATCTTGACCAAAAGTTTCTATTACCTTTTCAGTCATTGAACTATAAACCTCCGCTACTCCTCCAGGACCAAATATATAGTTCTGAGCAACAATAAATTTCCCGGCTATTGCTTGCCAAGAAGACCATTTCTCGTTTTTTTTAAAACGTATCTCAAAGATCGGGATTGAATTAGCTTTTTCAAACATTGCTTTATTTGTGAGAATGATAAATTCTCCAGGATACCCCGAACTTAATTCTTTTCTTGTAAATGAACGAAATCTTTTGTAAGTATGATAATAAAAATGATAGAAACAAAGATTACTTTCATCTATCCCAAGAATTTTACTCATTTGGACATCTTTCACGGTATTATTAATAGCAGATTCATATTCTATTTCAATTAACTTAACAAAGGGAGTATCACTAAATTCACCGTTTTTAAATTGTATGCTATCTTTTAAAATATTTCTTCCAGAAATTATATTTGAATTAATTGCTTGATGGACAATCAAATTATCTTCAGTTAAATCAAACAGTAAAACTTTAATTTTATCTTGCATATTTAAACTCTCCTTTATTTTGATAATACTACTTTATACAATACTTGCTTTGCACCCTTCATAGAAGATTGCACGAAGGTCCAATATTTTCGACCGAAAAGGTGATCACTTCAAACTTAATGACTTGTCCGATTGTGCTTTTTGGCGTAACACAGGAGCTTTGCAATATAAAGTCATATCATAATTAAGATTCAACTAACGACATCCTAACTGCTTTATTATCCTGAAGGGTTGGATTAATTTTTATCAAAATACTTAAACCTCTATCACTAATTAAAGAAGTAACATTATTTGCAAACTCTTTAACTTCTTCTCCTATAGGTTTTTTATGCTGGAATGAATGATTTTCAAATAAAAGTATTGACTCATTCTCTTCAATAGTATACTCACTCATGCTTTTCTTGAAGTATCTCTCCAAATTAAATAGATAATACTTTTTCGCATACCATTTATAATCGAGGTTACAATTATCCTGGGATATTATTTTTTTCAGATCTATTAGTGTTAAATCCCAGTAATCACATGTTCTCAAGTAACGACCTGCATTATATCCTTTTGGCACCATTATAAAATTCCCGATTGTATGTGAATGCACGGCGAACTTTTGTAATGCTTCATAAATAGATTTATCCCTCGAATTCATTTCCTCATACCATCTGTTGATGTTTTCCAGAAAATAAATATCTCTATAAATTTCATTCGGTTTAGTTAAATTGTATTTCCTTATGTAGTTCTCGATCCAATTCGGCTCTACATAGTTTAGTATTTCTCTAAGAAAACTATTAAATGTAGTAGCGAATGAATGCATAGTGTCTGATTCTAAGTTAATTTCATCATTAACTATGAATCCCCTATTTCCGTTATATTGCAAACTATCGACTTTTGTAATCAACGACTCAAATAATACTGTTTTCACTAACTCTGTAGTATCACAATCAAATAAAGTTGTGTATAAACGTAATTTGGTTGCGATTTTATAACGCAACCAATTATTGATAAATTCCGTCTTCTCATCTTTGTACTCAAGAGTTATTTGGGAGTTTTTAAAGTAATCTTTCTTAGATTCCAGCTCACTTTTATTTAGAATAGCCAATTTCTTCATGTCAAATAGAAGATAGTCTTGAATTTCCTGCCAAGACGATTGCTTATTTAAACTTTTTATCCCACTAATAAATTCAGACTTGTTCATGTCTACTCATCCTTTACGCTTTTTTGTCTGTCATGTACTCATTATAGAGGTAATAACGTTCAAAAGGTATTTTTGTTGTAACAGAAGTTTGTACAGAACATCCTTGATTAACCGCAGCCCTGATTAATATTGTACATTATGAACGAAACTATATAATAAGAAAGAGGTTGTTGATAATGAGTTCGTGAGCATACAACTGTTTAAAAAGTTTAAACTTTCTTGTCACATGTTCAAGAAGTTCGGACTTTCATGTCCAACTATTAAGACAAGAAAGTACCTACAAAATCATGAGAAATTGCGAATTCACAACGTTTATCGATTTTACTCTAGTTTAGAGTTTCTTGTCCTTTTACAACATTATAAAGTTACAAACGGTTAGTGAAATAAAAATAAAGGTGGAGGCTACAAATAAGCAAAAATTGGATATCATAAAAACAATCGCCAGCAGATTGGAAGTGGGCTGGGGCGACTATCTATTCATTGATTTGCAGCGAAACAGCTATTGATGAATCTATAGAGTGCTGGAAAAAGAAGGGCTATGGAAGATAATAATGCAGTTGAGTTAATACACTCTAACTTATCTGAGATACCTAGGAGACGCTTAATCCTTCCCCTTGCCAATGCAGGTGGAATTCCAGGAGGGAAATTTATATGGGTAAAGATGATAAAAAGGATAGTCAGGAATTAACGGATAAGGCAAAGCAGGTTGTAGAAAGGTATAGGCAACTAGATTTTATTAAGATATTAGAATCAAATGAACTGAATCAAATTGATTTAAATATAAATAAATACAATGTTAATAATAAGGTTCATGGTGCTAGCTTATTATACTGGAATGTTTATTTGAATAATATATCAATAGTCAAAAAACTATTAGAACTAGGGGCAAATCCAAATCAAAAGGATTCATATGGCAGAATCCCGCTCGAAATTGGTGCCTACTTCGGTTTTTACCAAGTATGTAAAATACTACTTGAATCTGGGGCCGATATAGATGAGAATTGCGTCCAAAGAGCAGAACATGGTTGGGATGGGAACAAACAAGTTGAGATACTTAAACTATTCGAGGAATGGCAGAGTAAATAAATCAAAGCTACTATTAACTGGAGAGCCCCTTGTTGTTAATTAGAAGGGGCTTGATAAATTCTAACAAACTTTGACTCAAGAGATCTCTTTGACGAAAATGCGGAAACTCGGCAGCAATAAATTCCGAAAACTCTTTATAAACATCAATGTTAAGCTGCAGAGACTTATTAGCATTCTCACTTGTCGGGTCATATACTTTACGGTCGAGTATAAGCTCTTTCTCTTTTATGTCCAATAGTGATTTCAACCTCTTCTAAATGTGTTTCGATCTCCAATGCCTCGTTGGAATCGTGGTTAGCGGATGATTGCAATTTTAGATATTTCTCATATTCCTCTAGGCTTATTAGTTTTTCATACCTTTTACTACTCTTATTGTAATGAAACTCTCCATTTTGTCGCATTTCTTTTGTGAAAGCATTATAAGGTATCCCCAATTCTTCACTCACGTTCTTCAGATGGTCTTTTGTCTATTTTTTCAATAACTCATTTGTTACTTCCAACTTTTTCTGCATTGGTAAGTTCATAAATTCTTCAGTCGTCATGCTATACCACTCCTTCATTTTATTAATTGTTTCTGACTTTGTCTTACACTTTTATGATAGATAAATAGAAAAGAAATATTCCATATTAATCGTTTAATAAGCGTTCTAGCTAGTTATATTTACATTTACAACCGTCTAGTATAAAGGGAATCAAAAATCAGGAATTGGATTATATCCAATAAAACTAGGAGGAATAGTAGAATGAGGAATAATGAGGAGAAAAGAAGAATGGAAAAGGTAAATAGGGCAATTGAGGACTTTGGTGGTCTTTTGAGGGATTACCGTAAGGAAAACTTTCTAACATTGGAAGACATGGCTCAGGAAGTTGGGTGCTCTTCTAGTTATATTTTCAGAATCGAAAAAAACAAGAGAAATCCGGAGATAACTTTTCGGATTAAGGTTTTAAGTGAAGGGATGAATTGGTCAACGGAAGAGATATATCTTTATTTAAAAGAGTTTATTTCTAAGGAAAAAACAGGAAAAATCGAATAAATCACTAAAGAAAATGCTACTGAAGGGGGAAATTTTATTCTATTCCTTATTCAAGTAGTATTTTTGCTTATACAAAACGGTGCGAATCTATTTCCAATGCAGACATTAATACTTTAATTACTAACTGATTATTATCTTAAAATCAGGATTACCGAATCCTAACCCTATATAAATATGTCGAAAATATGGTTTCGGTTGAATTTAGAAAGATCTCCTTGAAATTGACATGTAATAAGCCATTAAGTAAGGCACCCGTTTTGAATCCTTTCAGTAAAAGGAAATGGTGAATAAATTTGTACTTAATAGTATAAGTAATATTAATAAGAGCAAAACCAAGTGCAAATAAAAGGGGAAAAATAAATACTTAAATAATTAATTTATTAGTAACTTCCGTATTCAGCCCGTTTTGGGTACACAACCGAGCACATAAGTGATGTGATATTTTGAAAAAACCAAAGTGTACTCGAAACGGTCCTTATTGGGACTTTATCTTAGGTTAGAGGGGCAGTATAAAGGCAACAATAGAATAAACTGGATTTGTATTATGTTTTAATGTTCTTACGCAAGAACTCTATAAGGTGAGGAACATCAATATACAAAACAGAAGAAAGTGAACGTTTTCCGGTAACCTTTACGTCTTGCTATATTGTAACAAGTTAACTTAGTCTAATTCGGGTGAAAGATGAAGGACCTGATGATAGAAGGGGGGATCTGTTCCTACCGTGTGCAATTCTTTTTTAATTTAGACAAAGAGCCGTTTATCGAGTTTAATGAATTTGTTGGACGATTTGTATGATTTTTTAGACAAAGTAGTACACTCTAAAAGAAAGGAGGAGGTTTCTATGGGATCAATTGCTAATGAAGGCCAAAAAGAAGGAAGGTATTATACGCTAAGTGAAGCAGCTAGGAAGTTAGGGTTAAGTGATCAAACCATAAGACTGATGTGTGAACGAGGTAAGTTTAAAGGAGCAAGGCTAATTGGGAGAAATGGACAATGGAGGATTCCAAATGAAAACTTCATTACGAAGAGAGAACAAGATGAAGATGCTGAAAACATTTTGCGACAAATAGAAAAAAGGAACGAAAAAGCGGGGGATATAGATGAGTTCGATCTCTAATTTCCCTCGTTCCCCGAGACCCTCAATACACAAGCATGACCAATTTTATTCCCGATTCACTTTAATGCAATAAACTAGATTACCCCCTCTACTTAATTAGAATTTTCTGATAAAATCAGGATTACCGAATCCTAACCCTATATATATATTGTCAAAAATAGGGTCTCGATTGTCATAAATATAAAAAAACCTCCATGAAAAATGACATGTAATAGAGTCATTATTAAAATACTTATTGTCACGATTAGAAATAAGCAGCCTCAAAAGTTAGGTGACCATTTATAAAAAGATTGTGAAATAGTGTTCTTAAACTAATGGAGCGGAAGAGTTGAAGAGTAGTGTTTAACAATCGTCGATGATTAAAAAGCCAAGACCGTGCTTTGAATTGGACCAGATAGTTTTGAAGGTAAGAAGATTGATATTTTAATAAGAACTAATTGTAAATTTTCAATAGAAAAATCAGACTCATTTGATGATTATGTTAAAATAGATATAGAAAATCTTATAAGAAGGAGATGGAGATATGTGGAATAGGAATAAGAGTACAGGTCCAGGAGGAGGACTTTCTACAGGTCCGAAAGGTGGAATGTCTACAGGTCCGGAAGGAGGAGCTTCTACAGGCCCGGGAGGCGGACTTTCTACAGGTCCAAGAGGCGGAATGTCTACAGGTCCAGGAGGCGGACTTTCTACAGGCCCGGGAGGTGGAATGTCTACAGGTCCAAGAGGAGGGCTTTCTACAGGCCCAGGAGGCGGACTTTCTACAGGTCCAGGAGGCGGACTTTCTACAGGCCCGGGAGGCGGACTTTCTACAGGTCCAACGCCCTACATGAGTAATGTGCCTCCTTGGCCGATATTTGTTGAAGAATTAGAAAAGCGAGGAATGTATCAGTTCGCTGATATAATTAGAAAACATCATCTTAGATAAAGGGATTACTTTTATTAAGTATAAAATATTCAATCCTTAATAATCTGATGCAAGAGTTCAACAAGGCGGTCATTAAAACGATTGCCTTTTTCTTTGAATAATGTTGTTTGAATATAAAGCAATCTAAGATAAAACTTTTGAATCTGAAGGGACGGTTTAATGGAAACGTTAACCCACTTGGAGTAACGCTCTTAATGCTTAAAGTCCAATACATAAAACTATTCAGGAGCCTAAAGAAAGGAATGAACTAATTGAAGGAGCAATAAATATCGAGGACATGAACAATATGTTTCCATCATGCTTCAAAACAGATAAATCCTATTGAAGACAAGTTGATTCCACCTGAAATTTCGTTTGATTTACTTTCTGTATACCTAGACAACGAGGAAAATCAATTAATTTCAAAAATTGTTAGTGAAATTGAGAGTTTTGCCCAATACATTATAAATGGACTAAGGCATTACATGGAACTAGGTGATCCAACCGATGTATGTGTATTAAATTTTGTACATATTAGTGAACCTTACGTATCTCGTTTAAAGAAGTTAAAGAAAGAACTTAAAAAGGTTAGTGATATAATAAAAAAATATATATGGAAAAGTTAGATAACTAAATAACATCGTTAAGTAAATTTATACAAAAGAAAACGCCACATCCTATGAAATTATAAGTGAAAAAGGAGATCCATATGAATATTGACTTTAAACAGTTGGAAAAGAAATTGGCAGAACAAAAAGTTTATGATGCATGGCAATATGTTAATAGTCTGCAGGAAACTTTAGGCTACATGTCAATGTCATACAACTTGCTAAATAAAATATATGATCATCGCAAAAGAGTATTAGAGTCTACAAAGAATGAAATATTCCAAAATGCAATGGAAGAAGGAAATGCATCAATTACGCAAGATGAATTGAATAGAACAAATTTACATATAGCTGGATATCAAATTGACGATGTTGCTTTTTTAAGAAAAACTACAATTGAGTTTTTCCATTATGCAAGAGTTAGTATGGATGTATTGTTTCAAATTATTAACGCTGGATTACTTGGTGATAAATCATACCCTGTAACAGATAAAAGACTTCTTTATAATGTACTGTCCAAGATAAATAATATACAAGACTTTGCTAATTTGAAACAACAATTATCTCAAATAAAAGATGATAATGAATTTAAGTATTTACGAGATTTTGATAATTATATCAAACATATAAAAACTATACTGATAACAGTTAAAAACAGTTTTATGATCGGAAAAGTAGATGAATTTTATATTAATGAGTTTTTTTGTGACGACAAATTTTACAAACAAGTGGAATCATTGGTTAAAGTTAAGGAAATCTACGACTATGTCATAAATACAGTCGATAACATCTTGGAAGAATTTCTTAATCAAGTGCCAAATTGTTTAGATAATAGTCATAGAATTCAAGAAATTAAATTTAAAATGCAAGTTCAAAGGAATGAAAATGGAGATAAAATAGATTTCATTACCTTTTATATTGAGGTAGAAAATGATTTGTCTGAATTACCTGATGAGATCAAGGTTTATCCGTTAATAGTTAAGCCAAATGGTGAAATTTATAGCTTTGATTTTAGATTTGATAAATTGTTTGTTAAGAGACGTAACACCAATAATGAAATGGAATCAATTGTTGGATGTGCTGAATTGAAAAATGGTTTAGAAACTAATGAGTTTTATAGAGTTTTTGAAGTAAAAGAATGTTCATATCTGGATTACTTAAAATACCAATCTGAGTTTAATAATAGGACTCAGAAAATATCAATGAACTTTTATGCTATGGAAGGTCAAATAATAGCTTACGATAATAAGGAGCTGAAGTGATTACATATTTCATAAATAAATCAATCGGGCGTGATTGATTAATAAGCGTCTCTGTTATTCTCAACTAAACTGGGTGTCAAAAGTTAAACAGGGTAATGGAATAAGAAAGGAGAGATGTCATGAGTTTTTGGAGTAAACTCAACAAAGTAATCAAGCGATTCTTACCGGATATGGAAGTGGAACAAAAAAAGGAAGAAAATCAGGAACCAGACAAACTCAGAAACGATGCAAAAAGCTGGGAACCGATCCGTACATCCTTATATATCGACAAAAACCTGGAATCTCCATCTCTTCTGGACCAGTAGGAGATGATACTGGCAGCACCGCAACAGACTTTTATGTATATGAATGGTTCATTAAAGACACAGGGGAAGTGTTCTATGTTGGGAAAGGGCGTGGCGACCGCTACAAAGCCTTTCACGAGCGGGCATACGAAGCTGAAAAGATTCGGGAAATGTATGATACGGATGTCCGATTTGTAGGAACTGGGTTAACTGAAAAAGAAGCGGTGGCATTGGAATCGAAAGAAATAGAGAGGATCTTAAACGAAACGAATGACAGGTTGACCAACCGAATCATCCCCTTCTTCACGGAGAGAGATAATGGATATGGTCGAAGTCCAAATACGCCTGAGCTGCGGTTTGAGACGGCTCCGCATTTCTATGCAAGTGAAATAGAAGAACATTACTATGGAACCGAATCCCGACCATTCGATGAAGTGACATACGAAAACCTGAAAGCGGTTGTGTTCATCACGACAAATATGCGAGATGAAATAGATACGATATATGGTGGAAACTTGGGCCAATATAAAAAAGAAACAGAGGCATTATTGACTGCCCACGGGAATAGAATTCTGAAAACCAAGTACGCCAAATCGGTCACTGCTTGGATTTATATTGGCGATGATTATGTTACGAATTATGAACTAGATCAGAAACAGGCTTTGGAGAGACTCGGAAGGAATGTTGCTGTTTACCATCTAATTGATGTGTGGAAGCTATTGAGAGAAAAGTTTGGGGATGTAGAGATCGTAACAGAAGAAGACTTACTTATTCAACCCGTCCATTCTCGGGTGTCCATGAATAAAATCAAGAACCTGCATAACTGGGAGAAAGGATTTGATAATGGACATCCGCATTGGGAAAAAGGCGATAAGGAACGGAAAGCTGGTCACCTGAAACGGGCGATCGAGCTGTTTGATAAAGCAAGGTATAACGGCTATGATGCACCAGCATTATACAATTCATATGCCATGACGTATCGCAAACTTAAAGATTATGACAACGAAATCGCAATCCTCGACGAAGCGATAACACGTGGTCAAGCGGATAAAGTCAAAATCATGAAATGGAAGGAACGCCTCTCCAAGGCGATGGAGTTGAAACGGAAGCAGATGAAAAATGGAGGCAAGTAAGTTGGTTGCACAAAAAAAGAGTAGGGAATAGACTAACGGATTCAGTTATAGGGGCGGAATACTTGAAGGGGGATTTAACACAACAAGGAGATCGTCGATAGATGGTCTCTTTTAACTAAGTGCTTTAATAGGGGGGTATTTTCAACAGGACAAAGTGTTGTAGTTGAATAACCAGAGGGTTTAAAGGACTTACTAATTGAGTTAAATTTATTGTGAATGGTTGTATAACGCTATTCAATTAGTCCGGTGGTCTCGATAAATAAGCTAATATAAATGATCAGAAACAGCCTGGTTGTAATAAGCTAGGTATTTTAGCGGCATCTGTTAATACGTTTCTCCTCTACACTGATCTCAATCTACAAGGAGCATTTTATCTCGATCCATTATAGCTCAATAAACTTAATCCCTTTTAGGTACGGTATCTAGAATGACTTTTATGTCTAAAATCAGGATTACCGAATCCTAACCCTATATATATCATCGTAAATAGCGTTTCGGTTATCTAAAATATAAAAACCTCCATGAAGAGTGATAAGTAAAAAGACAACTAGGTTAGGCACCCGTTGTCCAACTATATGTCACGATTAGAAATAAAAATTAGGTACCTATTTATAAATAGATATGTGAAATAGTGCTCTTAAAGGGGCAGGTTAGTTGAAGAAATGGTAACTAAAGTGAATACGGTGTTTGGTTTAAATAACAGAGTATTGCTAAAATTATCGGGTTATGCTACACTCACAATAATTACAGGTGACATAAGTGAGATAACTTGTGTTGGTGTCCTTAATGGTTAAAAACAGTAATGTTGCACAGTGCCTCCAATCATATTGGGGGCATTTTTTAATTTTCAAAGGAGAGTGGATAAATTGCTATTAAAAAATGATAACACAAACTTGTTTGAAGATGTACATACTCTAAATAATTAGACTTTTTTTGTTTTAATCTTATTGTGCTAACGGGTGCTTTCCTTAAAGAAGGATAAGCACTCTTCTTGTTGAATTAATAAAAAGGCAGGTTAATTGAGGAGGGTGTCATATGTCGAACAGTACTTCTGTTGAGGAAAGGATAAAAGATAATATAAGTGTTAATCGCCAAAAGGTTATTATAGCAAAAGCCTTTATAATGAACATAAATGCTGAAGTAATTGATACATTTAACGCATTAAAGCATTTCACATCGTCCCAAGGATTTCCTAAGCCAATTGAGGTTGTTATCCACCATAGCTTTGATATAGATGAGCAAATAAGAAATACTTCCGAATATTTATCATATAAAAGAGCTTTTTTAGAAGGTCTAATAGAGCTTATACATTCTAACCTGCTATTCCCCTTAGATGGTAGGTTGAATTCTCGAGGTGAAAGTATAAAATGGACAACCGTAGTTCCTGGACAGGGAGGGACGACATCAAACTGGAATTTTGGTTATCTAACGTTGCCAGTTCCTAGTCAAGTTCAAAAATCAATTTCAAAAGTATCAACAGATTTTACTTTATTTGAACCAGATCTTTATATAAAAAACCTACAAGTAAATAACGCTGATCAAGAAGTAATAGAAGCTCTTTCTGATTCGATAGAATGTTTTAAAGTTGGGTTGTATAGACCTTCTCTTGCTATGTTAGGTAAAGCTGTTGAAGGAGCTTGGATTGAATTGGGTATTTCTTTATCTCAATACGCCATTTCGATAGAAAAAGAAGTAGAAAAGAATGAGAATATGATAGAGAATTTAAAAGGTCAGCAGGGAATTGCAAAAAAGGTCGATTGGGTAACTAATCTATATAGCAGTCATTATAAAGACTGGTTTAAACTTATATTCACTAAAACAGATATAAAGCCATTCGAGTTAAGAGAAGCTCAGAATTGGACAAATATAGTGAGAGAATCTAGGAATGCCATTCATTTTGGTGTTAAACCATCCATAAAAAATAATTATGAAAAGACCTCGATAATGTTATTAGTAGCAGTTAAGTTTTTTAAAATGTTTTATTCAATAAAGGAAAAGGCTGATTTATTAAGTAGGGAAAAAGGAATCAGTGAAAGCTAATATAAAAAATAGTATTATAGGGAATATTTAATTTCTAAGCTAATGGATGCGTTACTTAAAGAGATAATTATCACTATTTCCAACCAGAAGATTAAGGAAATGTATTAGAATGTATTGATTAAAATCCTTGTATCCGAATTGTAGGGAGTGACCGTGAATGCGAATATACCCTGGTTGCCCATTTTTTACTAGAACGATAGAGGTTGGTGGGCTGACAAAGTCGCAGCTTATTCAGAAATTGCAACAACACTCTATCTCGATGAATGATTATGCAAAGAGACTATTATCTGATGATAAGTTCACTACTTCTGATACAAAGTACAGCCTGTAGGTTGTTGAACTAAGCGTCGGGGACCTTGGTTTTCCCGATGGAGCTACTTTGCCTCAGATTTTTAAAAGAGTGGGCGAACTTAGCTTGAAATTGTGTCCGATTGAGTTAGGGACTCATCTAAGACTAGATTATCTTGATCAGCCTGAAGGTTATTCGGGGAATCAAACACACCAACATCAAGCTCCATCTTGCTCAATCACAATAGCTTCAGAGATAATAAGTGAAGATGATTATTTTCCGAAAGGCTTTTACCTTAGAAAAATTAATGACGTGTTATGGCTACGTGGATACATTGCTGATAACTTGCACGTATGGAATCCTAATGATCACTTTATATTTCGTGAGAAATAAAGAGATGGTACTACCAATTATGTTTAACTATAGGGTGCGTTAGTGGGAGACTGATTTGAAAATCCGTACAGCCGCCCGTCTTAGGAGCTGTAAGGATTTTTTCTTTCAAAGTTTGAACTTCCTGAAATAGGTCTCTTAGTTTCAGCATCAAAAACTGCAGTAAGCATTTTTCCATCCTCACTTATCCATTACAAATACATATGCTTGTCTCTTAGGGCGATAACCTTTCCTACTAGTTCTAGATTCACCGTACTCGTCAGCTTTGGATAGGCTAGAGAGTCTTTATAATTGAGAGCATATTTCACTAAAATGGTGCTTTAGTTAAACAAGCTAATATAAATAATCAGAAACAGCCTAGTTGTAATTAGCTAAGCTGTTTTATTGGTATCCGTTCTCCTCTACACTGATCTCAATCTACAAGGAGCATTTTATCTCGATTCATTATAGCTCAATAAACTTAATCCCTTTTTTAGGTGCGGTATCTAGAATGACTTTTCTGTCTAAAATCAGGATTACCGAATCCTAACCCTATATATATATTCGTAAATAGCGTTTCGGTTATCTTAAATATAAAAACCTCCATGAAGAGTGATAAGTATAAAGACAACTAGGTTAGGCACCAGTTATTCTACAAAATGTCACGGAATAGAAGAAACCTTATTTACTGCACAAGTAATTGTTTGGAATTTTTAAGCCAAAATCAACGTTAGGCACCCGTCTATAAAAAATACCTAGACAGTTTATTATTGTTTGATGAAATTATCATCAAGAAGGAAAGTGATTGAAATCGTTGTAATTCCAGTTATTGGATCATCTGAAAACAGATAAGAAATACATAACGTTTGCTAAGATTTGTACTTTCATTTCCAAACGTACATCTTTAACTTGGTTCTCTATCAACATAATTATCAAACCTTACTACGACTTCGTTATAAATTGATTAAATTAAGAAGTGACTAGTAATCTTTGATGTTTATTCGTCATGGAATTAATTAAAAATGTAGAGTTTTGCTCAAGTAATTCAAATTTTGATTCAGATAATAAATGATTATGAGCGATCTTGTTTCTTAATGGGTATAATTCTTGGAGTTTAACAAAGAAGTCAGATGGTAGATTCTTAAAAGCATCGGGGTAATTTCGGAAGTATGTTGCATAATCGCTGAATAGAAGATCTCCAAAGGACTTTTTAGGCGGACGTTTTAGAACGATTCTTGGTGCACGATGAAACCAATGGATCCCGTAGCATTCTTCCATTTTATCTCTTATGTAGATTCGCATACAGTTTTCCACTTCAAATAAGATTCCGTATGCGGTCTGCATCATCTTTATATCTTTTTCTGCAATCAAGTAAATACACCTCTTTTATATAAGTTATTAATTATTCAGTTATTATAATAAACGATTTATTTTATTCTGACAATGTAAAGGTGAAATGTACTTGTCTGGTTTCAGTCTTTTTGTTAATATAGGAACGTGAGTTCTGTATTTTGTGTGAATAATTTTATAATAAAGGCGGAGAATGTAATGGTAAATGATAGAGGTAATATTAAATGGACAGCAATGATGATGCCGGAGCACATTAATCTACTAAATCAAATGTGGGAAGAAAAGGAATACAAGGAAAAACCGTTACTAGATGAGCAACATATGTATGAAATAAATATGAAGCTGCATTTAGCAATTTCAAACAACTTAAATGTATTTATTGAATATTATAAAGACCATGATTTTCATGAGATAAATGGTAAATTAAAAATGATCGATTCAACTCAAAAGTATTTACAACTGGACGATGAAAATCCTACAGAGATATTGATGGAGAATATACTAGATGTACACATAGATTAATGGGTCTATGTGTTTTTTTATTAGAAAAAATAAGAATTGTTTATTTGGCTTTATAGAGAAGGTTAGGAAGCACCGGTAGTTAAAACAAAGAAGTTGTGCTTAAATCTCCGAGGTAGAGGTCATTTTGGTTAAAAATAAACCTAAACATGGTTGTATATTTCTGAATTCCCCTTAGAAATTCAAAGCCCACTTATATCAAAGAGTGAAAGAAGTTGTGCTTGAATTTCCTAGTTAACGAGTCTTTGTTGTCGTTTTTAAATAAAATATTTATACATACAATAACCTTCATAATCCAATCTAAGTTAAACTCCTTTTTAATAATAAATATCTCTAAGTTCTTTTAAAGGCAACCTTATAAACGTTTTGCTGTTTAAGGAAAAAAATAACCAAGGGCGAAAGAAATGGTTAAGATACTATTAAATAAGTTATTGTTCGCCCTGCATTTTATGTGGAGGTTTATAGGGTTTGCAAAAGGTATGCTCCGTATCACTTTTTCTTTCTATTACATAGAACATCCTCGAACATATAGTAGAATATTAATCTATAAGTAATTGCTATAATATGAATAACAACATAAGAAAGGAAAGAAGCTGTTATGAAGAAAAAGGAAACGGAGTCTGGTAACTTAATTACTCCATATACTCGGGGGTTTAGTTCAAAAGAAGATGCGATAGAAAATATCGAGTTAATTCAGTCTCACTTGGACCAAGTCAATGTCAAAAATAATGAACATAATAGACTGGATGATACTTCATTTAGCTATATGTTAAGTAATGGATATCCAATGGCTATGGGTTCATGGAAAAACTCCGAGAGGACACGTAATAAGATTAAAAATTACCGAACGAATATTTATTGGTATAACTTGAATGACTTATCTTCAACCCCACCTAAAATTCTCCCGAAAGTAATATCTTCCATCATGAATGGCCCCTTTCGTTTTATTCAAGAATCCTACTCAAGTGGCGATAAACTAGCTGAAAAAAGGTATCATTTGTATTTACCCGTTATTGAGCTAGAAAATGTTGATTTTGAGGTTCAACAATTAATATATGAATGAGTGAGAGATGACCTAGAGATAAAGTTGGGAATCCAACTAGACAGTAGCACTTACCTTCATAAAGACATTTTGCCATCAACGAATAATGTGAAGTTGATTAAAGATGCTCCAATCTGTGATTTACAACCATATCTGAATAAATATAGACGTATAGAAAAGATTGTTAAAAAGAAGAGTGGCAAGGTAGATAAGAAAGAAATGGTCCAGCAAGTAGTAGAAGAAGATTTTAAAAGTAAGAGCATTATCTCAACGGTTAATTTCAATGAGTTATTGAAAGCCTTTAAGGCTGAAAACTTTTCGATATCAATATCCTACAAAGAAAGGGAGTATTTGTATATGGCTCTAAACAATATAGAAGAAGATGGTCAAATTACAGAACAACAAAAATATGATTTAGCGGAGGTGCTTTATAATGGGTAAAACAAAGCAAGACATTAACGAATACAAAGGATACCATGACGTAACAGCAGGATCATTAATTCATATCCTGCGACAACACGGAATAGACACGAGCAATGTCTTTACTTTTTCTGAGAAAAGCGATTTACAACCTGACATTACCCTGAACATTACAGGTAAGATATTTGACAATAAAGACGTTTATTTGGAGTTAAAAAGAATTCTTACTTCACCAACAAGTCGAGGGAAAAGGATTTTGCTAGTTTCAGATACTGGAACCGGAAAAAGTTTCGGATTAATTAAAATGATTCATGAACTCAATGAGAAAGTTGTGACTGCTAAGTCTTCTGATAGTTTTTCTAATCAGTTTGCTGCTGCTTATGCGTGTCCTAGAAGAGCTTTAATCAACAACTTAAAAGGTAACTTTGAAAGCGATGGTAACTCCACCATGCTAACTGGCTCTGATGGATATAGCTCATTGGAGAGGGATATTATCTTTAAACAAGCCCCAAGTTTTATCACCACTATTGATCACGCCCCACGTATTCTTGAATCCAAATTAAATGAGAAAAGAAGAAAAAGAAAAGAGTATAAAGATAATGAGTTTCAGGGCTTGTTGATAACAGACGAAATTCATGTCCTTTCCACTGATGCTTCCTTCAAGTTGGACACAATAAGAGATTACTTCATTTCAGAAAGGTCCTTTTTGGATATGGGAGGCGTTTCTCTTTTTGTTACAGCAACACCGGAAAATCTCTTTTTTAGTGAGTATGATTTAATCATCCAAATAAACCAAGAAGACCATGAGAAACCTTTCAAGGAAGCAGGTTATTCAATTCTAAGTAATTCAACTAAAGAATTAAAATCCCTATTTCTTAGAATGATTCGCTTCGCAGTTGAAACCAATAAAGATAGACAACTTCTTGTCTTTATAGAAGACACTAGTTGGATTGAGGATTATTGTCAGGAACTCCAACAGCAAAATATTAATGCGATTGGTATTATGGCAAAAAAGGAAAGTGAGCGTCAAGAGGAAGAAATCACCATTATCGACAAAGGAAATGTTTCAGGAGATATTCAAGTAATCCTCAGTACTACTGTGCTTTCTTCAGGCGTTTCAATAACCAATAATCAGGAAAAAGCCGAAACATGGGTACTTTGTTCTCATAATTCCATGAATCACGAGTTAACTCGACTTATTCAAATGTCACACCGTTTTAGGAATAAATATAATGCCTTTAAAATCTTTTTCCAAAAAGCAGATGCTCCTAAACAAAGAAAAGCATTTCTGTACCAAACTTTTTTGAAAGAGGAGATAAAAAAAGCAGTAAACTCTAAAGAACTCATTAAGAAGGTTAGAAAAAAACCAACTGATTTCATGATAACGCTAGACAGTATGGAGAAGCAATCAGGACTTTTCTCAGATGATAATGGGAATCTACATGTATTAACACCAATGATCCAGAGCAACCTCATCCGTAACAAGACGTATTACAATTATAAGAATCAAGATGTGCTAATTCGGGAATTAGAGCAACGATTCCAATGTGAGTTCAAAAACTTAGATGAGAATATGGATGATAATGAAGAGGAGGATGAGGAAGAAGCGAATGCTGGACGAATTGGGTTATCTAATCTGTCTTCAAAGGAAATTATCAAGATGATAATTGAGGACAAGAGCATGTATGAACGGTTAAAAAAAGAATACATTAGATATGGACTGAGTGGAAAAAATGGGCTGATTGGGAAACTTGAAAAAAATGCCAAAAATGACTTCATGTATTTTATTGAACATGGCGTTGACTACGAAATAGTAAAACAGGTTATGAAATGTCACTTAAAAGCTGGAAAAGATGGAAAGTGTTCCTATCTCGAACATAAAGTAGCCTCTCAAGAGGTGGAAAAAATAAAAAAAGCAAAGGACGCATCTATTCAAGTTACGATGTACCAGGAAGTGTGTAATCGGCTGGAGCTGGCAAAAGACAAAGGGGGAAAAGATTATATTTAGTAGCAAAGCTGAGATGGACGGTTATTTGGATAGTATCCTGTTGAGACTTGTACAGTGGTATGGCTTTGAGTCAGAAGATAGTACCATTAAGGGGAGGTACATAAGAGAGCTACTAAATTATGAATGCGGGAAATCAAATGGGAATAGAAAATACACTGTTGTCGGTTTTATGGATGAGAAGGGTTTGAAGGGAAGATACGGAATAGATAGACTAGTGTAGTTGTACAAAGGGAAAGTTGCATGTTGCGACTTTCCTTTATTTATTGCAACCTTAAAACTATATCCCATGAAGAAGTAAGTTCTTAGATAAGGCGAAAGTTGTAACTTAGGCATAGAATACATAATAATTTTTCGCTCTTTTTAAGTGTGTTTATATTGATTTCGAAATAGAAAAAAGATGATAAGTTTATAACGCCTTAGTTTATCTTTATACTTATTCAGTCTTATCTTTTTGTCTATAGTTTGATACTATTAAGTAATAGGTTAGGAATATCGAACCATATTGGAATAAAGGGGAATAAACCATGATTAACTTTCAAGAAAAGGTAAGTTTTATATGGTCAATAGCGGAATTACTACGTGGACCATACAAACCAGAAGATTACGGAAAAGTAGTTCTTCCAATGGCTGTTTTACGTCGTTTTGACTGTGTTCTTGCAGATACTAAAGAAGATGTGCTTTCAGAATATGAGGAATTCAAACACCTCCCGGAAGAATCCCGTGATGAAATACTGAGTCGAAAAGCAGGGGATAAGCGATTCAGTAATATTAGCAAGTATGATTTCAGTAAACTGCTAGGTGACTCGGATAACATTGCTGACAACCTTCGAGACTATATAAACGGTTATTCGAGAAGTGCTAGGGATATTATTGAATACTTTGAATTTGATAAACAAATAGAGAAAATGGAACGTAATGATTTACTTTATCTTGTTGTTAAGCGTTTCAGTGAAGTTGATTTGCATCCAGATGTCGTATCCAACGTCGAGATGGGTTACATATTTGAAGAACTAATTCGCCGCTTCTCTGAACATGCCGAGGCTGGTGATCACTACACTCCAAGAGAAGTTGTTCGTTTGATGGTTAATTTACTGTTCCTAAATGACGAGGATATCTTGACAAAACAAGGTATCACACAGACTTTATATGATAGCTGTGCAGGAACTGGTGGGATGGGATCTGTTGCACAGGAGTATCTGAAGGAACTAAACCCGACTGCAGATCTTGAATTCTTTGCTCAAGAAATTAATGAAGAGTCGTATGCTATTTGTAAAGCAGATATATTAATCAAAGGTGAAGAAGCAAGAAATATTCGGTTTGGCAATACGTTGTCTAATGACGCATTTGCAGGGAAACACTTCGACTATCTCATTTCTAACCCACCCTATGGCGTTGAATGGAAACCGGCTGAAAAAGTAGTGAAGGCAGAACATGATAATATGGGCATGGATGGCCGTTTTGGAGCAGGATTACCACGTATTAGTGACGGTCAATTGTTATTTTTGCAGCATTTAGTCTCTAAGATGAAACCTGTTACGGAAGAAAACCCTAAAGGTTCTCGAATAGCTATTATCATGAATGGGTCTCCGCTATTTACTGGAGACGCAGGCTCTGGTGAAAGTGAAATTCGCCGTTACTTAATTGGAAATGACCTTGTTGAAGGGATTGTTGCAATGCCAGATCAACTTTTCTACAACACAGGAATTTCAACATATATCTGGATTTTAACGAATAATAAAAGTCCAAAGAGAAAAGGCAAAATCCAGCTTGTGAATGCTGTAGACTTCTTCAAGAAGATGCGAAAAAGCCTTGGTAACAAACGCCATGAACTATTGGATGAACACATAAATGAGATTGTACGATTATATGGTGATTTTGAAAATGGAGAACATGTTAAAATCTTTAATAATGAATACTTTGGGTACCAAAAAATTACAGTTGAACGTCCATTGCGATTAAACTTCCAAATTAATGAAGAACGTATTAAGGAGTTATACAATCAAAAGGCATTTGAAAATCTCACTAAGTCTCGTAAGAAAGGGGAAGCGGGCAAAGAGGAGATAGCGTTAGGTAAGCAACTGCAAAAGGATATTGAATCTGCTTTGTTTTCTATTCAAGATGATGTTTTGTATAAAAATCGAGAAGCATTTACGAAAAAGTTAAAAGCCATATTCAAGGAAAAGGATATCATGGTTAGTGCGGCATTGTTAAAAGCCATTTTAAATGCGTTGTCGGAGAAAGACGATACAGCGGATATTGTTACCGACAGCAAAGGTAAACCAGAAGCAGATCCCGATTTAAGGGACACTGAAAGTGTACCTTTGAAAGAAGATATACACGTCTATTTTGATCGAGAAGTAAAACCTCATGTTCCAGATGCCTGGATTGATGAAACAAAGACGAAAATTGGCTATGAAATTCCATTCACAAGGAACTTTTACAAATACACTGTGTTAAGAAGTTCTCATAAAATTATGGAAGAGATTAAAGAGATGGAAGAAAGTATTATGGAGAAATTAAAGAAGGTGATGGGGTGATGGAAGAGCTAAAGAGATATCCTGAGTATAAAGAAAGTGGTATAGAGTGGATAGGTGAGATTCCCCGAGGTTGGACAAGTGGGGGGGTAACTAAATACCTTTCTTCATTAGTTGATTATAGAGGAAAGACTCCCGAAAAGGTTGATGAGGGCGTTTTCTTAGTGACTGCAAAAAATATTAAAAATGGTCAAATTGACTATTCTGTATCTCAAGAATATGTAAGGAAGGAAGAATACCAAGAAATAATGAGAAGAGGCATTCCATTAATTGGAGATGTTTTATTTACAACAGAGGCACCTTTAGGTGAGGTAGCAAATGTTAACAAAACTCACATTGCTCTTGCTCAAAGAGTAATTAAATTCCGTGCAAAGGAAGATGTACTATATAATTATTATTTAAAATACTGGATGATGTCACATGGTTTCCAATCAAATTTGCAAACATTTGCAACTGGTTCAACGGCTGCAGGGATTAAAGCTAGTAAATTATCTAAGCTAGTTGTATTATTACCACCATATGACGAACAAAAGAAAATAACTAACTTCCTAGATGAAAAAACATTCGAAATCGAGTCCCTTATCTCTGAAAAGGAAAAGCTAATCGAATTGTTTGAGGAAAAGCGTCAGGCTATTATTACCGAAGCTGTTACAAAAGGTTTAAATACTGATGTGAAGATGAAAGATTCGGGAGTAGAATGGATTGGGGAGATACCGGAGCATTGGGAAGTTGGAAAACTAAAATATCTGTCAAACGAAAAAATGCAGTACGGAGCAAATGAATCAGCAGAATTAGATGACGAAAATCTTCCACGTTATATCAGAATTACAGACATAGATAAACGAGGCATTTTAAAGGATGAAACGTTCAAGTCATTACCGTGGGAGAAAGCTAGAAATTATATTTTGTCTAAAAATGATATTTTGTTCGCTAGAAGTGGAGCAACTGTAGGTAAAACCTATATTCATGATAAAGAATTTGATGCTTGTTACGCTGGTTATCTAATAAGATATAAACCAAATGATAATAAAATAGCACCAAAGTTTGTCTATTATTTTACTCAAAGTGGGCTCTATAACAATTGGGTTATTAGCAACACAATACAAGCAACTATTCAAAATGTAAGTGCGGAAAAATACGCTAATTTGAGCATACCTGTTCCCACTTTAAAAGAACAAAAAGAAATTATCAATTATATCAGTGAACAAGAAAAATCAATAAGAAGATTACAAGATTTAATAAAGATCCAAATTCAAAAACTCAATGAATATCGCCAATCCCTTATCCATGAAGCGGTAACAGGCAAAATAGATGTACGAGATTACGTTTAATTACCAATTTAGATGAAAGGAGGAAGGACAACATGGCCATTGACCCAACAGAAAAAGCCTTTGAAGAAAATATTGAACATAGCTTGATTCAAGCTGGATATATCCAAAGGCCAATTACAGGTCAAGCATTGGAAAAGTTCAAAACACATGCGATTGATACAGAAATTTTATTTCAATTCTTGGAGAGCACTCAGCCGAAATCGCTAGAACGATTGCAAAAGGCATATAAAGAGCAATACAAAGTAAAAATCATTGATCGTCTTCAAAAAGAGCTGGATAAGCGAGGTATGATTGATTGTTTGCGACATGGTATTAAAGACTACGGTGAAACGTTAAAGCTAGCTTTCAATAAACCGCCAAGCACAATGAACCAACTACTCTTGGATCGCTATGAAAAGAATATATTCACCGTTAGTAGACAGGTTTATTACAGTAGCAAAAATAACAATAGTATTGATATGATGATTTCCTTGAATGGATTACCCATTGCTGTGATGGAATTAAAAAACCAATTGACCAATCAAACAGTAGAACATTCAATGAGCCAATTTAAAACCGACAGAAGTCCCGAGGAAATCCTTTTCCAGTTCAAAAAAAGAACCATTGTCTATTTTGCTGTGGATACAGATGAAGTCTATATGGCAACCCAATTAAATAAAGACAAAACGTTCTTTTTGCCTTTCAATAAAGGAAATGAAGGGGGAAAAGGGAATCCAGTCGGAGATGGAGATTACAGAACCTCTTACTTATGGAAGGATATTCTTCAAAAGGATAGTTTACTAGACATTCTTTTCCGATTCGTTTATCTAGAAAAAGAAGATGTACAGGATAGCACGGGGGAGATTATAGATAAGAAGGAAACAGTCATTTTTCCACGTTATCACCAATTGGATGTTGTGCGTAAAATCGAAGCGGATGTAAAAGAAAAAGATGTTGGCAATAATTATTTGGTTCAGCATAGTGCTGGAAGTGGAAAAACAAACAGTATTTCTTGGCTCTCCCATCGCCTGGCTAAGTTGCATGATAATGAAAATAACCCGACATTTAGTAGCATTATCGTTATTACGGACAGGCGTGTGTTAGATAAACAGTTGCAGGATGCTATCTTTCAGTTGGAACATAAAGCTGGTATGGTAGAGAAGATTGATAAAGACTCCAATCAATTGGCAGAAGCGATTATAAATGGGACACGAATCATTATTACTACTCTGCAGAAATTCCCGTTCATTATGGAAAAGGTAGGGGAGTTTTCAAGAGGGAAATACGGTATCATTATTGATGAGGCACACTCTTCTCAGGGTGGTAAATCTGCTGCTGCAATGACGAATATTTTGTCTGATAAATCACTTGAAGACGCTTTTGAAGAAGAACGAGTAATGGAAGAAAATATGCAGGACATGGAAGAACGGATTGTTGAAACGATTGTAAAAAGTGGTAAGCAGGATAACATTTCCTTTTTTGCATTTACTGCTACACCAAAACCAAAAACAATTGAACGGTTTGGAACCTCAGACTCGGACGGTATTCCACATGCCTTTCATGTCTATTCGATGCGGCAAGCAATTGAAGAAGGATTTATTTTGGATGTATTGAAAAACTATACAACGTATAAAACTTTTTACAAAGTTGCCAAAAGCATTGACGATGATCCAGAAGTGTCAAGCGGTAAAGCATCCAAGCAAATTGCACGATTTGTTTCACTTCATCCACACAATATTGCCCAAAAAACAGAAATTATCATTGAACATTACCGACAAGTCACCAGACATAAAATAGGTGGTCGGGCAAAAGCTATGGTTGTTACAAGTAGTAGGCTTCATGCTGTTAGGTATAAACAAGCATTCGACAAGTATATAAAAGCAAAGGAATATCATGATTTAAAGACACTCGTTGCGTTTTCAGGCACCGTGAATGACAAGGGTGTTCCTTATACTGAAGTAGAAATGAACCAATTCGGGGAGAAGGAACTACCGGAAAAGTTCCATACGGATGAATATCAAGTGTTGCTTGTTGCTGAGAAATATCAAACTGGGTTTGATGAGCCACTCTTACACACCATGTATGTTGATAAGCCGTTAGATGGCATCAAAGCTGTTCAAACGCTATCTCGCCTGAATCGTACTTGTAAGGGGAAAAACGATACATTTGTGCTTGATTTCGTTAATGAAGCAGAAGATATCCAAAAGGCATTTCAACCTTATTATGAGGTGACTGGTCTGGAAGATGTTACAGATCCAAATATCCTATATGATTTGCAGAATGAATTGAATGCGGCCCAAGTGTATACGGAAGAAGAAATAGATGATTTGTGCAAACTGGAGTTTGACGGGAAAAAGAAAACAGCTAGAACTCAGGAAAAATTAAATGCGATTTTAGATTATGCGGTGAATCGGTTTAATAAAGAACTAACAAAAGAGCAAAAGGATGACTTCAAAGGAGCGGCAACCAAGTTTATTAGAACCTATTCATTTGTGTTGCAAATAGGTCCATTTGCTGATGTGGATCTTCATAAACTATTTGTATATTTGAACTATCTATTAAAAAAACTACCAAGAGTTGGTTCAGATGAAGTGTATCTGGCAGATGATGTTGCTCTAGAGTTTTATCGTAATGAGAAAGTATTTGAAGGAAGTATATCCCTTAATATAGAAGGGGAAACGAAATTAAAACCAACTTCATATGGAAAAGGGGCTTCCCCTGAAGAAGAGAAAGAAAGGCTTTCGTCCATAATTGATAGGTTAAACGAACGTTTTGGAACAGAATTTACAGAAACAGACAAGTTAAGTAGAGATCAGATTATAGAAGATATGATTAATGATGATGAACTGGCCCAAAAAGCACAGAATAACACAAGAGAAAACTTTAAGTTCTCCTACGAGAAATCATTCCTTGATTATGTAATTTCACGTATGTCACAGAATGAAAAGTTCTTCATGAAGATGCTAGAAAACGGTGAATTCAGGACGTTTATTATGGAAGATATGTTCAACGATGTTTATGATAGTTTGAATAATCGCCCCGTTTCTTAACAAGAGAGTCCCTGTTATTTAAAAAGCCTTAAATAGAGCTTCACCCATGTAAAAAGGACCAAAAAAGGTCCTTTTTGTTGTGATAACTATTAGAAGAGGTCCATGATAATATCCTTGTCTGCTTCGTCAATAAGACTATTTACTTTAGTAGCACCTTGGTCATTCACTAAATATCCCTCTTCAGTGATCCTCTTCATTACATACGTATAGATTTGTTCAAGTTCAGTATTTTCTTGACTGTCCATATCCTTTCGAATCAACTCCCTAATGTAGGCACTCAAACTTATGCCATTATGATTGAGCTTTTTCTCCATAAACTGGCTTAATTCCCAGTCCTTTGAAGGGATGCTAATGGTAAACCTAGTATTAGCCATTCTTTATCTCCAGGATTTTAAGGAATGATAGACAGTTGGAGTACTGAGGATTATCCATGATGAGTGCATGTGGGAATTCCTGTTTGATGTACCTTCTAAGTGTAATTGCACCACCACCAACAAAATGAATGTCGTTCATGTTAAAGGTGTATCCACGGGACTTAGCGAATTGAATGATTTGTTGAAGGTGCTCTAACTTCATTTCCTCTATCATTACCTTGCTATCTTCATAGATTTCTCCTCTACTAGCAAAGTAACCATTTCGTAGAACTTGTTCCAAATCATCTGATGAAACAGTCATTCCGTAACGTTCGCTGATTGCCTTTCCTATTTTCCCTTTTAAGACATTCATACCCAAGTCTGAAACAACCATGGTATTAATTAGAGGTTGAATTCCTTTGAAGGTACAGAACGTGGTGTTTAATCCTCCTAAGTCAATAATGATTGTATTTTTATTTTTGTATTCTTCTGACTTAGCATAAATCTCTCCCATTCCTTCGAAGGCTAAGGTGACATTTGACAATTCGACGGAAAACGCCTTTTCATTGACCATTAAGTGAATAGTATGTCCACGTTTTTCTATCATCTGTTTAAAGTTTTCCTTTTGGATAGAATCTTTGTAGGTTGTAATAGGGACATTAACAGCTAAACGAATATCTACATTAGTAGGGACTTTTGCTTTTTGGAGAAGTTGAGTTATGGCTGTGTAAATAGCTAATTGGTGAATTCGAGAGGCTTTGTTTAAGGAGAAGTCAGAATAGTCTTCACTGACCATATCTCCTAAGAGGTACTCATTTCCGTAGAATTCTACATGATAAGAATCTGGTTGAATTTCTACGCCTAATCTTGATACTTGTTGCATTTTGGTGCGAAAAGTTGTCGTATAGGTCTTCCCCTTGTACCGTCCTATAGCTTTAGTGTTATATTTACCGCAATCAACGGCTACCAAAAATGTTTCTCTCAATCTAAACCACTTCCTTTTCTTTAATAGTTTTAACATCTTTATACTATGCAGTTCTTTAATAAATATAAGAAAAATCATATAAATTATGTTCGAGTTAATATGATATTTTCATAAGTTTCATATCTAGGATCTTTCATTACTCTGATCATATTTAAGAAATTCAAATAGGTAAAACTGGTGTTCAGACATAGTTGAACAATTAAAATTATATAATTTGGTAGCAAGATAATAGAATGAATTTATCAACTGAAGGAAAGGAGTAGAACTAGAAAGAAGGGGGTAATGCAGTATCTCTTTTGAGATTTATATTGCTTTCTTAAAGTTTTATCTGAAAAACTTTGAATGTGACTTGACAGGCCACCTTTTAATGCCAGTGACTAGATACAATGAAATCATAGAACGAAAGAAAAGATACGAGGGGGAAGAGACATGAATTAGTCAATTGCAAGAGCTGCTCAATTAAATTTACATATACCAACTAAAAAGGAGAAATGAGAATGACACAAACTACATCAGAAATCGTAAATGTTTTAACGAATATTAAAGAGGTATTAAGTAGCGAGCTACTAGACTTAGCCCAAAGAACGACATTCGAACCTATCTACTTAGAGAAAGCTGAAGAAAAATGGATAGTTGATGAGATCAAATACATTCAAGTAAATGATGACTATCTAAAAGGATACCTATTAAATAGTTATGACATTGTGAATTACGATCATGAAACTAAATCATTGTTCGTGAAAAAAGAGGTTTTTCTACTGGAGAATGGAGAGTTATTACTCTTCAACCATATTGAAGATTATTTTGAGGAATCGGATACATGCTTTACCTTTTCAAATCGGGAATTGGCAGCGGATCAAACATTAACCGAAAAGGAATTTGCATCTATAATTGGCATACTAACAGGAAAACTTTAAAAATTCACTTATGCCTTCTATGGAATAAGTTGTGCTACATGATTGGAACGACCTCAAACATGGTCGAACCTTAAAAACGTTTCAGTTAAGTGGAAAGATATTAGAATAGAGATAACGAAGATAAAACAAAAAAATTAGAAGAGGAGAGATATATTATGAATAATAATGTTGTTGAGTACTCTGTGGATAATAAGAACTCCTGGATGCCAGAAAGCATGGATGAATTAATTACTAAAGCATTAGAAACTGTTGAATGTAAACCAATCATTAAATACGGTACTGGAGAAAATCAGGAGTATGATAATAAGGTAGTCTATCTGGATGATAATGGAGAGACCCTAACGGGGTATCTTGCTTATCAAGATGTGATATTTCATGAAAGAGGAGTAGACGGTAATATAGAAGTCTACAAAGATATTTTTATCACATCTGAAGGAGAACATAAGGTTTTCTATACTACTATTGAAAGGACTTATGACAGTTATAGTAAAACAAATCGTTCTAGGATTAATCGTATTTTTCCAGCATTTCAAACCTTATCATTGAATGAAACGGAGGAGTTAATTTGGGATCTTAGTTTGAAATAAATCAAGGGAACGAATAGTGAAAGTGAAATCGCAATAAACCTTCAATGACTCTACAATAGTTCTTCACCAGGAAAATTTAACTTTCAATGTAAATTCTATTCACAATCGCAAAAGGGATAACGGAACTAATTTCCTGTAAGCTAAGGTTCCTTATCCTCTATTTATCAATCATAAAGGAGATGATATAAAATGAATCAAGTAGTAGAACAAATACAAGGTTGGTATCGAAATGAAAGAGAGTTGTCTAATTACAGCATTATGGACGTTGGTGATAAATTAAAGTACCTCGCAGAAAAAGGACTAATTTGGATTCTTAAAGACATGAAAGATAATACTGAATTCGAGAAGATTGTCATTGATTCCTTTTTGAATAAGTATAGAGCAAATCAAGTTTACGATAATCTCAATGCACACTTCGATTTAAAGCCTTCAAACCAAACCCCTCAACCAAATTCCTACGAAATACCTCAAAAAGACTTACACTTTCAGGATAAAAAACAACAGTTTTTAGAGATAAGAGATGTGAAAAAATTCAGTGGTTATCAGAAAGCTAAAGAACTAGAAGAGAAGATTTTCGACCTTTGCAGAAATTTCCCGTCTTACGAATACAATATAGTAGATCAGATAGGACGGAGTGCAAACTCCATCAAAAAAAGTATTGAGATAGCAGAACAAATTTATGTTAGAGAGAAATTTAAAAATTATAGTGATGCTATTGGATCGGCAAAGGAGACCTCTGCATGGCTGGAAATATCGGTGAAACAACAATATATCTCTCAAAATCAATTTGAAGAGTTAGATAATCTAGTTAAACAGGTAGTATCTATCTTAACAAGAACAATGTCCAACATAATAAAGAAAGAGGGAGAAGAGAAGGAGTTACCAAATCCGTATACACCAGATGTGAGAAACTTTACCGCCTATGAGGAAGCCTTGATATTAGTAGAGAAGGTCTATGAAATGACTAGCGTCCAAGAATTCCGGAAGGAAAAGGATATTGTATATAGAATGAGAAAATATGCAACATCATGTGTTGCCAACATTGCAGAAGCTCATCAATTATATATCTTGAAGAAGTTTAGCTTCTTTAATGAGGCTTTGATGGCATTGAGTCGTGTCGATAGCCTATTGCAAACATGCTTGACTAGACAGATTGTGACCGAAAAGGCTATTACAGAGATTAAAAAGTTAATAGTTACAATACGAAAGATACTTTTAAAGACAATGGGAAACATGAGTAAACAAAAATAAAAAGTTTGGTTGATAGGTGTTAAAAGGAAAAAGGACTAGTTTATTAGTCCTTTATCTTATCCTCGGAAGAATATTATTTTTTTAAGGTTCTCTGTGTTTCCTTATATTTTTTTCTAAGTTCGTTTATATCCAATTTCAATCGGAGTTCTTTACCAATAACTTTAACAATCTTCCATGCACCTTCTCTAAAATGGGGATACTCATTCATGTATTTTACAAAAGGAGTTTTCAAAAGTTGCTTTGCATCTCTATCAAAACCGGTCGGTGATACAGATCCGTAAATCCTTTCGGGATTAACTTCGGTTTGCAAATCATATCCTGCATAGGCCGGAGCATTTCTAGATTCATCTAATGTCAGTTGAATGGCGATATCGAAAACCCTATCATCAATTTCTATCCAAGAGTGATCAAAATATTGAGAACCAGTTTTTACTTCTCCGATACAAAGTTGATTTTCAATTTTTTGTTCATTAAGCAAGACATGAAAAATGCTGGAGACCAGATGACATGCCCCAGGATTGGGGTGCTTTTTGTTATAGTCAGAAACTGCAAAGAAAGTCTTAAATATTTTTTCCTTTTGTTCATGTTCGAAAGGAATACTCTCAGCAATTATACGATATGGTTTTGTTTGATTTGTATCCAAAGAATTCTCCCCAATTCACTTTATAATTTTAATTCATCAACTTAATCTTAAACTATATTTAGTCGTTGCTAAAAGATCAGATCTATATGAAGATATTGGAGCCCTTTTTAAATTAATTATAACATTTTGATTTATGGTTTGAAATTATACCAATCTTTTAAATGAAAATGGTGAATACTGCCATCAGAATTTACCACCCTTGACATGTTATTTACCACTAAGTGACAAGAAATTTACCACCCTTTGCCAAATGGTGTACCAACAAAAACATAAATTCTACACGATGCCATAGAGTGAGCCAGCGTGCTTTGATATTGATTTTGCAAAAAAAACCACCACCCTTGACCTTGTTTGTGTCCGTGGTAGTGGTTTTGATGGCGGATGGCGAAAAAAACAGCCTTTAGGGCTCCATCCGCATCAGTAGCGTACCACGAACAATCACTTCTAAGTTCCGCTGGCGGGGCCCCGACCCCTTCCAGTAATCACTAAGAAGTGGCACGGCGGTCAAGGGCAAGCAGCTAAACCTGTGGTTAAGATAGTGAATTACTCTAGTGAGTTGCTGAGTTGGTAAACAGCATGGCATTCGGTGGTAAATTTAATGTCATTCGATGGTAAATAATATGGCAGAGGTGGTGCTTTTCAATGGCAGTAATCAAATGGAGGAGATTTTAAAAAACATATAGGTTCTGCTTTATTAAAAGGTTTATATTATTGGTGATATAATTTAATAAGTTACTGGATTAATATAGTTAATATTGAAGGGGAAGTTTATATGAGTAGTAGTAACATTCCTAAGAAGCAACACTATGTTCCACAGACTTACCTGCAAAAATTCTCAGACGAGGAAAATTATTTACATATATACGATATAAAAACTAACCAATTTCGAAAACAGAGACCACAGAGTACAGGATATGGAAAGCATTTTTATACTATCGAGCATGATGGAATCAAGGATCCATTTATAGAACACTTCTTAGCAAATGAAGTAGATAGTAAATATGTAAATGTGATTAATAAGATTGAAAATAGTAAACTATTTTCAGATGAAGATAGATTAAACTTATCTACCTTCATAGCGTTTCAACATCTAAGAACCCCAGCTCAACGAGAAAATTATAATTCTATGGTTACTAAATTTCACAAAACAAGAGTTCAATTTGAGTTTTTATATAGGAAGAACACAGGAACATTAAAAGACATGGATAATATGTCGAAAGCAGAATTGGCTGAACTTGAAAGAATTGTTGACGAAGGAGAGTATGGTGTAAGTGTCCCAAAGGGTCATAGTCTCAAGTTTATGTTCGATTTTGCAGACAAGATGATCAGTTTTATAAATAATCAAAACTGGGTAATAGTCAAGGCACCTACAAAATCTCGGTTTATAACCAGTGATAATCCATACTGTATGCTAAAAGTTAAAGATGTAGCAGAATGGGAGGGGTATGGTTTAATTAACACAAATAAGTTTTTTCCATTAACTTCTGATTTTCTATTAGTTATTACCGGTAAAGGGAGCAAAGTTATTAATTTTAAATTTAACAGCTCGCAAGTCCGTACACAGAACCTACTAACGATAATGCAAGCTAACAGAAATCTATATTCACCAAACGAGAAGCTACTTAAAAGACTTGTAGAAGATATGCGAAAAAGTAAGGGATAGGATAAAAAATTTTTAATACAAGACTCATCTGAAATTTTGTTTACAAAAACATGGTGAGGAAACAAAAGTTATTAACTAGGACTGTGGTATAACATGAAGAAACAATAAAAAATTCACTTAGATAAAGTGAAATATCAACTCAATTTTTAGATTCAACCAAATCAAGTGGACTTAATTTAAAGGTCTGTTGTTTTTTGAATTCCATAAATCCTAAACAGCCGACGATGGATAGGTGTTACAAAATCATAGTTTATAGAGATAAAAAAATAATGTTTCAAAACATTACACTACTATTTTGAGGATGTTCAATTTCATTAAGGAGAATTTGAATCATATAAGGGATTTCATTAATTACATAATGAAGAAACTAAATTGATAGTGAAAATAAAAAGCTAACCCGAAAAATTTAAGTAATTGAAGAAAATCACAATGGTCGATAAATGAACATTGTGATTTTTATTCTATTTGTCTTTATATCTAATAATATTAAATTAAAAATATCACATTTTATACTTCCAAGAATATATTCTTTCCAATAGGTACATTCAACTTCTTCAATATCTTTTCAAATGCTTCAATAGTTTGTTGCTCAGGTTCTATCTGTCCAGATACAATTTTGTCATAGAATTCTTTTGCAACCAACACTTTATTATCCTTTTTTCTATTTAGTTTGTTATTCAATTTATTAAAATCATTTTCGGATATTAAGTTTTCAATGGTTATTGGGGCTGTTTTCATGTCTTCTAAAGAAGGCTCATTTCCTCCATTTACAAATGTAATATGTTCTTTTAGTGATGGATCAAGTTTTTCAACTAAGACACTATATTCTTTTCTACCTGCATTATCATAATCTAATAAAATTTTATAATCGCATCCCCAACCCATAAGAATAGAAACGATTCTATTAATATTTTCAACACCAGCCACAGGAATTATGTTAGGTGGTTCCTTAACTTGAAAATGGTGCAACATTGCTTTTAAGTACATATAGTCTGTAATGCCTTCAGTGAGAATATTGTCCTTAGAAACTTGGGGTCCTAAGTTGAATTTTAAATCAGATCCGATTGCTTTGAGCAAAGGAGATAAGGTTTCCATTTTGGATTCAGAAGATAACCTTTGGTCATAACAATTGTTAAAAATCACTGTGTTCCCAGTATCATTTTTTTCTACCACTCGAATGTTAAGTATGTTCTCACCATCAATCATGGAAGGAGAATGAGTGGTATAAATTACTTTATGCCCTTTATGTGATAAGTGGTTAAATAAATCCAGTAGCTCTTTTTGGGCATTTACGTGTAAATGAACACCAGGTTCATCAAATAGAAAAATCACAGGAGAATCTCCGAAATCATTAGCTAATATATCTATAAATAGACTCAAGTACCAACGTAATCCATTACTTCTTTCAGTAATTAACATTGTTTTACCATTATTAGTATTAACACGAAACTTTATAGTGTTCCCTTCAAATCGGGGCTTTATTTTAACAGTCTCTTGTGTATAAAAATCATTAAACCTCTCACCAATATTACGTATTATTTTTTCTTCAATTTCATCCCGAATGTTTTGTTTATCTCCTTCGACTTTTTCTTCAAAAGCTCTTATCATCTCTTCTTCATTAATTCCCGCAGCAATTAATAATCGGTAAAAAATATCATTCTTATGTTTAAGAATTTCTTTTACTTTCTCGAAATCATATGAATATTCAAGTTGCAAATCTTGTTCTCGATAAAAAATACGTGGAAGTAAAGAATAATAGCTAGAGAGAATGGAGCTAATTTCATCTAAGGTATTGATTAATTCTTTATGTTTATCATGCGATCTGTTGACTTGCTGTTTTAGTGTGTTAATCACTTGCTTAAAATTTAATAATATTATCGATGATATTTCTTTCAAATTATCTAAAATGTAGGTATGTCGTTTTCGGATTGGTTCATTATTTCCTATATTCCAGATTTTTGTATTTCCTTTAGTTATAACAATTTCTTCTATTCTAGCCAGCAAACTGTTATCCTGAGCTATTATTTCTGATAAACCACCTTTTATAGAAATTGTTGATTCATTCGTGAATAAAAGTTCGGTATTTGTATCTTTTACACTATATTGTTTAATCTCCTTCTCATTGAGCTGCAAATCTAAAACTATTGATATTTTCTCAATTCCACTAGCTGCCCGATTTTTGTTACTGTAATAACTTTTATTAGGTTTACCTAAGTATGGTAGATTTCCAACGGCATCAAGGATGTTACTTTTCCCAGATTCATTTTTTCCTATTATAGCTGTAACAAACTGATTAAGGTATAAAATATTTCTATCATTCCCGAATGATTTATAATTATTAATTGTTAGTTTATTTAGGTTCAAACTTTCCCCCCCCTGTTCCAATTACTATTCTCGCATAATATACAACTAAAACTAATTATAGCATAGACAAAAGGTCAGCATTAAGTATGCTCTTCAGTTACCTTATAAATTTCAAGATATAAAGAGAGTGCTCTTCATTCCATATCATGTTTACAAAATCTAGCGGAGGAAACAAAGGAATGTTGTTAAATCAGCGATCTTATTTGTTTGTTTTGTTAAGTGGTTCATGAATCTTACTTAATCCTAAATTTACACGTATTTTGTAATATTGATTGTGGGCATATTTTCTTTCAGTGATTAAATAAAAATGAGGGGAGAAAGAAACTGAAAAACTATTAATATACAATATAACTATTATTTCATTATGTCTGTAAAACCTTTATAGCAGGAAAATACATATTTTTGACGAATTAAATAAGATAAGGAGGAGATGTATTGTGAGAAAATTTACTACGGTTTCACAATTTATACAAGAATGTTCATATTTAGTAGATCACGGAGCTGCATACTCAGTTGAGGAAGTGGAAAAACATATTGAAGAAAAAGATTTGATTGATTGGTTAGAACAAGAATATCCATTTGGAAGTGAATTAGGATTAGATTTTAGTTTATTTAAAAAACAACATAGAGATTATTTGCATGAACAGTATGATTCTATTTTAGGCGGTTATCAAGGTGATGAACGTAGAAAATGGGGAATAGAAAACAATGGTCTTACACTGTTAATTTCTTGGGGTACAGAAATTCTAAGGGATTTGTATGGAAGAAATAATATGTCAGATTGGGTCGAAGAATAATTACCTATACTTAGGAGGGAAACAATGTACTTTGAATCCAGTCAAGCAGATAAAGACGATTTTGAATTATTTTTATATGACTACATAGGGAAGACTTTAAAAAATGGTACTGTAAAAAGATATGGATTAGCTCATACCTACATATTAGATGAAGAAAAATGTTCGAATTTTGTAGAGGTAATGGAAAAATACAATATCGTAAATTACAAGATTCTTCATGAAGATGAAAAAAATAAAAAAATAAGAGTGTACTATGTTGAACCAGATTTCCTAATTCATGAAGATAGGGAGAGATTTTCTAACGTTTTTAAGGAGTTGTTATGTGTAGGAGTAAGAATAATAACATCAAATGTATATCGAGGGAGTAACGATGAGTTTGATCGAAAAGATAAATCATATATTATATTGGATAAAAAATACGCTGAAGATGCAAGGAATATTGTAAAACATGTTTATGATAAAAGTATAACAGCAAATTACGTCGATGTGAAAAGTGACCAGTATGAAATAGATGGGCTTATTTGGTTTGAATTACCAGAATTAAGTAATCATCCTCTGGGAAGTCTCACTAAAACAGACCATGTCCTTGATATCTTTAGGTTAAGTGAAATTAATTATTGTGTTTATAATAGTAGTGGTGGTAATATTACACTTAATTTTTGGATGGAGAGGCAAGACTCCAGAATCTCACAAGTCAGTTTTAGAAGTGATTTAAAAGCCGTTTTCAAATCATCTTGGGAGGCTAATTTTGCAAGGGTTTTAAATTACTTGGGAGCTAAATGGGAGTATGAAAAAGAACCATTTTTAGTCAAAAATGATTCGATCACTAGGGTATATCATCCTGATTTTTTCTTAGAAGATAACGTTATTGTAGAATTAAAGGGTTTTTGGGATATAGAAAGCATAAAAAGAGTAGAATTATTTAAAGAACAATACAACGAATATAAGTTGTTAATCCTTGATGCGGACATGTATTATACGTTGGATAAATTATATCGTGATGTTATTCCAGAGTGGGAGAATAATATTGTTGCAGTAAAAAAAGAAAAGTTACCTGTAGTTGGAGTGGCAAGACCTGAGAGGAAAGAGTTTGTTAATCAAATTGAAATTGGTGACGAATTACTCTTGAAAAGAGATGCAGAAAATCCATATGACAAAAATGCTATATTGGTTGTTGACAATGGAGGAAATACAATAGGTTTTATAGGGAAAGATTGGGCTTCTATTTATGCTGACAAATTAGACGTGGGAATGCAATATAAAGCAATTGTAACAGAAAAGGAAGCAAAGGTTATAAAGATAGATGTAAAGAGAAATAATCTGCATGAAGATATTTTGTACCATTTTCTGAAATTAATTAAAAAAGAAATAAGTTGAAATTTTATAATTTGAAGAAACTACTTCTTTATAGAATGCTGTAAAATAGCATTCTATTTTTTGATCCATTTTGCCTTGAGGCTCTTGCTGTTTCTTCGTTCACCGATATAATGATGTTAAGTAATGCTAAAAAGGAGGTGGTAATAATGAAGGTTGTTCAACCAATAAGGGATTTAAAACAGCTTGAAGCGGTAAAAGGATATTTACGTGGAAAAAATAAGAGAGATTATTTGCTATTTATGGTCGGAATCTCATCTGCGTTAAGGATAAGTGATATTTTGAAATTGCAAGTGAGTCATGTTTGGGATGGAAAGAAGGAGAAGGAATTTATTGAGATTAATGAAAAGAAAACTAGAAAATATAAGCGTTTCCCCATTACAAAAAATCTAGCAAAAGCTATTAAGGAATACATAAAGGAGTATCCTGATATAAAACAAGATGACTATCTTTTTACCAGTAGAAAGGGGACCAATCAACCTATTTCAAGGCAATATGCTGCAACAGTGTTAAATGAAGCCTGTGATATGGTTGGTGTTAAGGAGAGGTTCTCGACACACGGCATGAGGAAAACCTGGGGATACTGGGCTTTTAAAAAAGGAATCTCTTTGGACTACATTTGTATAGCGTTAAATCATAGCTCCGTTGCTGAAACCAAGCGTTATTTAGGGATATTGCAAGAAGATCTCGACAATCTCTATTTAGAGGTGAACTTATAAAAGTGCTATTACTTAACTTAATATGTATAAACAATAATTGACTATTGATAATCTGTTCAAAAAAAACGAATGGGATTGTCGCTAGTCAATTTTTCTTTTCTACAGAAAATAAGGGGGGATTTAAATGGGAACAAATCATTGGAGCAAAGAAAAACTAGAAAGATATAAAAAAGAAGGGAGAGGAAAGGGAGTTGGAGCTGAATATAAGCCTTGGCAAAATACCTATGAGTTTTCTTCGAAGGGTCGTGCAACCAGATTATACGGCGTTAAAACTGGTCGCATCCATCAACTCCATTCGGACAACCAATACAGGGCTTTTCTGTTATTTGAGTTTAACTCGATGGTTATTGATATTAGAGAATCCTTTCCTCTCCTAGATGTTCAAGAGGTTATTGATGATAAAGAAGATTTACGGTTCGATAAGTTCACGGATAAGGTAACTAAAGAGCCCTATGTTTTGACTACAAATTTCCTGCTGACTGTAAAAGATAACGATGGAGAAGAGATGGATATAGCAAGAACCATAAAAAATACAACAGAACTTAAAAGGAAAATAACCTTTGAAAAGCTGGAGATTGAAAGAAGGTATTGGCAGCAAAAGGGGATTGATTGGAAGGTAATTACTGAGAAACAACTTCCACGACAATTAGCTAAAAATATTGAATGGGTAAGGGAAACATTGTTGGAGGGAAGGGAGGGGAATCTGGATAAAAATGAGCTGTCGATAATAATGCTTAGATTCCTTTTAGATAATGATGAACTTCCTTTGAAAGAGGTCTTAAAAACATTTGATAAGACAGAAGGATTGCAAAAGGGATCGGGTTTGTTCTTATTTCGTTATTTGATAGCAATAAAAGAAATAGGAGTAGATATGACAAAACCAATAGATTTATCTTCAAGAGTCACTGATTTACTACTATAAGGGGATGTATTCAGTTGGAACTAACAGAGAATTTATTATTGCAGTATCATGATGGGGGAACAGTTCGAGTTGTTTACTATGAAAGAATTTCTTCTATTATATATGTAATTGATATGAATGCAATGAGATGGCCATATATGGTTGATAAAGATGAGGTTACTACTGATTATAAAGGTGGGAAAGTAAAGGTATTAGAAGAAGATCCATATTCCAAATTCATATCAGAAGAAGAGCTAAGTGATGCAGAAAAAAAAAGAAGAAACCGTGCCTGGGACATTGTTCACTATGTGTTCCAGGAAGTGGAGTCAAATGTACATATCTTCCAGAATAAATACCGAGAAGTTGCTATTAAAAAAGCTCTGGAATCCTATTCAATTAATTATTCTACTATGAAAAATTATCTAATTCGCTATTGGAAGGGTGGCAAGATAAAAAATGGACTTATTCCGGCTTTTCGCTTATGTGGAACTAAAGGGGGGGAAAAATCAGTCGGTAACAAGAAAAGAGGGAGACCAAGAAAATCTGGATCCGGTCAAGGAGTTAATATTGATGATAAGATTAAAAAATACTTCAAAACAGGTTTGAATCGCTATTATTACAATGGAAGACAGAATTCTCTTAAAACAACTTATGAATTAATACTAAAGGACTTTTTTACAGAGATAAGAACTGACGACAAAGGGAAGGAATTACGTGTCTTACAGAATCCTTCTAAAATACCAAGCTATAACCAGTTTTTGTATTGGTATAAGAAGTTAAACAATTCGAAAAAGGAATTGATTGATAGAAAAGGAACAAGAAACTATTTTCAGAATCACAGAACTATTATTGGTAACTCCACCCAAGATGCTGGATTGGGACCAGGAACACTATGGCAGATTGATTCAACACAATTTGATATATATTTAGTTTCTTCGGTTGATCGTAATTTAATAGTTGGTAGACCAACTCTAATTTGTTGTATAGATGTGTTTTCAAGAATGATTGTCGGGATTAACGTTACCTTTGAAACATTTAATTCATATACCGGTGTTATGGTTGCTCTTGCAAATAGCATGTTGCCGAAGAGGGATTTTTGTAAACAGTATGGTATCACACTGGATGAAAAGGAGTGGGATGTGGCTTGTGTACCACAAAGGATTTTTGCTGACAGAGGTGAACTAAACGGTAGACAAATAGAAGATGCTATTGCTGGACTAGGTATCTCTATCCAGAATGCTCCACCCTACAGGGCTGACTACAAAGGAATTATTGAACAGGCATTTGCTCAGTTAAATGTTAAAGTAAAGCCGTTTGCTGATGGGGTTGTTAAGAACGGAAAAGAATTAAAAGAAAGAGGAGAAACAGATTATAGACTACAAGCAAATTTGACTTTAGAAGATTTTACAAAGGTTATCCTAAAATGCGTACTTTTCCATAATAATCATCACGTATTGAGTGATTATGTGCTAGATGAAATGATGATTAAAGAAGATACAGAGAAAATCCCTTCTAAGTTATGGAATTATGGTGTGAAAAATATGAAAGGGCAATTACGTGTATTACCACAACAAACAGTGAAGATGCACTTACTTCCGACTGTTACAGCATCCATTACATCACGTGGTGTAAGGTTTAAGAAAATGCTTTATGCTTCAGATTATTCATTAAAAAATAACTGGTATCAGTTAGCGAGGATTAATGGTAGTAGAAAAATAAAAATTTGGTATGATCCAAGAGACCTAACGTATGTATATACAATTAATGAGGATGGGGAGTTTCATCAATTAACACTTCTCGAGAATCTAACTAAGTTCAGGCATAAAGGTATTGATGAAATAAATCAGATCATGAAATATGAAGAGTCGATGGATGACAAAAGTAAGGAACAAGAACTACAAGAGAAAATGAAGTTATATGATGATATTCAAGCGATTGTTGGACAAGGAAAGAAGAAAACACAAATGGAGAAAGATGACTCTTTAAGCAAATCTCAACGTTTAAGAGGCATCAGGGAAAACCAAAGACAGGAACGGGAATTACAACGTGAATTAATCAGAAAGAAAAAGGAAGAAACAGAAATAGAAACTCAACATACAGTCGAATCACAAGAGAATAATGATGACGAACTAAGTATATTTAAATATATACAACAGCTAGATTGGGATGAAGACAGTGAATGAGCCAATATTTTTACCCAATGGCATGGAAGCTATTAAAGCAGAGTACAAGGAGTTTCCATTGGAAGAGTTTAATGAAAATCCTTTGATTCAGGCATTGCCTCCATTATTGGATAAAGCAGGAATCATTAAAAAACTTATGGTTAAACCAATCTATAAGGAAGAAGAAAAGCATGTGGATAGTGCTTACCGTCTCCATATGGCAAATCGTTTATTTCAATTGTTTACTCCCTTGCCAGTACATGTAGATGTTTGGAATATGATCCATTCATTAATTATGCAAGGATATTTGGCAAGAAATCCATTTGACAAACACTATAAAGAGTACATCAATGAATCTGGTAAAGAAATAATCAATCGTTCATTCGATATTAATAGCAGGCATAATTTTAGAACTACTGCTGGATGTGGAACGTTTATTGGTTTTTCAGGTATCGGAAAGACAACCACTATTAATCGGGTGCTTATTAATATTCCTCAAATAATTGTACATAGCCAGTATAAGAATATTCATTACAATCAAATCCAATTGGTTTGGCTTAAATTAGAAGCTCCTAGTAATTCGAGTTTAAAGGCTTTATGCCTTCAGTTTTTTATGAAAATAGATGAGCTTCTAGGTACAAATAATTATAAGAAATACGTTTCTAGGAATATGTCTGTAGATCACATGCTACCTTTAATCAGTCAGGTATCCCACAATATAGGATTAGGTCTTCTTATTATTGATGAAACACAGAATATAAAGAAGCGTGGTGCAGAACAAATCATGAATTTTTTTGTGTACTTAATTAATACTGGAATTAATCTCTGTTTGATTGGAACTCCGGGTGCATATGATTTATTTGGAAAGGAATTACGAATGACAAGGCGTTTAACGGGAAATGCAGAGATCATCTATAACAATATGCAATATGGAAATGAATTTACCTTCTTGCTTGAGTCTGTGTGGAAATATCAATGGACAAGAAAAGATGTTCCTTTTAATGAGGAATTTGCAAGGACCTTCTATGAAGAGACTCAAGGTATATCGGATTTAGTTATAAAGTTGTTTGTATATTCACAGCAGCAGGCAATAGAAAGTGGGAAAGAGGAACTATCCATAGAGCTAATTAAGAAGGTAGCAAAAGAGAAATTCAGACTGCTTCAACCAATGTTAGAGGCTATTAGGTCTGGCAATCCTCATAAGATTGCAAAGTATGAAGATATAAGAAGGATAGATTTGGAGCAACTTGTTGTTACCAAGAGCAAAGAAACAAAAAAACAAGAACCGATAAAGAAAAAAGAGCAAGAGGAAGAAAAAATTGTTGAAAAGGTGGAAAAACCAAAGACGAAGGCAAAGCGTAAAAAATATAAGGAAGATGATTTACGATATTTACTTCAGCAAGGAATAGATTATGAAAAAAACCCTTACGAAATGCTTCTTGAAAATGACTATATAGAGGATGCAACGAAAGGGTTGAGGTGGACAGACTATGATTAATTTTCTACCCCAAATATATGAAAATGAGCTTTTCTATTCTGTTCTTGCACGCTATAGAAGAATGTGTGGGATGGTTAGTAAAAGGGCCTTAGTAGAGGATTTGTATGGAAGGTACGTTTTAGTATCTTCCTCTCTCTTTCCTCAATACGTTAATTCCTTTGTAGAATGCCTTCCACCAACGTCAAAGATAACTGCTAGAGAGATAATTGAAAAACATACTTTGTTTCCCTTTTTCACATCCATCTTATCCCAAAAAAAGTCAAATTTGATTTATGAAACGATGCGAAGGGGTTCGAATGGTTCAAGAAATAATGTCGAAAAACTAATTGGTCTAGGCGGTGACAAAGTACGAAAGTCGAGTTATTTAAGATACTGTCCAGTATGCTTTAAAGAGGATATGGAAGTATTGGGTGAAAGTTATTGGCGTACCATTCATCAGCTAGTTGGTGCTTACTACTGTTTAAAACATCAGGTCCTTCTAAAAGATAGTAGTGTACTAAGTACAGAAAGTGGTATCGAGTTTATATGTGCCGATAAACAAGTTTGCGATGAAAATCTATTAGGAGATAATTATTCAGATAATATAAAGCTATTAAATCTTCAATACATCTATAATGCAGAATTATTATTGAGGAGCAACTTCCCTAGAAAAGAATTAGAGTACTTTATTGGATTCTATATTGATAGATTAAGGGAAAGAAGGTTAGCTTCTAAAAATGGAAGTTTGTATATGAAGGATATTCAAGAACGATTCTTGAATTTTTACCCGAAGCAGTATTTGGAAATGATGCAGAGCAATATTGATCCTGAGAGCCCATCAAATTGGATTCGATTGTTTGTAAGAAATAACAATAAGAATAGAAGCCCCTTGCGACATTTATTATTCTTGCAATTCTTAGGCGTTAGTCTGGATAATCTCTTTCAGAGTAAGAAGGTAGTAGGAAGAAAATCTGTTACAGTCCAACATAATCCAAGTTTTGATATTCAAAAAAGAAGAGAGCAGTGGTTGCAATTAATTCAGGAAAATCCAGGTGCAAATAGAAGTCAACTAAAAGAGAAGGGAAAAGGGCTACATACATGGATTTATAGATATGACAGGGATTGGTATGACAAAGTAACTCCAAAGGCTCAATTAGGGAAAGAAAAGGCTGGAACGATCGATTGGGAGAAGAGAGATGAAGAATGCCTGCGGCTTGCTAGAGAGGCTGTTGAAATCATCCTCCAGAAAGAAGGAAAACCGATAAGGGTGACACTATCGGGTATAAGAAATACTTTAGGATTTGGGCCTTGGTTTCATAATGAAAAGTTAGTTAAGACACAACAATATTTGGAGGATGTCAAAGAGGGTATAGATGATTTTAGAATCAGAAAGATTAAGTGGGCAATAGAAGACCGGATTAAGAAAAGGGAAAAGTTGACCGTATATAAAGTACAGTTACATGCTGGATTTGGAGGTAACAACAAAGAGGTTAAAAAGCTAATTTCGGAAATATTAGAGAAAGGCACTTAGATTTAAGACTTGTAGGTTAATTGACTTAATGGTGAAAAAAATATTATATGTTATAAATTAATTCTTATCCAAGGCATATCGTTGATTAGATATGTCCTTTTTACTGTTTTTCTTTTTGTTGTGCTACTATTTTAGTAGAATTAGAGTATAAGAGTGATAAATATATGCTGCTCTGAATCACTAGGATGAAGATTCTGGATTAGAAAAGGTTTGACTGATAAGCATGGAGGAGATACTTTGTTTTTAGATAATACGTTGATAGGCAAATTTCGTAGAGTAGTAAACAGTAATCATTACTTTGTTTTGAATCAATATCGAAATCAGCATGGGAAAAACCTTTGGAACATAATATGTTCGTGCATGGATTGGATTGAAGTAGCTATTGATGGCATACCTTATATTCAATATGAGCATAAAAATCCTAATGTTGCCTCACTAAACTTAATGCAACTAATATGTTCAATGGATTTGGTAAAAGAATCTGTTCATCAACTTTTTAGAGTATTCAAACTGGAATACCCTTTTAAGAAAGACAATAGTATCTTTCTAAAACAAAAATCAGATGATGAGTATTTTAAACATATAAGAGCGGTGTTTGGAGTTCACCCGGTCAATTTGAAGGGACAAGATGGTAACAGATACTATGCAAGTTGGTCCACACCTAGATTAGAGGGAGATTTTGCGACTTTAGTCTATAGCAATAAAGTTGGTGTGAAAGATCAGATTTATTCGATTAGAATAGAAGAATTGTTTCAGTACACAAATAAGAGATATTTGTTACTAAGAGAAGTCATGAAGAAGATTGAACACGATTTTCTTTCCCACCAACATAAACTTAAAGCAACAGAGATTAAGAGACCTCAGTCAACTATAGATCATCTAAAGATATTGAAAAACGAGAATCTGGAGCGATATGGGGAAGGTGAGGCCTATTGGCATGAAATTGATGAAATGCAACGGCTATACTCAATAAATATCAGCTCCTCTTTCAATCCCTCAGTTCAAGAAATGATAGAAAAGTATCTAGGTGCTCTTTTGATGGTGATAAGTGAAATCCATCAAAACCTTCAGAACATGAGTATCGAAGAACTATCAACATATGAGGTACTGAATCCCTTTGATAACTTAGCTTATAGTTATGAGAAGGAGAAGCTCCTGGTGTATCTCCATAGCCCAGAACCTGACTACAATACAAGGATCTCGGGTGAAATGGGATTGCAACTCATGGTTGAGAAAGGTGAACTTCCTGAGATTGCTCTGGAATACAATAGGGATGAATTGTTGATTTTCCTAAATGCTTGGCAATGGAGCAAAAATTAAAATTGTCAGGAAAAGAACGCTCATTTTGAATAACTTTTGTTGTGTTTTGGTGCAATAAGGAAAAAGGAGCTTTTCTAAATTTGGAGGAGAGGTTAAATGTATATTATCAATTGGGATAAATTTAAAGTGAAGAATAGTAATTACACCGATGCTTTTGAATTATTATGTTATCACATTTTTTGTAGAAAATTCGGGATAACAGAGGGGGCAATTGCTGATTTCAATCAAGTAGGTTTGGAGACAGAACCATATCAATACTCTGACGGGAAGTATTATGGTTTTCAATCCAAGTTCTTTGAAAAAATGAATTACGCAAATCTAAAGCAATCCATCACTAAGGCTCTAAATCACTTTACAAACAAAGATCCCAAGAAAAACAGATTAGATCATATTATTATCTTTTTAAGTTGTAATATGAAAGCTAGTAGTAAAAGTGCCCAAGAAATTGTAGAAGAGTGTAATAAAAAAGGTGTGACAGTGCAATGGTTTTTACCGTCTAATTTTGATATTGTCCTTAATCAACCAAATAATATAGATTTAGTTCAACTGTTCTTTGGAGAAGCAGATCATTTGGGGTACATACAGGATAGTAAAAGTATGAGATTGAACACGTTATTAATGTCTAGGGAGTATATTGAATTAAACCTTTTTGGCGAGGAACAAAAAATATCTATTACGGATTATTCAAATTTAGCTTTGAGAAATAATGGAAAAATAAATCTAATATCGGGCCCCCCAGGTTCTGGTAAAAGTGTATGTATGAGCAAATTATTTCAAATTTATACTGGTTCTGATAAAAATAGCAAATCAGACCAAATAGCAGTATTAGATAAAATTGCAGCTACATCAATATATGTAAATTTGAACACAACTTCCTTAGAAAGTCTTGAAGGTATTGTAAGAAATAGAAAAAATGAATATGGTTTTGCGGGACAAAATAATAATTTTATATATTTGTTCGATGGATTAGATGAGGTATCAGATACTAGAATTGATACAACTTTAGCGTATATATTCGAATTAGCTGAGAAAAAATCAACAAAGACAATAATTATTTCTTGTAGAATAGCAAGTTCAAATAAGATAAAGCTAAAAATGGGAAATAAAGATTTAGATGAATATCGTATAACGGAGTTATCAAAAGAGGAAATTGAAAGATACTTTTCTGAAAAAGGCGATGTTAGGAAACAAGAGAAACTACATATTTTAGCTAAAACTAATCCAACAATTTTTAGTGGTATTCAGGATACATTAACATTGTCCATATTTTGGAAGCAAATTGATAAAATCAACAGTGATAGTTATTTAACAGACTTAATAGAAGTCCATATTAACGAGACCTTAAATAATATATCTCATACAAAATATCTAAACGAACTAAATATACCCAATCCTAAAAAAGATACCATTATTGAACTGAATAAGCAAATATCATTATATAATTTTGAACATCAAATTGTAAGTATTAAGTACGAGGAATTGTATTCATTACTTTTAGATTTATTACCAAGATGTGATTATTATTCGATTAATAGAATAATTGACTTTTTGGCAGAAAATTACTTTGATATTTATGGAACTAACACAGTACAATCCTATACATATAAGCATAGAAGGTATTCGGAATACTTTCTTATGCTCAGTATTATTGAAAAAATGGAGGAAGATAGCAGGTTTCTCCGTGAAAAACATTTACTTACTAATATAGATTTTTTCTATAAAATGTTAATTCCATATTTGAAAAATGAAGCTATTAAGACAAATAACTTAGTTTTATCTCAAAGTTTGGAATTATATGGTGTTTATTTAGGGAAAAACAAAAATTGGGGAGCAGATGAACCTTATTATAAGTGGTCAGACTACTTGACGTACGCATTAACGAGCCAGAATAACGACATCTTTGAGGTCATTATAAATGATGATAACCTTGTTTTTAAAGACTATTTTCTGGAGTTACCAAATAAGATTATAGAAAAGTTGCTACGATTAACAACGAAAAATCAATCCAAAGATACAGAAATAGATTACCTATTGAAAATATTCCTTAGAAGTTTAGTGGAGCTATATAAACAAAATAAAAAGGGAACTGTAAAACTCTTTCTTGAGAAATATGAGAAAATTATGCAACTACTTTTAAATGTAAAATATAGACTTTACTACACAGAAGAAAAAGCTGCAAATGAATTTTGGAGAAATAAGTTTTATATTGATATAGTTATTAGACAAAGAGGTGTAGTTGAATATAAAGAAATGGTTTCTGAGATTAAAGATGATTTATCAGCAGAGGAATTTGTGGAAGATTATACACCCGAAATTTTAACTGTTATGAAATCACTAACATATATTTTAACTATGGAACGACCTAATGAGTTTGTATCACTACTAAAAGACTTTAATGAATACCAGTTGGGATCCTATCTAATTTCAATTTGTGAGCCTGATTGTTTAGCGTCACTTCAACAATTTCCAGTATTAAAAAATGAAATCTTTAAAAGAATTAGTTCTTTAAATCCATCTGAAGGGTTACATCAAGCCTTAATATATGGGTTTAAAAAATATGCCGGGGAGGTTTTAACTGATGAGGAAACAAAATGTATAGAAAAATATATAACTAAATTAGGGAGAATAGAAAGTTCTGTATTTTGGAAAAACCACCATAACGTTATTGCATTTTTGTCATTGCCAGATAAGAACAATAAAAGTATGGAAATTAAATTACACAGTAGCCTAATGGTATACAATAAGTTTTATGAAATGTATGTCTTATTATTAGATGGTACTTGCTCTTTAGCTAAAATAGTAAAATTATTCTCTACTTCTACTATTCTAAAAAATTCAACTGTAGGATACTATGTTCGTTTACTACTTGGCTATGTGTTTGTACTTACTGGGGAGAATTTAAAAACAGTAAAAGGTTGTATTAATTACCTAAACCATAAAGAAATAGAAAATATGCAAATGGTATATTTCCAGATAAAGAAAGCTGATGGTGAGAGATATAGGAAATTATTTAGTACCGATGAGTTACTATGGCTAACGTCGGAAGAGAGTTATAAAGATATAGATTATTCTAGTACAAGTGAATCCATGTTTATTATTTCCTGTTTGTTAGCCGATTTTGATGAAAATGTAAGTTATCAATTTTTATTAAGTGGTGTGGAGCATGGAATAATGAGAATGAATTCCAGAAAAGATACTTTAGCTGATGAAATACTAATCGGATCATTTGAAATTTTACTCAGAAATTATTGGATATCAAAAGAACAAGCGTATATATATGTTGATAAACTGATAGATATTGCTCTTACATTAAACAATAACCACGTAGACAATAAAGTATTTGAAATGTTAATTGAGGTATTGATTAGAAATAACTTTGAAATTGCATTCTATTGTTATGAAAAGTCGATGAGGTTTGTGGAATTAGATAATAAATTACATCGTGAAGTTGCGTATACAATGGTGGATTTAGGAATCCCTTTAACAGAAGTTGAAAAATGTATCATGAATTTTAATCCCTATTTCGATAATTATCATCAAAGAACAAATTGGTCTTATTATTATGGAAAAATAGAAGTATACCTTGCTATAGGTCTATCTGATTTTTACAGTAAAAAAGAACATGCAAAGATTTTAGAAAAAATTCAACAAGAGATAGATGCACTTGATTATGCTGGTTGGGATAGAGAACTATATTCAACCGAGTTTCAAAGCTATATTAAATTATGTGAACGATTTTCAAAGCAGGTAGATGTCGACGAGAAAAAGGAATCTGATATTAATCCTAAAGCGACGGTGTCTAAATCAGATAATATGACCTTAACTAAAATAATCAGAGGATTGGATTCTAAAGAAAAACTTGAACAGTTTTTCAATTATCTTGATTCTAAGTATTGCATTGATACCCTTGAACAGTATGAATGTTTGGTTGAAAAGTGTGTAGATATATTTGGCAACATTAATATATTAATTAATCATTTGTGTGTAAATAGATATCCCGATATGATCTACTTCAAGAAAAACAGTGAATACTTATATTTGGGGATTGCCGCAGCTTTAGATAATGCAAATACAAAACAACAAATGGTCAATTACCTAATAAATGAAGGCGGGGGACATGATAGCTATTATGAGTTAATTAAAGTATACGAGGTTTTAGAAGATAAACATATGTGTGTGAGATTATTTGAAAGTTTGCTAAATGATGTCAACTTGTTAGTATACTAAGGCTTTTTTGTATATTATACTTCACTGTGTAAGCATTTCTGTTTAAGATTATTGATTAAAATTAGTACTTATTTATTGAATCAAAATAGTTAAGCTGGGGAGACATAAATGGTTAGAGATTATATGGTTGAGTTAATGGATATTGGAAGTGTAGTTGACGAGCTAGATAAAAACCTATTGAAGAAACAATCTAATGATGTTACAGATGTTTTAATGTTTGTTTCTACTATAGAAGAGAAATTTAATTCAATTGATGTTGAGCAACTTAATAATAAAGAAAAGATTATGTACTTATACACTAATTCAAATTATAGGGCCATTTTACAGTATATAACTCATAAAGAGTTTGAAGAATTTAAAAAGGTATCTCAGATATTAAGGCAATACGAAAATTATGCTGACTTTGTTTTTGAAAACTTTGCATCGAGAATAAAAAGTTTTCGGGATGCTATTGTTTTATCAAAAGTGGAAGAAGATACTTTAAACAAAGCATATATCTCACAAATTTATGTGAATTTAGCCAATGTGTATAATGAAATGGGAAGAACAGTTGAATCAGTTGAAGAGTTAAAGAAGGTAGGAAATATTGTTGATGAATTCCCAATGGCTAGAGCAAATTTAGCTATTAAACATCATTCACTATCAACAAAAGTTACTAATAGACCTGTCATGCGATTTTTCTTGGAAAAAGGCATTTCTGAGTTGGAAGATGTATGTAATAATGTAACGTCTGACGATATGACTAATGATGTACTTGCACAATTCATTGACTGGAAAGGGTATATGGAGAAAATAATTAATGTTCACCTATCAGATGTTAAACCATGGTCAATAACACTAGATGTTGATGACGATTATAAAATTTGGTCGGCGAGGAAAAACTTAACCCTAAATTACGTTAACATATTCTATGATTATGGGAATGTGGATGATATACAAATGATTGATATGGGATTAGGATATTTTGGCGAAGAGAATAACATGGAGTATTACTCTTGGTTTAATACCATTAAACAAGAATACAATATGGCTAGATACTTTCTTTATAAGATAGATACTCTAATAGGTGAAGATAATGTTCATGAATCACAACGTTACAATGTTCTTATTAATACATTAGATTATCCTGCACTCGGTTATAGGACGGAGTTACTCAAAATCTCTTTAAAAACTGCATTTAGTGTTTTGGATAAGATAGGTTTATTTTGTTGTAAATTCCATAAGCAAGAAATACCTACTTTTAGAATAGATTTTCAAAGTTGGTATAAAGAAATAGAGTTAGATGTTGCATTAGGGAGCCCTTTTAATGCTCTTTATTGGTTAAGTAGGGATTTGGACCGGAAATCAGGTGACTTAAAAACTATACGACTTTTACGTAATTGTATTGAACATAGATACATTAGGGTTCTTGATCATTATGACAAACCTCTTGATGAAGAATTAGCAGATAATGATAAATTTGAGTATAAAGTAAGCTACTCAGATTTGAAGGAAATTACTTATGAAACAATAAGGCTTGTGAGAAATGCTATTATCTATATGGCAAGTGGTTTTAATGTAGAATACAACAGGGTTTATTACGGAGATAAGGGTGAAGGAGTATTCTTACCTCTTTATCTGTCCATTTATGAAGATGAATGGAAAAATTAAAGGAAGTGTAACAGTTTGATTAAAGTATGTTTGAATAATTCTTCTAATCTCTACAAATCTTCTATCTACTATGTCTAACTAAAAAGTAAATCACCTAAACATAATATACATTTCCGATTCCACCCCTGATTTCGTAATAATAAACATTTCCGATTTCGGGATTGGATCCAATATTTTCTCGGGTTTTTTTCAATAGAAACCCGGGATTTTTCATGTCCAAATCAATACATTTCAATATCTTTTTAATAGTTTCTTCATAAATTAATTACAGCTCAATCCATTGTCAATACTGGGTTTGTCCAATATCCCACTCAGGATTTTTGTCAACAAACCATCCAAAATCTATTAAAATACTAACCCATATTTTCTTCCTTCCTTTTCCTTCATTCTACTATCTTTCTGTTACGCAACATTCTCGGAGATTTCTATTTTAACTCTGAAAAAAAGGTGAAAAAACAGGTGAAAAAGCGGCGGAAAACGGCAAAACTTTATCATAAAAGTATGAAAAAGTGGGGTTCTGTCGGAAAACTTTATTTTAACTGAAACGGTGGAATGCGGGTTTGGGGGGAGGTTTTCGGTGATTTATAAAAAGGTTGTACACGTGATGTAACCAGCTAATAAAACCTTTCTAACAAGAACAATAACTTGCGAAATCGCCGAAATTTGATAATAAAAACGTGTGATAACGAACTTTTACTCCCGCTTTTTCTCCGATTCATTTCATTTTGACTCGCAAGTTACTATTATCACGAGATAATAATGACTTACTACTGGCTTTTGATCAGGGAGCTATTATTATCGCTGAAAAAAAGAGAAATAATGAGAATGCTGTAGTGGTGCGGGAGAGTGGGGGATTTGCGAAGTTATTATTATCAATCCACATAGTAGAAACCAAAAATCCTAAAAAAGTATTTTTTGATTTTTTTAAGGCATAAGGTTTCAGATTTGTTGATAAACCAGGGATTTAAGTTAAAAGTGTTATTGTCGTGTTGATTGAACTTTATAATACAACTGATTTGTCTATCTGTAACTCTCCCTTTCAAAAATGTAACTCTTCTTACAATCTGTAAGTCAGTTTTACAAAGAAGGGGAAGCACCCGACAATATGTATGTATCGGATTATTCTAACACTGCACTCAGAATCGAGGGCGTACCATTGGTACGTTTCTCGTTTTTTTTATTTGGATTAAAGTCAGAAAGAGCATGTGGGAGTAAAAGGACAAGGTTTAAGGTTAAAGGACAATAGGGTGAAAAGGCGTGAAGAAAAGCGTGAGGAAAAGCCAAAAGGTCGCCTCTCCTATCACCTTAATTTCTATTCTGTTTTGTAAAAAGTAGTTTTTAGAAGGGTGAAAAGAGGGGTGAAAAAGGGCGTGGGCGCAAGTGGAAGAAGGTGTTGAGGGGGATTTGGTGGTTTTGTAAAACTTAGTTACAAAGGCACAAAGTAGAAGATAAGGGTTAAGGTAATTAGGAGAAGGTTGCTAATAATGAAAAATGTAAGTTGACTTTTAAATCACTGTTAGTTATTATTTATATAATTTAATAAATAATTTGATGACGAGAAAGAGTAGTTATGTTTATCTTATCTACAGAGAGTTGACGATTTGCTGGAAGTCAATGTTAAGACCATAATGAAAATCCTCTCCGAGAAGCAAAGTTGAAAGAGCTTTTAAACTTTGACGGCATTCTACCGATATCAGGGACACGTATGATAGTACGTAGTGTAATGAACTGATAAAAACCACTACTATGGTTTTTTTATTTAGTTAAAAGAAGATTATATATTTATTTATAAACTCGATTCTACGTATGTAGGGTCGAGTTTTTTTAATTATAATGAGGTGATAATGTTGAAGGAATCCAGTGTTGAAAGGGAATTAAGGGTTCGTGAAAAATGGGAAAAGGATGGAACGTTCGAACGTTCCATTTCTAACCGAGAAGGAAGAGAGACCTATGTTTTTTATGAAGGGCCTCCAACTGCAAATGGTTTGCCACATGCAGGTCATGCCCTTGGAAGAACAATCAAGGACTTTGTAGCGAGGTACAAAACAATGTCTGGTTATCAGGTTTTAAGAAAAGCCGGTTGGGATACACATGGCTTACCTGTGGAATTAGAAGTTGAAAAACAATTGAGTATTCGTGGTAAGGATCAAATTGAGGAGTACGGAATCGAAAATTTTATTCAGAAATGTAAAGAAAGTGTCTTTGCCTATGAAAATGAATGGAAACAATTTACTGAGGCTCTTGGTTATTGGGTAGATATGGATGATCCTTATGTAACCTTAAACAACGAGTATATTGAGTCTGTCTGGAATATCCTATCCACTATACATGAGAAGGGTTATTTATATAAAGGACACAGGGTTGTACCTTATTGTCCACATTGCGAGACTTCACTTAGTTCTCACGAAGTTGCACAAGGATATAAAGATGTTTCTGATTTATCCGTTACAGCCAAATTTCGATTAAAGGGAACTTCAAATGAATATCTATTAGGTTGGACAACAACACCATGGACATTACCAGGTAATGTTGCTGTTGCTGTTAATCCTAATATGAATTATGTACGAGTTAGACAAGGATCAGAAATATTTGTTCTTGCAGAGTCTTTGGTTTCCACTGTAATTAAGGAGGATTATGAGACTCTGGAAGTATTTAAAGGAAAAGATTTAATTGGTCTCTCTTACGAACCCCCTTTTAATTATGTCACACTAACCAATGGACATAAAGTTCTCGATGCAGATTTTGTTACTGATACAAGTGGAACTGGTATTGTGCATATAGCACCTGCCCATGGAGAAGATGATTACAAGGCAATTCAGGATAATCAATTTGATTATGTAAATGTAGTAGATTCAAAAGGTCGCTATAAGGAATACGTAACCCCACTTGCAGGAGAATTTGTAAAAGAGTGTGACGTAGAAATTATAAAAATGCTCTCAAAGGAAAATCTTTTATTTGATAAGCAAAAATATGAACATAGCTATCCACACTGTTGGCGATGTGACAGTCCTCTTCTTTATTATGCTATGGAGGGGTGGTTTATAAAAACGACAGCAGTAAAAGAAAAAATGCAATCAAATAACCAAAAAGTTCACTGGTTTCCTTCTCATATGAAAGATGGCAGGTTTGGGAACTTTTTAGATAATATGGTTGACTGGAATATAGGTAGAAACAGATATTGGGGAACACCGTTAAACGTTTGGGTTTGTAAAGAGTGTGGTAAAGAAAAAGCCCCAAATTCGGCCAAAGAATTAAGAAAACTTTCAGTAGAAGAAGTGCCAGAAGACATGGAATTGCATAAACCCTATGTTGACAAAGTGCATTTAACTTGCTCTTGCGGTGGTAGGATGGATAGAACAAGCGAAGTTATTGATGTATGGTTTGATAGCGGATCGATGCCATTTGCTCAATATCATTATCCATTTGAGAATAAAGATATGTTTAAGAAACAATTTCCTGCAGACGTGGTTATTGAGGGTGTTGACCAAACAAGAGGATGGTTTTATAGTTTATTAGCAGTTTCTACTTTGTTTACTGGAAAATCACCATATAAACGTGTACTTTCTTTAGGACATATTTTAGATGAAAATGCACAAAAGATGTCGAAAAGTAAGGGTAATGCCTTGAACCCTTCTGAGCTAATAAATGAATTCGGTGCTGATTCATTAAGATGGGCGTTGTTAGCTGACAGTTCACCATGGAATAATAAACGCTTTTCCAAGAAGACTGTTAGTCATGCGAAGTCTAAAGTGATTGATACACTTTTGAACGTTTATTCTTTTTACTCCATGTATGCAGAAATTGATCAATTTAATCCAGATAGTGACTTGGGTGGGACTCAGACAACTCTCGATAAATGGATTCTTTCTCGGTTAAATACTGTTATTAGGGAAGTTGCCCAAAGTCTAGATGATTATGATATTACAAAAGGGGCAAGATCCATTGCAACGTTTGTTGATGAACTTAGTAATTGGTATGTAAGGCGTTCCAGACAACGTTTTTGGAGCAGTGGTATGAATGATGATAAGAGGTCAGCATTTAGCACCTTATTTGAGGTCTTGAAGAAGCTCACGCAACTCATGGCTCCTTATACACCTTTTGTTACAGAAGACATATACTCAAACTTAGTGAAAGAAAGTGTGCATTTATCGGATTATCCTCAACCAGATGAAACGCTTATTGATGAACAATTGGAAAATGATATGGATGCCGTATTGGAAATAATAGAGCTAACAAGATCCCTTAGAAATACAGTAGCAATAAAAACTAAACAACCATTAGCTCAATTAGTTGTAATTCCGACAGAACAAACCACTCTATCTCAATTGGAAAAGTATTCATCTATTATTAAAGATGAAATGAATATAAAAGAAGTAAAGTTTGAGAAGGATTATCATGATTTGTTACAGCTTGATTTCAAATTAAACTTCTCTGTAGTCGGGCCGAAGTTAGGCAAAGCCATGGGCGAAGTTAAAAATAAAGTTGAAGAATTAGACGAGGTAGAAAAGGGAAAATTCATTGAAGAAAAAGAGATACAGTTATTATTAAATTCAGGTGATACTGTCACTCTTACAACGGATGACGTACTTATTGAGAAAAAAGGCAAAGGTAGTTTTGAACTACTGGAAGGGAGTAATTTCCTAACTCTATTAGATACAAAATTAACGCAAGAATTAAAAGAAGAAGGCTTGGTAAGGGAATTCATTCGTGCTGTCCAAACATATAGGAAAGAATTGAATCTTCCAGTAGAGTTACGAGTAGACCTTTTTGTTCAAACTGATCTAAGGCTACAAGAAGTATTGAATAGATATGATGAATTAGTTCAAAGTAACCTCATATTAAATGAATTATATTTTGAAAGTAAACCAGATATGAAAAGTTTTAAGGTAGAAGGAAATGAGATTAAATTATTTATTAAATCATGAAGTTATTCCTTATTAGTAAGGAACCAATATGAGACTAAGGATCGAGAGTGAAACACTTGTTCATCTCTCGATTCTTTTTTGTTGTAGAAGTATAGGGAGGGGAATATATTTAGATAAGTCAGAAAAAAGGTCGCTTTACAAATGGATAATTATGTTATTATTTAATAAAATCAATATTTTAGAAAGCGAGGTTTTAATTATGAGCGACATAGAGAAAAAGTTGGATTTGATATTGGATGCCATAGCAGAACTCAAAGACGAATTATCCTCCCATAGAAATGATACCAGTGCCAAGTTAGAACAAATTGAATCCATGCTGAGAGAAACTTTAGATGAACGTGAAGATCTAAAAGCGAATAATAAGAGTGAATCGGATAAAAGCGAGCGATTAAAAATAGTGACTAAAGAACCGAGAGTAAAGTTTGGTGAAGTTGGAGTAGATCCACATACCGAAGAGGTAATGAAGCAAAACGACAATATCATTAATAGGGGCACTAATTAAAGATAGGTAATGTAGAGATTATTTTCATAGAGGGGAGATAGAAAGTTGACGAAAGCTCGAATTAGACGTAGCCCACGAAATAATCCATCTTGGAGACCAATGAGTGTTGATGTATTAGATAGTTTCAGTCCATTATTTGAACGTAATGAACAATTGTTGCAACAAATTGATAAACGAAGGAAGTCAGCTATTTTAAATTTTATATTTAAAAAACTACCTTGAAGACTTCTATGACTTCTTTCTTTAGTGTTTCAGGGAAACTGAGATTAGTCCAAGTGAATAAATTGAAAGAGAAACGTCGATTTTTGATGGAAATTACGGTCGAACAATAGATATCGGTCTTTCACCAAACTTGAATGTATAAAAAGAAATTTGAAAGTAGGTGTCTTATATATGTATGCACCTCAGAATATTCTTAACGTATGGAGGAAATTTGATGAATTTCCTATGGAAAGATTAACTAAACTATGGTTTTTTAATCAAGATAGTCGTAAGAAGCAAAGGGATGTTTCTTTAATGAAAGAACACCGAAGTCAGTTTGGTATAACTGGAAACTGTTATGACCTTGCAATTTGGTTGCTCGATGAATTACAAAAAAAAAGAATTACAGCATATCCAATCGGTCATGACTTAAACAGTGAAGATGCTCATGTTGCGGTAATAGCTTTGGATGAATCAGGAAACCGTTATTTGTGCGATTTAGGTGATCAATGGATAAACCCAATCCTGGTTGATACAAATAGTGAGAATTATACAGAAGAAAAACTTAGTGGTTTTTTCCCTGGTGCAAACGTACAAGCAATCCCAAAAGGACAAGGTTTAGAGATCTTTTATCACAGATCAAATGGTAAGGTATCTAAACAAGTATATAATATTATCCCCATAGATATGGACTACTTCTTGCGGGCCGCTGAATATTCTCAGAATTTGATTAATCCAAAACCTTTATTAGAATGTAGAATTCCTTATAAAAATGAAATAGCACATTGGGAATTTAGCAATTGGGAGAGTTTTTTAAGTACAAGTGATGGTTTATTTGTTGAACAGAAGATAGATACAATAGAAAAATGGGCATTTAATATAAATGAAGTTACTGGATACGATATGAAGTTTTTGATTAATGTTTTGGAGCAATATAAAGAGTTATCATAATAAAATACCTTTATTTCCAAATTCTTATGGAATAAAAAGTTTACCATACGATATATAGATGGAATTGAATAGGTATATGATTTGCCAACAGTTGTTGGATGGTAATACAAATCAAGTAATAATAGAAAAATTTTTAAAAAATAATTGAAGAATAGTGTTAGCTTTATTGATAATAGAGTACCTGAAGGTAAGGAGAAATTATGATTATAGAGAGAAATTTAAACGTCAGTTCAAACCTGTAGTATCGCATGTAAAAGATACATCCCAAGTTTTAGACGGTTCGGGTGCAAGTGTAATGGTTATTCATAACAATAAAATCGTTATAGAGGAATATTGGGAAAAACACTCAAAAGCACCTGATGCAATACCTATTCAGGAAGAAACACAATTTCATGTGGCCTCTGTTCGTAAAAGTTATATTGGCTTTGCCGTTGCATACGCAATACATCATGGTTATATAGAGTCTATTGATGATGAAGTCAATAAATATCTACCTGTAAAGTACACTGAACTATTTAAAAATACTACGATTAGACACCTACTAACACATACCCATGGATTAAACACAGAAGAGGGAAAAATAATCCGAGAATTTGCTTCAGGACACAGCTGGGCATATCGTGATATGGGGATTGAGCTATTAACACAAATTGTAAAACTAACCACAGGAAAAACTATAGCTCAAATCCTTAGAGAACAGGTTTTTAAACCTTTAGAGTTTAACGAATCTGGATGGCATGATGAAGCAAATGAGAAATTAGTGTGATCCTTTTGGCGTGTGTGGCATTATTGGTTATCCCAAAAGAATGATATTGTTGGATACAGTTATAAAGTGTATATAGTACATATTTGATTCTCTGCTTAGTGATACGTTTTTAAAATAATGATCAGATGATAAAAAGTTATTGGGGGAGTGAGGTAATGGTTAGAGAAGATGTTGTTTATGCACTTATTTATAATCAAGCCAAAGAAAAAATTCTTATGGTGAAAAATGTGGGTTCTGCTTGGACTCTTCCTGGTGGAGCTGTAGAAAAGGGAGAAACGTTAGAACAGGCGATAATTCGTGAAGTAAGAGAAGAAACTAATTTAACAATTGAAATTGAACATATCGTAGCTGTAAATGAAGCCTTTTTTATAGACAAGGGAGTTCACCCAATATTCTTCACATTCAAAGTAAAAGTTATAGATGGGGAGATTGCTATTATAGATGAAAATGAAATCTCTGAAATAAAATGGGTTGATTTAGAGACCGCTAATGCTCTAATGCCTTATCATCCTAATGGAATCAGAAGTATACTATTTTCACGTTCTCCATATAGATTTCAAGGATAGAGCGATAATGGTAGGTGTAGTCTATACTTTTACTGGAATAGCAACACTAAAAAAAATAAGTAACAAACTAATGCTTGGAGATAACATATGAAAAAGTTATCGAATCTCTTAATCTAATGATTGATAAGCAATACCAAGGGTACACAAAAGACATTGAAAGACTAATAGAGAAGATTAATGTTGATATAGACAATATTGCTATACTTGCTCAAATTCCGCCACTTATTGAGAAGGATGAGCTTCCTCCTTAGATTTTGAGTTTTAGAGTGGTGTCTATACTCTCATCTTACTGAGGGGCTCTATTTTTATCAAACTCGAAATTAAGGCACTACAGGAATGCTAACGGGGTAGTTTAGTTGAATAAGGAAAAATCTAAAGAACAATATAGAATGAAAAAGAAAGAATATTAGGAGGTAAACATGGATAATGAATTAAAAAAACCAATAGATTTTGTTAATATAGAAGGACAAAAACTGCATGTCAATATTATAGGTGACGGAGAAGCTATCGTCTTCCTTCATGGTGGTCCTGGAAGTGAGCATCGATTTTTTCTTCCTCACGTTTTACCATTAGCCCAAAAGTTCAAACTGGTTTTATATGATCAAAGGGGTTGCGGTAAATCAGAACACGCTAAAAGTAATACATACTCCATGATAGATGAAGTAAAGACATTAGAATTATTACGCAAAGAATTGAAGTTGGAAAAAATGAACCTTTTCGGAGAGTCTTGGGGTTCTATGCTTGCCTTACTTTATGCAACTACCTACCCAGCAAGAGTTAATAAAATTCTTCTAACAGCTGCCATAGGAGTTACGGCAAAAGGATATAAAACTTTTGAAAAAGAACTATTGAAAAAAATCTCCCTAAAAGATAAAATAAAGTTTTTTAAGGCAGATAAAAAAATGAAAAAAGGTTCTGGAACTTATGAAGATATTTTAAATATTTTAGACCCATACTACGTATTTTCAGTCGATATTTTAAAAAGGAAAGAGAAGTCCAGTATAAATAGCTTTGTCAATCAATTAATAGGAGAAGATATTAAAAATAACTATGACTTAGGAAGCGAAGTCCATAAATTATCTGAAATACCAATTCTAGTCGCACAGGGAAGTCATGATATTATAACACCAGCAAAAATTAAAGAATTATTAATAAAGTACATACCACATGCAAAATTAATCGAAATTGAAAATTGCGGTCATTGGACTGTTGTGGAAAAGCCAGACAAAATGAATACACTAGCAGAAAATTTTTTCGGCCCCCCACTTGTTCGAACTGGTGCTTTAACAGAACAATGAGGTTGTCATTATAACGGTCTTTTATACTAAAGGGCAGGATATTATATTAAATATGTGGAATATTTAATAATCTCAAAAATTTAAAGGGGTGTTTTTATGGATAATCCTATTTTAAAACAAATCGGAACAGTATTTATCCCAGTAAGCAACATAGAGAAAGCGAGAGATTGGTACTGCGATATTTTAGGGTTAAAAACAGATGGGGAAATTCAGTTTGGTCATCTTTACGTTATACCTATGGAAGGTACAGGGATTGTGTTAGATAGCAAGATTTATTCAGAGGATAGAATATTTAGAGCTCCAGTATTCCACTTAAATACAAAAAACATTGAAGAAGCATTTCATTTTATGAGAAATAAGGGCGTTAATTTGATTACAGAAATTGAACATAATCATTATTTTAATTTCAAAGATCCTGATGGAAATATTTTAATGATTTGCGAATGTTAATTTTAAGCTAACTGGTGAGTTTCTATCTGTACTTATTGAGCTAACTCAGCAGGTTAGTGAAAAAAGATGGAACTGTCATTTAAGAGTAAACGTCTATTTTATGGGGGCATTTATGAAAAAAATAATTGTTTTTCTTTATGTATTTTTGCTGTTAACAGCTTGTTCTGGACAGGAAAAAGGGGAATTAACAAGAGTAGATGTTAAAAAGGTTAATACAGAAGGAAATTACGAAGATGTTGTAATGATAACAGATAACGAATCAATCAAGTTATTAAAGGAGGCATTCGAACATATCAAATGGGATGATAAAGTTGTTAATATGGCTAGAAAAGCAGATGTAAAAGCGACTTTGTTCTATACTTTTGATGAAAATATGCCTGAAAGATTAGTTGATTATGAAATTTGGTTTAATGAAAATGCAAGTACAGCAACGATTGTTAGCAATAATGAAAATAAAAGTTATGGAGAATTAGATAAGGATAATTCAGATACACTTAAAAACATCTTATTTAAGTAACGGTTGCTTTCTTATTTCTAGCTCCAGTAGCTGTTTCTTCATATCTATTCCTCCACGGTATCCAACTAGATCCCCGTTCTTACCTATAACTCTGTGACAAGGAATTATGATTAACACCGGGTTAGAACTAATGGCTTTTGCAACAGCACGAACAGAATTGGGGCTTCCAAGATTAGATGCAATTTGTGAGTAAGAATAGGTTTGCCCATACGGAATTTTTCTTAATTCATTCCATACAGCTAATTGAAACTCAGTTCCTCGTATATCAACTGGAAAAGTAAAAAAAGTCCTTTGCTGTTGAAAATATGCCATTAACTCAGCTAGAAAAGGCTGTAATTTTTCGTTGTTTTGTTCTAAATGATAATCTGGGAATGTCGATTTAAAATTATTAGTAACCTCTTTAAATTCGTTATTCTGAGTACCTACGTAGCAAAGACCCTTAGTTGTAGCAATGAGGTACACTTCCCTTTGGTTGTATGTGGCCATACTCCAATAAAAAAAATTATGATTTGTTTGCTTCACGTCCTAAATCTCCCTCCCACTTTTAATTCTAAATTGGGATGGTGAGCAACCGCATATTTTTTTAAATTGTCTGTAAAAACTTGAGAAATTTCTGTATCCTACTTGAAAGCAAATTTCTGTACTATTATGAACTGTAGTCAATAACAAATTCTGTGCTTCATGAATTCTTATTATTTCAAGGTATTTATGTGGAGTGAGACCTATTTTCTCCTTGAAAATACGGATTAAATAATACTGACTTATACCAATTTTGTCAGCAAGGATATCTAACGTGATCTTTTCTTGAAAGTGCTGTTCTAGATAATTTATTGCTTCCACCACTATTTCTTGTTGAGGATCATATATGTCAACAGATAGTTCAGGTTGACATCTTTTACATGGTCGAAATCCTTGTTGTATAGCCTCCACAACATTTTCAAAGAAACATATATTCTCATAATTTGGGGTTTTAGATTTACAAGATGGTCGACAAAAAATACCTGTTGTCTTTACAGCATAAAAAAACTTACCATCATATCTCTTATCACATTTAACTATTGCTTTCCACATTAACTCGAAAGAAAATTGAGTATTTGATTTCATGAAATAATCTCTCTCCAATCATTAAAGAATCTTCCAGCTAATGTATAGTCTAGGCTTTTCTATACTACAACCACTAAATTAATTATATTAAACTTTGAATTTTTTCCAACTTAGATTGCTTTTTTTATTTGAAGGCATAATCAATTTTTGAATTGTCATATAGCTAACATATAAAACAACAACAATAACCGGGACAAAAATGTACAATTGAAAAAAAGGTAGCACAAGGATACAAAAGATTAGTGATAATAAAGAGGACCACCAGGGTAAGGTTTTATTTTTAAAAAGTTTAACACCAGCAGCCATAGAAAAAATATACACAAACACTCCTAACGAGGTCGGTATAAATAAAATATCATTAAATGTCATTGTAAAAGACTCTGTAATAAGAACTCCTACACCTGCAAAACCAATTACAAAAACAACCATACGTCTTGGAATTTGTTTAATTGGATGTAAATGTGATAATTGTTTTGGAAACGCACCGTCTCTGCTCAAAGAGTATCCGAGTTGCGTCAGACTTGCTACAAATGCATTAGAAGTTCCAATACATATGAAAAATGCCAATATGGCGGTCACAATTTGTGCACCTAACCCTAGTGTTTCTCCCATTATAGCACCAATTGGTGAAAGGTCATTCTCCATATTTCCATATGTCCCGGTTCCTATTGTTACAAAACTCAGTGCTAAAAATAATATCCCTATGATTATTACGCTAATGATCGTACTATTAACAATGTTTTTATCGGGGTCTTTAAAGTGGTTAGCAAGGTTACAAATAGCTTCCCATCCAAAAAAGGCCCAAAATATTGCTGTTATTGCTGTTCCAATTGAGTACCATCCATTAGATGCAAATGGGGTGAAATTCCCCATATCTATACTTGGTATTGAAACTAAAACTGCAACTGTAAGTAATAAGAGTAAACAACCACTTAAGATTAATGCAACCTTACCACTTGTTTTAACTCCATTATAATTGGATATTCCTGCAATCAATAAAATGATGAACGCTATCCAAGTTCTTACAAAATCAGATAAACCAAACGCCTGACTAACGTAAAATGCCCCTGTTAAAGATACAATTGTTTGTCCAACTGCTGCAGTGACAAAGTAAAACCAACCTACAATATTTCCAGAATGGAATCCAAATGATCGTCGGACAAAAGTTGCAGCACCCCCGGCATCTGGATATTCACGTGCTAGACAAGCAAATGTGTAGGCAAGTGGAAGATTAGCAAGAATTACAATTATCCAAGACAATATGGATGCTGGTCCTGCAATAGAGGCAGTAACCGATGATATAAAAAGAACACCCGACCCCAGTATTGCCGCAATATACAATGCTATGCCTTCATATAAACCAATAGAACGATTTTCCATAAACATCCCTTCTTTCTGTTAAAACTTTACCACTTGGAGGGAGTTAAGTTCTTCTCTATTCTTGCGTTCTAATTCTATTATTGATTCAAGCTAAAAATAAATAAGTTGTTTACTCATTTTTGTTATAGAACTATTGGGTGCTTTAACGAAAGAAGGAGCTCTCGTTTTCGCACTTGTTTATTGGTTCCAAATTGTGTAGGATAAGATAAAAGTATGAGTGAAAAATTCCATATTTATTATAAGGGGGGACTTCTACTGGGTTAAGGAATCATAGTTTTGTATATTTTATTGTATAATGGAGTAATATGACCTTTGTTATACTCGGCGAAGAGGAATACTAAGAAGGCGTTGTTAGAAAATGTTTATGTAGGGAGTGCTTATTTTGTACAAATACAAGAGAATAATGGATTCTGGGAAAATTGAGGTGTGGCGATGAAAGGTTCTATTTACTTAATTAAGACTTCTGATCAGAAGCTAGTACCAGCCCTTTGTTTGAATTCGTTGGAAAAGTATTTAATACTTGCACAGTTAAGAAAAGCAACTTTTGAAGACATTTCCAATACTCAAAACAAAGCAAAGATGGGAAAATTCAATAAAGGAAAACCTGAAAGAGAGCATATCAAAATACGTGAGAAGTATGAGATAGATACAGTGTATATCGGTCAACCCCAAGGCTTAAAGTCTAAATCAGTTGTGATGGTTCGAAAGTTACATAAGGTAAAAAAACATGATTTAATAAAGGGTTGCAAAGGTAACGGAGGAAGAGGTTAAAAAGTGTAAGGATTTAATTGACCAAATAAACAATTCGGTTAATTTACATGAAGAACTACAAATACTGAAAAAGAAGATTCGATATGCATCATTTAATAACGAAAGGTACACAAAATATGAATTACGAATAGATGAAATCCTAAAAGAGATTGGGTATCCAATAATAAATAAAAAGAAAAAAACACCTTATCATAATTTAAGAGAAGTGCCAAACAAAGGATACATAAAAATATATGGACAAAGTAATTATTAAGTAGTTCCAATAATTCAAATGCTTAAAAGTATTTCAAAGCTGATTAAAACCCTAATAATATATGAAACTAATGGATTTTTAGCACATCCTAATGAAGAGTTTATAACAAACAAGAAGTGAAATTTGTAATTAAAACTGTTTATGGTTTGAAAAAATTGGTCTTCAAAACATCTTTTGGATGCCAAGCAATGAGCAACATAAAGAGCTGATAAAAAACTTCTTAGGCTGTAAAGTCTAACAAAAATAATAATAAAGAAAATCTTGTTTTTCCTAATTTTAAATACTTTATAACAAACAGATCTAATATAGGTCTCTTTTTTTAGATCAAAATTGAAATAGGAATTTATTTCCTTCTAACGGGTTTATACTCAGAAGAGTTGTAAATGAGATGTTAAAGATAAAAAAGTAAATACAATCAGAAAAAGAGATTCAATATTAAGCGGACACATGTCCGCTTAATATTGAATCAATGTGAATTGGCAATTAATTTAATTATTTCTCTTTTGTACTCAAAATATAAATTTACAGCTCGATAAAGCGATAATGTTCCTTCGTATTTAGAAATATACCCCTTGCTACCTTCTATACTTATGGAATGTTTTGGTTCTATAAATAATCCAGCATCTCTTTTACTATAAGTAAGTTTGTTAAGAATTGAAACTCCCTGATTTTTTTCAAAATGAATGTCTAAATCACCTTCAAATTTTTCAACTCTCTTGCATCTGGAAACTGCATCACCAATAACTCTTTGATTCTCGTATCTTTTTGAAAGATATTTCTTAAATTGTTCCGTATTCATTTACCCCATCTCCTTTTAATTCTATAATTATATTTTATATCAAAACATTGAAGACGGATTTAGCAATTTTTATAGCTAACAACTGTCATTAGCTGTAACCAGTCAAATGAAATCAACATATAAGATATCTATATTAGACTTTTTTGTGTAAGTACAACATAAGAGGATTTATGTTGAAGTGGTATAATATGCAATTGGGAAATCCTTATTAATTTAATTAAAAAGTTATGTATATAGTTTCATTTGGCTCTTTCGAAAGATGTGAACCCGCATTTTTCCGTTTGGCAAATTTTGAAACTGACTTCATAACTAACAATTATGTTTATAGATTATATTTCCAATAAAATGTAATCACTTTAACTTTTATTATTTCAAAATGTAAACTCATATTGCATTTTGCGTATAAGTTATGTATAATTGTAATTAGGAGGTGAAGTAACATGGGTTCACCACAATTAAATGAAAAAGATGCTGAGATAATAACAAAAAATCTAAAGTTACTTCGTCAAACAATGAAATGGACACAAGGAGACCTTGCAAAAAGAGTTGGTGTGACAAGACAAACTATAACTTCAATTGAAAGTGGTAAGGTTATTCCTTCTAAAACTTTAGCAGTTGCTGTTTTGGGCTTGTTCTCTACGCTATCTCTTATGCCAGTTGTAGGTATAGTTATAAAAGCAATACTGGAATCAACACAAATGAATGATGTTTTTAAAAATATGATAAAAGGAGATGATTAGTATGGAAAAGAAGGAGACGAAAGACAGTGTGAGAATCGGGTTTGGTGAATTCAATTTTGAAATGAGTGGAGATTTTGTTAAAGAAAATGGAAGGATTTTAGCAATCGGTGCTGTTTTTTGCGGTGTAATCATTGCAGGAGGGGTTACATATGCTATAACAAGAAATCCTGGTGTTGCCAAAGAAGTTGCGGGAAAAGTAGCTCAATTTGCACCAAAAGTAGTTTAAGTTTTGCTATTTTTTATAAACAAACAGGAAGATCAGTAAGCTAAATTGTAAATCTATTGGATAGTATCTATAATATGGTTATTGGTATAATTAAAAATAAAAATGTCATCTTCAATAGATATCTGAGAGTTAAAAAAACCTTGGCGTTGCCTATTGTTGATGACACTTTTTTGATTGAAACATAGTAAGTAGCAGGGCTAATGGCATTATATAAACATATTAAAAAACGATAGGGAAATGGAGAAAATATGCTAGAAGATAAGTTAATTTCAGTAGCCAGTAATTATTTTAATGATAGTGAGTTACAAAGGATTGATTCTTTAAGTTCAAATCCACACTTCGACAATCTTTTAACATTAGATAGGGAAATCGGTGGGATTGGTATTTTTAATATTAATAATGGAAGAACAGGGAGATATCATGTTGAAGACAGAGATATATTGCGCCCTTTGCAATATATTTATATGAATTTAGAATTGAGGGAGAACAGCCTTTCTTGGTTTACCCGTGATATTATTCATATGTGTGGATTACATCTGGAATCAATTATTAAACGGTGTACTAGGAAATATAGAACACCGTTAGGGAAGAGCCTATATGATAAAAAATTGATTAAAATACTAGATGCTAGAATTATATCAGAATTGGGAGTAATAGCTAAATTGTTTAACGCTGCTAAACATGAAGTAAGTTCATATAAGGATGAACATTTATTTAGTATAAAAGATGCTTTGTATTGTTATTTTATTACACGAAAATTAGCCAGTGAACTATACCGTCATGTTGAGTTATATACTAGCCCTGAAGTGTGGACTGATTAACTTGTAACAAATTTAAATATGTTTATAGAGGAGTGACAGACTGTTTACTACTTCATACTTTCTGGATGATTAAAGTTAAAAATCCATAGGTTTGGAATCGAAAAAAATATACCTATCGTACAAATCTATTGATTTCAATGAGAGTGGTCTTCCGCAAACGGGCCAGATTGTTGAATAAAGGAACTTTTCTTACGGTTGATCCGTAAAAAGTATCATAGTATTTTGTTTCACGTTTTCGTTATTCTTCTTGTAATTATGGTGGTTCTAACCGAAAGAAAATAGTTAGATATCTCTGTTTTAAGTTCGCATTGCCAAGGAGAAAGAAGATATAAGGATAAATATGGAAGTCTGTGCTAAAATGTGTATATGAGAAATGATTCAGGCATTTATTGTAAGAAGGGAGATACTATATTGAGTTATAATGCTAAGGTTTTCAACGTGATGATAGCTTCGCCGGGTGACGTAGCATCAGAACGAACAATTATACGTGATGTAATTTTTGAAATTCTTATGCACGCAATATTGTTTTACTTCCTGTTGGTTGGGAAACCCACTCCTCTCCAGAAATGGGAAACAGTCCACAAGAAGTAATTAATCATCAAGTAGTAGAGAAGTGCGATCTTCTAATTGGTGCGTTTTGGACGCGTTTAGGAACACCAACAAATAAATATTCAAGTGGTACAGTTGAGGAAATTGAAAAGCACATAAAGTCTGAGAAACCAGCTATGCTGTATTTTTCGAGTCAACCAGTTGCGATGGATACAGTTGACTTAGATCAAGTTACAAAACTAAAACAATTCAAACAGTCATGTCAAAGTAGAGGTTTATATGAGGAATACGATAGTCATTCAGACTTCAAGCAAAAGTTTTATCACCATTTACAATTAAAACTCAACGAACATCCTCTATTTAATGGTGTTAGTACATATGAAATTGAAGAAGTGGAATCCAAAACCTCGTTACCAGATTTATCAGAAGCTTCAAGGGTGCTTCTTAAAGAAGCAAGTCTTGATGATCAGGGGAATATTTTGTGTATAAGACATAAGGGAGGTACATATTTACAAACAAATGGTAAGAATATGATACCTTCTCAAGATAGAAGGGAGGTTGCAAAATGGGAAGAAGCATTAGAAGAACTAATCAAGGAGGGATTAATTACTGAAAGAGGAAATAAAAGAGAGATATTTGAAATTACAAACCTTGGTTACCAAATTGCAGATATGATCCAACTTTAGATAATCTATTCTCACTATTTATAGAGTGAGGAATAGTCTGTAGCTTTTATTCAACAATCGGGCGCTATTATGGAATAGTCTAAACCGATATAGAGAAGAAGGCTATCGCAAAGTAAAGATCAGACTGATTCATAATTAGGAATAGGTATTTACTAGTTTTTATAGCTAATTAGTTGTTAGAGTTGAATAACAAAACTAATGAAGAGTTTTATGTTAAATTTGAGATTGCAAATTTAGTGCAGAATTGATAAAAGAAAAAGTTGACCTACTTAATGAGCACGGTTTAGAAGTTTCTAAGGTGGGAGTGCCTTTACACAATACCTTAACGATTAGTGTCGAGAGAAAAAGTTCAAGGTGAACACGACTGAATCACCTTTTATCTATCATCAGCACTCCACACACGTTGAATGTGTGTCACAGTTAGTTCGTAAAGATGTGAAACTAATATAAACATTTGCTCGTCAGACCCTGTTTTCGTAAAAACAAACATTTGCGAATTCGGGGTCTTATTCATGGAATCCCTTGTCCTGCATATCCTTTCTCGATTTTCTCTTCCCTTCATTATTGCAAAACTGTATTCCAATTTAGAAAAACGGAAATATTTGAACCAAAATCCTTCAAAATGGAGGTTACTTAGTAAAACTTTATTATAATGGAAACGGAGGAATACGACTTGGAGAGGTTGGACTAGCTGGTGTTATTTTGGTTGTCCAGCGAGTGTAAAATTAAAATAAACAATACTTTGTTAAATAACCATTTCCGATCAGTTTGATAAAAAGTGCTTAAGCATGGTATAAATGTAAAGGAAGTAGAGACATTTCCTGCTTTTTAATTTTGAGATAAGCGTTTAACCTGGTATACGTATGAGAGGATTGAATTTAAATATGATAGATAATTTCTGGCGTGATTTGCCACGTCCATTTTTTGTACTGGCACCAATGGAAGATGTGACTGATGTTGTTTTTCGTCATGTGGTGAGTGAAGCTGGCAGACCTGATGTGTTTTTTACGGAGTTTACAAACTCTGTAAGTTATTGTCACCCAGAGGGGAAAGAAAGTGTGCGTGGGCGTTTGACTTTTACAGAGGATGAACAACCAATTGTAGCCCATATATGGGGGGATCATCCTGAATATTTTCGGCAAATGAGTATTGGTATGGCGGAACAAGGATTTAGTGGTGTCGATATCAATATGGGCTGTCCAGTCCCTAATGTGGCAGGAAAAGGGAAAGGATGCGGCCTTATTCGCCGTCCGGAAGTAGCAGCAGAGCTAATAGAAGCAGCGAAAGCGGGAGGATTACCCGTAAGTGTGAAGACAAGACTTGGTTACACGAATGTAGACGAATGGCACGACTGGCTAACGCACATATTGAAACAAGATATTGCTAATCTTTCCATTCATCTGCGTACAAAAAAGGAAATGAGCAAGGTAGATGCTCATTGGGAATTGATCCCAGAGATAAAGAAACTACGTGACAAGGTGGCACCAGATACACTTTTGACGATCAATGGGGATATCCCTGACCGTCAAACAGGCCTAACACTCGCTCATAAATACGGTGTGGATGGGGTTATGATTGGGCGTGGCATTTTTAAAAATCCATTTGCCTTTGAAAAGGAGCCGAAAGATCATAGTAGTAAGGAATTACTTGATCTCTTAAGGTTGCATCTGGATCTCTTTGATAAATACTCAGCATTAGAGGCCCGTGCGTTCAAGCCTCTTCGTCGCTTTTTTAAGATATATGTCCGTGGGATTAGAGGGGCGGGTGAGTTAAGAAATCAGTTGATGAGCACAGAGTCCACAGATGAAGTGCGTGCATTGCTCGATAACTTTGAGCGAAAAAATGTTGAGGTGACGGAGGAACATTAGAAGTGTCCCAATTCAAGGTAAAAACGAAGTGAGACAATAAACTGATGTGACTCCCAAAAGTCAGAGTTTATATGAAGCAGTTAATTGGCTGGCGTGAATACGGTATTGGACCGGACGGATTCATTCCAGCCAAATTGACAATCCGATATCCTAATGTTAGGATGTAAATATCCTAACATTAGGATATAGAGAGGAGAACCGAACTTTTAATAGAAAGGAGTAAGCCCGAAGACTGCTGCCTAAAACGAATCAATGAACTAGCAGTAAAAACACGAAATGAAGTTTAACCGAAGAAAAAATAGAGGAAGAACGCAATTACGGCGAAAATATTTAGATGAGTTTCGTGGAAAAGTGCTGACAACAATGACCGGTTTAACAATTGTAAATGAATTAGGTGAAGACATAACACCGGAAAAATTAGTCGTGGAAAAAGCAAATAGAGATTAAAATTCATTACCGTTTTAACGTTATTATAAAAAATAAGCTATAATATCCTACTATTAGGATATGGAAGAGGAGAGAACAAATGTTATCAATTATTATTCAAATACTTTTAGGGTTAGGGTTTATTATGTTTGGTCTTATGAAATTTGGTTCGAAACAAATGGTAGAAGGATTTAAAACGTATGGTTATTCAGCAGGTTTTCGTATTTTTACAGGTATGGTTGAACTTGTAGCTGCTGTACTATTAATTGCAGGAGTTTGGAATGAGCAATTAGCAGCTTTAGGCGGATTTTTAGTTGTTGCTACCATGATTGGAGCCATTCTAACTCACATTAAAATTAAAGATACACTGAATAATATGATGATGCCAATCATCCTTCTTATTCTTGGGGGTATTGTTTTAGTGTTAAATTACACTTCATTAATCGGGTAAACAAATCGACTAATTTCGAATTCGGATATAATAGTACTAAGTTAAAACGGAGGTGGTTGAATGTATCAGGGTAATGATCAAGCAGAAAAGGATCTCAGGTTATTTCGAATATGGTTAAAAGCATCAAAGACAGTATTCGATAATGTGATAGAAGATATTCAAGGCTATGGATTAACTGCTGAAAATTTTATGGTTCTAGAATTGCTTTACAATAAAGGGCCGCAACATATACAAACCATTAGTGACAAGCTAATGATTCCAAGTGGAAGTATTACTTATGTAGTTAACAAGCTAGAGAAAAAGGGGTTAGTTAAGAAAGAGCAGGATCAATCGAACCGACGTTTTTGGAAAGTAGTATTAACTGAAAAAGGGGAAGAACTATTTCATGAAATCTTCCCCAAACATGTTGAAGTGATTGTAAAAAACTTGGGTTCTTTATCAGAGGAACAGAAAGAAGAATTAGGCCAGTTATTAAAAACAGTTGGATTTGCTGCAAAGGAATTACAAAAGCAAGGATAACATAATGGGAAAACACCGAATTCATCCTGAGAAAGGAATGGAAATTGAACTGTATTCAATCGGTGATCATTTAAGAACCCTGTTGACAGGAAAGCTAAAGAATTGGTGTACGGCTTTTAATAAGAATAATGAATGGAGAGATTAGAAAAATGATACTAGGACACCATCATATATCCATGTATACCAGGAATGCAGGAAGTAATAATCATTTTTATAACGAAATACTTGGTCTTCGTCGAGTAAAAGTATCCGTAAATCAAGATGATCCTACAATGTATCATTTGTTTTACGGAGATTTGATAGGAAGTCCTGGAACAGAGCTATCATTTTTTGAAATTCCAACAATTGGAAGTACTCATCGTGGAACAAATGCCATTACACAAATAGGCTTATTAGTTCCATCGTTTGAAAGTCTCCTATATTGGAAAGAGAGATTATCACAATTTAATGTAAAACATGGTGAGATTACAACTTACGCAGGACATGACGCTTTGCATTTTGAAGATCCAGAAGGGTTACGACTTGTTTTACTTAACAATAATGGTAGGAGCATTCCTGATGAGTGGCAGGCTTGGACGGATTCGGTTGTACCAGAAGAGAACCGTATTTTAGGAATGGGATCTATAGAAATTACAGTAAGATCATTGGATTCTATTTCTAAGATGCTAGAAAATATATTTAATTATACGAACGTTTTAAGAACAGAAAAAGAAGCGATTTACCAGGCAGTTAATGGAGAAGTATTTGGTGAAATTGTTATTAAGCAGCTCGACGGACCAAGAGAAAGACCAGGAAAGGGAAGTATTCATCATTTAGCTATTCGAGTAGAGGGAACAGATTTACAAAAATGGGATAATAAAATAAAAGCAGCCGGATATCGTAGTACTGGAGTTGTAGATCGTTATTATTTTAATAGCATTTATTTTCGTGATGAAAATAGAGTCATGTTCGAAATTGTTTCAGACGGACCTGGGTTTACAGCAGATTCTACCGTCGCAGAATTAGGAACAAAACTTGATTTGCCGCCATTTCTAGAAGACCGTCGTGCAGAAATTGAGGCTAACTTAATACCGATTGAAGAATGGAAGAGTTAAATAGGTCTTAAAATGTATTGTAAATTGGAATCATAACATGTAATCATAATCTTCCATAAGGAAAAAGCATATTGATAAATTGAGAACTACAAATAAACTTTTCCTCATAACTCTTTTATCTACTATGTCTAACTAAAACAAACTCTTGCTCGTGATAATAAACATTTGATAAACCGACCCTGTTTTCGTAAAAATAAACATTTGCGAATGCGGGGTCTTTTTCATGCAATCCCTTGTCCTGCCTATCTTTTCTTAGACTTAATTTTAAGGTCTATTTTATTAAGTTGTTGTTCGTGTCGAAGCCTTAATTTTCTGCTCTTTTTTTGATAGTTAAACTATAGTAAGAATGGTTTAACGAATTTGAGAGATTATACAAGTCATTTAATATCGATTGATAAAGTTCATTTTCCTTTAATATAGTGATCTGTACAAGCTTTTATCCCGTGTTTATTATAAGAACCACATATATAGCCTTAACGATTTTTTAAAAGTGCATCCCTTTACCACAGTCTGCACAGGATGCAGTATTAGTAAATAAATGAATTTCCGCTTGTGGTCTAATCCTTTTACGAGATTCTATGAGTGATTTTACAGCCTTGAATTCCCCTTCTGAAATAATGGGTTCGTGAGAGTTCCTTGAAATTAATTGTTTATCAAACGTAATAGGTATTCTAGCCTTACTTGTTATACATATGTTATCCACATTTAATATTGAAGAAAGATTAAATGAAATAAAAACTAAATATGATGGATACTGAATATAAACGGGGTAACCCATTTTATGGTAGGCTTCTCATTAGTTGACCCAACATTTGAGAAGTTTTATTTTATTATGGTAAGGATAAATTAAAGGAAAATTGAAATTCGATTAATCTAACTAACATAAGGAGGATGGGTGATAGTTGTTATCGCATTAGACATGATTGGGTATGGGGCAATTTAGTATACAAGAAAAAACAGAGCACTTATCACTCTGTTTTCTTCAATAAGTCAAGTAATTCATTAAATTGTTTTTGGTTATTTTCGATGGTTTGGTTAATTTCTTCTAAAACTTCCCCGTACTGCTGCATCGTTTGCTTTCCTTCAGATCCCTTATTGGGTACGTTTAAATTTTTCATTTTCAATTGAATTAACAGAGATAAGATTGAAAGTTCTAGGGCATCTTCGCTGTCGGCGAGTTCCTCCATGTGAGGGATATAGTCACCAACCACCTTATTTATGAGTAACCATAAATGATCATTAACCAAGAGTTTCCCTCCCTATATCACTTTTGTATTTTTAAGTTAATGGTATTAGATGACGGAACCCCATCTTTTTCATATTCGGAATAAACAAACCCAACAATAGAGCATGAAAATGGGTCCTTGTTTTCCCACGTTAAATGGAAGTCAGGAAAAGAAATCTTTTCAAATGGATTTAGCTGCTTATCTTCCCCTAACCTGAACCATAGTTCCTTTTCATCGTCACTATTATTAAACCGTTCCCAGGTCACCTCCATCGCCTGTGATTTTAATGAGGAAGATTCCGAACGAAACTTCCCTGAAAAGTCATATTGATTGACTGTATCGATTCGTAAACAAAGATAAAGATCATTTATTGTATTGGCACTAAGATTTTTTATGTGAAATCCTCCAAATAGTATACTTTCTTCCTTTTTTTCAGTGGTGACATTTATTGAATGCGTGAAGTAGCCTAATAACGAAGGCGATAATTGATGGCGTGGATTCATTGGCAGGAGTTTCTTGAATTCATCGACAAAATTGTTAGTTTGATTATTCAATTCCGCCAACCTTTCCTTTAGCTCAATAATGTTATTCATTTAATTGTACCCTCCCAAATTAATGACACATTTTTAACCTCATTCCATTTCTATGCTCAAAAAGAATTATTATTAACATGTGGTGAAACAAATAAGATAGGTCGAATCCATGTGAATAGTTCGCAAAAAAAAGGCCGGTCATTGATGACCTGCCTTTTAAGGCTAAGAGATGATTTAGGACAGCTGTTCCTATGATTCTATGCTAAAAAGCCGTTCAGTATAGTGGTTACCTTTAATTGTATACCATTTCGTAATGGGGGGATTTGTTTTAAAGGATATAATCACCATGAAAACTTTTTCGTCTGTATGATTCCTCAAATCATAACTGGATGGAACAGGATCGGTAATAGGGTGGGTATGGTAAATTGCCAGAACTTGTTCTTCCAGATGTTTTATATTTTGTATAGTCTTTTCCACTGATTGTTTGCTCACAAAGAAACGCGTTGCGGATTTCAGTTCATTTTCCAACTGCCACAAGGATCGTATACGATTCCCAGTTCCTGATAATAACCCACATGCCTCATAGGGCAGGCGATCCTTGCAATTTTCCACCATTTCATTATGGATAATCTCTGGGATCACGATCGATTCTGTCTGCATGGCTTTCTATACCTTAATTCTTCCTGAAGAAGGAGAAGAACGAGTTGAGCTCTCTCTTCCTGCCTGCTCGGTTTAGTCGTGTCTTGGCTTCAGACATTTCACTCCTATTTGCAGAAACCATTTCACCACTTGACTCATTTACTGTATCCAGTGTATTATCTTCTGCAACTGAAAAGCCTGCTTCTTGGTTGATGTCGACTTCATTATTGTACTGGTTCTCAATTGAAGATAGGTTCTTGTGTGAATCCTCCATTTCCTCTCGAGCCTTCGCTACGTGACCGCTATTATGGTCTGCATTCATCTTCTGAGTGTTGTCGGTTACTACTGGAATTTTTGTCTTCCCATTTTCTGCCTGTGAATGATTGTCATTTTTAATAGACGAAGTTGATTCTTCCTTATCAGCAATTACGTATGTTTTTTCTGTAGGTTTCGGTTTGGAAGTTCGGGTAATTATATTCTTATTCAATTCATATGGAAAACGTTGAAGGGTATTCTTCCCATTACTTGTTGAGAGGGTGTTCCGAACACCACCAAACTGTCTGCTTCGTGTAGAAGTCTGGTTGCTTGTTGGCAATTTTCTTGCCATTTTATTAGGTGTAGTCCTGCTATTAAACTGGCTTGGAGCCTGGTTTTCATTGGTTAGGGAGTAAAGCATATTTTGTAATCGCTTATATTCAGAAGTCTTGGGGACAGTTTTTATAGGGGGATTTGTCTTAATATGCTCTTTTGATTGTAAAAGTTCTTTTTTTTGTGTGTCGATTTGACTTTTTCCTATTGCTAAACTGTTATCCATCCTATTACTCACAAGCTTCATCTTTTCAAGAAGTTCTGTAACGCGGATTTCTTTCATTTCACCCTTAATGGAGGTTACATCCTGCTTAAGCTGATTTAGGGAGTCATTTATTGTCTGTGTTTGTATCGAATTCCTTTGGTCCTGCCGTTCATATTCTGCTATTTTTTCCTGATAACTCTCTTCCATAGTCTTCATTTCCCCTTTAAACTTAGAAAATTTTAGTTTTATCTCATATAATTCACGTTGCAACTGAAGATATTTATCCAATAAATTACTGGATTCCATTGTTACAAGCGTTTGCTTGTAAACTTCCAGATCTTCTTTTAACTTATCAATCTCCCTTGAGTTATATAGTTTGTATTGATACATACCCATTCACCCTTTTACAGCACATTAATATACTATTGATGAACCATCAATTCGTGACAAATGTGCAGTTTTTTTTGAGACCTACGAAACAATCTATTCTTTCGTTATGATTATCCATTGTTTACTTATTGATGATGTTCTATTTGAGTGGAGTATTATTGTAAATATTATATTCACCCATTTTCCTAAATATCATGATATCTCCGCAAAATCATTAACGCTTAACCGTCCATAGGCATAAGCTATAATTGAAATCAAACTTCTGGAGGTGTAATAAATATGCAAGCTGATAATTTAAAAGGGGGCCAGGAACTTCTGTGTATTAACACAGAGAAGGTATATGACTGGATCCTAAACGAAACAAATTTTGATCTAAGTTTAACTGGCTTGGATTTACCGATTAACCCTACTACCGGTGATCAACTGGAGTGTGGCGATATTGACCTTAATACCGTTACTTGTACAGTAGAGCCTGCTGCAGTAGATCCAATCGTGGTTTTAGATAGAGAAGATCAGGATTTTACGGTCGACGGGGCAGAGGTAACATTACAATTGGTGAATATCCGCAAGAACTTTGAGGTCACTGTTTTTGCAGAATTAATACCCGAACTTGGAGGGGCCACTGTTGAAGTAGGGTCTGCTGAGTTCACCCGTTGTGAGCAGGTGATTCTTTGCGCGCCTGAGGGCACGGAAATTGATGTAACGTATACTGATCTGGACTGCTTTGTATGTACAGCCACTTGTGACGTTGGAACAACTACTGAAGTTGATGAACTTGATGTGACTGTTACAGTTCGTCTATGCCAGAGCATTCAATCAACTTTTGAAGTCACACTTGAGATTGTCGCAGATTTCTGTCAGCCGCGGGATGTCCTTCCATTCCCTCCATGCCCAGCACCAACAATTCCACCGCAGTGCCCTGTAGTATTTCCTACTGGGAACGGCGATTTGGGGGTACCGGATAAGCCTTCAACATAGGGATAAAGAGAGGATAAACTCCTCTCTTTTATTTCTGTGGAAAGTAATTATACTCCGGGTTTTAGTAAGCACCTGATTCTTTATAATTGGAAAGGTTGTATAATAGTGAGCAAAAATAAAAAATGGTTGTATTTACCGGTAGAAATAAAAGTACGAGAACTGGACGCTAAATTATTAATGGCATATTATGCAGCTAAAGAAGGTTATTCTGTTGTCACCGGTGATCATATCCTTGTGGAAATGGCATCAACTGAATTGCCCGCAGGCATATTCTTTTCAAAGGGGTATCCACATGGCTTCCGAAAGAGGGTGATTTTGAAAGCGAAAGAAAACGGTCACGTTGTTGTGGAATTGGATGAAGAAGGATTACTTATTAATGATAAAAAATATCTTAGGGACCGAATGAAAAGGGATATGCTGCAGTTGGTGACACAGGAATACTGTTGGGGGCCATTTCAGCAAAACATTATAACCAGTGCAAATCCTGATTTGCGAGCAAGGTGTCATGTTACAGGTAATCCAAGAATTGATCTTTTGAAACCGAAGTACAGGTCTATCTATGAAGAGGATGCTGAACAGTTAAGAAATGATTATGGAGAGTTTATTTTAATTAATACACGGTTTTCCCTTTATAACACCCCAAAGGGACAGAAAGATAATCCTCATTTCAGGCACATCAAGCAATTATATTACTCTTTCATGGAAATGACGAAAGCTACCTGCGAGCGTTTTCCCGAAATTAATTTCGTGATCAGGCCCCACCCGGGGGAAAATTTTGAATCGTACCGGCATGCACTAGCCGAGTACACAAATGGTCATGTGATCCATGAGGGCAACATTATTAAGTGGCTTATGGCCGCTAAGGCGGTCATACACAATGGTTGCACATCTGGTATTGAAACATTCCTGCTTGAAAAACCGCTTATTTCTTATGTGCCCTCTAATTCGAATACGAAGGAAGATACTATTCCAAATCAATTAGGGGTGAAGGCTGTGAACATAGAAGAAGTTCATAATGCAATTAATGATGTATATAGGAGAGAAGAAAGCAATTATAATGTAAAATACAGGGATCAGAACATAAACGGATTGTCTTATTATTGTGACTGGTCAAATGAAGGTTTTGCATATGACGCTATTCTCGGTTTATGGGATTCGATTCAAATTTCTTCCCCACGGGTAAATACTTCACTGAATAAAAACGTCCTGCGAATTAAAAGTAAAAAGAAACGGAAACGACGCTTTTCCCTTACGGAAACAGAGATTCAGGACTTCTTTAACAAGCTGGATAAAATAGAAGAGACTCTCAGTAGAATTATTATCACGAAACTAGCAAATAACCTGTACAAAATTGAAGGAGGATAACTTCTCTAGTAGAGTGAACCTGATCGCTTTAAAAAAACTAAATAGTAAAGACAGCTGATATAGTCGTCTCCCCTGAAGTTTTAGAAGGTGTAATTTTGCATTAACGGAATTATGCCTTTAAGTTTGCCCAGCAAGCCGCTGATTCCTTTCTGAGGCAGCTGCTGGACAGACACTTGATACTTACAACATGATAGTTAAGATAGCATTCCTGATGACTCCTCTATTAGCCTCACAAAAATTATCCACCTCTATCGGGAGGGGAAACAATCTTTTTGTAAACTAAACAGATTTCCCACATCCGCATCCGCTACGTTTGATGGTAGCCTTTTTTACGGATGAGGTGGCAAGTGCAATCGGTTTATTAATGTGCTTTACATAATTTGAAGTTTTTGCACGCTTACTAATGTCTCTCGCCTTCAAAAACATCAGCTCCTTTCTTTTTATAATATATTATAGGGGAATCCTCGCAAAAAGGATTGGGCTATCAGTATGGTCGATGTAAAAACAGTCATTCAACACACCCGGCCCCATTGAGGAAATCCAGACTAAAGCGACAGATTACATAGAAAGAACAGGGCTACAGCAGGGTGACAGTGGTAATTTGACGGACCCTATTCTCCCAAGTTGTATTATTTGTTAATTACTATCTTTCGAGAGATGTAGAAGTTCGTGTTAATCGTTTTGGGTAGGATGAGTTGGTATAAACGTCAGATTCATTTCTTTCTTTTCCGTGATGAAGAGGAGCGGGTGATAATATTTTTATTTAATTCCTGCTGAGGATTTCGGAATGTTTTTGTGACATTACTTCTTGGAACAGGTGGCTGACCATTACTGAAAGTACCGTTTCGACGGGAGTGGTTGAGTGATGTTGGCTGTCTATACATTCTGTTTGCTGCCATGCTACTGTTTGGTTGATTTGGAGACAGTCCCATATTATTGTAGGACTGTAGCATATTCTGTAATCTCCTGTATTCCGATGGCCGTGGCGCTTTCTTTTTAAGGACATCTTGATTCATCAAATCTTTCAACTGTAAATAGTCCTCTTTCTGGGAATTGATTTCATTTTCTACTTTTATTAAATGTTCATCGGTTTTATCCATCATAAGATTCATCTTTTCAAGTAATTCTTTCACACGCATTTCTTCAACTTCATCCTTTATATAGTCCACGTCCTGTTTCAATTGATTGAGGGTATCTAATATAGTGTGGATTTCTTCTACCTGCTTTTCATATTCCGATAGTTCTTCCTGGTAAAACTCTTCTTCCATAGCCTTCAAATCTCCTTTAAGCTTTAATAATTTTCACTCTTTTACAGCACATTAATATACTATTGGAGAAACATCAATTCGTGACAAATGTGCCATTTTGAGAAGTGGGAAAATTCTTGTTTCTATTCTCATTCTTTCGGCAGATTTTTAAGTCATGAATGTTGCTACTATTGCCGCGGAATCCATTAAAAGTACACCGGCATCCCGATTGCTTTCGATTCGGGGATGCCCGTTAAAGTATGTTAATGCTGTTATATGTATAAAGAATTTAATTTTATTCGAAGGTGTTCGTACGATGCAAACAGAGAATTTATCAGAAGGGCAGGAACTTCTGTGTATCAACACAGAGAAGGTATACGACTGGCTGCTCAATGATACGGAATTTGACCTGAGTGTGACTGACTTGGATTTAACGGTTAACCCAGCTACCGGTGATCAGTTGGAATGTGATGATATAGATCTTAACACGGTCACATGTACCGTGGCTCCCACTGACGTAAATCCAATCGTTGTGTTAGACAGGGAGGATCGCGAACTGATTGTCGACGGTACCGAAATTACGTTGCAGTTGGTGAATATCCGAAAAAAATTTGTGGTTACTGTTTTTGTAAACTTAATACCAGAACTTGGCGGAGCTACTGTCGAAGTGGGGACAGTAGAGTTCACCCGTTGTGAGCAGGCAATCCTTTGCGCACCTGAGGGTACTGAAGTTGATGTGACGTATACGGACTTGGATTGTTTTGTATGTACGGCGGCTTGTGATACTGGTACAACTACAGAGATTGATGAGCTTGATGTTACCATTACAGTTCGCCTATGCCAAAGCATACAGTCAACTTTTGATGTAAAGCTGGAGTTAGTCGCAGGCTTTTGCCAGCCAAGGGATATCCTTCTGTTTCCTCCATGCACGGCACCGACAATCCCTCCACAATGCCCTTTCGTATTTCCTTAACAACGAAATGGAGGATCCGTATGAAGAGGGGAGCTACTCCTCTCTAAATTTTTTATGGAAAAATCTAGTTGAGTCTTTTTCTTTTTAAACGTAAAATGGGTTGAATTCGTAGGCTGGCATCTTTAACCGATGATAGCTCGATTCATATACATAAATAGTAACACCAGAGAGGTAAGGGCAACGCCTGGGTTAAAATAAAGAAATTGATCAAGTTGAGCAGTAAGGAGTGAATAATAGTGTTTTTTGAAAAAAAGAAGATACTGATCACCGGTGGAACCGGGACAATTGGCAAAAGTATAGTGAATTATTTAATAAAAGAAAACCCGGATATTATCAAAATATTCAGCCGGGATGAATATAAGCAACAGCAGCTTCAAAAGGAAACAGGTAATCAGGAGACCTTGCGTTTTATTATTGGGGATATCCGCGATTACGAAAGTCTGGAAGCTGCAATGCATGATATTGATTATGTGTTCCATCTAGCAGCGATGAAACGGGTGGAATCATGTGAGTACAATCCATATGAAGCAATAAAAACGAATGTGTATGGGACTAACAATGTTATTAAAGCTGCGCGCGCTCAAAAGGTAAAAAAAGTGATTTTCACAAGTTCCGATAAAGCTATCTCCCCAACTAACACTTACGGTGCGACAAAAATGATTGGTGAAAGGCTAATTTCAGTTGTAGAATACAGCAAGAAGGAAGGTCAGACGATATTTTCCAGTGTTCGGTTCGGAAATGTAATGGGATCAAGAGGGTCAGTGATACCCCTTTTTAAAGAGAGGATATTTAAGGAAAAGAAAATAGAAGTTACAGATAGGGGCATGACACGCTTTATGATGACATTGGACCAGGCAACTGAGTTGACCATCAAAGCCTTGAAGGAAGCGATGGGTGGCGAGGTATTTGTTTTGAAAATGCCTGTTGTTAACCTAGGTGACTTGGCGGACATTCTAGTGGAAGAAACGTGTAAAATACATCAGTTGCAAAAATCGGACATTGAAATAGAAATAATGGGTTTGCGGCCAGGAGAAAAAATGTATGAAGAATTGATGACATATGACGAATCAACTTCAGCCTGGGAATTGCCGAGCATGTACATTATCCCCGGATTTTCAGGTAAAGTAACAAACCGTAATGCCAAAGTAGCTAGTACAGGTATTTATAGCTCGATGAGTCAGCAACCCATAGGCATGGAGGAATTACGTTCGTTACTTAAGGCGGCGAAGTTAATATAAATAAGACAGCGATAGAAGGAGGTTGCCATGAATACTAGTTTAAGAAATTACTGGTCATTGTATCTTGATTTTCTTAATGATTTTAAGGATTTGACTTACAGTGGTTACTCGATAGCCTATTTATTTTGTCATTTCTATAGTTTAGTCAGTAACAATACAGAACTCTGGAACAGCTTATCAGACAAAGACTTTACCAGGCATATAAAAAGTCAGGTTAACGATCAAAAGGAAATTCAGGATGCATTTTATAATTATATTCAGAAACATAAGGGGAAATCAGTCACCAAAAGTAAACATGGAAAGGTAGTTTTCCATCAGGATAAGTTGCTACGGATATCCAGACCAAGTATCATGCGAATCTTCCATCCGTCCCAAACGATGATTGTTCACGCTGGGATAAATAAATCAGCGATTAAAGTAAAATCTGCCCGCAGGAAGAAACCCAATAAAGCAAAAGTATTGATAGGAAATCATGCCGTAAAGAAAAAGAAACCTAAAACACCTGTTCCAGTCAAAAAAACGTCGCATACAGTACCAACCTATTATTTAACTAACTATCCAATAGAAACGGAAAAAGTGGTAACACAGGTGCAAAATAAGGCGCGGAAGATTATTGCATCCCATAAGAACCATCCAGTCTACAAAAACCAGAATTTTCAAAGTTACTTTTTAAATATGATAGCGGAAATAATCAAGCGAATTGAACAGTCCCGTCAGTTTCTAAATGATAAGCATGTCTCCTGTCTGGTTGTATCGACTACACATGGCTACATTAGCCGAATATTATCTTTAGTTGCCGCAGAAAAAGGCATTCCTACTATTTGTATGCAGCATGGCATCATAGCGAGTGAATTCGGCTATATTCCTAAAATAGCCACCGTCGATGCCGTGTATGGTGATTTCGAGGCTGAATGGTATAAAAAATTAGGAGCACCTGACGTATCACTTGAAATTATTGGCCACCCTAGATTCGATCAGGCGTTCAGCCGTCCAACAATAGAACGAGAGAGGTTCAACAATCATTTAGGACTAGACAACAGCAAACAAACCTTAATGATTGTTATCAGAGAAAACCAGGATAACGGCAAATGGCGCACACTTATCGAGACAATCGGAAAACTTAATCTGAATGTCGTTATTAAGAACTATCCCAGTAAGACGCCTCATCCCTTAACAAAAGAGTTTTCATTTGTTTATTCGACAGCTGGATACTCTATTTATGATATATTTCCGAACGTTGATGCGGTAGTTTCCTATGCGTCAACAGTAGGACTAGAAGCAATGCTTTCTAAAAAACCCGTATTTATCCTGAACAACCACTTTCCAGGTTATACAGGATATTATAATGAGCTGGATAAGCTTGTTCAGACCAATCCACGAATATTGGGTAAAATAATAATCGATTATTTTAGCGATCCTTCGTTTAAATGTTATGTGGAAAAAAAACAGAAGCAATTTCTTGGGAGCGCTTATCCTGATGTTAGCCATTCCGGGGAGCGGTTACAGAAGCTGGTTAAAAGAATTACAAGAAATACTGTTAGCTAGGAGGCTATTATGAATACGTATGTTAAAAATTACTGGTCGTTATACCTGGACTTTATTCACGATTTCCAGAATCTAAAATACAGTGGATTTTCTTTATCCTATCTCGTACACTTTCCCGCCTTAATCCGCAAAAATCCTGAAATCTGGAAGGCATTATACGATGAAAGTTTCACAAATCGATTAACACGTCAGGTGAAAGACCAACAAGAATTCCAGGATGTATTTGATAAATATTTCCAGTCACACAGGAAGAAATCGTTCGTTAAAAATGAAAACAGAAAAGTAGTTGTAATTGCTGATAGGTTAATCCGGTTTCCATCACGGACGTTTGACGATTATTTTAAACCCCACAAAACGGTGCTGATCCACACAAATAAAAACAAATCCATTGAACCTGCAGCAAATAATATCCCCACTAAATATATAAGTGACTATAAACCGGATATCAAAAGAGAAACCATTCAGGTAAAAAACAAGGCTAGAGCATTATTGAAATCCTTTAAGGGTCATCACTTATATAAAGAAGAAAACTTTCAAAAGGTGCTCTTAACTAAACTGGAAGCGATAATAAATCAAATCGAGATATGCAAAAAGATCCTTAAAGACGTTCCTGCTTCCTGTATTGTTGTGTCAAGTCCCAACCATTTCGGAAGGGTCGTAGCTTTGGTAGCCGCAGAACAAGGAATTGCTACTATTTGTATGCAGCATGGAATCATAGCAAATGAGTTTGGTTACATTCCGAAAATTGCAACCATCGATGCTGTCTATGGCCAGTACGAAGTGGATTGGTATAGAAAATTGGGTGTGGCAAAAAAATCCCTTGCAATTATCGGCCATCCAAGATTTGACCAGGCATTTCAGTCCCAGACCTCAAACCGTATTGACTTCAATAAAGAGCTCGGTCTTGATAATAGGAAGAAAACATTACTAGTTGTCGTTAGGGGAGATCGGAATATTGGCAAATGGAAAATTTTACTCGACACTATCTCAAAGGAACTAGATTTGAATATACTGGTTAAAGACTTCCCCAATACAAATCCTCATGAACTAACTAAAGCTTTTCCATATGTTCATTCTACACAGGCGTTTGATCTCTATGACATTCTTCCTAACGTTGATTGCGTGGTTTCTTACACATCCACGGTAGGCTTAGAGGCTATGCTAATGAAAAAGCCCGTATTCATTTTGCATAATACATTACCAAGCTATACAGGTTACTTTGACGATTTGGGTGATGTGGTGCAGAAAGATCCAAAAAAGCTAGGGGGATTAATTGTAAAATATTATAATGACCCTGCCTGGAGCAGACATGTTGATGGCAAAAGGGAGAAGTTCCTGCATTATGCCTACCCTGATTTAGGAATGTCAGGTGAACGGCTGAGCAAGTTGGTAAACAGACTGACTGGCTGATTCATTAAAACTAGGAGGAAAAAAAGATGAGCGATAAGAATAATAAAAGCCTTGAAGAAATCCATGATTATTGGATCAATCAATGCTTGCCGGATAATTACCTGCCTCATGTGAAAAGAAGCGAATTTTTATTTGCATATATACAAAAATATATTGACCAAAGCTGTAAGGTATTGGAAATCGGTTGCAATTTAGGAAGAAATTTAAACTACCTTTATGAGAATAATTTTAACAACCTTACTGGTATTGAAATTAGCAAAGAAGCAATAAATAAATTGAAAAAGGCGTACCCCGAATTATACGAACACGCAGAAATTGTTCACTCTCCGGTAGAAAATATAATTAATAAATTACCCGAGAATAGTTATGATCTTGTTTTTACAATGGCAGTATTGGAACACATTCACCCGGATAGTGTATGGATTTTTCCCGAGATTGCACGGGTTACCGGGTCCTATCTGATTACAATAGAAGCTGAAAAATCATCGCATTGGCGCATTTTTCCAAGAAACTATAAGGATATTTTTGAAAAACTGGGATTTAAACAAGTGGAAGAAAGTCGCTGTGAAAGAAAATTAGGCTTGGGTGCCTATACCCTCAGAGTCTTTCAAAAGGAAAAATAAGACGGCAAAAAAGATGCGCACGAACATATTTCTCCAAAGGGAATAAAATGGTTGGAGAAGATTGGAAAGGAGTGTGGATATTTTGAATATCCTTGTTACTGGTGGTGCCGGCTTTATTGGAAGGTGGGTAGTCGATCAGCTGTTAAACGACGGTCATCGGGTATGGGTGCTGGATGATCTGTCAAACGGAAGAGTGGAAAACCTGGAAGACATGAAAACAAATAAAAACTTTATGGGACTTATTGAAGGAGATGTAAAAGACATCCGGATACTCAACCATTTGTTCACTAAACAGTTTGACATTTGTTACCACCTGGCTGCAAGCATTAATGTACAGGATAGTATAGATAATCCCAAAGGTACTTTTTATAATGATGTCATTGGTACCTTTAATATTCTGGAACAATGCCGAAGACGCAATGTGAAGGTTGTATTTATGAGTACCTGTATGGTTTATGACCAGGCTAGGGGCGAAGAAGGAATTAATGAAATGAATCAGGTTAAGCCAACTTCTCCCTATGCAGGATCAAAACTGGCAGGAGAGAATATTGTCTTGTCATACTATTATGCCTATGGTCTTCCTGTAACAGTAATCAGACCATTTAATACGTATGGTCCTTATCAGAAAACAGGAGGTGAAGGTGGAGTTGTCGCTATTTTCCTGAAAAACATGTTGGCGGGTAAGCCTTTGGAGATATATGGTGATGGAACCCAAACTCGCGATTTGCTTTATGTGGAAGATTGTGCCCGTTTGTTTGTGAAGGCTGGTTACTCACATCAGGTGGATGGTGAAATTGTTAACGCAGGACTTGGCAGCGATGTCAGCATTAATAAGCTGGCTGAGCTGATAGTGAAGGACGAAGCTTATATTAAACATGTAGAGCATATTCATCCACAGAGTGAAATACCAAAATTACTTTGTGATTATAGGAAAGCCAGCGAATTGCTCGACTGGGGGCCTGAATATAGTTTGGAAACAGGGATCAAAAAGACGGAGGAATGGATTAGATCTACTAAACTTATATAAGTTGAGGAAAGGGCATAAAAATGGAAAAAAGTAAAGATAAACTAGCTCTTTATGGTGGCCAACCAATTAGAGATTCCTATTTACCATATGGAAGACAATGGATTGATGAAGCCGATATTAAGGCGGTAGTCGATATATTAAAAAGTGATTTCATTACAACCGGCCCAACTAATTTCGAATTTGAACAGGCAATTGCTGAATATGTTGGTGCCAAATATGCGGTAGCGTTTTCCAGTGGAACTGCCGCTTTGCATGCAGCCTGTTCCGTTGCCGGCGTTGCAGAAAATGATGAAGTGATAACCACTCCAATAACGTTTGCAGCAAGTGCAAATAGCGTTTTATTTATGGGTGGAACCCCGGTTTTCGCGGATATTGACCCTCAAACTTACAATATTTCCCCTGACGCCATCGAACCCCTTATTAATAGTAAAACAAAAGTAATCATTACTGTCGATTTCACGGGCCAGCCAGCTGAATATGATGCCATTATGACGCTGGCTGATAAACACGGACTCATTGTCATAGATGACGCTGCACACGCACTTGGAGCTTCCTATAATGGGAAAAAAATTGGATCGATAGCCGATATGACCATGTTCAGTTTTCACCCGGTCAAACATATCACTACGGGAGAAGGAGGAATCATCACCACGGATAATAAAAAGTTCTATGACAGGCTTATTAGCTTCAGAAGCCATGGAATAACTCGTGATCCCTCAAAAATCAAAGGAAAAACTGGACCTTGGTATTATGAAATGCAGGATCTTGGGGTTAACTACCGGATGACCGATATCCAAGCCGCACTGGGGTTAAGTCAGTTGAAAAAGTTACCGGCTTTTCTTGCAAAGCGAAAGGAATATTCAAGGAAGTATACCAAGGCCTTTGAAAATTCAACGGAAATCGTTACTCCGTATCAGCACCATGATAGCAGTTCGAGTTGGCATTTGTATATCCTGCGAATGAATGGCAGCAGTCTGAAAGCAGACCGGAACGAAATATTCAGAGCATTACAAAAGGAAAATGTCGGAGTCAATGTGCATTACATTCCCGTTTATTTACACCCCTATTATCAGCAATTAGGGTATAAAAAAGGTTTATGCCCGCAAGCCGAAAGTTTGTTTAAGGAAATCATTACGGTTCCGTTGTTTCCCAAAATGACAGATGCGGATGTGGATGACGTTATAGCTGCCGTGAAAAAAGTGATATCCTATTATGCTATTGATTGAGGTGGAAGGATGAAGGTAGCGGCAATCATACAGGCTCGAATGGGATCCAGCAGACTGCCGGGGAAAATTTTAAAAAAAGTACTTGGAAAGCCCCTGTTGGCATTTCAGCTGGAACGTGTAGAGCAATCAAAACAAATTGACGAACTCCTGGTTGCAACGACAAATAAAGCTATAGATGCCGATGTTGCAAACCTGTGCGAATCGCTTGGATTTTCGTATTTCAGAGGTTCAGAGGCCGACGTATTAGAAAGATATTACAAGGCAGCGATTCAGGTGAAGGCAGATGTCGTTGTTCGTTTAACCGGGGATTGTCCAATAATTGATCCACAAGTAATTGATAAAATTATCGGGGATTATTTACTCCGTTTTCATGAATACCAATATGTTTCAAATACTTTAAACCGAACATTCCCAAGAGGAATGGATGCAGAAGTTTTCTCATTTCAGGCATTAAAAAGAGCGCATAGTCATGCAGTATCCAGCATAGACCGGGAGCACGTCACCAGGTATTTAGTCAATAATCCAGAAATGTTTAATTTGTTCAATGTTTCTCACAGCGAAGACTACAGCCAGCATCGCTGGACTGTTGATACGCATGAAGACTTTATCCTAATAAGCAAGATTATTGAAGCACTCTATCCATCCACCCCGCAATTCACGATGAAGGATGTCATACATTTGCTTGAAAAGAATTCAGACTGGCGGCTGATCAATACGCATATTCAGCAAAAAAAAGATTGAAAGTGTGAGTCGATGAATATTTGCATACGAACTGATTCCTCGGTGGAAATAGGATCCGGCCACGTCATGAGGTGTTTGGTCCTTGCTGAGGATCTTCGAAGGAATCAGTGCAAAGTGACATTTATTTGCAGGGAGCTTCCAGGTAATTTGATTAAAAACATCGAGGCACATGGATTCAAGGTCTTATCTTTATCTTTCCCTGAGACCGCAGGGGAAGGGGGGGGCTTAAAAGGTTGGCTCAAGAGTAACTGGGATACAGATGCAGAACAAACAATTGAAACATTGCGTGACCAACAATCAATTAATTGGTTCATTGTTGACCACTATGCACTGGATAGGCGGTGGGAACATAGTATAAAACCACGTGTTAACAGTTTGATGGTAATTGACGATTTGGCTGACCGGCCGCATGATTGTGACCTTTTACTGGACCAGAATCTGTACAGGGATATGAAAGGCCGCTATCAAAAATTAGTTCCTGAACATGCCACAGTTCTGACGGGACCAAAGTATCTCTTACTAAGACAGGAGTTCAGGAATCGACGACATGTGAAAAGAAGCTGCAGCAACGTTAATCGAATACTGATTTCATTTGGTGGAAGTGATCCTACAAATGAAACCATGAAAGCGCTCAAAGCTATTAATAGTCTTAAACGGCCAGAAATTGCAGTTGATGTTGTGGTGGGATATTCCAATCAGAGTTATCCAGCCATAAGGGAATTTTGCAAAAAAATGCCCCAAACAGATATCCATTATCAAATTGATTATTTAGCAGAACTAATGGCAAAAGCCGATTTAGCTATTGGGGCTGGGGGCAGTACGACATGGGAAAGGTGTTATATGGGATTGCCTGCTGTCACTGTAGAAACAGCAGAAAATCAGTCTGAGATATTGTCATTTCTGTCAGAACTGGGTGCTGTCTACCATCTTGGTAAGAGCCGGGAAGTACAAGAAGATGACCTGGCAATCCATCTCCAACGATTACTTAATTCCTCTAAGAGGTTTAAAGATATGAGAAAGGCGACTAAATTCATAATGAAAGACTATGAAGAGTATGCAGTTGTAAAGCATTTAACTAAAGGAGAATAATTATGGCTAGAATGGAAGACTTCCAGTTGAAACCAATCAGTTATAATGATTTGACGCTAGTACTTAAATGGCGGAACTCGGATGACATTAAGTCATTTATGTATACGGACCATCACATCAGTTGGGAAGAGCACTACAATTGGTTCACTAAAGTAACCACAAATTCGCGTTATAAAGTGTGGTTACTTCATTATAAGGACCGTCCACTTGGATTAATAAACTTTTCGGATATCGACCGCGAACATTCCAGGTGTTACTGGGGGTTTTATATTGGGGAGAATACAGCTCCAAAGGGTTCAGGAACCGTTATGGGGATATTGGGGTTGGACAATATTTTCAATAAGACAGGTATATATAAGGTATGTTCAGAGGCAATCCATACAAATAGCGGCAGTATCCAATTTCACAGAAAACTGGGATTCGAATCAGAAGGGCGATTTGTCGAGCACATCCGAAAAGACAATCAATATCTGGATGTAATTCCAATGGCGCTTTTTGCTGACAAGTGGGAACGTATAAAGCCGGAACTTATAAAGTCGTATAGCGGAGAGGGGGGAAACGATGAAAGAGATTGAGCTGGAAAACCGGCAAATCGGTCCGGGCCATCCACCGTTTATTATCGCGGAGATGTCGGGTAATCATAATCATTCACTTGAACGAGCGCTGGATATTGTGGAAGTGGCAGCGAAAGCAGGAGCCGATGCTTTAAAAATTCAAACCTACACTGCTGAAACAATGACATTAAACAATTCGAGAGAGGAATTTATAATTGGGGATTCGAAAAGCCCCTGGAAGAATAAAACGTTATTCGACCTGTACCAGGAAGCCTATACGCCATGGGAATGGCATCAGCCTATATTCGACCGTTGCAGAAAATTAGGAATGATAGGTTTCAGCACCCCGTTTGATGAAACAGCGGTGAATTTCTTGGAATCATTGAATACTCCTTGCTATAAAATAGCCTCGTTTGAATGTACGGATTTACCCCTGATACGAAAGGTTGCCCAAACAAAGAAACCAATGATCATCTCAACCGGAATGTGTTCTGCAGCGGAGATAGAAGAAACAGTTAACACTGCACGAGAAGCAGGCTGCCAGGATTTAATCTTGCTTAAGTGTACCAGCACATACCCAGCCTCACCAGAAAACACCAATATCTTAACAATTCCTCATATGAAAGATCTATTCCAATGTCAGGTTGGGCTATCTGACCATACGATGGGGAGCGGGGTTGCAGTTGCTAGCGTCGCACTTGGTGCAACCACTATTGAGAAGCATCTTACACTTTCCCGGAGCGATGGCGGCGTGGATGCTGGATTTTCCCTGGAACCAGAAGAAATGCAAACTATGATAACGGAAACAAAAAGAGCGTGGCAAGCGCTTGGAAGTATTCATTATGGCGCCACAAAGGAAGAGGAATCCTCCAAAAAATACCGTCGTTCTTTATATGTAATGAAAGATATGAAAAAGGGTGATGCATTTACAAAAGATAATTTAAAAGCAATTCGTCCCGGATACGGTCTCCCGCCAAAATATTATGATGTTTTATTGGGTAGGGAAGTTAACCAGGATGTGGAACAGGGAACAGCTATTACTTGGGATATAATATAATTGTTCCTAGTGTCTTCCGCAAACAGGGACGCATGAAGACTATAGAAGTAAAATGGACGCAGATATTCGTGGAATCGTTGATGTAGCAGGGATCCTAAGTGTTGATGGAGGAAATCAAGCAATTATTGATGTCTTAAACACATTGCCTTTATCAGGGGTGTTTATTTTATTCTTTTGGTACTCTTGCTAATCTACATGCGTCATATACACTAGCAGCAACTGCTACAAAAGGACTTAAAGACCATGGGGACTCTGCTCCTTTTCATAGATTATTGTGATGTTTGGTCGTTGTTTTAGTACCGTTAACTATAATTTTTATCGATGCTCCTTTGAATACCATAAAGACAGCTGCCGTTGTTACGTCAATCCCTTTAATCTTTATATTGCTTATATGTTGGCACCACATACTCATGGTGAAATGGTTGCGGCTATCCTCAAGCCATTTGTTTCTGAAAAGGCAACATGGATTGTGAAACACCATGGTGTATTTCAGCAACATTATATGGATCATATGTCAGAAGCAGATAAAAATGCTCGAGATATCTACAAAGACAACCCTTTTTATGAAGTATGTGTGAATTTCTGTGAAAATTACGATCAGAATAGCTTTGACCCCGACTTCGAGTATTTACCAGTGGAGTTTTTTGAGCCGATGGTAAGAAAGGTCTTTAGTCGCACACCTAAATTTAATTAAAGACTTGTTATAATATTACTTGAAAGTAATAGGGAGAGAAAATGGTACAATAACATTTCTCTCCCTATTTTTGTATACTTTACATATGTAGAGTTAAATCTAAGTTATAATAGAATGCATTACAAATTGGCACAGCGAGGGAAATTAAGGATGGAAACGGACTATTCCACTATATGGCGCTATCTTGAAATAAATTTTGATAGTTACCCTTCATTTAAATTCTCCTTTTTAAAACACCTCTTCATAAGATTGAAGAGGTGTCTATTAAATTATACATATTGTTTAACGTATGGTTTTGTCCATTCTTGGAAGTTTGCAATGACATCATCTAAAAAGGCGATGGTTGCTTCGTCTGTTAAGTTTCCTTCAGCGTCAAATTTCTCATGTGCTGCACCTATATATACTTCATTCCCGCCAAGAACTGGAGAATTTAATCCGCTCGCAAAGAGGATATCTCGCAGGTGCATCTGTGCTTTCACTGAACCTAAAATTCCCATAGAAGAACCCATAATAATAGATGGTTTACCATTCATTACTTTTTCTACTCGGCTTAACCAGTCAATCGCATTTCCTAATACACCCGGAATCGTTGAATTGTACTCAGGTGTTACCCACAGAACTGCATCTGCTTCATTAACTTTCGCTTTGAAATCAAGAACTTCCTGCGGTGCATTTAATTCGATGTCTTGATTGTACATTGGTAGGGGAGCTAAGTCTAAAATCTCCACTTCTAATTGATCTGCATAACGTTTCTGAACATGTTTTGCTAGTTGTAAATTATAGGAGTCTTTACGAATACTTCCTACTATTGCTACTACTTTCATTTTGTTTACCTCCAAATGCTAGATGTTAACGAGGATTTCTATTGGTTCTATAACCTGCATTCCATTTTAGGCAAGTATGACCATTTCGATCGTCTCGTCCTTAAAAGTATAGATGTTTATTTTTTTAGAATCAAAAAATTGAACTGGTTTTATTATTTGAAAATCCTATAAGTAAATTTGGTCCATTAGCTTTTGGATTACTCGGTGGAGGATTCACCAAAGAGTCTAAACTAAGTGCCGGGGATTGGCGTCAGTCTGTTCCATTATTCCAAGGTGAATAATTCTCCATACACTTGATAAAGTAGATGCATTAAAGGATTATGCTGCAGGCAAAAATACGACGTTACCGAATTTAGCACTAACATGGTTTATTTCTCAAGAAGGTGTTGATGCAGTAATCCCAGGTGGGAAACGGAAAGAGCGTATACGTGAAAACACTCAAGCAAGTGAAATTCGTCTATCTAAAGAAGAATTAAATGTAATAAACGATAATCTAAATAAAAACTAAGATACGAAATCAAAAGCAGAAGCGCCCGTTTGCTATAGCTGCTGGGCACCGGATCTGGACGTGGCTATTTATGTCTAGAGCTAATTATCTTATGTAAAAGGCTTGTCCCACAAATCAGTGAAAGCGATTTTGGAGGACAACCCTTCCTCGTTTTGTACAAACTTTACTAAAAACTAATCTGCTGATAACTCAGATTCTGGTTCAACCCAAGCCTGAGACCAGTTCTCGATTGTTCTCAGTATTGGTTCCATCGAATGTCCTTTATCTGTTAAGGAGTATTCAATAATGACTGGTGTTACGGGTATAACTACACGTTTTACTATATCTTGTTGTTCTAATTCCTTTAAACGGTCCGATAATACTTTTCCACTTATGCCAATAGATGATTGAATTCCACTAAAACGTTGTGTACCCAGTAATAATTGGTAAATTACTAATGCCGTCCACCTTTGACTTAGTAGGGAAATGGCTTTTTCAAACTTTGGACAGATCGTTGGTTGTGTCATTTACATTCACCTCTTATGTATAGTATACCACAAAATGTAATTAGATTATAAAAGTAAAATTAAGTACTTGACATTACTCTATTACAAACATAAACTTAGTTACATAAAGTAATCAAATGATAAAAGAAGAGAAAATAAATGTATAAACAAGAAATAGGGAAAGTTATTTTAAGAAGAATATTAGGTCTTACATTCTTCATCCATGGTGGAACTTCAAATACGAAAGTTTAACAGCCTTGGGATTCCTGGATTTCTGTCCTATGCTGTTGCTATTATAGAAGTAGTAGGAGGAATTGCATTAATTCTAGGAATTGGAACAAAGATCATTGCCTTGTTGTTTGCACTAATCATGATAGGAGCTATTATTACAGCAAGACTTCCAGCTGGTTTCCTTGGCAATGGTCAAATGGCAGGTTATGAACTTGAATTAGCATTACTAGCAATGTCGATCTTTTTTATTTCAGCGACTAAGTCGGTCATATCATTAGATTACAAACTATTCAACGCGAATAAAAACTAGGAGGAATAATATGGGATTCCATAGTAAACCAACGACATTTGTTGGTCATGTCAACATAAAGGTAGAGAATTTAGAAAGATCTTTGCAGTATTATCAAGAAATAATCGGATTCGATATATTAGAACAAACATCATCGACAACAAAACTCACTACAGATGGGAAGACAAGTATCCTATCACTGGAACAACCAGAAAACGTGATACCGAAACAAGGAAGAACTACGGGATTATATCATTTTGCTCTACTTTTACCTGAAAAAACAGATTTAGCTAATATCGTCGTCCATTTAACAGAAAAAGGTATCCGTTTCGGATCATCGGATCATCTTGTAAGTGAAGCACTATATTTACATGACCCGGATGGCAACGAGATTGAAATTTATATCGACCGTGATCCTTCTGAATGGAATTGGAATGGGGAAGCAGTAGCTATGGCAGTGGACCCATTGGATTTTGAAAGACTACTTGAGAATATTGTGCCAGGAAGTTTATGGAAAGGAATGCCTGAAGGTACGCTAATGGGACACATTCATTTACATGTTTCCGAGCTAAGAAAAACAGAAGAATTCTATGTACAAGGCCTTGGATTTGATGTGGTTAATCGCTACGGGGCACAGGCATTATTCCTTTCAACAGGGAAGTATCATCATCATATTGGGGTGAACACTTGGAATGGGGTAGGAGCTCCAAAGCCACCAGAGAATAGTGTTGGTATGGAATCTTTCACACTCATTTTGCCTAATGAAGAAGCAATCAAAGAAACGATTGATAACTTGCAGAAAATTGGAGTATCAGTAACAGAAAATGACGGAAGACTTACTACGTATGACCCATCTGGAAATCGTATTGAGTTAGCTGTTTAAAAGGGAGAGATAGCATTGTCTGCAATAAAACAAAATGGTATTGAAGTAGGAATATATACACTTGCAGATATAGGTCCAGACCCCTTTACCGGAAAAACGATAAGTACTAAGCAAAGAATGGATGAAATCATTGAGGCAGCAAAACTGGCTGACGAAGCAGGGCTCGATATATTCGGGGTAGGGGAACATCACCGGTTAGATTATGCTGTTTCCTCTCCGGCAGTGGTATTATCTGCAATTGCACATGCAACAAAGCGCATTAAATTAACAAGTACAACAAGTGTATTAAGCACGCTTGACCCGGTTCGATTATATGAAGATTTTGCTACATTAGATCTAATTTCAGGTGGTCGTGCCGAAATTTTAGCTGGTCGGGGAGCTTTCATCGAATCTTTTCCACTTTTTGGATATAGCACGAAAGATTATAATGAGCTTTTTAGTGAGCATATGGATTTACTTTTAAAGCTGAATGAAAACGAAATTGTTTCTTGGAATGGAAAGTTTCGTTCATCATTAAGGGATGCAGAAATCGCTCCTCGACCAGTACAAAAACAACTACCAATTTGGATTGGAGTTGGAGGGACACCTGAAAGTGCTGCTCGTGCAGGGAGACTGGGAGTTGGTATGGCCTTAGCCATATTGGGTGGCGATCCAATGAGATTTAAGCCACTTGTTGATATATATCGAAGTGCAGGTTTGGAGGCTGGGCATTCACCGGATAAATTAAATGTCGGTGTTACTGGACATGCCTATCTTGCAAAAACAACAGAAGAGGCAAAGGATGAGTTTTATCCGTATTACGCTAATTATTGGAATTACGTCAATCGCCAACGCGGAATGGGGACAAAAATGTCCCGAGATGATTTTGAACAAGTGGCTAGTCCGCGAACAGCGCTGTTTGTTGGAAGTCCAGAACAAGTTGTGGAGAAGATCCTGCATCAACATGAATTGTATGGACATACACGTTTTCTAGCACAAATTGATATTGGTGGAGTTCCATTTCACAAGGTGGAGAAAAATATAGAATTACTAGCAACTGAAGTTGTACCAATGTTAAAAAAAGCAATCGGCCAAAATAAATAAAAAGGTGCAAAACATGAGTTTTTCAAATAATAGGTAACCAATCAACAAAGAAGGAAACCGGAATGAGTGAAATATTACTTTGAAAAATTAAATGGAGGATGGATAAATATGAAAATAGGAATTGTCGGAGCAAGTGGTAAAGCGGGTAATTTAATTTTAAAGGAAGCAGCTAACCGGGGTCATCAAGTAACAGCTATCGTAAGGAACTTATCGAAATTAGAAGACCAGAATGTCCCAGTCATTGAAAAAAATATTCTTGATCTGGTAACAGAGGATCTTAACCAATTTGATGTAGTCGTAAACGCTTTTGGAGCTCCCCTAGGTGAAGAGCAAGCACATGTCGATGCAGGTCATTCCCTAATAGATATTTTAAAAGGAACAGATACAAGATTAATCGTAGTCGGAGGAGCAGGTAGTCTATTTGTTGATGAAAGTAGAACAGTTCGAGTAATTGACACTCCAGATTTTCCAGACGTATTTAAACCAACTGCAAAAGGCCAGGAACGAAACTTAAAAGAGTTACAGGAAACAACCGGCTTAACATGGACCTTTATCAGCCCTTCCGCTTTATTTGATGCAGAAGGAAAAAGAACAGGCACTTATAAAGCTGGGGATGATGTCCTTCTTGTGAATTCAAAGGGTGAAAGCTATATCAGCTATGCTGACTATGCCATTGCAGTTGTGGATGAAGTGGAGAATGCGAAACATGTTAACGAAAGATTTACTGTTGTAGGTGAGTAATAGATACATGACTTCAATTATTATTTGTGAGTTATCTCGAATGTTGATGAGGAATTCAGTAGAGAATTAAAACGAATCTAATAAACCTAGCTCCCAGAGTCATACATATTGACTCTGGGGCAACCGTAAAATAGATGATTAATCATATTTACATCTGGTTCTACCGATTGGGTTAGTTAAAATGGCAAACACAAAATACCAATGGGAACTTGGTTTTTCCATTGGTGCTTTGTGTTTGGTTATCATTAAATTTATAGGTTTATAAGATAATGCCTATTATCTATCATTTATTGCTTTCTTCGGAGTAGACAGCAATAAGTAAGACGGCATTATTTTCTCCAATGTTTTTAACATAGTGGGGCACACTTGCATTCCAACTGAATGAATCGCCTTCTTCTACTATGACAGAGTCTTCACCTTGTTCAGCAAGGATGGTGCCTTTAAGAACGACATGGGTCTCTTCACCTTCGTGAGTAATCGCTTCGCCGGTCGATGCACCGGATGGTAATTCAACGTGCATCATCCGAAGACCACTTTGGGAAGTAAGATGTTCTATTTTTATGTCATTAAACGTTGTATACACTCGTTCAGCTTTCCTCACAACTTTCATGTGTTGCTTTTTTTCAAGAAGCAAGTAGGGTAGCGGAACGTCCAGAAAGCTTGCGATCACTTGCAATGTATTGAGGGAGGGAGAAGTATTGTCATTTTCGATGTTGCTGATGAACCCTTTAGACAGCCCTGTTTGTTCGCTCATTAGTGCAATCGTTATTTTCTTTCTTTTACGTATAGCTCGTATTTTTGAGCCGATTTCCACGTTCATCCCTCCAAAAATATTGTTTATTAGACTATATAGTAACATAATTTGGTTGACGTTATCTATGAAATGATGTTATGTTATAAAGAATAAATATTCGTAAAGGGATACTTTATTCGTTAAATAAAGAAAAAAGATGTACATTATATGCATGCTAAGCTGGAAGACAGAGATGATGAAACAACTGAACAATGTATGCATGTTGTAGCAAGTACTTTACAATAGTCATTGAATATTTCAGTAGAAGCATCTGTGTTCTGGTTAATGAGGTTTCGAAAAACCATTTTTCTGTTGGAAACCAATTGAAAAGCGAAGTATGATTTTTTTTTCCTAATCTTGTTTACCTGTATGAATATAATGTATCTAATAGAATATAAAAGGGGGGGTTCGATAATGATGAAAGACCAGCTTATTTATGAACTTCGCAGCCCAGAAATCATTGAAGCAGGTAAGAAATATCCAGTCATTTTCTTATTACACGGAATGGGAAGCAACGAACAGGATATGATGCCCCTTGTTTCGGGAATAGAAAGAGAACTTTTTGTTTTCAGTATAAGAGGACCTATTCAACAGCCGCCGGGTTATGCTTTTTTCACCATTGAAGGGTACGGAAAGCCACAAAGGGACGGGTTTGAAGGGGCTATAAATGTAATAGAGAATTTTATTGAATACGCGGAGGAAAAGTACCCAATTGATGCGGATGAAATATATTTGATGGGATTCAGCCAGGGAGCTATTTTGTCCATGACACTTGGGCTGAGACTCGGAAAACGCATAAAAGGGATTATTGCGCTAAGTGGCTATATTCCGGATTTTGTAAAAGAAGAATACGACATTCGACCGTTAGATAAAGTGTCGGCATTCATTTCACACGGTGAGTATGATCAAGTCCTTCCATTTGAATGGGGCCTTGATGCAGAAGCCTTTTACAAACAGCATGGAGCCAATTCAACATTCAGCGCCTATCCTGTTGGCCATACTGTTTCCAAAGAAAACTACAATGATTTTACAGTGTGGTTTAATAAACTATCTAAATAAACTAAGAAAACATAGGAGGAAATAAAGATGAATAAATTAGGATTAAGTACATTATTATTAAGAATTGTGTTAGGGATCAGCTTCTTTGTCCATGGACTTGTGAAGTTTCAAGGGGGAATTGGAAATACAGTCGGTTGGTTTGAGAGTATCGGTTTACCAGGAATTTTAGCATATGCTGTTGCTACAGTAGAAGTGGTAGGAGGTATTGTCCTCATTTTAGGACTCGGCACGCGAATTGTTTCCGCTCTGTTTGTTATCATAATGATTGGTGCAATACTAAAGGTTAAACTTGCTATTGGATTCTTAGGCACTGCAGAAATGCCCGGCTATGAACTAGAACTTGCATTTTTGGTGATTGCTATATATTTAGCAGTAAACGGAAGTAAGCTATGGGCAGTTGACCAATTATTTAATAAAAAAGACAAAGATTAAGTTTTGGAAGCGGGGCTGCAATGGAAACTGCTCTGGAATTATTCAATGTAGAATGTTAATTAAAGCGTGATTGAGTAAGTTTTTTACTACGTCTTTATCGCTGAACATAAAAAAAGGACAGTCTTAAGACGGGTGAATCATTGGTCATAGATGGTCCTTTTTTTATATTTAGGGTAATCAAGAAATATAACCACGAAACGTGTGAATACTAAAGAGCATACTTTTCAGGTACCATCTGATTAGAATGGTTAATCTAATGAAATACGTTACGGTTCAATTTGCACAATAATCCAACTTAAATAAAAGGAATGAAAGGAATGATTTAATGTTACAAGCGAAACTGGAACCGAAAGTTCTTGATGTCTTAAAAGAAAAAATTCAATTGATTGACACAGATGAAGGTGCAATCTACTTGGTAGGACCAATTAATCTGCCAGTGAATCTTTATGGGGAAACGGTTGTTTTTCAATGGTATTGTTGGCTTAACCGCTGCCAAGTGACGAATAATTATCAAGAAATCATTGACCAATTGTCGTCTGCCAATTTGGCGGAGTATCAGCAGTCGAGCGTGCTTGTATACGGTGATTTTAAAGACGCGGATGATGCGCTGATCCGGATGCATTCAATTTGTCATACTGGAGACATATTTGGCAGTAAAAGATGCGATTGCGGTTATCAATTAAAACAGTCGATGAAGAATATTGCGGATCATGGGGCAGGTGCATTGTTTTATTTGGCGAACCATGAAGGTCGTGGAATTGGTTTATTCAGCAAGGCGATGGCGTATGTACTTCAGGAGAATGGTTACGATACAGTTGAAGCAAACGAAAGTCTAGGATTTGTCGATGATTCCAGAAATTACGAGGATGCAATTCGTGTTCTAAAAACACTACGAACAAAACCTGTCAAGCTCATGACGAATAATCCCAAGAAACTGGAAGCACTGCAGAATGCCGGTCTTCCTATTTCGGGACGAGAACCATTATGGGGCGATAAATCAGAGTTCAATGAGGGGTACTTGCAGACAAAGATTCAGCGTTCTGGACATATGGAGGAAGAACGAACTTATCCAAATGACTAACCGTGAATTTTACATGAATTTGGCCCTGGGCAATGCACGTGCGATGAAAGGACAGACAGATCCGAATCCACTTGTGGGTTCAGTTATTGTCAATGAAAACCGAATAGTGGGTACGGTACGCATATGAAGGCTGGTGAACCGCATGCTGAAATACATGCCATCCTAATGGCTGGCGAGACGAAAGGTGGCGCGATTTATGTCACCCTTGAGCCATGCTCGCATTTCGGGCGGACGGGACCCGTGCGCAATAGCTATTGTTGAAGCGGGAATTCTCTTCCAATACACCAACGACCACTTCAATTCCCGCATCCTCCAGAATCTTAACACCGTTGCCGGCAACGACTGGATTTGGATCTAGAGTGGCAATGACTACTTTTTTGGTTGAAATTCACAAGCTTTTTGGCATGACAGCTGAACAAGGCAGTGAGATGTGGGTCAGTTCGCTAGAGCTTACTTGAGTATAGATTTCATCAGTAAGGGCTAAATGACTCTAAATCTCGATGTTATATAGTATTTCTGCCTAGCAAATAAAATTGTGATATAGTTAAAATAACGCCAGTTGAGGTGGATTTTACCTTAACTTTTTTTATGGAATAAACAATGCTATAGGAGGTCTATAAATGAATAATAACGATATATTGATTAGATTAAGATATGCCCTGGAAATAAAAAATAGAGATATGGTAGAGATATTTAAACTGGGTGGTATTGACGTAACAACTGAAGAAGTGATAAAGATGCTGACAAAATCAACGGTCAGTTCCGATGAAACTAGCAGTGATGATGACATAGTTGAAATGGAAGCGGAGAAAAAATGCAATAACTTTATGCTGGAGTCATTTTTAAATGGCCTCATTATATTTAAAAGAGGAAAACAAGATCCAAAACCAGGGCAACAACCTGAAAAGCAAGCACAGTCTGATAATATTAATAATATCCTTCTAAAGAAAGTAAAAATAGCACTGACATTAACAAGTGAGGATATTCTTAGTATTTTAGAAGAAGCAGGTGTTACTGTAACAAAAAGCGAATTAAGCGCTTTATTAAGGAAAGAAGGACATAAGAATTATAAAGAGTGCGGTGATAAATACGCCAGGAATTTCTTGAAAGGATTAGCAATAAAGTATAGGGGGTAGGGAACTATTAAAAATGGATTAACTGCCAATTGTATGTTGTGGTATCTGAAACTTCCTAATTGGTATAATAATTTGAATTTCTTTCAATATAACCTTCCTTTCTAATGTATAATTAGATTAAGTCATACCAATACAGCGCGAACAGTAAGGAAAGTGTTTTAAATTAAAGGGGGATATACATTGAGACGTATTATTTTATCTACAGAAAGTGGATCCGATTTACCAGGAGATTTAGCAGAGAAGCATGATGTACAGGTGGTTCCGATGCATGTTATTATGGGTGGTCAGGATTATTTAGATGGTTCGTTACCCGTGGAGGACATTTATGAACACTATGAGCGCACGAAGAAAATACCTTCTACAACATCGACAAATTCTCACGAGTATGAGGATTTTTTCAAAAAGATAAAAGCGGATTTCCCTGATTGTATCATTGTTCATATTGGTTATACGTCAAAGGCATCTTCCTCTTTTCAAAATGCCGTAAATGCTGCGGAAGGTTTTGAAGACCTTTATCTAATTGATGCGTTGAACGTGACAGGTGGATTAGCTGCTATTGTGATGTATGCTGTTGACTTATTGGAGAAAGAACCTGCGATCGAACCAGCCCGATTAATCGAAAAAATAGAAACGGTGATTCCAAAGTCCAGACTGGCTTTCATTCCTGGCAGCTTAGAATTTTTAAGAGCGGGTGGACGCGTAAGTAATGCTGCTTATCTAGGAGGGGCTTTATTGAAAATAAAGCCATGCATCGAATTAGTTGAAGGAAATCTTGTTTCAACTAAAAAATATCGCGGGAAAATGAGCGTAGTTGCTGAAAAACTTATGCAGGATTATTTAAATAAATACGACATTGATAAAGAACAACTTTATTTGCAATACTCCATTGGACTTGATGAAAGCATTAAGCGGCGGATAGATGTACTCGCCAAAGAGGCTGGTTTCGAAAATGTAAAATGGATGCAAGCCGGTGCAATGATTTCTACGCACGCAGGACCAGGTGGGTTCGGCATAGCAGGCTTAGAAGTTTAGAAATTGCTCTGGAAAAATTATCGACTCCTAAAACGGTTGAGTAAGAACTTCTTCTTAGTTTGTGTGAATGAGGAAAGTAAGCAGATGATAGCTCAAGAATTTGAAACTGATTCTTGGACTGCCGTCTGCTTACTTTTTTTTGCAAGTTATTCTCAGCGTATAAATAAGCACTATCCCACGATAATTAGTTATCGTTGAAAACCCATTTACTAGTTTTCCCTTGTTTCAGTTTCTGTGGAAAGGGGAATGTCATAACATAATTGATTTCTAGGTAATTGGGAGGGTAAACGATGAAGAAGGATGCTGCATCAACAAAAAAAGTCAAAAAGAAAAATTTTCTCTTTAGAGCATTTATCGTATTTTTATTATGTTTCATTGTAACCGGGATAGCCGGCAGTATACATATATATGGCTTGGTCCAAAGTGCACCTGAGATCGATGAAGATGCATTTGTTTATTCCAATTCATCCACATTGTATGATCACAATGATGAGCCTATGGTTACAATAAACAACGGAGAAGACCGGCAATCTACTAATTTAGAGCAAATTCCACAACATGTACAAGATGCGTTTATCGCAATCGAAGACGTTCGCTTTTATGAGCATTCAGGTCTTGATCTAAAAAGAGTTGGTGGAGCACTTGTCTCCAATATTAAAAATGGATTTGGTTCTGCAGGAGGAAGTACGATTACGCAACAAGTAGTTAAAAACTCTCTGTTAACCTCAGACAAAACAATTGAGAGAAAAGTTCAAGAAGCCTATCTCGCACTTGAATTAGAAAAAGAATATACCAAGGATGAAATTCTCGAGCTTTATTTAAATAAAATTTATTTTGGTAAGGGCGCTTACGGTATTGTGATTGCAGCTGACACGTATTTTGGGAAAAGCATGGACGAATTAACTGTCGAAGAAGCGGCTTTATTAGCTGGACTTCCTCAACGCCCCTCAGCCTATGACCCTTTTCAAAACCCTGAACTGGCAGAAGAACGCCGCAATACAGTGTTGTTTGTTATGAAGGATCATGGTTTTATAACGGATGAAGAGTACAGGGAAGCAAAGAGCGTCTCCGTAGAAGATATGACACCAGAGAAAAGCAATAATTATGATATATCCGATGCTTTTATGGATCAAGTTTATAAAGAACTCGAGGACATGGAAGAGGTTGACCCTTCAATGGTTTATAGTAAGGGGCTTGAAATTTATACGACCTATGATAAAGAGGCACAAGAACATGTAGAAAAAGTTTTAAATACAGATGAATTCGTCTCTTATCCAAATGAGCTCTTTCAGGCGGGTTTGACAGTGGTTGATAATGAAACAGGTGAAATTAAAGCAATAGGAGGGGGGCGCAATCAAGAATCAGGAAAGAGTCGAACCAACTATGCAACAACTATTAAGCGTTCACCAGGATCAACCATTAAACCTATATTAAGTTATGGACCTGCCATCGAACATTTGAAATGGTCAACCTATCAGCAAATAGAAGATGAAGAGATGACCTATACAGACTCTGATCAAGTAATACAAAATTATAATAACAATTACCATGGAATTGTATCCATGAGAGAGGCATTAAAACAATCCTGGAATATACCGGCTGTAAAAACGTTTCAAGAAGTAGGAAATCAACATGCTGAAGAATTTGCGTCGAATGTGGGACTTACAATTGAAGGTCCTCTTTATGAATCGTATGCACTTGGATCCTTTGAAGAGGGGATATCTCCGTTAGAGCTAGCAGGTGCTTACGCAGCTTTTGGAAATGAAGGAACATATAATGAGCCCCATGTGATTAGAAAAGTAGTACTACCTGATGGTAAGGAGATTAATATGCAGCCGGAACCGGTCGAGGCCATGAGTGATTATACTTCCTACATGGTTACAGATATGCTCCAAACCGTGGTAGAGGAAGGAACTGGTCGACTTGCTAATATTGAAGGCGTGGCAGTAGCAGGCAAAACAGGAACGACCAATTTCAATGAAGAAACAAAGCAAGAGTATAATATTACGGATGGTGTTCCGGATGTTTGGTTTGCAGGTTACACAACAAATTATACGGTTGCTGTATGGACAGGATATCCGCAAATAAATGAAGAGAATTATATAAAAACAGAAGAGGAAAAGCAAATTGCCCGACATATCTTCAGAGAAGTGATGGCTGAAATGGTAGATGAAAATACACAGGAATTTAAAAAACCGGATTCTGTCGAAGAAATTACTATCGACACTAAAACTGGTGAAAGAACAACGAAAAGTTCAACTAATGACGATATCTTAACCGAATTATTCGTTACTGGAACATCGATTAAAGATGCCTATAGCCTGGTTGAAGATGAATGGGAGAAAAAGCAAAAGAAAGCGGAATCTGAAAAGCGTAAATCTAGAGAAAGAGAAGATAATAATTCTGATGACCAGGAGGATGATTCGGAGTCAGATCGGGAAGATGGCAGAGAAGAAGAAGACGAAGAGTCAGACTCCGATCAGGAAGAAGAACGTGAAGAAGATGAAGAGTCAGACTCCGATCAGGAAGAAGAACGTGAGGAAGATGAAGAGTCAGACTCCGATCAGGAAGAAGAACGTGAGGAAGATGAAGAGTCAGACTCCGATCAGGAAGAAGAACGTGAAGAAGACGAAGAGTCAGACTCCGATCAGGAAGAAAACGGTGAAGAAGATGATGGGTCAGATTCCGATCAGGAAGAAAACAATGAAGAGGAAGAAGACTCGGGATCCGATTCTGCAGCTGAAGCTTTGAATAATAAGAGGAAAGAAGAATCTGATTCTGATGGCTGAAAATATAAAGGAGCCTGATTTAGTAGGCTCCTTTATAATGCAATTAGAGTTTCACGTATGTACAGTACTGGGGCAGGATTTCATCTGCCTTTCCAGCCTTCCATTATAATACTGGTTTTTCTAGTCACTTCTATATTACTTAACCAGTTTTAATTGTATTAAATAGCCTGGGTTAGACCTTAATTTTTGTCCTAATGAAAAAGAAAAACAACAGAGAAGGAAAAAAAGTTTTTCATTTGGGGTTGCAATTAGAAAAAACATGTGGTATTCTAAAGAAGAATTATTTTTGTTCGGTATGTAAGGAAAGAATAAGTGTTTAAACTTTTCGCCTTTGATATCTAATTGAGCAACTATAGTAATATAATGTGAATTAAATTCACGTAGGAGGAAACAAACATGCAAGAAGGTACAGTAAAATGGTTTAACGCAGACAAAGGTTTTGGTTTCATCGAAGTTGAAGGTGGAGATGACGTATTCGTTCATTTCTCAGCTATTCAAGGCGAAGGGTTTAAATCTTTAGACGAAGGCCAAAAAGTTACTTTTGAAACTGAACAAGGTCAACGTGGACCTCAAGCTACAAACGTAAACAAAGCATAATTAAAAAAAGGACTCTTATAGAGTCCTTTTTTATTTGTTTAAAACAAGTTAAAAAGCAGATAATGAATTTTTTACTTTACTATTTTACTTTGGCAGTTCCAATTTGGCCATCTTTTTTCAGATGTGTTATAAAAGGTGGATAAAGGGTACGGGTATATTCTTTTATGATATAGGGTGAGGTCATTGCAGCAAGCAGTGCGCCGTAATTGAGATCAAACTTTACCTCGTCGCCTACTTTAAGATTCGTATTCTTGATATTTATTACGGTATGATCACTGCTTGATCCCAGTATGTCAATATCTAATCTAGGCGTAAGGCCAGATATAAGCACATCCTGAGATCCAACCCCAAGGATTGCTCTTTTCATTAAACCATGATCATGAAATTCGGGGTGAGTTCCAAATGCGTCCTGCCCTTTATCTCCATATGGAATAGAGGGTTTTGTTTTTAATTCAATAATTTCAGCGGTAAATGTAAAGGAGTCTGTATACAATTCAGGGATTTCCGTCCTATTTAACGTCTCTCGCCCTAAGTAAATAGACTCTCCTAGTCTTAGATTATTTATTTTGCCAGTATTACTTGTAGTCATGAACCAATTGTAATTAGCTGAGTTGCCTCCTGAAACGTATGGGAGAGGTAATTTAAACCTCTTCTCAATATTTTTCGCGATAGAGGATAGATGAGACATTTTTTCTTCGTTTGGTTTAATTCCACCAAAGCAAGCAAAGTTTGCACCTATACCAACAATCTCGAGTGGAGGAAGTTCTAAGACTTCCTGAATCAATTCCTCCAAGTCTTGTGGCATGATACCTTCGCGCAAGTCACCCATTTCTACCATTAGAATAACTTTGTGAAGCGTGCGTTGTTTGGTTGCAGCTGTCGAAAGTTTTTTCAGTACAGCCAGTTCTGTATTCATGCTGATATCTGCATATTTAACAACAAAGTCAACCTCACTCATAGCAGGTGACCGCAATAAAACGAATTGTGCTTTGATGCCAGCTTCCTGCATTCTTATGATGTTTACTAACTTAGAATCTGCAAGCATATGAATGTTTTGGTTTAAAAGTGTTTTAGCAACAACAGGATCCCCGCAGACAGTTTTAGTAACAGCCATTAGGTTAATTCCTTTAGAATTAAATAATTTCGCTAGTTTGTTTGCATTATGTGCAAGCTTGGCAATGTTAATTTCTATTCTTGGTGTTCTAAGCTGATTCAATTAACTAGTACTTTTTTCTGTAAGCTCTCCAGTTCAGGGTAACTAGTGAAAATACTTGCAAGCAACTTATCGCATCCATGGGTAAGAACGTCTGTAGCTGGCAGATTGTTTTGTGTTTCTATCTCAATGACTGCCTTATCAATTTCTGTATGTGTCATATTTTCATGGTTGATCGTAACAGCAATCACATTCGATTTGGAAAAAGTTTCAATAAGTTCAATTTCACTTTGCAAAGTTGGCATTTTCATGAAGTTATAATCACCAAGAAATTTTCGCTTTGGAGCATGCTGTACTATTATTGCACCTGGTCTTGAGCCTCTTATGATCGCACATGAACTAATATAAGCAGGATGACTTAGTGCACCTTGCCCTTCCACAATTATGATATCCGGCTGCTCCGTATCATAGGCCTTCATAATCTCGTTTTCAATTTCACCTGTCATGAACTGGGATGGGATGGCATCAATGGCAACTCCGTATCTTGCCCCCTGAATTAAACCAGTTTGCCCTGTCGCTATTAAAGCAGTTTTTAATCCTTTTTCCGCTAGTGCTTCTTCAAGTAAAACGGAGGTTGTTCGCTTACCAATTGCCCCGTCAGTACCCAATACTGCGATAACAGGAGTGGTAATATCCAGAATTTTTCCGGAAAATAGGTGCATATCTTTTTTTAGAGGGGGCTTTCTGACATCGGTTATTTTCACATTATTTTTTAAGGAACATGCAACAAATTCTTTATCTTCCGTAAAAAACTCATGAAGCGTATTTACAATATTAATTCTGTTTTCCATTGCATGTAAAATAACGTTCCTTTGCTCACTTTTAAGAAAAGCTTCCGATGGGGCAATGCCATATATGAAGTGGTCAGGGACCGTGGGAAGCATTTCCAATGCATGGTCAAGAGAAGAAAATACTGGAATGTTATTCTTTTTACCTTCAAGAAATTCACCTGTATCAACACCAACCTTGGAACTGTCAATCACCCCTAGAATCTGGTATTTATTTGAACTTCTCACCAGTCCGTTTGTGGTCTTTCCATCCATTTTTCCGAAGTTATTTTCACAATAAAGAATTGCAGTTTCTTTCATAGATTATTCCTCCATAATCATTTGTGTTTCCATTTTTTAAATTTAAAGTAAAAAATTAACATTTACAGCAATTAAAAAACACCTTTAAAGACAATAAAAGCACGGTGGCATGACGCCATGACGTTGCAGTCCAAGGTGTTCCTCTAGGGATATCCAATTTTTTACTCTATATATACAGTATAACATACTTAAGTGCTTTAGAAATAATGTAGGGAAAATAATAATAAAGCTATTTATCTACCGAATTTTTACAACATCAAAATTACTGGAATTAGTTAGATTGAAATGCAATTAAATGCTATAATATAGTGTATATGGTCTATTTTTAGGGGAGGAAATGAGATGAGGAACGAGAAAGCACCTTCTATCCAGAAGAGTGATAGAGAAACGGTTTCTTCTAACAAGATTATTAAAACAACTTTATTATCGGATCTGAAGTCTCTGTTCAAATCAGTGGTGTTAATTGCGAATGTATTACCTGTCCTAGTAGGCTTCTGGTTGGCACTCTATTTTACAAATACTTCACTTATGGAAAATATAGATTTATTTTTGTTGACAATGATTGGGAGTACCCTTGTGATGGCGGGGGCACTGGTTTTTAATAATTGGTACGAAGTCGATATTGATGCTGTAATGGCGCGTACGAGGCATCGTCCTACAGTAACAGGAAATATCTCGCTTAAATCGGTATTTACAATAAGTATGGTTTCCACTGTTCTTGGATTTACAGTACTTCTATTTACCACAATGGAAGCAACACTATATGCTTTCATTGGTTGGTTTACGTATGTGGTCTTGTATACGATGTGGTCAAAGAGAAGGTATACACTTAACACTGTCATCGGCAGTGTTTCCGGTGCTGTCACCCCCTTGATCGGATGGGCTGCAATTGAACCAGCTTTTCATATTGTACCAATTATGCTGTTTCTTATTTTGTTTGTATGGCAAATGCCACATACTTTTGCTATTGCAATGAAGAAATACGATGAGTATAAGGCTGCTGGGGTCGCGATGCTTCCGGTTGTATATGGATTTGAAATGACGAAAAGGCAGATGGCTGTCTATATTACATGCTTACTTCCGCTGCCGTTTTTCTTAGCGTCTTTAGGGACAACCTTTATTGTGATCGCTACTGTTCTTAATGTTGGTTGGATAGCTCTGGCAATAAGTGGTTTTTTTGTGAAGGATGATTTTAAATGGGCACAGTGGAACTTTCTTTATTCGGTAAATTACCTAATGGTCTTATTTATTATGATGATAATTGTTACCCTACCGGTATTTAATTAATTGTTTTGTTTTGGAACAGCTAATGGAAGTACAGCTATTAGCTGAATAGATTTATTTAAGCGCTGTCTGGGTGGATATCCCAGACAGCGCTTTTCTATAAATCTGTACATATAACACCATATGCTGAACCATAATAAAACCCCCTGAATAGATTTTAAAATGTAAGTGTGTGAAAATAGGGTTAGTATCTTCTCTTATACTATTTTAAAAGGAGGAAAAGCAGTGACTTCAATTAAAAAGGGTGAAAATAAGTTTTTTGTTGGTGAGGATGAGCAGAACCCTGCTGCAGAAATCACTTTTGAGCTCTCCGAAGAAGATCATCTTGTTGTGGACCACACTTTCGTATCAGATGAGCTTCGTGGGCAAGGAATGGCAGGTAAGTTAGTAGAACGAGTTGTTAATCATGCAAGGGATGAACGGAAGAAAATAGTACCGGTATGTTCTTACGCAAAAGAAAAGATGGAAAAAACTTCGGAATATCAGGATGTTCTGGCAGACTGATTTTAAGCGCAATAAAATAGAAGTTAAACAGGATATCTCAAGGAGGGTATCCTGTTTTTTGATAGGAGCTATTCGGTGATGATATAATGGAAGTATTGGAAATGACAAAGAGGGGATTGATCCCAGATGTACCTGACTATTGAGGAAACAGCAGAGTATTTAACTATCGAAGAATCCAAGATAAAAGCGCTTGTACTGCAAGGACGGATTCGATCTGTATATGATGGAGAACAATATTTAATTAACAGGGAGCAATTCACTACACATATGGAACAAGTAGAGAAATACCAGAGAATGATTCAAGAGTATTTAAATGAACCTATTCCTGAAGATATTGATGTTAAAGATGAGGATTAGGTTTGCATATAAACAAAATAAACACTAATGTTAAGTACAGAAGGAAAACGTAACATTTTTTAAATAAGAGGAGCATTATAAATGTCAAAAGGCAATAAGCAACATCGAACTGGAGATAAGAAACTAGCCAATTCACTCGTCTATACGGTGAAGGAGAGAACAGAATTACTTTCCTTTTTATTAGAGTCCATGCCTAACCGCAGTCGTAATTCAGTGAAATCAATTCTGACACGAGGGCAAGTAACTGTTAATGATCACATTGAAACAAAACATAATTATACGCTGCATCCCGGACAGACTGTTACTATTTTAAAAAATAAAGCTGCAGTAAAAGAAAGTGCATTAATTGGTATGTCTATTCTTTATGAAGATGACGACATTATTGTAATTAACAAAGAAGCTGGTTTGCTTTCAATTGCTACCGAAAAAGAAAAGAGACAAACTGCTCATCATCAGTTAATGGAACATGTCCGCAGAGAAGATCCGCAGAACAGAATTTTTGTAGTCCACCGTTTGGACAAAGATACCTCCGGAGTTATGATGTTCGCTAAAAGTGAACACGTTAAGCGGAAGCTTCAGGATAACTGGAAGGAAATGGTCAAAGAACGCACGTATGCAGCACTTGTTGAAGGAAAGGTAACGAAGGAAAAAGGATATGTCTCTTCATGGTTAAGAGAAAGCAGTACACATCTGGTGTACTCCAGCCAAACGAAAAATGATGGACAACATGCTATCACACATTATAAAGTAGTCCGATCAAACGAAGACTTTTCGCTACTGGACGTACAACTCGAGACAGGACGCAAGAACCAAATCAGGGTTCATATGCAGGATATGGGGCATCCAGTTGTTGGAGATAAGAAATATGGCTCTAAGAAAAATGCAATAAGAAGACTGGGGCTGCACGCCAAAGTGTTATCATTTAATCACCCAACTACAGGACAGTTGCTATTGTTCAAAGCGGATGTTCCGAAGTCTTTTTTAACGAAATCAAAATAACGTTAGAACCTGCATGTGAAAGTTACAAGCAGGTTCTTTTATTTGGTAGAAGAATAGATTCTTAATCCTGGGCAAGTTTAAACATCAACCGGACGGAGGAAGCAGCTGGAATCGATCGAAACTTAGCCATAAGCGATCAGAGATCTGCCCGGACCGATCGAAGCACAGCCATAAGCGATCAGAGATCTGCCCGGACCGATCGAAGTACAGCTACAAGCGATCAGAGATCTGCCCAGACCGATCGAAGCACAGCTACAAGCGATCGCAAACCAAAATTGGAGAGAGCATCTAAACAGGAGAGAACAGCACCAAAACAGGAGAGAGCACCGAAACGGGAGAGAACAGTACCAAGCGGGAGAGAGCAGCGCCAAAACGGGAGACAGCAACCCCACAGCGAAAACATCAACCATAGAAATCAGCACATCCCTCTACAACAGTTCTCATAAAAACAGCAGCCCTCGGTATGGGGCTGATCCTCGACATATTATAGTGGCGCTTTTTCCACGACTCTTCCTTTTCTGCCTTCTGTTGTCTCTGCCTTCTTAAGGGAATTAATTATTGCTTCTTCTGTTATCTCAACAACTGCCTGGAATAATTGGTTCATTACATGGTGGTCATCGCGAATATAAGATAGGCTCTCTACAGCGGTGCCCGTATTGTGATCGTATGTATTGGCTGTAGAAAATGCAATGGCAATGTCTCCACTTCCATTGTCGATATTGCTCCCGGTTCGCCCAAGCCCAGCTGCACACCGTTTCGCCAGCCTTTTTAGTTGGCGATCATAAAGTGGAGCATCTGTTGCGATTATCATCATAATGGAGCCATCCGGTGCATCCAGTTTCTTCTTTTCCCAATCAGCAAAAAGAGCTTCTTCCCTTTTTCCAAAGTTACTGATTACGAGGCATCCTACAGTATATTTATCATTGGGAGTAGTTACTACGCGTGAAGCGGTGCCTACACCACCTTTGTAGCCATAACAAACCATGCCTTTTCCCGCCCCGACAGCACCTTCCTCCGTTGGGTTGCTAGAAGCACTTTCAATTGCTTGAATAGCATGCTCAGGACTTACTATTTGATTACGAATAGAATTTAAATAGCTGTCATTGCATTCTCCTACAACAATATTGATCGAGTTTGTTGAATCCCCAATTTCTCTATTTCCATTTAGCATATATTGCAGAGTTCCTTGCCAAACTGCTCCAACACTAAACGTATTTGTCAGCATAATAGGTGATTCGATCAAGCCAAGCTCATTCATCTGAACTAGCCCAGCCGTTTTAGCGTAACCATTAATTACAGCACTTGCAGCACGTGTCTTTGTATTGAAGAGGTCATCTCCATGAGGAAGAATTGCAGTCACGCCAGTACAAATAGTGCTTTCCTCATCTAGTTTTTCATATAATGTAACATGTCCGACCTTAACGCCACCGACGTCTGTGATACAGTTAGTTTTTCCTTTTGAGAGAGCCATTAGATCAGAACCCCTTTGTTTATGTATTTATCCTATTTATTATAGCAAATTTCGGTATTAGGTATACAGAAGGTACTGTTTTACATTCCGATATAACAGCTATTATAATGAGTACATACAATAGGGGGTATGCAAGATGTCGATTTGGGTTTTAATACCAATTTTTATTCTCCTCATAAGTATGACTGCGGGTTTATTATTTTTCTATATAGTTAGTCCATTGACAAAGGCTGAGAGGAAAAAACAAATAGAGGAAGTTGCCTCTTTGCTGATTAATTTTCTCTTATTCATATGGGTGGGGAAAATTCTCTTGAATTTAACTGTATTCTTTCAAGATCCACTGGCAATCTTGGCATATCCTAGTAATTCACATGCTTTTTATATAGCTGTATTATTAAGTGGACTTACTGTTTTATACAAGTGTATAAGAAAGCAAGAAAAGACTTTTAGTACCCTTTTTTCATTTATACCTGTTTTCTTAGTAGGATCATTCGTTTTTGAGTTTATTCAGCTTAACTTGAATAAAAATCCATATACATTAGTTTATTTAGGTTTATTAGTGTTACTTATAGTCGCATTTTTACTTGTACAGGAACGAATTGCTCCTGGGAAAATAGCAATTATTATTTTAAGTGGGTGGACAGCTGGGCAGCTTTTTCTAGCATATGTATTCCCGTTTGTAACGGTATTTGGCTATCTGATAGCACCGTGGTTCCTAATCGTATTTTATCTAGTAATGACCACCTTGTATGTTTTAAAAGTAAATGTGTCACAATAGTATTAGTAGGTTATCGGAGGGTTATTAGATGAAAAAAATGACTATGATTGTAATTCTGATTGGTATGTTTGTTTGGGCTTTATATGATTTTGTTGAGCCAGTAAGTGATGCGAATTTTGCTGGTAATGATAATTATACAATAGAAAATGGGGCGGCAGTAGCTGTAGACGGTACAGAGACTTTAAATGTGACAGCAGAGGGAGTCGAAGTAGGAGATGTAGCTTCCGACTTTGAGCTAACAACATTGGATGGAGATACAGTTAAGCTATCCGATTTCCGTGGGGAACGAGTGATGCTGAATTTTTGGGCAACCTGGTGCCCCCCGTGCAGAGCGGAAATGCCGGATATGCAGAAGTTTCATGAAGAGAAAGACATTGTTATTTTAGCGGTGAATTTAACCGATACGGAGACTAACAGCAAGCATGTACCTGATTTTGTAGAGGAATATGGACTGACATTTCCTGTATTAATGGACGAACATTCAAAGGTTAGTGATCTTTACCGAATAAAGCCAATACCTACGTCCTACATGATTGATTCCAAGGGTCTGATTCAGTACAAAGCATTTGGTGCATTGAACTATGAGTTGATGATTCAGGAATTTGAGAAGATGAAGTGAAGCGCTCGTCCCTTCAGGGCTTTGCTTCATTTTTCTGTACATCGGTTGAAAAGAACTTAGGTCAGGTATGAAAGGTCAATTGTCCCTTTGAAGGCGAAGGTGACATTTCCCTAGATACAGGGGAAAGTTGTTGAGTTTCCTGGACCAAAGAAGCTAAAAGTAAAACTCAATAAAAATCTTATTTCAAATACTAAGGTTAATAATAAAGTAAGGCACAATAAAGCGCCTTAAAGGCGCTTTATTGGGGAGTTAAGAGAGAGTTAGCATGCAGGATGGATTTGGCTAATTAATACTTGCTTACAAATGCTGTACCAACAATAATTAACAAAATGAAGAGTACAACAATTAAAGCAAAACTATCGTCTCTTTTAAATCCATAATCACTCATAAAGGTTCACCTCCTAGAGGTAGTAATACATTTTATGTTTAAACCAGTTAGAAAGATTGGTTGAACGCCATGGGATTAAGATATATTTTTAAAATTAAATATATAAAAGGGCAATATTGTGTTGTTCTACATCGAACAAAATAAAAAAAGGGGGAATGTAAAATGCTTAAAGAAGCATGGAAATATTTAGCGGGTATGGGAAAAACAGAATAAAATAGAACGCATTAATAGCGATCAAGTGGTGTTGTTGACCAATTCGTCAACAACAAGTTAGATAATACTTATCCAAATTAAAATGTAGATAAACCAAATTACTTGCAGTATAATCATATTTAGGTTATAACAAATATACAAGTTCATATTTGAATTTCCTTCGGGGTCGGGTGAAATTCCCAATCGGCGGTGATGAAGTATAACACTTCTTAGTCCGTGACCCGTGCGGTTAATACCAAACGGTGGATCTGGTGAAACTCCAGAGCCGACAGTTAAAGTCTGGATGGGAGAAGGAATTTTTCAGAAAGTAAGTATCTTCTAGTAATGAACCAGGGGCAAGATATATTTATTCTGCCTTTGTTTAATTAGTTAAGATTATTTATTTGTGTACCTTACTTATGAAAATTCTGCCATTATACCTCTGAAGCGATTTCAGGGGTTTTTATTTTTGTAATTAAATTAGTGAACCAAGGGTTAGGATGAAATACCCAGGTTGAACCTGGAAAGGGAGTGGCAGATATTGTTTACAGGATTAATTGAAGAGGTTGGTACGATACAGCAAATGGAGCAAGTATCCGATCACGCTGTGAAAATGATAATAAAATCTGCTGAAGTCATAAAAGATGTGCAGCTGGGTGATAGTATCGCCGTGAACGGCATTTGTCTAACTGTTACAGATTTTGACTCGGGTGGCTTTCAAGTCGATGTAATGCCAGAAACAGTTAAATCAACTTCGTTAAACGCTTTGAAAAAGGGTTCGAATATAAACTTAGAAAGAGCGATGGCGGCAAATGGTCGGTTTGGTGGACACTTTGTCTCTGGACATGTGGATGGCATAGGGAAAATTACAAGAAAACAAAAACAAGAGAATGCGATTTATTATGATATTCAACTGCCAGAAGAATTTGTACCATTCTTAATGAATAAAGGATCTATTACAATAGATGGAATTAGTTTAACAATCTTCCAGGTGAAGGAAAGAACAATTACGATATCGCTAATCCCGCATACAGTTTCTGAGACAATTTTAGGTGAGAAGGATAAAGGGGATATTGTTAATTTTGAGTGTGATATGCTTGCAAAATATGTGCAGCAAATGATGAATCATCAGCAGGGTAAGACGAATATAAACCAGGACTTTTTAAAAAATAATGGATTCGCTTGAAAGAAGGGAAAATAATGTTTCATACAATTGAAGAAGCAATAACGGAGTTAAAAGCAGGAAGGCCTATTATTGTGGTTGACGATGAAAATAGAGAAAATGAAGGAGATTTCGTTGCCCTTTCCGAAATGGCAACACCAGAAGTGATTAATTTTATGATTACACATGGCAAGGGCTTAGTATGTACAACAATTAAACCCAATCTGGCTGAAAAGCTTGGGCTCCCACTAATGACGAGTAATAGCACAGACCCATTTGGTACTGCTTTTACAGTAAGTATAGATCATAAAGATTCAACTACTGGAATCAGTGCACAAGAAAGATCCAACACAATCCGAGCAATGCTTGATCCCGGGGTGAAGGAGACGGATTTTAAAAAACCTGGACATGTATTTCCTATCATTGCAAAAGAGGAAGGAGTCCTTACTCGTCCTGGTCATACGGAAGCATCCGTTGATTTAGCAGTATTAAGTGGCGCATCTCCTTCAGGCGTTATATGTGAAATTATTAAGGAAGATGGCACCATGGCGCGTGTTCCGGATTTAATGAATATAGCAGTAGAATTTAATTTAAAAATTATCACAATTGAAGAACTGATTAAATATCGCAAATTGCAAGAAGTTAATAACTATGCATAATATGGGGAGTTGTAATAATGGGTAAAACATTTGAAGGTAATCTGGTTGGAAGTGATTTAAAGATAGGTATTGTTGTAGGAAGGTTTAATGAATTTATAACAAGTAAATTATTAGATGGTGCTAGAGATACATTGAAGCGTCATGGCGTTGACGAGAATAACATTGATGTTGCATGGGTTCCAGGAGCATTTGAAATTCCTTTAGTTGCTCAAAAAATGGCGCAAAAAGATAATTATGACGCAGTGATAACATTAGGAACGGTAATTCGCGGTTCTACCCCGCACTTTGATTATGTTTGCAGTGAAGCCGCCAAAGGTGTTTCTAACGCTTCAATGCAATCAGGCAAACCAGTAATATTTGGTGTATTAACGACAGAAACAATCGAACAAGCTATTGAACGTGCAGGAACGAAAGCGGGCAATAAAGGTGCAGAATCTGCAGTGTCAGCGATAGAGATGGCCAATATAATAAACCAATTCTAGAAATGTAATTAGGGAGGGAAACAGTTGATAAGGGCTGTTTCCCTTCTATTATTCTAACTAAATAAATGGAAAAATAACTGGGACTAGGATAAACTAATAGATGGGTTATTTTTAGATACGGAGGAGATTACCGTGAAATTACTAGTAGTACAGCTTATTATCATGGCAGTTATTTGGACAGGAATGATATTCTTCTTTTCAGATATGAACACTGCAGCCAAATCTATTTTTTACATTGTAACATCATGGTTTTTATTTTTAATAGTTATTGTATTAAAAACATTATTTACTAACAGAAAAAATAAAAGTGCAAACTAGTTTCCTCTCTAGTGCGTAAGGAAGGTTTACTATGCTTACAATTGAAAATTTATATAAATCGTACGGTGAAAAAATCTTATTTGATGAGATTTCGTGTACCATAACGGATAAAGAACGAATAGGTCTGATCGGTGTGAATGGTACCGGGAAGTCTACCTTCTTAAAAACAATTGCCGGGATAGAGTCACCTGAAAAAGGGGTGATTAACCATTCAAAGGACTATCATATTGAATATTTATCCCAAGACCCAAAACTTAATCCTGACTTGACTGTAATCGAACAGATTTATTATGGGGAAGCGACCATTATGAGAGTAATGCGTAATTACGAAAATGCTCTTATGCAGCTTCAACGTGACCCGGAAAACAGTGATGCCCAAAATCAACTCATGAAGATGCAGCAGGAAATGGATGAAGTAGAGGCCTGGGAAGCTAACACGACAGCAAAGGCTGTATTGTCAAAATTAGGGATAACCGATTATGATGGGCAGGTCATCGGGCTTTCTGGCGGTCAACAAAAACGGATTGCAATTGCTAAAGCACTCATTCAACCTGCAGACTTACTAATATTGGATGAACCAACAAACCATCTGGATAATGAAACGGTAGAGTGGCTGGAGAAGTATTTACAGTCATACAAAGGGGCTTTATTGCTGGTTACACATGATAGGTACTTCTTAAATCGTGTAACCAACCGTATTTATGAATTGGATAAAGGAAACTTGTATATTTATCAAGGTAACTATGAAACTTTTTTAGAAAAAAAAGCAGAACGGGAAGCATTGGAAGCAAGTAGTGAGATAAAACATCAAAATACACTACGCCGGGAGCTGGCATGGTTAAGACGTGGGGCCAAGGCAAGGTCAACCAAGCAAAAAGCGAGAATTGGCCGTGTTGATGACATGAAGGAACAGACATTTGATACAAAGAAACAAAATGTTGATTTTCAGGTTGGCTCCACAAGATTAGGAAAAAGTGTAATTGAACTGAAACAGGTTGATAAATCCTTAGGAGAGAAAAAGTTGCTGGAAGACTTCAGTCACCTGGTGGTTCCAAATGAGCGGTTAGGCTTAATCGGCCCAAATGGATCTGGAAAAACGACTTTGCTGAATTTGATTGCAGAGCGCATCACTCCTGATAGTGGGCACATAGAAATAGGAGAAACTGTTAAAATCGGCTACTATACACAGGGTGATGAAGAACTCGATGGAAATATGCGTATTATTGACTATATAAAAGAAGTTGCTGAAATTGTCTACACGAAAGATGGTTCCGTAATTACTGCGGAGCAGATGCTGGAACGCTTTTTGTTTTCGAGAAGGGAACAATGGACTTATATTCGCAGGATTTCAGGTGGGGAAAGAAGACGTTTGTATTTGCTGAAGGTATTAATGACCGAGCCAAACGTGCTTCTTTTAGATGAACCGACCAATGACCTGGACACACAAACATTAAGTGTACTTGAAGAATACCTGGATCATTTCCCTGGTGTTGTTATTACCGTTTCCCATGACCGTTACTTCTTGGACCGCGTGGTAGATCGTTTGCTTGTGTTTACAGGAGTAGGGAAGACAGAATTCTTCTATGGTAACTACAGTGAATATTTGGAACAACGTGTAACAATAGAACAAGAGCAAGCAAAAATAGTTAAAGAGAAGCCAGTCAGACAAAAGCAAAAGAAAAAGCTTTCCTATAATGAGCAAAAAGAATGGGAGAAAATTGAGGAAGACATTATGGATCTAGAAAGCCATGTTGAAGAACTAAAGGCAGGTATAGTCGACGCTGGGAGTAATTCTGAAAAGGTACAGGAACTTTTTGCAAAACAAGAAAAAATAGAAGAAACATTAAATGCAAAGATGGAGCGATGGGAAGAGCTGTCGTTGCTCGTTGAGGAAATGGAGAAATAATTATTTGCTGCACCTTGGAAAAAAACTCCAAGGTGTTTCTTAATCGTTCGGATTACGGAATAATATTTATGTTTTAGATAAAACTAAGTAACTGTAGAATGAGGGATTTCTTTATGAAACAAATTTATAGTGATATTATTCAATTTCGTGGAAGCCATTATGACTTTGGTTATATGCAGGGGGAGTCATTGAAAGATTCACTTACGCTGGAAAACCGCAAAAAACAATGGAAGATAAGAAGGCCGCGTTTTATTATTACAGCAAATGAAGTGAAAAATGCCATCCTTCCCTATGCACCTGGAATCTGGGATGAGCTACTTGGTCTTCAGGACGCATTAGGTTGGAAGATAGAAGATGTGTTACAGGAGTTCGGTGGTTATCGTCTTGAATATGTTAAGAGTGGCTGCACTATTTATACCGGATCTGATTACATGATTCGTAACTATGATTATCATCCAAAAACATATGAGGGACGTTATACGTTCTATCAACCTACAGATCAGGGCTATGCAATCATAGGACCTTCTCAGCGAATCACGGGACGGATGGATGGAATGAATGAAAAAGGGCTTGTAATGGGCTATAACTTCATGCATAGAAAACAGCCCGGTGATGGTTTTATCTGCAATATGATTGCGAGGATCGTCCTGGAAAGCTGCGCAACTGTAGGTGAAGCGATTAACTTATTGAGGGAGATACCCCATCGCCATTCCTTCAGTTATGTTCTCTTGGATGAAGAGGAAGAGACATTCGTAGTTGAAGCTACACCTAGAGGGGTAGAAGTGCGCAATTCAAATGTTTGCACAAATCATTACGAAATTTTAAAGCACGAAAATCGCCATCACTTAGACGATTCGTATCAACGAATGAATGCCATAAGGAAACAGCAAGGTCAGGTCACTGATGCCTATCAAGCGTTTCGTATGCTGAATGATATGGACAAAGGTATTTTCTCTACTAAATACAAACAATGGGCAGGCACTATTCATACATCGGCCTATTTTCCTAAGCAAAAAAAGGCATGGTTTGCATTGGGAGGAAATAAAAAGCCTATCATATTTGACTTCTCAAGCTGGCTGCAGGGGAAGAAAATTACAACAAAACGCATACTGGGTAAAGTAGATACGGAATTATCTTTCGTTCACATGGATCGCAATGTAAAGTAAGGCTCATGCGGGTTAAATAGTTTCTAAATAAATGTTTACATGGTATAGATTTATGGGAAAATGACTATAGACTTTATTTTTCTATAATTGAAGTTATAATAAACTCACACGTATTATTAGGAGGTAACTAACACTATGAAGCTTTTTCAAGTTAGGAAAGGACAATTTGTTTTTTATAAAAATGAATTGCACAAGGTTTATAGCGTAAAACCAATGTTTAAAAAGTCCGTTCACCTATACCGATTGAAGGACATGCAGCAGATTTTGACCAGAGCAAGTGAAATAGATTTATATAAACCAAAACATAATGATACGTTTATTTTTTACGGTAAACGGTACACAATTGACAAGGATAAGAAACCAGAACCAGGTGATTATATTCTAATCATCAAGCCTACCCCTGATTTCCTGGATCATTATTCACTTAATGAGATCGAAAAGGTGGATAGCGTAGAGGACGGAAATGTTGTTACTACTAGGGATAATGGCGTGAAACATAGTGAATATGTTGTAATGGTTCCTGGAAAGGCAGAAGCAAGCAGGGAAATTGCCTACTATGATAAAAACCTGGTACCAGAAGCACAGCAGATTGAGGATGAATCTATCAGCTACCTGGCAGAAAAGGATAATTCATTAAAACCTGTAGTTGGTGATATTTATATCGATGTGAAGAGTGATACAAAAGCAATGATTGTTGCCATGACAGAAGATGAAGTGATATTTGGACATGGGTTACGCGTTCATGTTGCCGAACTACTGGATGATACTAATTTCACACTGGTTTATCGAATTGAAGAAGACCTCTAGGGAGCCCTCCAGCTGATTAAGCTGGGGGCCTTTTCTTGTTGTAATGACGATTATAAAATTGAAATAACTTTTTGAATGGGTAATAAGTATGGTTTTATAGTAATGTGTACAAAAGCAGACATAAACCAAGGTTAATTTACGAAATATTTACTGAAATGCAAAAAAGGAGGAATAATAAATGAATTTATCTAAGAAAGTTATGGTAATTGCAGCAAGTGCCCTTCTGGTATCATCCTATACGTTTGCCCCCCCTGTTCTTGCGGAAGAAAAACAGGATGATTCCATTGTCATTAATGAGGTTGATGAGGAGCAAGCTGAAGCAGCTGATGAAGAGAAAAACGATGCAGATGGAGCGGAAGAGTCAGTTACCCAGGATGAGCAACTATCACAGACAGTTTTGAATGAGCTTTCCTATTTTGCAAAGTTGATGAAGGAAAAAATCCAATTAACACTTACATTCAGTGAGTATCAAGAAAGTCAATTACTTGCAGAATATGCTGCAGACCGTATTGCAGAAGCAAATTCTCTTATTCTTGATGGTGAAATAGATGAAGCTACCGAGTTACTGCAAGCTGCAATTAAAGCACAAGAGCAAGCAGAAGCAATTCTTGAGGAACAGGAAGAAAAAGTTGATGCTGAATTGGAAATTTCAATAAATGAAGAAGAAAATCAAAATGAATCTGAAGAAGCTAAAGAAGCTGTTGATGAAGAAGAAGAGCAGGAAATGGTTGATTTACACGTAAAGCTTGCTAATAACTTTGAAGCTTTATCTGATGTATTGCTTAAAATAGACAATCCAAGAGCACAGCAAGCTATTGCGAAAAACATTCAAAAATCATTTGATAAATTAGCTGAGAAGATTGAGAAGCGTTCAAGCAAGCTTGTTGCTGATGAAGAAGAAGCAGCAGAAACAGAAACAGAAACTCAGGAAGAAACAGATAACACAGCTAGCTTAAATCAGGATAGCGAAGAATCTGAAGAAGTAGAAAAAACAGTAGTTACACAGACTAATTCCAGTGATGGAAAACCTGAACAAGTCGTAACAAAGTCTGCTAAAGCTGCTGAAAAGGCAGGAAAATCAGCTGCTAAGGAAGAAAAAAAGGAAGAGAAGGCTGAGAAAAAAGCAGAGAAGCAGCAAAACAAACAACCAAATAAAAAAGCTGAGGAAGCAAAGGAAAAAGGTAAGGATAACAAACAAAAGAATAAGAATAACTAAAAAAAAGCACCTGACTGCGGTTAGGTGCTTTTAAATGGTAATTCCATCTTGAGTGGTAACCGGAGGATGATTTCATACTGAATGAAGTTTCGCTATTTTAGCATAGCACTAGCTTTATAGCCCAGAATATTGATTGGATCTTTTGCATTGGAATAGGGTGGTGCGTAAGCTAGTTCCAGCTCTGGTAAATCTGCAACATTCAGTTTAGCCGATATGGCAGTAGACAATACAGCGAGCCGCTTATCAACACCTTCAAACCCTACTGTATGAGCACCATACAGTCTTCCGCTTTCCTCGTCAAACAGTATTTTTATCCAAAGTTTATCAGAACCTGGGTAATATCTGACATGGGAGTATGACTCTATTACCGCTTCCTTAAAGGGAATTCCCAGTTTTTTTAAGGATGCACTGTTATGTCCGGCAGCACCAACAGTTAGATCAAAAACTTTTAAAATAGCTGATCCAAGGGTTCCTTTATAAGGAATTCTTTCCCCATTCAAATGGCTGGCGATGATGAATGCCTGGCGATGAGCCGGCCAGGCAAGGGCAATGTGCCTCGGTGTTTCTGTAATTAAATCCTTTGTTTCTACAACATCACCCAGTGCATAAATAGCAGGATCGGTTGTTTGCATGAATTCATTTACAAAGACAGCTCCTGTATCTCCAAGTTTCAAAGAAGATTCAATAGCCAGTTTTGTATTAGGTTTAATTCCTACAGCCATTATTGTCATATCTGCATCAATCACTTCTCCGCTGTTTAAGTGCAACCTCTTACCTTCATCTGAGTAGTAGTCTAATCCATCATTTAAAATGACAGTTACTCCTTTATCATTCAGATGCTTCTGAACGATGCTGCCCATATCACTATCAACTAATTTGATTACCTGTTCGGAGCGATCGATCATTGTACAATTTAAACCAAGGGCATGCAGGTTTTCCACCATTTCTAAACCGATGAATCCTGCACCTACTATTGCTGCCGTTTTTGGTTTGTTCCTCTTTATGAATGAATGGATCGCATCCATATCTGGAATCGTGTGCAACGGGAACGTTCGATCAGCGTTTAATCCTTCAATAGGAGGAGTAGCGGCTGAGGCTCCTGGCGACAGAATTAGTTTGTCATAGCTTTCTTTGTGATTACCTGCCGTATCTTTATAGATGATTGTTTTTCGGTCACGGTCAATGGACACGACCTCTGTGTTTGTTCTAATGACTAAATTATACTTTTCCGCAAACTTTGCTTCGGGATATAATAATTGATCTCTTTCCTCTACAGTATCTCCTATGTAGTAAGGCATCCCACAATTAGAAAAAGAGATATAGCTGCCTTTATCGAATAAAATAATTTCAGATTCCTTGTCATTTCTGCGAATTTGGGCAGCTACAGTTGCACCGCCGCCAACTCCACCTATAATGAGAATTTTATGGGCCATATTCATCCGCTCCTTGTCTGAAGTAAAATCTGCTAATAAAAGTTTTAATTAGCTTTTTCATACATTTCCCTAAATAAGACCAAGTGACCCTAAGAAAACGATAATAATTGTCAAAGGTACTACCCAGCGCATTAACTGAAACCATACGGTGTACATCGTTGAGCTCAGACTATTGCTATAGGAAAATTCCCTTTTCATTAATGTTTTATCCATTTTAAAACCGATAAATAATGCGATTAATAAACAACCTCCGGGGAGCATAATGTTACTCACTAGAAAATCGGTTGCATCAAATACTGTTAAACCGAAAATTTTAAACTCTGCCAAGTTGCTTGATGACAAGGAGGCTGGAATACCGGCAATAAATATAACAAGTCCTGCAATCCATGCAACCTTTGTACGGGAGCGCTCTTTCTTTTCAGTGAAAGCAGATGTTATGATTTCCAGCATGCTAAAGGATGAAGTCAGAATAGCAAATAAAAACAGTAGCAAAAATAAGCTTAAGAACAATTCGCCAAACGGCATTTGCGCGAATGCCTCAGGCAATACAATGAATAGTAATCCCGGTCCCTCTGCTGGTTCAAGCCCGAAAGCAAATACTACTGGGAAAATAGCTAATCCTGCCAATAGAGAAACAACGATATTCATAATCGAAACGGATCCTGCTGACATAGGAAGACTTACATCTTTAGTTAAATAGGAACTATAGGTAACCATGACAGAAAAACCGACTGCCAGGGAGAAGAACGATTGACCAAGGGCATATAAGACACTTTCTCCGGTCAGCTGTGTAAAGTCAGGCTGAAGAAAGAAAAGAATTCCTTCCATGGCGCCCTCAAAAGTTACGGCGCGAACAACAAGAATAATAAAAAATAGTAATAATAATGGCATTAATACTTTACTTGATTTTTCAATGCCGTTTTTAATACCAAATGAAATAACAATGATATTAATAATTAAAAATATGGCAAGTCCTGCAATTGTAACAAAAGGGTTCCCGGTAACTGTTGCAAATAGCTCAGCATAGTCGGCATTATCCTTTATAATCATTCCTGGAATGGAGAGGAGGCTGTAAATAAGTACCCATCCACCTACAACACTATAGAAAGATAGGAGGAGAAATGAGCCTATTGCCCCCCAGATGCCGATAATGGACCAGCCACTTTTTGGAGCAAGTGTTTTATAGGCACTGATCGCTTCCTTTTGTGCGCCTCTTCCAATAATGAATTCTGCGATTAAAATAGGAAGACCAATCAGGATTGTAAAGGCGATAAATAACAGGAAAAATGCCCCGCCACCATTCATACCTGTCATGTAAGGAAATTTCCATATTGCTCCGAGACCGATTGCGGCTCCTGCGGATGAAAGGATAAAGCCAAGTTTACTTGACCACTGATCTGTTTTATTACGCATTTAATGTCTTCCTTTCTGCTTTAGATGCTTCTTCGTTGGACAAATTCAATTTAGTATCAGTTAATAAGTCAATAATTATAGCTTGGTGCGTATATCCCATAGCTCGGGGAAGAAATAATGTTCCAATACTTTTTTCAGATAGCCTACCCCAGAGGAACCTCCTGTACCAGTCTTGTGGCCAATGATGCGCTCTACTGTTTTCATATGCCTGAATCGCCATTGCTGAAACCAATCTTCTATATCGACGAGCTTTTCTCCTAATTGATATAAATCCCAGTAGGCGTCCACATCTTTGTATACTTCCAGCCAAGCTTGCTCTACAGTTGGATCCTTTTCATATGTTTTTGAAAAGTCGCGGGACAAAATAGCTTTATTAATAGGAAAACCATTATCAGCAAGCGCTTGAATGGCAACATCATAAAGTCCTGGTCCATGATATGCCTTTTCAAGGATGGCGTGCAGCTCCGGGTCTTTTTTGTAAATTTTCAAGATAAAAGGTGTTTTATATCCAAGAACAAATTCAACCAGGCGGTATTGATAAGATTGGAATCCAGATGCATTTCCCAGCTTATCGCGAAACTCCATATATTCTGCTGGTGTTAATGTGGAGAGAACATCCCAGGCTTGAATTATTTGAGATTGTATTTTAGAAACACGTGCCAGCATTTTAAAGGAGGATTGCAGCTCTCCGCGTTGAATGGCACGCACTGCGGCCTGTGTTTCATGAATAATCAGCTTTAGCCATAGTTCACTCACTTGGTGAATAACAATAAATAACATCTCATCATGATGATCTGATAACCTTTTTTGACTGGACAACAGCGTATCCAGCTGCAAATATTCTCCATAGGTCATTTTTTCAGTGAAGTCGGTATGAATACCTTTTTCAGATTTAAATGTATCATTCGAATAACTATCACTCATTAGAGACTCTCCTTTTCGGTAAGTGGGCGTAATACTGCGCGTACGGGACTGCCATCAGCCCCGTGAATAGCTAGTGGTAAGGCAATTAATTCATAGATACCTGGTTTAATAGCATCCAGCATAATATTTTCTAAGATGTTAATCCCATGATTATATAAAGCATGATGTGTTTCAAGTGTTTTACTGTCTGGAGTGTCCACGGAAGGCATATCAACACCAATTAATGTAACACCTTTGCGTTGTAGATACGGGGCAACTCCAGGATCAAGCACTGGCATTTCACTAGGGAATCGTTTCGGATTATTTGGTAAGGACGTACGTAATAATAGACGGCTTACACTCTTTAGTTCAAATTCCTGTAAGACTTCGGCGGTAATTTCTTCTACATGACTTACATCAATGACTGTTGCTTTTCCGATATAACGGTTAAGATCCAACTCGTCAATAGTTTCTCCATCAGTGTCATAATGGAAGGGTGCATCGACATGTGTGCCAGTATGTAAGCTGGCAGTTATTTGTCCTATATTAACAGACCCAGTCTGTTCTTTTGTGTATGTTAACGAGTAAGAGAAAGGTGTGTCACCTGGCCAGGTGGCCATATCATTTGTTAATGGCTGCGAAATATCAATCCAGTTCGTCATTATGCAATTACACCTCGCTTGTTTTCATATTTTTTATAACGCTCTTCAGTCATAATTCGTTTTAAGATCCGGACCATCTCCCATACTTCTTCAAATGTATTGTACAATGCCACAGGAGCAAGCCGGATCCCATTTGGATTACGGAAATCCGGTATAACTCCATCTGCTTTTAACGCTTTACAAATACGGGCAGCTTCCGGATGTTCAAGAAATATATGACCTCCACGGGTAATCTCATCACAGGGGTTAGCAACTTTAAACTTGAATTCTTTTAATTCAGCTTCAATCAATTCCAATAAATAATTCGTTAACTGCAGTGATTTTTTGCGTATGTTCTGAATCCCTGCTTCCTGGAACATTTCCAGGGAACCTAGTAAAGGGGCAGCACTTAAGACATGGGGGGTACCAATCTGATACGCACCTGCATGAGGAGCTGCAGTTAACTCATGTTCCATATCAAATTGTTTTCCTTTATCCGAACTGAACCAACCAGCAAGCCCGGGCTCATTTCCAAAATGCTTCTGATTTACGTACAATCCGCCCACACTGCCCGGCCCACCATTTAAATGCTTATAAGTGCACCAGAATGCAAAGTCCACTCCCCAATCTGATAACTCATGTGGAACAGATCCGATGGAGTGACATAAGTCGAACCCAATCAGGATTCCGCGCTTATGTGCTTCGTCTGTTAATGTTTTCATATCCAGTATTTGACCACTGCGGTAGAGGACAGCTGGCAGGACAATTAAAGCAACATCCTCTGCCATGAAATCGATGATTGTCTGTGTATCAAGTGTATTTCCGTCTTCACTTTTAACCTGAATGAGATGATCTTGAGCCTCATATCCCTTTAGTTGCAATTGACTTTTTAGAGCATAGATATCAGAAGGGAAATTCAGTTCATCTGCCAGTATTTTAGTCCTTTTTCCCTCGGGTTTATAAAAACTCGCTGTTAACTGGTGAAGATTAGTAGTGGTTGAGCCTGTAATAATAATTTCTTCTGGAGAAGTCCCAATAAGATCGGCAGACAATTTTCCCAGTTCTTCAGATAAATAGAACCAGGGGTGATTGCCTTCTGTCCATCCATCTATTGCGTAATTTTTCCACGATTCAACTAAGGTTTGAATGGAAGCTTCTGCTCGTTTTGATAATAGTCCCAATGAATTTCCATCAAAATAAATTGTATCTGCTGAAATGTAAAACTCGTTGCGGAAGCTTTTTAAATCATCTTCCCTGTCTAAGTGAGTTGCATAGCCTTTCTCGGTAAACATATAAAGCACCTCTTTTAATTAGTTGGTATTTTTCGCAGGTTTCATTGCTATTTGTCGTAGTTGATATAAAAGACGAAGTAACTAGTTACTGACTTAACTTCGCTACGGAAATACACTTCGCTTTCCGCGGGCGGCTGGTGAGCCTCCTCGTGCTATCGCACTGTGGGGTCTCACCGATGCCTTTCCTCCCGCAGGAGTCTTCGTGTTTTTCCTCCGCTAAGCATTGTGCAATGTTATAAAAAATTCACTTAATGCTTTATAAATTTCGCTGTGGACAGACGACTCTTGCGGAAAGCAACAAAGCTTTTCGGTGGGGCGAACCAAAGGTACAGCCCCAAAGATTTTTGGTGGGACGATTAATCCCAGTCCCTGACTAAGACCTCACAGTAAAGCTCGACAATATTTAATTACACGAAGAAAATGCGGATGTATTTTGAGGAATGTTGCATTCCCGCAGCTAAAAGTTTAGGAAACCTCTATCAGCGGAGGCAGAATACGCAGACTCCTCGAAAATATAAAACAATTTTCTTCGTGCGAGGAAATTTCACTGAACATTCCTTATCCTATAGGAACAGCACGTGTCCGAAGACCCCGGAAGAAGCGTTCTTTGCTTCTGAGAAGGCTGAGGCCGTGCCCATGGAAAGCGAAGTATTCTGCCGAAGCGAATCCAAGCACTCAACCATCATCAGAAAGAGTGTCATGAAAGAGAATTTTCATTACTTCGTCTTATATAGATTCTGTGTCAAAAACAACATTACTTTTCGGTGGGGTGAACCAAAGGTGCAGTCCCAACTATTTTGGTTGGCGAGTAACGGTATTTCCAATCCAATTATTTTCACATACTTTTATCTTAACAAAAAATAGCGATGAAATTTACATATTTAAAGAATAGAGTAAAAAATTACTGTAAAAAGAGGTATTATCTACAGTGGAATAGAATAATAAAAATAACCATAAATGTAAGCACTTACAATTTGAGGAGGGTAGAGAGGTTAATAAAATAAGAATTAGAAAAGATTTAAAAATTAAAGGAGGTTTCTGGATGGAGAATACGATTTGGTCACTAGTCCCGCCCATATTAGCAATTATTATGGTTTTATTAACAAAGCGTGTTTTACTTTCGCTGGGAGTAGGTATTGTTGCTGCTGCTTTCTTCATTGGCAGCTTTAATGTGATGGAGTCTTTGAAATTAGTGTGGGAGTCATTTATTGGCGTATTTATTGATGATGGAGCGTTAAATACATGGAATGTTTATATCTTATTATTCATATTAATGCTGGGAGTTTTAACAGCCTTTGTAAGTATGATGGGGGGGACAAGGGCATTTGCTGAATGGATGATACAACGAGTGAAAACCCGGGCTGGGGCGCAAATCATGACAATGATTCTAGGGATTATTGTGTTTGTTGATGACTACTTTAACAGTTTAACAGTTGGTCAAGTTGCAAAGCCTGTAACCGATAAACATCGCATATCCCGTGCAAAGCTTGCATATATTGTTGATTCTACCTCAGCACCAATTTGTGTCATTGCTCCAATTTCCAGCTGGGGTGCTTATATTATAGGGATTATCGGAACCGTCTTTGTAACACAGGGAATTACAGAGTATGCAGCATTTGGTGCATTTATTCAGATTATACCAATGAATTACTATGTGTGGGCTGCATTAGGGGTTGTACTTGTCATTGCATTAAGGCAAGTGGATTTCGGTCCGATGAAAGTACATGAACAGCGTGCTATTACAACAGGAGAGCTATTAAATCCTGACAATAAAGAGCAAATTGATACAGCATCAAAATTACCAAGCAGTGCGTCGAGCAGAATTAGTGATCTTCTCATCCCTATTGCTGTTCTTTTCATAGCAACAATAGGAGCAATGTACTTAAATGGACTTGGATCTCTGGATGGTGAAGAGCGTACGTTGATGAATATATTTGGTAATGCTGATGTATCGGAAGCTCTATTATATGGTGGTATTATAGGCTTAGTGATTACGTTCCTCTTGTTTTATCGTCATATTACAGGTGGAAAGCTTACAGGGTCACATTTCATTTTAGGCTTGCGTGAGGGGATGAAGTCAATGCTCCCTGGATTTACTATATTAATTTTCGCATGGACGATTGTAACGTTAATTGATGGACTGGGAACAGGAACTTATTTGGCAGGAGTTGTAGAGTCTTCGAATCTCAGCTTGGCACTTTTACCAGTCATCGTCTTTATTATGGCGGGTTTTATCGCTTTTTCAACTGGTACATCGTGGGGATCATTTGGAATTCTTCTGCCGATTGCTGGTCAGATTGCAGTGGCAACTGATGTTTCACTTATATTGCCTATGATGGCAGCAGTGCTTGCTGGTGCAGTGTTTGGCGATCATTGTTCACCAATTTCTGATACGACGATTCTTTCATCCACAGGTGCGAGCTGTCACCACATTGATCATGTAACAACCCAAATACCATATGCTATTGTTGCAGCTGTGATTGCAGGTGTGGGCTATATTGTACTCGGAATTTCAGGTAGCGTGTGGCTTGGATTGGCTATGGTAATCATTGGTTTGGCTGTTTTCTTTGGATTATTGAGAAAGCCTCGTACAATGGATGCAGTAGAAGATAAACAAATTGCAAAATAAAAATCACAAAATTCTGATTCAGTATATTGTAAATTTTGTAATTCTGTTTTATACTAGTGGTAGTTATATGAAATGGCATTTCGCAGAGTGAAATGCGGAAGGGGATAAAAATGTCTTTTGTTTCTGACAAAGTGAAAAACATGCCACCGTATTTATTTTCAGAATTTCAAAGAAAGAAAAAGCAATTGGAAGCTGAAGGAGTAGATGTAATCGATCTGGGTATCGGAGCTCCGGACTTGCCTGCCCCAGAATTTATTTATAATAAGCTGGTGGAGGAAGCTAAGAAGCCGGAAAATCATCGTTATTCTACGTATAGCGGGTGTGCTGAATTTAAAGAGGCGGTAAGCTATTTTTATAAAAAGCACTATGAAGTGGATTTAGACCCAGATACAGAAGTGTTAGCGCTTATAGGTTCAAAAGAAGGCATTGCCAATCTTATTCAAGCTGTGGTTAATCCTGGTGATACTGTATTGGTGCCAGATCCAGGTTATCCTGTTTATCGAACCGCAGTCCATATAGCTGGGGGTGAAAGCGTATCATTGCCCTTGGATAGGGATAATGGTTTTGTACCACTTTATGGGAAGCTGTCAGAAAGAGATGTGCAACAGGCAAAACTGATGTTTATAAATTATCCGAGCAATCCAACTGCAGCAACAGTTAACTTAACTGCATTTTTGGAAGCGATTACATTTGCAAAAGAAAACAATATTATGCTTGCTAATGATGCAGCTTATGATCTTGTGACTTTCGACAAGTACAAAGCTCCAAGTGTATTGCAGGCGCCAAACGCAAAAGAGTATGCAGTAGAATTCGGGTCATTGTCCAAAAGTTTTAATATGACAGGTTGGAGAATGGGCTATATTGTCGGCAATAAAGAAATAATTAAAGCATTGGCGACATTAAAAAGCAATATTGATACATCTCAATTTCTCCCTATCCAAAAAGCGGCTGCTGCTGCTTTAAGAAGTGACTTCTCCACAGTAGCAGCAAATAATGCAATCTACAAAGAACGGATGGAAAAAATGCATGGTGCATTAAAGGAAATAGGCATTTATGCTGAAAAGCCAAAAGGAACCATATTCCTTTGGGCAAAGGTTCCTGAAGGTATTCGTTCTGCGGAATTTGCTGCTTTACTATTGAATGATGCAGGAATAATAGTGACACCAGGAATTGCATTTGGTGCAAATGGTGAAGGCTATATTCGAATATCATTATCTGTTACAACAGAAAGATTGGATGAAGTTATCCATCGGTTAAAGAAGCTTAATTTAAAGGAGATGACCAAATCATGGACGTAAATCCCGCCATGGAAAAGACATGTAAGATGACCGTGTATGAAGAAGGAATCTATGTCAAAAGAACTTTGTGTGTGCTGGGAGAAAGCTATCTATCAGTTCTCAGTGTTTTATATGATGAGTCTTCATTCAGGTAATATCAGCGGGGCATGAAAGTGGAGCTGCGTTTATGGTTAGGGCTATGCAAAAGTATCATTTGAAACAAATCAGGTATCGTTTTATCTACACAAGTTGTAGAAGAAACTAATTTATTAATTGGTGTACATACTGCTTATCAGGATTCTACGCCAATGGCTGTATTTTTTAGGTCAGGTAAACAGAAGGAATAAATTTCTGGTTCATCAACGATCACACTAATACGTGAACGATCGATGAAATAAGGTTTTAACTATTTTTAGGAGGTTTTTTCATGACAGCAGTATCATTAGAAACTAAAAAGCTAGCAAACTACATTAATGGAAAATGGGTTGAAGTGAGCGAATCTACAGCCGTTATTAACCCGGCAACAGGAGAAGAGATAGTTCAAGTTCCATTGTCGAGTGCCGGAAGTGTAGATGAAGCAGTGGCAGCAGCCAAAAAAGCTCAAAAAGAGTGGGCATTAGTGCCAGCTCCCCAGCGTGCTGAAGTGCTTTATCAGGTTGGCTATATTATGAAGGAACGCAAAGAGAGACTATCACAATTATTAACTATGGAAAATGGGAAAGTCATTGAAGAAGCACGCGGTGAAGTGCAAGAAGGAATTGATATGGCGTTTTATATGGCTGGTGAAGGCCGCCGGTTATTTGGGCAAACGACACCGGCTGAACTGAAGGACAAATTTGCTATGAGTCAGCGTACTCCAGTAGGTGTAGTTGGTATCATTACGCCATGGAATTTCCCGATTGCAATTGCTACATGGAAGTCATTTCCTGCAATTGTTTCAGGGAATGCAGTTATATGGAAGCCTGCTACCGAAACACCGATTATGGCATATGAACTGGCAAAGATATTTAAAGAAGCAGGGCTGCCAGATGGGGTAATAAATGTTGTATTTGGCGCAGGGTCTACAGTTGGTGATGCTATGGTTCATCATGATGATATACGAGTAATCTCGTTTACAGGCTCAAACGATACGGGGCGAAACATTGCAGGGGAGTGCGGCAAACAACTGAAAAAAGTTTCTCTGGAAATGGGAGGAAAAAACGCGGTAATCGTTATGGATGATGCAGATATTGATTTAGCTGTTGAAGGTATTCTATGGAGCGCCTTTGGAACGAGTGGACAACGTTGTACAGCATGCAGCCGTGTGATTGTTCATGAAAGTGTAAAAGAAACATTAGAAGAGCGTTTGCTAGCATCAATGGAAAAACTATCTATTGGTAACGGGCTTGATGAATCGATAAAAGTTGGTCCAATTATTAATAAAGCCGGAATGGAAAAAATTAATAGTTACATTGAAATTGGTAAAAATGAGGGAGCTAAGTTAGTAGCTGGTGGCTATGCACTAACTGAAAATGACCATGCGAATGGAAACTACTTTGCTCCAACTTTGTTTACAGACGCAGCTGCCGATATGCGAATTGCACAGGAAGAAATTTTCGGTCCAGTTGTATCGTTAATTCCTGTTAAGAGTTTTGAAGAAGCAATCGAAGTTAATAATGGTGTGGCATACGGACTTTCAAGTTCCATATTCACAAATGATGTTAATCGTGTTTTCAAAGCCCAACGTGATTTGGATACAGGTATTGTTTATGTAAACGCTGGCACGACAGGTGCTGAAATTCATTTGCCGTTTGGTGGAACAAAAGGTACTGGGAATGGACATCGTGACTCTGGTGTTCAAGCGCTAGATGTGTTTACAGAGTGGAAAGCTATTTACGTAGATTACAGTGGTAAACTTCAACGTGCTCAAATAGACGTAGATTAAGTTTCTTACATGAAAGATGTTTTGGATAAATAGATTGTAGAAACCTCAGTGATCAGCTTCATGCTGTTCACTGAGGTTATCACTATAGATAGTGTATTACTAATCTGTACAGGGAGTGATTATATGAAGATAGGTGTTTTGGGTTCAGGCTTAATGGGTAAAGAGGCGGCACGTGATTTAGTTGTAAGTGAAGGAGTGACTGCTGTCGGTTTAGCAGATATCGATATTGATCGCGCACAGAAAGTATGTGATCAATTGAATTCAACTAAACTAACAGCCTATCAGGTGAATGCTAGTGATGAGCAGGACCTGGCAAATTATATGCGTCAATTCGATGTTATTATTAATGCGTTATTTTATTCCTTTAATGAAATCGTGGCTAAAATTGCAATTCAAGTCGGTGTGAGTTCCATCGATCTTGGTGGGCATATTGGTCATATGACAGATAAAGTATTGGCAATGCAGGAAGATGCAAAGGCTGCAGGCGTTACATTAATTCCTGATCTTGGGGTTGCGCCGGGGATGATTAACATTTTATCAGGACATGGTGCTGGAAAATTGGATAAACTGAAGTCAATTAAGTTATATGTTGGCGGTATCCCAGTGAAACCAGAGCCTCCACTTGAGTATAATCATGTATTTTCAATGGAAGGTGTATTGGACCATTACACAGATCCTTCTTTAATCATTCGAAATGGAATAAAACAGGAAATAGCTTCCTTAACAGAAGTTGAACGTATTCACTTCGAGAAATTTGGGCCATTAGAAGCGTTTCATACATCTGGCGGGACATCGACATTATCACTTTCTTATCCAGATTTAGAAACACTAGAATACAAAACAATTCGCTATCCGGGGCATGCAGAGAAGTTCAGGTTGCTTGTTGACTTGAATCTGACTAGAATGGATTATGAGGTGGAAGTAAATAATCAGAAGATTAATCCACGTGAAGTTCTACTTAAAGTGCTGGATCCCATCGTTGAGCTTGGGGAAAAAGACGATGCTGTTTTATTACGAGTAAGTGTTGCCGGGGAAAAGGATGGACTTCCAGCAACCTACGACTATGAGATGACAACATATAAAGATAGAGAAACACAGGTAACGGCAATGGCACGTGCTACAGCCAATACAATTTCCGCAGTAGCTCAGATGATTGGTAATGGAACTATCTCTAAAAAAGGTGTATATCCGCCAGAGAAGATCGTTCCTGGTAAAACATACATGGATGAAATGGCAAAGCGTGGAGTGAACATTATAGAGACAGAAAATGTTGAGAAATCAGGTGTACGTATATAACCTGTATCCCCCCTCTACTTTTAGAGTAGGGGGAGTTTTTTGAAAAAATGACCAAGGATACCTCATCAAAAACTTCAATGCGGGTGGAGTAATTGACCCTTATAAGAGTTAGTAACAACCAGCGAAAAATTCCGCTACTTTCCATTTAATGATGGTTCACTTAAGGAGTTATTAGTATGAATCAGAGTGTTAGTAAAGCGTTAAAGTTACTGGATTTATTTACGTTCGAAGATCGCGAGCTCACATTAAAAGAAATATCTAGTCGATCTAATATACCTAAGCCTACTGCGTATCGTTTACTAAGTACCTTGGAATCGAATGGTTTCTTATATAAAACGAAAGAAAATGAACATGACAGCAGGTACAGATTAGGGCTGAAATTACTTGAGTTAGGACAAATAGTTTCAGATCAGTTAGAGTTAAGAGGGATAGCTTTGCCTTATATGGAGCAGTTGGCTGATGAGATTAATGAAGTAATTCATCTAGTTATAGTTAATCATGACATGGCTACTTATATTGAAAAAGTGGAAAGTACGCGAGCCCTTCGACTATACACTAGAATTGGGAAAAGCTCTCCATTGTATATAGGATCTGGACCCAAAATGCTATTAGCCTTTCTTCCAAAAGAAAAACAGAAGCAAATACTTAGTGGTCCACTGGTTCCTTTTAATAATAATAAAGCCGTGAAGAAAGAGCGTTTACTAAAGGAACTGGAAACAATTAGAGAAGAAGGTTATGCATATAGTGTCGGTGAACAGGATGCCGATACTACCGGGATTTCCTACCCAATCCATGATCACCAGAATCAGGTGATTGCCTCATTGGCAGTAAGTGGTCTGTCCAGTCATTTTAAAGGCAAAAGTCTTCAGAGGATCAAGAGTAAAACCGAAAAAACTGCGCAGCAGATATCCAGAAAGCTAGGATACCGTAATTAGTGGAAGGGATTTGGACAGAATGAATACAGTATTTATTGCGGGGCATGCCAGACTTCCGTCAGGTATGGCTGCTAAGAGCATTTACGAAACACTGACAATTACTGCTGAAATTGATAAAAAATACAGTGTTATTGTAACGGCCAATTGTACGTTAGCAACCGATCACGGCAGAGAGTTTGTACAGCATTTATTGAGAGGTCACAGTTTGCAGGATGGCATTGAGAAACCGGTAGAAGAGGTTAAAAAACATTACTTAGGTAAAGCAGGTAACGCACTTGCTTCTGCATTAAAAGATCTGTACAAGCAATATGAAAGTTATATAAAAGAAGACAATTAAAAATGTCCCATCCATAAATGGATGGGACATTTTTGCTTATTCAATTCCAATCGAAATAAATTTTCTCTCTAGAAATTCATCCATTCCGTGATGGCCGCCTTCTTTACCGATCCCGGATTGCTTAATACCGCCAAATGGCGCTTCTGGAGCAGCAGGAAACACGTCATTTACACCGACAATGCCGTAATCCAGTTTTTCAGAGGCGCGAATAGCACGACTCGTATTTTCCGTGAAAATATAAGCAGCTAAGCCATAGTCTGTATTGTTTGCTTTCCTAAGAGCTTCATCCTCGTCTGTAAATGTTTGCACAGGTATTATGGGACCAAATGTCTCCTCATTCATAATTAACATATCATCGGTAATAGCTGATAAGACGGTAGGTTTATAAAAATGACCTTCTAATGCATCATCCCATTTTTCACCTCCACAGACAACCTGGGCACCTTTACTAACTGCATCCTCGAGATGAGCGTGGACTTTTTCGAGAGCTCTCTCATTGATTAGAGGACCGAGCTCGATCCCTTCTTCCAGGCCATATCCGATCTTAAGCTTCTCAACTTTTTCCTTCAGCATCGAGGTAAACTGCTCAGCAACTGATTCATGGACATATAAGCGATTCGTACAAATACATGTCTGACCGTTGTTTCTAAACTTACTTCCTAATACGAGGGAAGCAGCTTTATCAAGATCAGCATCTTCAAAAACAATACTAGGGGCATGCCCGCCCAACTCGAGAGATAGTTTCTTTATATGGTCAGCACTTTCCCTCATTAAATATTTGCCAACTGCCGTAGATCCCGTAAAGGTAAGCAGTCTAACTTCTTTACTTGTTAGCATGGCATTACCAATCGCTTTTGCGTCACCAGTTACAAGGTTAATAACACCCTGAGGCATTCCGGCCCGTTCAAAAATCTTTACAAGCTCGATTGCTGAAAGGGGTGTTTCAGGAGCCGGCTTTAATACGACTGTGCAACCGGCAGCCAGGGCAGGACCGAGCTTTCTGGTAATCATCGAGGCAGGGAAATTCCATGGGGTAATTGCACCAACAACTCCCACTGGCTTTGGAATTACGAGCAACCGTTTGGATTTTACCGACGATGGGATCCATTCCCCATAGCCTCTGCTTGCTTCTTCTGCATACCATAATAAAAAGCTGGCAGCTCCTTTGACTTCACCAATAGATTCATTTAAAGGCTTTCCTTGTTCTTCAGTAAGAATCTTACCTAAGCGGCCAGCTTCTTCAGATATCAGCTGGGAAGCTTTGTATAAAATGCGGGAGCGTTTCCGGCCTGTCATTTCACTCCAAACAGGAAAAGCAGTTGAAGCAGCCTGAATAGCTTCTTCTGTCTCTTGTGCACCACCATATGACACTTCTGTGATTGCTTTCAGTGTTGCGGGATTATAAATTGTTTCTGTTTTTTCACTATTAACTTCGCGCCATGTACCATCGATAAAAATACTGCTTGTCAGTTTATCATAACTCATGTAAAAACCTCCTTCTGATAAGCATATCGCACCTAAGAACTATCTATCAATCTCAATTGCAGGTTATTTGCTATTTTACTAGTTCTGTATTACCCCACGCTGGAAGCATTTTATTTAATTGTTTATCATTTCGGTAGCCTAATACGTATTCTGCTTGCATAACCGTATGGATCTCACGAGTTCCTTCATAAATAACAGGTGCCTTGGAATTACGCAGGTAACGTTCTACTGGGTACTCATCTGAGAAGCCGTAAGCCCCATGAATTTGTACTGCGTCATCAGCAGATTTATTAGCGAAATCACATGCCTGCCATTTAGCCAAGGAAGTTTCTCTTGTATTACGTTTTCCTTGATTCTTTAGTTCGCCGGCACGGTAAACGAGAAGTCTGCTCATTTGTAGACCAGCTTCCATATTTGCAATCATTTGCTGTACAAGTTGATGCTGTCCGATTTCTTTGCCGAAGGTTTTTCTCTCGTGACAGTATTTTACACTAGCTTCCAGACAAGCCATTATCTGGCCAACTGCACCAGCTGCCACTGTGAATCTGCCATTATCTAAAGCAGCCATAGCGATCTTAAACCCTTCGCCTTCTTCTCCAAGCAGGTTTTCTTTAGGAACTTTTACATTATCAAAGAAAATCTCTCCTGTATTACCAGCACGGATTCCTAATTTTCCCTTTGTTGCTTTTGAAGAAAAGCCTTCCCATGTACGCTCGACAATAAAGGCGGAAATTCCTTTGTGCTTTTCAGAACGACTCGTTGTATATGCAAATACTAAAAAGTGATCTGCTGTATCGCATAGAGAAATCCATGTTTTCTGTCCGTTTAAAATGTAAAAATCACCATCTCTTACTGCTGTGGATTCTAATGCCGACACATCGGATCCAGCAGCAGGTTCGGTAAGACCAAAAGCACCGATTTTTTCACCCTTTGCTTGAGGTGTGAGGTATTTTTGTTTTTGCTCTTCGTTACCCCATTGTAGTAATGTCATGCTGTTTAAACCAGTGTGTACGGATACAGCTGTACGGAATGTAGTATCGCCGCGCTCTAATTCCTCACAAACAATAGCGAGTGAATTGTAGTCCATGCCACTGCCACCATACTCCTCTGGGATACATACACCCATCAATCCAAGCTCAGCAAGTTTAGTTAGGAGAGCAGGGTCAAATTTGCCTTCCCGGTCCCACTGGGCAATATGTGGCATGATTTCTTTATCTGTAAATCCTCTGACAGTGTTGCGCAGCATTTGTTGTTCCTCTGTAAATTCAAAATTCATACGATCATCTCCTAAAATTATTTTTTTTCCCTAATTGGGTTAGTATGTCTTCATTATGCTCACCTGCATCAGGTGGGTGATGCTTAACTGTGACTGGTGTTCGTGATAGTTTTAAAGGACTTCCAATCATTTTGATGGCTCCAGCAGTGGGATGCTCGTAATCGATGAACATATCCCTGGCATGAAGTTGTGGGTCGTTTGCCACTTCTTCAATATTTTGGATCGGCCCACAAGGAATATTGTTCTCATGGCATTTAATTTGCCAGTAAGCTGTTGGTTCTGTAGAAAAGATATCTTGTAATAATGGGACCAAAATCTCTCTGTACTCTACTCGGTCGGGATTAGTCCGAAACCTTTCATCCACACCATATTCAGGCTTACCCAGGATGGAGCACAATGCACTAAACTGATGGTCATTGCCTACTGCAATAACCATTTCTCCATCTAAAGTCTGGAAAGTTTGATAAGGTACAATGTTAGCATGATTATTCCCAAGCGCTGTTGGTATTTTTCCGGACATTAAGTAATTGCTTCCGATATTTACCAGGGAACTTACAGCAGTGTCATATAAGGAAATGTCTAATTTCTGACCTTTTCCGGATACGGTTCTTTCAAGTAATGCACCTTGTATACCAATACAAGCGTATAATCCAGTTAGGATATCAGTTATTGCCACACCAAGCTTCTGAGGACCTGATTCTTCGTCGCCTGTTATACTCATCAGCCCACTCATTGCCTGAATGATGAAATCATATCCAGGCATGTCTTTGTTGGGACCAGTTTCGCCAAAACCTGTGATTGAACAGTACACTATCCTCGAATTAAGTTCAGCTAATGTTTCGTAATCGAGCCCAAACCGCTGCATGGTACCAGACTTGAAGTTATTTATAATAACGTCACTTTCTTTGACTAGTTCTTTAATAACAGAAATGCCTTCGTCTGACTTTAAATCTACTGTAATACTCTTCTTATTTCGATTTGCACAAAGATAATAGGCACTTACATCATTCTGAAAAGGGGGTCCCCATTTACGTGTCTCATCACTTCCCCCTGGCGCTTCCACTTTAATAACTTCTGCGCCAAGATCACCTAGGATCATCGTGCAATATGGTCCTGCAAGAACTCTGGTCAAATCCAGAACACGAATATTGGCCAATGCACCAGACATTTTTTCACTCCTTTCTGTATGTATATGAGAAATAAAAAAACCAATTCAAATTAATTACAGGTAACTGTAATTAAAATTGAACTGGCTTTTATCTGTTGGAACAGACCTGGAATTGGTTCTGTAAACAGATTAGGCAGTATAATTTATTCATAAGAGGATCATGTGTTATAAATGGGAGTCCATTCTGAAACATGATTCGTTACTTTACATTGTATTGTATTCCGAATAATTTGTAAACGTTTTCTTTCTAAAAAAGTAAAACTATTTTAAATCAGCAACTCTGTTAGCCTTACCAATTAAACAAGCTCATGCATCGAAAGATACATGAGCTTTAAAAAGTACTGGGCTACTTCGTTGCTTTTTGTAGTTTGTCGATCATTTTAAGTGCTCTTCCAGTACCGATTGCTACAGATTCCAAGGGGTTTGGAGCAAGATGTACGGGAACATCAATTTCATTGGCAAGCCATTCCTTCATTCCATTTAACAGGGAGCCTCCACCAGTTAACACAATACCGTGGTCAACAATATCCCCACTTAACTCAGGTGGGCAGCTTTCCAAAGTAGAACGGATCGTTTCTAATATTTGTTCCAAAGATTCCTTTAATGCAGAGAATATTTCAGTAGAGGTAACAGTAATTGTCTTAGGTAAACCAGTCACCATATCTCTACCGCGTATTTCCATCGTCTCTTCTTTATGGTTAGGATGTGCATATCCTATTTCCATTTTGACATTTTCAGAGGTTCGCTCACCTATTAAGATATTGTAATGTTTACGAACATAATGGATAATCTCTTCATCCATTTTATCTCCACCGATGCGAACGGAATTACATGAAACGACACCGCCAAATGATATAATCCCAACTTCTGAAGTTCCTCCACCGACATCCACAATTACGTTTGCTACAGGCTCATCAACTGGTAAGTCTGCCCCAATAGCAGCTGCCACAGGTTCTTCAATTAAGTGGACTTGCTTAGCACCGTAACTTGTAACAGCATTATGGATAGCACGTCTTTCAACCGAGGTGCTTCCAGAAGGGGTACAAACGACAACCGTAGGCTTTCTTAAAGACATACCCATTTTTTTACTAACCTTTTTCAAAAATTCTTTAAGCATTTGTGCAGTTACATCATAGTCAGCTATTACACCATCCCTTAATGGACGTATAGGGATAATATTCTGTGGTGTTTTTCCGACCATTTCCTTTGCTTCAGAACCCACCGCTACTACCTGTTTTGTATTTACATCAATTGCTACAACTGATGGTTCATTTAGAACGATACCTTTTGATTTTGAATATATAAGAATATTTGCAGTTCCTAAATCGATTCCAATTTCTGCAGTAGATAACATAATTTATGATCCTCCAATGATGACTAGTTTCATTATAGTATTACTAGTACTAATTATAATTTCTGGGGGTAGATATACAAGAGACACATTATGGTAATAGACTTATTACGACAAGGGTTTCTTTATAAAGTAAAACATTACTCCAGCAGAAATTAAGTAACAGTTTCTTTACAAATTAGCGCGCATTGTAATATTTCAGTGTGATTTATAACGATGTCAATAGAAGATTAATAGAAATATATTCCGTGGTGATTAACTTTTTCCTAATTACCCGTTTTAAGGTTTTATTAAACATCAAACATAATAAGGCTTAGGACATTGGTTGAAGAAATTAGAACCTGCTAATCTATCATGGGAAACCCTGCCATAATTATTACAAAAAAGACATGCTATGATAAATATGCAAAAACAAACCAAAAGGAGAGTGCAATAGCATGTTAAAGAAAATAAGTATAATTATGGCGTTATCCTTTACATTATTATTTGGAGGAGCTTTTCAAACGTCTGTAGATGCATCTGCAAAAGATCAGCCACAGAGCTTATCATATAATATCTTGTATTCACTAAATGGGTATTGGAGTACTATTTCACTAGATATAAACAATCTTCTAAGCAAATTCAACATGGAATGGAAAAACTTCAATCATGCCAATAAGATAGAGCAAAAAGAAGAACAACCGAAACAAAAAGAAGAAAAACCAGCTAAAGAAGAACAACCGAAACAAAAAGAAGAAAAACCAGTAAAAGAAAAACAACCGAAACAAAAAGAAGAAAAACCAGCTAAAGAAGAACAACCGAAACAAAAAGAAGAAAAACCAGCTAAAGAAGAACAACCGAAACAAAAAGAAGAAAAACCAGCTAAAGAAGAACAACCGAAACAAAAAGAAGAAAAACCAGTAAAAGAAGAACAACCGAAACAAAAAGAAGAAGAGCCAGCTAAAGAAGAACAACCGGAACAAAAAGAAGAAGAGCCAGTAAAAGAAGAACAACCGGCTAAGCAACCAGAAGCACCAGTACAGCAACAACCTGTACCACAAGAACCAAACCAAAATCAGGGTCAATCAGAACAATTAAATCAGTTTGAACAAGAGGTTGTCGAGTTAACAAACCAGGAAAGAGCAAAGCAAGGGTTAAGCGCACTGAAAATTGATACAGAACTGAGTAAAGTGGCACGTGAAAAATCACGTGATATGGCAGCAAATAACTACTTTGCACATAATAGTCCAACTTACGGTTCACCATTTGATATGATGCAAAAATTCGGCGTTTCTTACCGCACTGCTGGTGAGAACATTGCCAAGGGTCAACGAACTCCAACAGAAGTCGTAAATGCATGGATGAACAGTGATGGTCACCGCGCAAACATCTTAAATGGTAACTTTACCCACATTGGAGTAGGGTTTGTTGAGCAAGGAAACCACTGGACACAACAATTTATTGGAAAATAGAACAGAACAATGGTAGAGAGATTAGCCTTTTGGGCTAGTCTCTTTTTACATAGAAAGAACTTATTTCCTTATTCCTTTACCTTAATAGTTGCTACTTAACCGTGTATCCTTTATTTTGATTATATACAAAACAAATTACAGTGGCCTGTATTCGAGAAGGGAATAATGGGCAACGATTGATCAATTATCGAAATTATAAAAACATACGCATACTATAGTAGTGAGGTGACGGTATGGTTCAAGGTGCAGCTAATTGGAATACTGAAATTACGGAAGATTGGTTACAAAACTATGTTGATGACTGGGTGTCGTTCTATCGTAAGCAGACATCAGAAGGGGAAGTAGCATCGTATATCCCAATTCTGAAAGAAGCAAATCAGGATCATTTAGGAATAACGATTTTAGGCAATAACGGGATGACAATCAATTCTGGAGATGTAGATGTTCCATTTACAATACAAAGTATATCTAAAGTACTCAGCTTCATTGTAGGATGTATGGAGAGAGGTGTCTCGTATATGCTGGATCGCGTTGATGTGGAACCTACAGGAGAAGCATTCAACTCCATTATGCATTTGGAAATGAGGCAGCTGAAGAAACCTTTCAACCCTTTTATTAACGCAGGGGCTATAACAGTGTGTTCGATTTTAGATGGCAAAACATCGGATGAAAAATTGGAGCCATTATTTGAACTGTTAGAGAAAATGCTCGGTTACCGGCCTGCATTAAATGTTGATGTGTATGAGTCAGAAAGAGATTCTTCTATGCGAAACCGTGCAATTGGCTACTATCTATTAGAAACAGGCTATTTAGAATCAGATCTTAATATTACATTAGAGACATATTTCAAACAATGTTCTATTGAAGTTACGGTTGAAGATTTGGCAAAGATAGGTATGATTCTTGCTAATGACGGAGAGGACCCCAATTCCAGAGATGAACTCATTCCCCGGCAGGTTGCTCGACTGGCAAAAGCATTAATGCTGACGTGCGGGATGTATGATGCATCTGGTAAATTTGCAGCATATGTCGGGGTTCCGGCAAAAAGTGGTGTGTCTGGTGGAATTATTGCGGTTTCCCCACCACGCGTACGTGAAGAAGAACTACCTTTCATTGATGGATGTGGAATAGGAGTATTCGGCCCGGCATTAGATGATAAAGGAAATAGTATTGCAGGAATTAAATTATTAAGACATATCGCTAAACAATGGGATCTGAGTATATTCTAAACGCAGGGAGAGTGAATTTATGTGTGGAAGGTATACATTGCTTGCAGATGAATTAGAAATAATAAAGGAATTCGATCTGCAGCAGCATATTGATAGCTATCAGACTAGCTATAACATTGCACCTGGGCAGAATGTGTTAGCCGTTATTCATGATGGAAAGCAGAAGCGGGCTGGATATTTGCGTTGGGGGCTTGTCCCTTCGTGGGCAAAGGATGAAAAGATAGGTTATAAAATGATCAATGCCAGAAGTGAAACGGCGCATGAAAAACCAAGCTTCAAAAAATTAATGGCTCGGAAAAGATGTTTAATTATAGCTGACAGTTTTTATGAATGGAAAAAAACAGAGCAGGGAAAACAACCGAAGCGAATACAATTATCTAACAGGAAATTATTTGCTTTTGCTGGTCTGTGGGATAAGTGGGAACAACAGGAACATGAGCTTTTTACATGTACGGTACTGACGAAAGATGCAAATGAATTTATGCGCGATATTCATCATCGAATGCCTATTATTCTTCCTAAAGATAAGGAAGATGAGTGGATTAAGCCGCAGAATCAGCAGCCGATAGAAGCACATCAATTCCTGCAATCCCTTACAGATGAAAAGTTTAATGCTTATAATGTTCCAATCTATGTAAATTCGGCAAAAAATAACGATGCGACGTGCATCGAGCCCATCGCATCAACTTAAAGAACAGAGAAGTTTGACCGAAACACTTCCGGCCAAACTTCTCATTTATGATGCCCTGCTAGCTCTTTCTGCTTTTTCTTGTTCTTTTTCTTCCTTTGCTACCTTTAAGAATTTCTTCGTTTCATACACTACTACTCCTGATAGACCTAATAAACCAATTAAGTTAGGTGCTGCCATTAGAGCGTTCATGATATCGGAGATACCCCATACAACATCAAGCTGCTCAACCGCGCCGTAGAAAACCATGGCAACGAATACAACACGATAATATGGTACTGCTTTATCACTAAACAAGTAACCGAAGCATTTCTCTCCATAATAAGACCAACCAACTAATGTTGAGAATGCAAATAGAACGATTCCAACCGTTACTATCATACCACCAGTGTCACCTAAAAACGCAGTGAATGAAGCTGCTGTTAAATCCCCACCAGACAAACCATCCGTGTACATATTTGCCATTACAATGGTAATACCAGTAATGGAACAAACAACGATGGTGTCTATAAATACTTGAGTCATTGAAACAAGTGCTTGACGACCAGGGTAATCAGTTCTGGCAGCGGCGGCAGCAATTGGTGCTGAACCTAAACCGGCTTCGTTGGAAAATACCCCACGAGCTACACCATACCTGATTACAGTACCTAGTACACCACCACCAAGTGCACTTCCAGTAAACGCGTCGGAAAATATTAAACCAACCGCGGCAGGTACGAGATCAAAGTTCATAATCATAATGATCAGTCCGCCGAGAACATAAAAGGCGGCCATAACCGGCACGAAAAGTGCTGTAACACGCCCGATACTTTTAATGCCTCCAAGAATGACTAAACCAACTAAAATAGTAAGTATGATACCAGTTAACCAGCTTGGAACATTAAATGACCGTTGTAATGCATCCGAAACAGAATTGGATTGAACCATATTACCTATACCGAATGCAGCGCTTGCCCCGAATATGGCGAACAAAACACCCAGCCATTTCGCTTTCAGTCCTTTTTCCAGGTAGTACATCGGGCCGCCGGACATTTCACCTTTGCTGTTTACAACTCGATACTTAACAGCTAAAATTGCTTCGGCATATTTTGTGGCCATTCCGAATAATGCAGAAAGCCACATCCAAAATACGGCTCCCGGCCCACCTAATACGACTGCAGTTGCTACACCAACTATATTACCAGTTCCAATGGTGGCTGCCATAGCAGTGGTTAATGCCTGGTAGTGACTAATGTCGCCTTTGGATTTCTTGTCTTGTCTTGCTGGACTGAATGCAAGCTTTAAAGCATACGGGAGCATGCGAAATTGCAGAAAGCCCAAGCGGATCGTTAAGTAAATTCCCGTTCCGACAATAAGGATTAGTGTGGGGGGACCCCAGACAAAAGCACCAATCGCATCAATGATATCGTTCATCTTCTTGTTCCTCCTTTATAATTTAGTTTGTATCTATATTAAATATTCCGAAAAATCCAACGAAAAGTCAAGCATTTTTTAAAATATTTCATTATAATTATTTGCTAACTCATAAAATCAATGGTAGATTTTACTACTAAAGAGCATAGAATTCCTGTGCCTATACCATTCTATGTTCTAACTGATATAAATAGGACGTAAAACCTAAATTTAACTTGATTTATCTTTCACGAGTAAAACTTTGCTTAGGACCCGCCAAGTTGCTTATAATATATGAAAGCAGGTGATTAACTATGATTCGTGTGTTGTTTGTTTGTCTAGGTAATATATGTCGTTCACCAATGGCTGAGGCAGTATTTCGTGATATAGTGGAGAAAGAGAATTTATCAACTGAAATTCAAGTGGATTCAGGGGGGACTGGTGGGTGGCATACTGGTAAGAAGCCACATCAGGGAACCAGGGACTTATTGGATAAAGAAAGGATATCCTGCGAGGGCTTAGCAGCACGACAAGTGAAGAAAAGCGATTGGGATGATTTTGATTATATTATTGCAATGGATGATCAAAATATTACAGACCTTCATGGTATTCGAAAAGAAGATGGAGCTGTTGTTATTGCAAAGCTCATGGATTTTGTTAGCGAACCCGAAGAGGTGAATATACCGGATCCCTATTATACGGGCGATTTTATGTACACTTACAAGCTGGTTTCTGAGGGATGCAGTAATTTACTGAACTATTTAATAGAAAAACATACTATTTCATAAAGGAGAGAATGTCGATGGGAAAACGTAAATTAGTTTTAGGAATTTTAGCTGGAGCTGTTGTGGGAGGATTAACTACTTTGTATGATAGAGAGACTAGAGCGTATACGAGGTATAAATTATCAACAATGAGGTCAAGATCAAAGTATCTAATCAAAAACCCGTCTAAAGCAGTGCATAATATGCGTACTACATTTGACACATTAAACCAGAATTTTACCAGCGGAGTTGAAAGTGTTATCAATGTATTGGAACAAGTTGAAGAAACTTTTGAGAAGGTGACTAATAAAAATGAAGGTTCAAGAATAGACTAAAGGAGCTAGTAACTTAATCATGGGAGTGTGTCTTTATTGGGAAATACACTAGTATTTGCAAAACAGTTATACCAAAAAATTCTGGATGTGGATGTATTTGGGTTAGCTGCACAACTGGCTTATTTTTTTCTATTGTCACTCTTTCCCTTTTTGTTATTTTTGCTCACGATAGTAGGTTACCTTCCTATTGAGGAAATAGAAGTTATTGATTTTATCAGTACCTACGCCCCAGCACAGATAGTAGAATTAATTGATACTAATGTCAGTCAATTGGTCACACAGCAGAATGGTGGGCTGCTATCATTCGGAATTATTGGTACATTATGGGCTGCCTCAAACGGAGTCAATGCACTAATGAGAACATTTAATCGTGCTTATGAAGTTAGTGAGGATCGATCCTTCATCATGTCCAGGTTAATAGCGATAGTTCTTACATTTGCCATGCTGGCTGTCATCGTTATAGCTTTCCTTTTACCGATATTTGGAAGAATGATTGGTATTTATATATTTTCACTGTTTGGCTTGTCAGAAGGATTTCTGACTGTTTGGGAAACCATGCGTTGGGTAGTATCTTCCATCGTGTTTTTTGTTGTATTTATGGCGCTATATAAACTGGCACCAAATAAGAGGATTTATTTTAAAAATGCAGTATGGGGAGCAGTATTTGCAACTATATTCTGGCAAATATCATCTCTGGGCTTTTCCTATTATGTGAGCTCGATAGGAAATTACTCTGCAACTTATGGAAGCCTTGGAACTGTTATTGTTCTCATGATCTGGTTCTATCTTTCTGGCATTATTATTATGACTGGAGGTATAATTAACGCCGTAATAAGAAAAAACAATTTAATCGGTAAGAAAGAAATACTTGATTAATTGCCTTGTCGATGAAAAATGAAGAATTAAAATAGCTGCCCAATCAGGGCAGCTATTTTAATAACCGTAAACCATTTAAGATAACTAAAATTGTACTTCCCTCGTGACCGATAACGCCTAGTGGCAGGTCAATTACCTGAAAGAAATTTGATGAAATAAGAACCAAGATAACACTTAACGAAAAGATAACATTTTGTTTAACAACTTTATTCATGCGGCTGGATAGGTTAATTGCGTTGAATAACTTGGATAAGTCGTTTTTCATTAAGACAACATCTGCAGTCTCTAATGCTACGTCGGTCCCTTCCCCCATGGCAATGCCAACATTCGCACTTGCTAAAGCAGGAGCATCATTAATGCCATCTCCAACCATGGCTACATTGCCATAGTCCTTTCTTAAATCCTTAACATGCTTCACTTTTTCCTCTGGCAGGCAATCAGCAATGTAATGGTCAATCCCAGCTTCCCTGGCTAGGGATTTAGCAGTTAATTCATTATCTCCAGTAAGCATAATGGTGTGAATGCCATGCTTCCTTAGCATCGTGATTGCCTTTTTAGCATCTTTTCTAATGGTGTCCTTTAAAGCAAATACAGCTAGAATCTCCTCATTCATTTTAGCAAAAACAACTGTTTTCCCTTGTGCTGTCAATGCTTCGGAAATTCCATTATGAAAGTTAGCCGCTGCTTTTCGACCTACAAAATCAGGTTTACCAATTTCCCATTTTTCATTATTTATCACCGCAGTTACACCATTTCCGCTAACTGTCTTCATTTCCAATACATCAAACTCATGCGTGATCCCTTTATTTTCATTACTGTATTTCGTAATTGATTGAGCAAGCGGATGGGTTGATTCTCTTTCAATAGCGCCAACGATCTGCAGTATTTTATTTTCGTCATAATCGTGATGAAAATAAGTATCTGTAACGATTGGTTTACCATTTGTTAATGTACCTGTTTTATCAAAGGCTATGGCTTTAACATGACTTAGGTTTTCAATATGAACGCCGCCTTTGAATAAAATACCGCTTTTTGCGCTATTAGATATTGCTGATAGTGTTGCTGGCATAATAGAAGCTACAAGAGCGCATGGAGATGCAACAACCAACAGGATCATTGCCCGGTATATACTTTCAGACAATGTCCACCCAAATAATAAATAAGGTAAAAACATCATTACTGCTACAACTGCCAGAACCGTTTTTACATACTTACCCTCAAACCTTTCAATGAATAGTTGAGAAGGTGACTTTTCATCTTGTGCGGATTGCACCATCTGAATAATTTTTTGGAAGAGGGTTTCATTTGCTTCTGTAGTTATTTGTACTGATATAGAACCATCAAGTGCAACTGTACCAGCAAAAACTTCCTGATCATTCCCCTTACTTACAGGGATAGACTCTCCGGTAATAGCACTTTCGTCAATTGCGGTAGTTCCTTTAATGATTAAACCGTCTGCGGGAATTCTTTCACCTGCACGAACTAGAATAATTTCATTAACCGCAAGTTTGGATACCGGAACAATTTCTTCCCGGCCATCTTTGATGCGTAAAGCTTCTTCGGGCTGCAGGTCCATGAGCGATGATATCTCCTGGTTGCTCTTGTTCAGCGTATATGTTTCAAGGGCTCCTGATAAAGCAAATATAAAAATAAGGATGGCACCTTCAGTCCAATAGCCAATAGACGCAGCTCCAATAGCTGCGAATACCATCAGCATTTCTACATTTAATTCTCTATTTGCAATGGTTTCTGAAATACCCTCTTTCGCTTTTGCATAACCCCCAACCACAAAGGCTGTCAAATGAAAAGTGACCCAGAAAAATGGAGAAAGGTAATCGCCTAAAGCCCATGTTATCAGAATAAGTAAGCCACTAAAAATTGCAGCAATCAGTTCTCTGTGTTCTTTAATTTTCATCAGTAGATCAGTAGCAATATTGGTTAAAAATTGATTTGTCTCCATAGGTTTTAGAATTTTTCCTTCTGTATCTACAGACATTTATACGCCCCGCTTTCTATTATAAGTATGTTAGTTACGTTGAGAATGATTATTATTTATAATTATTATAATTTAGTATCTATTATTATATTAACATGGAACTAAGTAAAGTCAAGGTAAGTTTTGAGACTTATTTTTTTGAATAAATTAAAAATAACTGTTACAATTAATAATGGAATTTAAATATAACAATAGAGGTGTAGGAATGAAAAAGTATATAATATTTCTGTTTGTTGTTGTAAGTATCATGGTTTTAAGTGGTTGCGGAGGTTCTGTTGAAGAGGATAACAGTTCAGAAGGGTCTAATGTAACAGATGAAAAATGGTCAGAAATTAATGAATCTGAGGAATTAGTTGTAGGAACTGCCGGTACCTTATTCCCAGACTCTTACTATGAAGGAAAAGATGGAGATCAGGATAATTTAACGGGTTACAGCGTAGAAGTTGCACGGGAAATCGGTGAGCGTTTAGGTTTGGAAACTAAATTTGAAGTTATGGGTTTTGATTCTATGTTAACCGCTTTAAATACAGGTCGTGTTGATATTATTTTAGCAGGCCCCCGCGAAGAAAGCAGGGAAAAGTTTCTATTTAGTGACCCAGTGAAGTACTCTTATTCAACAATGATTGTCAGATCTGAAGATCATTCCGGAATAGATACTCTTGAGGACTTGGAAGGGAAGAAAGCTGGGGGCGCAGCCAGCACTGTGTACAGCGATATAGCCAGAAAGTATAATGCTGAAGTAATTACATATGGTAACGCTCCCAATGAGGCTTACTTACGTGACGTTCATAATGGACGAACGGACCTGATTATCAATGATTATTATTTGCAATTGATGGGACTTACTGAATTTCCCGATTTAGATATTGAGCTGCATCCAGATTTGAAATTTCATCCTACAACGAATAGTGTTGTGATGGATAAAGAGGCCACTGTTTTCCTGGAGAATGTTAATGAAGCAATTGCCTCAATGAAAGAGGACGGGACACTTGCTGAATTATCCAGTAAATTCTTTAATGGCAATGATGTCTCACAGGAACCAGATGAGGATATTATTAAAATAGAAGGTATTAACTAGAATTAGTGATTGATTTTTAACGAAATTTTAATTGATTGGACGTCTGTAAGTAAACTGTTACAATTAATTATGGATTTAATATAATAAATAGATAGAGGGGAATTCAATTGAAAAAAATATATTTTGTTTATATTTTACTTGTACTCATTGTTTTATTGAGTGCCTGTGGTAATGCAGATGAAGACACTAATACGAACAACGAGCCTGGAGAAAATAGCGAGGATACTAAGTGGGCAGAGATTGAAGATGCAGGTGAGATTGTTGTTGGTACTTCGGGGACGTTAATTGCAGCTTCTTATTATGATGGCGAGGAAGAAAGCGAAGATCAGTTGACCGGGTATGATGTTGAGGTTATGCGCGAGGTTGCTAAACGCCTTGATTTAGATATTTCATTTGAAATTATGGGTATTGATAGCATGCTGCCAGCTATTAAAAGTGGAAGAATTGACGTAGCTGCAAATGACATTGAAACAACTGATAAAAGAAAAGAAGAATTTAATTTCAGTGAACCCTACAAGTATTCTTATTCAACAATGGTTGTAAGAGAAGCTGATAATTCAGGAATCGAATCATTGGAAGACCTAGATGGTAAGAAAGCAGGCGGCGGAGCAACGACGATTTACAGTCAAATTGCTGAACATTACGGTGCAGAGGTAGTTACATATGGTAACGCACCAAATGAAGCATACTTACGCGATGTTCATAACGGCAGAACAGATGTGGTTGTAAACGATTATTATTTATCTAAATTTGGTGTTGGCGGCTTCCCGGATTTTGATATTCATTTGCACCCTCATTTGAAATTCCATGCTACGGAACAATCTGCTGTAGTAGCTAAGGGAGCAGATACCCTGACAGAGAAGTTTAACGATACGTTAACCGATATGCGGGAAGACGGTACATTATCTGAACTCGCAAAGCAGTTCTATCAAGAAGATGCCTCTCAAAAGCCAGAAGGTGAAATTGAAGAGATAGAAGACTTAGACCTTTAGGGAGAAATGATCATGAATTTTAATGGGTTTGATTTTGGAGGGCTGTTTGACATAGAGTTAGCGCTGGAAAGCTTGCCATTTGTGCTGGGCGGCTTGCCAATGACATTGCTCGTTTCAATATTAAGCATGGGAATCGGTTTGGTATTAGGATTATTTCTCGCTCTAGCCAGAGGCTCTGATAAGATTATACTGCGCTGGCCTGCGCGGGTGTATATATCATTCATGCGTGGCACACCCATGTTAGTGTTCTTGTTCATTCTCTACTTCGGGCTACCTGTTATAGGTATAGAATTTTCGGCACTTGCAGCAGCAACGCTTGGATTCGGTTTAAATAGCGCGGCGTATATAGCGGAAATAGACCGTTCTTCGTTAAACAGTATAGACAAAGGGCAATGGGAGTCGGCAAAAGCTTTGAACATAGGCTACTGGCAAGCATTGCGTAAAATCATTTTGCCCCAGGCTACCCGGATTGCGGTCCCGCCCTTAACTAATGTATTTATGGATATTGTAAAGGCAACATCGTTAGCTGCAGTTATAACTGTGCCTGAACTTTTCCAGAAAACGCAGATTGTGGCCGGTAGAGAGTTCGATGCTATGACCATGTATGTATTGGTAGCAATGATTTACTGGCCAATATGTGTGGCTATTGCGTTTATGCAGGACCGGTTAGAAGAACGATACAGCAGATTTCTTTAAAACGAGACACTCCAAGCGAGTGTCTCGTTTTAAATAGCAGGAACATAAGGCCGATAGATTATCATTTCATCGCTATTTGTTTATCCTTTTGAAAGTAGATGGCTCCTATTATTAGAAGAAGTATTACAATTATCAAGTAGAAAAATGACGTACCAGGGAATAGTTCCAAATAAATCCCACCTAAAAAAGGGCCGCTTATACTTCCAAGACTGAAGGTAATACCAACCATGATATTTCCAGCGGGGAGAAGAGGTTCTGGAAGTAAATCCGTCATGTAAGAGATGCCTAATGAAAAAAGAGAGCCGACAAACATACCTGCAATGGTAAATGTGATAAATAAAGCCAATACCGAGGTCTCTAAAAAAGCGGTGAAAATAAAACAACCTGTACCACCAACCAACACAAATAACAGAATTGCTTTTCTACCAAAGCGATCGCTTAAAATACCTAATGGTAATTGAGTTATAAGGCTTCCTGCAGCAAAGCAGGGAATAATTAATGATAGGATATTTACATCATGGCCAATACGTAGCCCATAAATCGGAAATATGCTATGTAAGGATGCTTCTAAGAATCCGAATGCAAACCCAGGTAACAAGGCTACCCAGGCAATTTTCCCGGTTTGAACAAATCTTCCAACTGAAGTTGCAGCTGTAACTGTACCGCTATCCTGCTCGGGCCATTTATTGCGAACGAAAAACATCGAAGACCATACTAGCATACTTAGCACAGCTGAGATGAGAAATGGAAGTGCTTCATTTACAGATAAGAGTCTTGTCATTAACGGACCTAAAGCAAACCCTAAGCCAAAAAACAGACCGTAATAGGCAATATTCCTGCCTCTTGTTTCTTTTGCTGCTGTTGTAGTAATCCATGTCTGTGTACCAAAATGAAGCATATGATCACCAATACCGACCATCATGCGCAGGATAAACCAGAACCATAAAGCCTCCCAGAAGGGAAATAAAGCCAGGGAGATAAATACAAGCATCCCTCCAACAATAATTACCGGTTTAAAACCGTATTTTCGCATAGGCTTTTCCATAAAAGGAGAAGCGAGCAGTACTCCAACATATAAACCAGTTGCATGCAACCCATTAACAGAGGATGAAACGCCACCTTGTTCTAAAATAATGGCAAGCAGCGGTAATAACATACCTTGTGAAAATCCTGAAATCGTTACAAGAGCTATTAAAATCCAAAACCTAGTTTTTACTGAAACCATATTCTTACCCCTTGATGTAGCAATATCTTGTTATTAATCTAAATGGTTTAAGCTGAAAGGTCAATAGTTGTAAACGGTTATTAAGTAAAAAAGAGGTTATGATTGTATTATTAGAGGAAATAGTAAGATATGAAGAAATGACATGGAGGGAAATTAAATGGATTTTTTACTTAAGGAAAATGGTATGAGAATTAATTTTGAATTTGGTGAGTTGGATATTTCGGGGAACGAAGATTATGGTTTTCGCCCGTTTCAACTTATGGTGGCTTCTATAGTAGGCTGCAGTGGATCCGTTTTTCGAAAGATTTTAGAGAAACAGAGGACAGAAATAGAAGATATGAAAATTACTGCAGAAGTAGAAAGAAATCCTGAAGAAGCAAATCGAATTGAACGGATTTCACTCAAGTATACGATTAAAGGATACCACTTGGATCCAGATAAGTTATATAAAAATTTAGAAGTAGCCCGAAGAAATTGTTCAATGATTCGTTCTGTCGAGGATAGTATAAAGATTGAAGAGACTATTGAGAGAATTGAACTAAGCATGTAATTGCTAAAAGCATAAATAAAACAAGAGGTATAAAATTCATGTGTCTGAAAAAGCTATACTAAAAGAAGGGAATTGGACACATGAATAGAAACAGGTATTACCTTATCGTATTATTTGTATGTATTATACTACTTCCAGCCAGTAGCTTTGGTGAAGAAAAAGAAAAGCCGAAAAGCGAATATGAAATCCCAAGTCATGTTTTGAATATTTCTAAGGAGAATACATTTCCAAATTCAACGGAGGATCAAGAAATAGTGGAGCCTAGTGAATTAACAAAAGAATTAATTAATGACTTAGAGGTTCCAGTTGAGAACCCCGATTTAATAAAAATGCTGAATGAAACAACCCTTAAACCATCCCCGTTGGCTATAGGGTATCGTGGGATGGTCTATGTTGGCCGTTGGGCACTTAATTACAGCTCTTTAGACACGACAATAAATTGGGAGTTTCAGCCGATAAATATGAATGAACTGAACAATCAAGGCGGGGACAACAGCCAAAAAATGAATTATGTTCAGCAGGAAGAAAAAGAGGTTAAAGGCGCGTTAACTAATAAGATAACAAATCCAGCAGACATAAAAAAAATGATGTTATTAAAATCCAAAGAAAAAACAAAGCTTCCCCTATCTTATCAAACAGTAATTGGACATAATACAAAAAAGGACAACTCTTATAATGTACCAGTTCAAAAATATGCTACATTACAGGCATATGCTCCTGCTGTTAATGAAAAAGGTCAGGTTACCTTTGGAGAAGTTTATATCGAATTAAGAGGATCAAAGAAGTCTATTGTGCTTAAAAATGTTACGAAGCAGGGAATTGGTGCCTGGATTCCAATTCAAGATCATATATCCTTTTCATTTCAATTAAAGTAAAAGAAGAATAATTGCCCCTGTAGCGTAACAGCCTGCAGGGGCAATTTTAATTTTTATAACAAGGGTTGATTTTTTTGCTTTAATGCTTTATCATGATGAAGTATTAAAGTGATTTATTTAAATAATAGATAAAGATATAGGAAGGGGATACGAAGATGGGTTGGGTTGTAGTAGTATCAGTTTTAGTCATGACAGTTCTTAGTTTACTACGAGTAAATGTAATTATTGCAATAATTATTGCTGCTCTATCTGCAGGTTTGATGGCAGGGTTATCCGTTGTTGAATCGATTGATATGCTAGTTAGTGGGATGGGAGGACAGGCAAATACTGCATTGAGTTATATCCTGCTTGGCGCATTTGCTGTAGCCATAAGCTATACAGGAATTACTGCTATTCTAGTTAACTATCTTATTCGAACGTTGACAGGTAAAAAAACGATGATGCTCCTGGCAATAGCTGGGGTAGCATGTTTATCACAAAATTTAGTACCTGTGCATATTGCTTTTATACCTATATTAATTCCGCCATTGCTGAAACTGTTTGATGAGATGCGTATGGATCGCCGTGCAGTTGCAGTTGCATTAACGTTCGGCCTAAAGGCACCATATATTATGGTTCCAGCTGGATTTGGTCTGATATTTCATGGAATACTTGTGGATGGAATGGTACAGAATGGCTCAGCGCTAACAAAGGGAGAAGCGGCTCTATCTATGCTCATTCCAGGTTCTGGTATGATTGTAGGGCTGTTAGTGGCATTATTTATTACGTACAGAAAAAATAGGGATGCTGTTCCTGAAGCAGGCGGAACGGGGTCCATAATAACAGCTCCGGCGTCTACTAAAAATGTTACCTTTACTAAACAGCATCTTTTAACTATTATTGCAATTGTAGCAGCATTGACTGTTCAATTAATTACGGAGAATTTAATAGCCGGAGCATTAACAGGCTTGATCTTAATGTTTCTGTTCATTGCAGTTCCATTTAAGAGCGGTGATAAAGTAGTTTCTGATGGAATTAGCATGATGGGAACCATTGCATTTGTAATGCTAGTTGCATCGGGTTTTGGAACTATTCTTAGTGAAACAGGCGCAGTTGATGGATTAGTAGAAGTATCGTCAGGTTTTCTAGGTAATAATAAAGCTGCAATAGCACTAATTTTATTGCTTGTTGGTTTGGTTGTAACGATAGGAATTGGTTCATCGTTTGGTACGATACCAATTTTAGCAGCATTATTTGTACCGATATGCATGGCTGCTGGATTTTCACCAATGGCAACAGCGGTACTAATCGGGACTGCTGGAGCGCTAGGAGATGCAGGTTCACCAGCTTCAGATAGTACGTTGGGGCCTACATCTGGTTTAAATGCTGATGGGAAACACAATCACATTTGGGATACATGTGTACCAACGTTTATTCATTTCAATATTCCTTTAATACTTTTTGGTTGGGTTGGTTCATTAATTCTATAAATGCATAAAAATAGCGGATTTGGAAAAGGTAAGATAAAAATAGGTGGGATATTATGAAAAAATGTATGGTTATATCAATCATTGTTTTTCTTATCTTTTCTATAGCTTCACCAGCAGGAGCTGCAAGTGGTTATGGGTGGGGCTTCAAAAAGAACGGTAACCACGAAATACCGTACATCGGAAGCTATAAGAAAATGCTGGAGAAATATGGCGCATACTATGCCGATCATTCTGGAGAAAAGAATATTTATTTAACATTCGACAATGGGTATGAAGAAGGCTATACAGATGACATATTAGACGTTCTGAAGGCAGAGGCTGTACCTGCAACATTTTTTGTAACGGGTCATTACGTAAGCAGTCATCCTGAGCTTGTTCGTAGGATGGTGGATGATGGCCATATTATCGGCAATCATTCCTACCATCACCCTGACTTTTCAATCTTGACAAAAGGTGCTATGAAGAAGGAATTAGAAACCTTAGAGGAAGCTGTCGCGGAGGTTTCAGATCAAGATGATTTAAAGTACTTGAGACCACCCAGAGGAATTTTTAACGAACAATCATTGGAATGGTCAAATGACCTTGGGTATATTCATATTTTTTGGTCGTTGGCATTTATTGATTGGGATACTGCTAAACAAAAGGGCTGGAAGTATGCGTATGAACAAATTATGGATCAAATGCACCCAGGGGCAATCATGCTGCTTCACACCGTCTCTTCCGACAATGCACAGGCGCTTCAGAAACTTATTACCACATTGAAAAAAGAGGGATATAGCTTTAAAAGCTTAGACGATTTAATACTTAAGGATATGGTCTCGAAAGACATTTATGGATACTAATAAAGGTTGACTCGAATTCTACCGAGTCAACCTTTGATTTTATATTTATTTCGTCCGGATTCTTTTGCCTCATAAAGAGCCAGGTCTGCGTTTTTCAGTAGCTGAAGCTCGGTCGTACCTTCAAGTGGAGCGACCGCTATTCCAATACTGGTCGTTACTTCTAATGCAGTACCACCAAAGTTCCAAACATCGCGCATGCATGTAAACACTTTCTCTGCAATAGATGTGGCGTTTACCTTAGCGCCTACTCCATGAAGGAGTATAACAAATTCGTCTCCACCGAGCCGTGCAGCCATGTCGTCATCACGAATACAACCACTTATCCTTTTGCCAAACTCCTCAATAACCAGGTCGCCGATATCATGTCCGAATGTATCATTAATTGTTTTGAAGTAGTCTATGTCTATCATGAGTACAGCCAATCCATCTTTCTTATCATTAAAGCTGTCAACTGCCTTTGTTATTTGCTCATTGAAGAAACGGCGATTAGGAAGTCCTGTTAAGGCATCATGCATTGCTACATATCTTAATCTTGCTTCGTATTCTTTTTGAAATGTGATATCTCTTGTCAAAACAACCATGTGATTAAAATTATTCAGTTCATCGTATACTGGTGTTCCAGTTAATTCTGACCATATCCAATCCCCAGCATTGTTTAACTGGCGAAACTTCAGCTTACAGGGTTTCCTGTCTTTTACAGCTGTCGAAATCCCGTCATTAATCATTTCTTGATCATCTTTATATACATTATGAAGAAAATGCTTGTTTTCATATTCTTCATTGTCAAATCCCAGAATATCTTTATAAGAGGGAGATACATATATAATTTGCCCTCTCTTATCAAGTAGTGTAATTAAATCACTTGCATTTTCAGCAATAATACGGAAAAGCTCTTCACTTTCTTTAAGCTGTCTAAGGGTATTTTCTTGTTCCGTAATATCCTTATATATACCGTAAATGCCGGTTACTTTATTGTTAGTTATAATTGGTGTGAATTTAGCTATAATATTCATTTTGTTACCTGATTTGTTTGTTATAGCCATTCGAAGCTGCTGGGATGTTCCACCAGCAGCTAATTGAAATCTCTCATTAACTAATTCAATGTGCTCTGGTATAACATAAGATTTAAATGATGTTCCTGTAACCTCAGCAGAGGAGAATTGGCTAATGGATTCAGCGGCAAGGTTTGTAGCTGTGATGTTACCATTGAGATCAATTGTTATTATAGCATCTAAATTGTAGTCATAGAGAGACTGGTATTTTTGTTTGTTTTCCAAGAGGATATCCTTCGATTTTTTTATCTCACTCTCAGCCCACTTTTCATTCGTAATATCTTTAACGACAGCTACAATATGTGTGCAATTTTCTTTGTTATCAAACAAAGGGGTTAATGTTGTTTCTGAGAAGGAAAGAAATCCTTTTGGAGACATATATGAATCTTCATATGTTGTCACTTTACGACTGCTTACAGCTTTTCTATATTGTTCATATAAGAAAGTGGCTGGGGCATCAGGATACACTTCATCGATAGGCTTACCCAATACATCTTGGTTAAGTCCAGTTCCTTCCATTGCTGCACGGTTAAGAAATTCATATGTAAAATTCGAATCAACTTTTATAACGAAAAGCATATTTTGTATACCTTCCATCAATACTCTTTGACTAGTGACAACGTTTTCATAATTCATTATATACCTCCACTATGCCAGGGAGTGAAATGAGGATATAGACCTAATCCTGCCCTGTCGTTATCTAATATGAAAAACTTCTTTCTTCTATATTAAACGAGGCGAATGTTTGCACCTACTTATATTGAGCCTCTGGTAAATTAAATTTTTACTATACATCCTTCATCTTCAGTATACGGGAAGGGCACCTTCACAATCCACTTTTACTATACCATTAATTGTTATTAAATTTAAGAACAGAATTTCACAGTTTAGTTAATTACACTATATCTCTACCTATTTAAAATTATCAAATAATTTGGTATGATAAAGAAATACCGTTACTAGGAGATGAGAGAATGAACAGAGAAGAATTAGTTGCTCCAAATGATTATAATATTGTAATGGAAGTGGAGAGCTACACAACAGATCCAACTAGAAAAGCACTAATATGGCAGAATGATTCAGGAAATAAACGCGAAATAACATATGCTCAACTAATGAAAAATGTAAATAAAATAGGCAACGCTTTATTAGCTGATGGACTGAAAAAAGGTGACAAAGTACTTATTATGGTACCTCGATTAATCGAAGCTTATGAAGTTTATTTGGCTGCACTCAAAACAGGTTTGATTATTATACCAAGCTCAGAGATGTTGAAGACGAAGGACTTACAGTACCGTGTTAGTCATGGGGAAGTAAGTGCTGTAATAAGCTACTACCCGTATGTAGAACAATACAAGGATCTTAATGAATATGATCAGCTTCGTAAATTTGTAATTGGTAAACATGCTGAAGGCTGGCTTAACATGGATGATTTAACGAAAAATGCATCTGAAGAATTAGAAATGGCAGTTACCGATCGGAATGACATTGCCTTCTTACCCTATACTTCTGGTACAACTGGCAATCCAAAGGGTGTAGTACATACGCATGGATGGGGCTATGCCCATTTGAAGACAGCATCTGAAAACTGGTTATGTATTAATGATGGAGACAAAGTGTGGGCGACTGCAGGACCAGGCTGGCAAAAGTGGATATGGAGTCCTTTATTATCAGTGCTGGGCTCAGGAGCAACTGGCTTTATTTATCAAGGAAAATTTGATCCCAACACATACCTGAGCCTATTACAGGATAATGAGATCAATGTTTTATGCTGTACACCTACTGAGTACCGAATTATGGCGAAGGTCGACAACTTGAGTGACTACAAGCTTACCAAACTGCACAGTGCAGTATCTGCCGGTGAACCTTTAAATGTGGAAGTAATTGATACATTTAGAAAGTATTATGATATCACAGTTCGTGATGGCTATGGACAAACGGAAAACACATTATTACTGGGTGTTATGAAAGATATGGAAGTAAAGCCTGGCTCTATGGGAAAACCTACACCGGGAAATGATGTTGATATTATTGATGAATTTGGTAAACCAGCTGGTATTAATGAGGTGGGGGACATAGCTGTCAAACTGGATTGTCCTGCTTTATTCAAAGAGTATTACAAAGACTCGGAACGCACGATAATGTCACAGCGTGGTGATTATTATGTAACAGGAGACCAAGCTTTTAAAGACGAGGATGGCTACTTCTGGTTTGAAGGGCGCAGTGATGATATTATTATAAGCTCTGGTTATACAATTGGACCTTTCGAAGTCGAAGATGCACTGGTTAAACACCCCTCTATTCAGGAATGTGCTGTGGTAGCAAGCCCAGATGAAATACGGGGAAGTATTGTGAAAGCTTTTGTTGTTCTGCGTGAGGGAGTCGATAAAAATAATCCGAATTTGGTCAAGGAACTTCAAGATTATGTGAAGGAGTTAACTGCACCTTATAAATATCCACGAAAGATTGAGTTCCTGAATGAACTGCCGAAAACAACTTCAGGGAAAATCAGAAGAATTGAATTGCGTCAGAAAGAGATGCAAAAGCAATAGAAAGAACCCGATTGATTACCAGATCAATCGGGTTCTTTCTATCGTTATTTGGTTGTTTCCAATTGTTTCATTTCTGAATAATGAGTTGTACAAAGTGATTCCCATTCATGTGCTGCACCATCACGCAATGTGATAATTCGATCAGCAATAGCTCTTGAATCTTCCCGGTCGTGCGTAACGAAAATAGAAGTGGTACCGGTTGCTTTAATTATATTCCTCAGCTCATTTCTGATTTTAATTTGTAAATCAGTATCGAGATTACTAAACGGTTCATCCAATAAGAGTAAGGATGGTTTAGGAGCGAGTGCACGTGCCAGAGAAATTCTCTGTTGCTGACCACCACTAAGTTCATGTGGATAACGCTTTTTGTAATGCATCATATTAATCAAATCCAGAACTTCATTTACTCGGGTTTCTTTTTCCTTTTTACTAAACCCTTTTAACCCAAACTTGATATTGTCAATTACTGTCATATGCGGAAATAAAGCATAATCCTGAAATACCATCCCGATTCCCCGCTTTTCAGGAAGAATAAAGTGTCGGTCATCTGTCACCACATGCTCATCGATATGGATGGAGCCTGATTTAGGTGTCTCCAGCCCAGCTAATAAACGTAATACTGTGCTTTTTCCGCTTCCGCTTTCTCCAAGGATAGATACAATATGTCCCTTTTGTATTTCCAGATCGAAATTCTCAATAATGTTACTCTTTGAATTCTTATAAGAGAAACAAAGATCGTTAATTTTAATAAACATATTATTTAGACTCCTTTTCCAAAATATGATGGAAAACAAATATTGCAACAGCACTGATAACGATAATAATGATAGATGCCAAAGCTGCTTCATGAATTTGTTCGTCATTCGCGTATTGGAATGCTTTTGTAGATAATGTGTCAAAGTTAAAAGGTCTTAATATCAAGGTAAGCGGCAGCTCTTTCAATATTTCTATAAATGATAGAATAAAGCCACTTAAAATAGCTCCTTTTAAAAGAGGCAAGTCGACTTTAAAGAATGATTTAGTCATTCCCATTCCGAGCATGCGTGAAGCTTCTGTAAATGAGTTTCCTATTTTATCATAACCAGATTCGATGGCATTAAACCCGACGGCTAAAAACCGTATGACATAAGCTGAGACAAGCATAAATAAACTAGTGCTTAAATATAACATTTGCTCTAATCGGGCAAATTCATAAAATCCAAATAAGAAATTGTCTGTTCGAATAAATACGGTAATAATACCTACAGCAATTACTGCACCAGGAATAGAATAACCAAGAATTATAACTCGTGCAGACATTTTCGATAAGAAGCTTTGGTGTATGCGAGCAAAATTTGCAATGATTACAGCGAATACAATAATCATGGTAGAACCAGCTAATGCCACAATTAACGAATTAATTATTAATGAAACAAAAGCAGGATCAATTATTTTTTCATAGGTTAATAATGTCCAATCAACTAACTGTACAAACGGAATTAAAAACCCTAAACCAAAAATGATAGAGCAATATATAAATGCTGCCTTCCCTTGCCACCCCTGTAGCTTGACCGGGGTTAATGGACGTATTTTCGCTGAGGGGAAACTATACCGTTTCCTTCCGCGAAGGAGTTTTTCCAAAACCAAAATGGCAAAGACAATAAACATAAGTGTGGCAGACAGCTTTATTGCAGCATTTAAATCTCCCATTCCAAACCATGTCTGGAATATGGCAGTGCTGAAAGTTGGTATACCAAAGTATTGCACCACGCCATAGTCATTCAGCACTTCCAGAAGAACAAGACTGACACCGGCAACAATAGCACCACGGGAAATAGGCAGTACTACAAGAAAAAATACCTCAAACGAGTTTCTGCCAAGTAATCGGGCGTTTTCAATGAGTGAAGAAGATTGGTTTGATAGAAAAGCTCGTGTAATCATATATACATAAGGGAACAGGAAAAATGTGAAAATAAAAATAGCACCTGGTAAAGACATAATATCAAAATAGGATTGATTAACAGGTATGTTAAAATGAGTGCGCAATGTTGTTTGTATGACGCCAGTATAGTTTAGAATGCCGTTATATGTGTAAGCAGCAATGTAAGGAGGAATCGCTAATGGCAGAATTAGTCCCCATTTAAAAAAACGTCGTAAAGGGAAATCATATGCAGAAATTAGCCAAGCCAAACTTGTGCCAATTAAGATACTGAAAATTCCAGTAAAAACAATGATTATGCTTGTGTTCTTTAATAATAGAGGAAGAATATATTCTTTAACATGTTGCCAATTAGAAGTCTCCTGCGTAAAAAAATTTACTAGAATAGATAAATTAGGCAGTAGTATGAGTACAACGATAAGGAAGCTGAAAAGCGTCCATAAGTTTAAGTATTTGGAAAAGTTCCTAGAGAGCTTCAAAAATCTACACTTCCTTAGTTCCTGAATAGAATGTTTACATACTCTATAATGATAACAGTTCTCACTAAGATTGTATAGAAGGAATGCTGTATCTTTGAGTGAGATACAGCATTCCTTTTACATCAAAACTATTTCCAGCCTACTTTATTCAATATCATAATCGCTTCATTATTGTGTTCGCCCAACTCTGATAAATTGAGATCCTGTTCCTTGAAATCTCCCCATGATTTTAATAAATCATCAGGTTCTACATTCGGGTTCACAGGATATTCAAAGTTTGTAGCTGAGAATTGCTCTTGAGCTTCCTCTTTTGATAAGAATTCCATGAATTTGATTGCATTTTCTTTATTTTTACTGCTTGCTGTTAAGCCAATTCCACTAATGTTAATATGGGTTCCAGTTGTATCCTGATTAGGGAAAACGATACCTAATTCCTCGGCGGCCTTTACCAACTCCGGATCTTCAGAATTCAGCATTCTTCCATAGTAGTAAGTATTAATTACAGCTATATCACCTTCACCAGCAGCTACTGCGATTGCTTGGTCTGTATCTCCACCTTTTGGATTGCGAGCCATATTTTCAACAATTCCTTCAGCCCAATCAATAGCCATGTCTTCCCCTTCAAGGGCGATGAATGATGCCATTAAAGATTGGTTATAAATATTTTCAGATGAACGAATCAGCACTTTATTTTTATTGGCCTCGGAAGTAAGATCAGCATATGTTTTTATTTCCTCTGGATCAACGCGGTCTTTATGGTAAGCAATAACACGTGCACGCTTTGTTAAACCAAACCATTTATTGTCTACATCACGATATTTTTCAGGAATATTTTCATTAAGTAGATCACTGTTTACTTCCTGCAGAAGATCTCTCGATTCAGCACGATGTAAGCGACCAGCATCTGCAGTTATAAAAAGGTCAGCCTCCGATGCTTTTCCTTCACGCTCAAGGCGCGTAATTAACTCATCATCTTTCCCTTTAATAACATTCACTTTTATTCCTGTTTCATCTGTGAATGTTTTATATAATTCCTCGTCTGTATCATAGTGACGCCCAGTGTACAGATTAATTTCTCCGTTATCTTCATTCACTTCATTATCTTCATTCTCTGTATTGGATCCTTCAGATGCTTCGTTGTTGTCTGAATCATTACCACAAGCAGTTAAAGCAAGTACAGATATAATCATCAGGATACCTAGCAGTAGTCGTTTAATCATCAATTTATCTCACCTTTCTGTCTCAAATTCCAGCTTCTTAATTGATAATGAATCTCACTATCATTAACTTTTAGTTTAAACAAAATAATTAATAAGTCAATAATTATTAAGATGTTCTATAATTGAATAATCTATAATTACTTTAATTAAAAAGGGTTTATCCCTATAGGGAAAGGGTAAACATACGATTCAACACTATAATTTTAAAAAAATATCAAACAAATTTCTTGAAAGTCAAAAAAGGTCAGAGTATAATAAAGTCAAAGGTCAAATATAGTCAAAGTCAAAAATGAATATAATATAAATTAGGAGGAATGGAAAATGCACTGTCAACAATGTGGTATAAACCCTGCAAACATTAATGTATCTATGCAAATGAATAATGAGAGAATACAGATGCATGTGTGTCAGGAATGTTTCCGGGAAATTCAAGGTAAATTGATGAATTCTAATGATTTTTTCTCTGACTCATCATTTAATGGAGATGCGCAGGAGGCATTTTCCAAGAACTTTAATGGTTCAAATAAAATGGGTGCTAAAACAAAGCAGAAACAAAATAATAACGGAAATGGTTTAATCGAACAATTAGCTAAAAATATCACAAATGCAGCTAGAGCCGGGCTTATTGACCCAGTGATAGGCCGTGATAATGAAGTAAAACGTGTTATCGAGACATTAAACCGAAGAAACAAAAATAATCCGGTGCTTATTGGTGAACCCGGGGTTGGTAAAACAGCTATCGCCGAAGGATTGGCCCTAAAGATAACCGAGGGTAAAGTACCAGCTAAATTAATGAATAAAGAAGTTTTCTTGCTTGATGTAGCTTCTTTAGTTGCAAATACTGGGATACGTGGTCAATTTGAAGAGCGGATGAAGCAGCTTATTCAAGAACTGCAATCCCGTCAGGACATTATTCTTTTTGTTGATGAAATCCATTTATTAGTTGGAGCAGGTACAGCTGAAGGATCTCAAATGGATGCTGGAAATATTATGAAGCCAGCGTTAGCTAGAGGTGAGTTACAGCTTATTGGTGCAACAACACTAAAGGAATATCGACAAATTGAAAAAGATGCAGCGCTCGAGCGTCGCTTGCAGCCGATTATCGTAAACGAGCCATCTCCGGAAGAAGCTGTTTTGATATTAAATGGTATTAAGGATCGTTATGAGAAATTCCATGAGGTTCGATATTCAGAAGAAGCAATTCGTTCATTCGTTACCCTGTCACAGCGCTATATTCAGGATCGTTTCCTGCCGGATAAAGCGATCGACCTGATGGATGAAGTAGGATCACGTTTGAATCTGGCGAATGCTGAAAACGACTCCCATTCCATAAGTCAACGCTTGAATGAAATCATTAAAGAGAAAGAGCAGGCTGCAGATCAAGAAGATTATGAACGTGCAGCTAATTTAAGATATCAGGAAATACAACTGCAAAAACAATTGGAAAAGGCAAAAGGTGAAGAACAGGTTATTGATGTGGCCATTACTGATATTCAACTGATAGTAGAGGAGAAAACTGGTATTCCAGTTACAAAGCTTCAAGCTGATGAGCAGGACAAAATGAAAAATATAGCTGAAAACCTTGGAGCAAAAGTAATTGGACAAGAAAAAGCAGTTGAGAAGGTAGCAAAAGCAATTCGCCGCAGCCGTGCAGGACTTAAATCTAAATACCGTCCAATTGGATCATTTCTATTCGTCGGCCCTACTGGTGTAGGTAAAACCGAATTGACAAAAGCTCTAGCTGAAGAGTTATTCGGCTCACGCGAAGCCTTAATTCGTTTGGATATGAGTGAGTATATGGAAAAACATGCAGTATCTAAGATCATCGGTTCACCACCAGGATATGTAGGGCATGAAGAAGCGGGGCAATTGACAGAGCGTGTGCGTCATAACCCATATTCCATCATTTTACTTGATGAGATTGAAAAAGCGCATCCAGATGTGCAAAATATATTCCTGCAAATTATGGAGGATGGACATCTGACAGACTCTCATGGTCGAACAGTCAGCTTTAAAGAAACAGTCATTATTATGACAAGTAATGCCGGTACTGGAGTGAAAACGGTAAACGTTGGGTTTAATAAAGCGGTCCATGAATCTGTATCTACACTGGAGAACCTGGGCGTTTACTTTAAGCCAGAATTCCTCAACCGTTTTGATTCGATTATTAACTTCAACGAGCTAGTTGAAGACGACTTAGTGAAAATAGTTGATCTCATGCTTGAAGACCTGCAAAAAGCAATGAAAGAAAATGAAATGATTATTTCGATTACAGAAGAAGCAAAACATGAATTAGTGCGACTTGGCTATGACCGCCGATTTGGCGCAAGACCTTTACGCAGAGTCATTCAGGATAAAATTGAAGATCAGCTGACTGATCTGGTCTTAGAAGAAGAAACCGTTGAGAACGTAACTGTTGAACTAGTCGATAAAGAAATTACTGTTAAGAAAGCATAATATGTCTAGAGAAAACCGCTGAGATTGTTCAGCGGTTTTTTTGTTCGGGGCCAAGTTTCTGGGTCCATCAAACAAAGCATAATAAAATCACTCCAAAAATTTTTCAGCAGGATAATAAATATTAAGTCAAAACAGTGTAAAACTAAAAAAGAGGTGATTAATTATGTTCCAGTCTAAGAAGTTCATTGTTTTTATACTAATTATATTTGTTAGTGGCTTGCCAGCCAATACGTATGGTGATTCGACTTCGCCAGAAATGCAGCTGCATTTTATTAACGTTGGGCAAGGGGATAGTATCCTTATCGAAACACCAACAGGAAAAACCATCTTAATTGATGGTGGGCCACCTAAAGCAGGGAAAAAGGTGGTTTCCTATCTAAAAGAAATGCAGGTTGAAAAGATTGACCTGTTAATTGCCACCCACCCTGACATTGATCACATCGGCGGACTTCCACACGTAATGGAAGCTGTTGAAGTCGACCAAGTACTCGATTCTGGAAAAATCCACTCAACAAAAACGTACGCAAGGTATATATACCAAATACGCAAACAAGGTATTCCGGTTAAAATAGCAAAGCGAAATCAACAACTGGAAATTGATCCTTTGATGGAAATTAAAGTTCTAAATACACATGGGAAATCCAAGAACAATAATCAATCCTCCATAGCATTAAAAATAACTTATAATAATATTGATTTTTTATTAATGAGTGACATTGAAAAAGAACAGGAACAGGATTTGATAGCCGAACAGGATGTACAAGCGGAAATACTAAAGGTCGCTCATCATGGTTCAAACACGAGCACTTCACATGGTTTTCTTCAAGAAGTAGATCCACTAGTTGCCATCTTGACCTATAGTTTAGAAAATAATTTTGGTCATCCAGTTGATCGAGTAATTGAAAATTTATACAAGATAGATGCCACCATTTATTCAACTGCAACATTTGGCAATATAGTGATAACAACAGATGGAGAAGACTTTCTTGTACTACCGGAAAAGGATCCAATGATAAATATAGGTTCGGCTGGCTAGAATCATGATATTTAATTTATATACAGGTATACTCAACATTGATATCATATTATTAAGGGATGACCATTAAGATGTTGGGGGGATATGTATCATTAAAAGAACTGGTGAAGTCATACTAGGTATCTTAGGCGCTTTGGTTTATGGTTTGTTTGCTGCCTTGGGGGCAGGAATGATCTGGTTGAGAAATAACCAGGATACCATTAGAAATCTTCTGATCGAAGGAGGCTTTGAACAAGAGTTTCCAGAGATCACCATAGAAGAGGTTACTCATTTATTTAATGACATAAAGGGTGCTGGATTACTTCTTCTAATCACTTCTATAGTAGCTATTCTATTAGGGATCGTAGCTATGATTTTACTTAGAGGAAATAAGAATCCGAAAGCAGCTGGAATCATTTTTATCGGCACAACAGTTGCAGTTATGATTGTTAATTTTGGACTGGGAATTATTGGAGGTATCTTTTATCTTATCGCAGGTATTATGTGTCTCGTTAGAAAACCACCATTGACAAAAGAAAAAGAGCAACAGCCTGAAGATCCGCTGACAGTAGATGAAAAATAATGCCAGAGTAAAGGTTTGCATAATGATGCAAACCTTTACTTTTTTTTGCGAAATCTATTGACAAATAACTTAGTTAGTTATATGGTTAGTTACATAAGTAATTAACCAAATAACGAAGGTGATTAATTTGAAAAACACACTAGACGAAAACAAACCAATATTCCTTCAAATAAAAGAGCAATTAGAAGATTCGATCATCAACGGGAGCATTAAAACTGGTGAACGTGTACCTTCGACTAATGAATTTGCTGCTTACTATAAGATAAATCCAGCTACAGCTGCCAAAGGAATAAACGAGCTTGTAACTGAATTTATTCTTTATAAGCGAAGGGGTGTTGGAATGTTTGTAACAGAAAATGCAAAAGAGATCTTAATCGAAAAACGGAAACAAACGTTTTATGAAAATTACATCCTTCCATTAAAAAGGGAAGCAAAGAAATTGCATATGAGTAAAAATGAGTTAATGGAAATGATGGAAAGAGAGGGGACAGATAATGAAAATTGAGGTAAATAATCTTACAAAGAAATACAAAGACACTATTGCATTAAATAATGTTTCTTTCACACTGGGTGAGCCGAAGATCTATGGTTTACTTGGCAGGAATGGTGCTGGGAAAACAACGTTTATGGATATTTTATCTGGTAATATTCTAGCAAGTGAAGGGAAAATTTTAATTGATGGTGAAAATCCATTTGATAACCAGCGGCTGACGGAACAAATATGCCTAATTAAGGAAGGAAATAATTTTAAGAAGGATTTAAAGGTGAAAAATGTTCTTAAAATATATTCCTTTTTTTATCCAACATGGGATCAGGAGCTTGCTGATGAACTAGTTGTAGAATATAACTTGAATTTAAATGCGAAAGTAAAGACCCTCTCAAAAGGAATGGAGTCTTCATTAGGTATTATTGTGGGCCTGGCGAGTAAAGCACCAATTACGATTTTCGATGAACCTTATATTGGATTGGATGCGGCAGCGCGGAAGAAGTTTTATGAAATACTGCTTGAAGAATACGAAACGGAAAAGCGTACAATTGTTTTTTCAACGCATTTAATTGATGAGGTTAGTTTGATGTTTGAAGAAGTATTAATCCTGCAAGAAGGGTCACTCGTCCTCCAGGAAGAAGCAGACCTGTTGCGGGATAATACTTGTGCTGTGTCAGGCCCAATTAAGGATGTGGAAGAATTTATTCGCAATAAAGAGATAATTGAGAAGAAGCAGCTGGCAGGTACAATGACAGCATATATTTATGGGAATATGCAGGAGGCCAGTTTGCATGGATTGACTGCAGAAGGTATACCGATTCAGGAACTGATGATTTATTTAACAGAAAGAAAGAAGGGTGCTTAAGCTATGGGGAGACAAATACAAGGTTTACTCTATTTCTTTATAAATGATATCCGCTATTCGCTAATCATATTCTGGACGATATTATTAAGCGTTTTGATAGTTTCATTGGCATTTGCTTACTTTTTAATCACGGTCGAAAACGGTGTTATGGCATTTAGTTTAACAGGACCAATATACATTTATTGTGCTATATTTGGATTTCTGACCGTGAAAGAAGCGGTTCCTTTCTCACTTAAAATGGGTGCAACCAGAAAGAACCTGTTTATCAGTCTGGGTATTTTCTTTCTCGCACTTTCTTTTGCGAAGGCTGTTGTCGGAAGTATCCTTCAGGAAATAATTGAAGGATTTGCAGTAGGAGTAGGTATTAGCACTTTTTCCTTTTTGCATTTGGCTTATTTTACAACGGACACGTGGTACACACGAATACTCATTGACACGTCGATCATATTTTTCTTTCTGGCATTTATGTTTATGATTGGATTACTGTTTTATAAGTATGGGATTGCAGGTGGCGGTATTGTTCTAGGAATACTTGTAATTGCATTGCTTGTGGGCATTGCTAAAGGATGGGTTTTTGACTTCTTTACGAAATTACTTGTTACATTTAATCTTGGATTTTTCTTTCAACTGCTGGCAGTTGGAATTCTAATCTACGCTGTTTCTTATGTTTTTCTGAAGCGAATAACCGTAGTTAAAGTGAAATAGTATAGTTTGTAAAATAGATGGAGTTTGGGACAAAAGAGGAATTATTCAGGAAAATCCGAACATTAACGCCTGAGCAAATGTAGCGCTTCGGCAAAATACTTCGCTTTTTAGTGGGCACGGCTTCAGCTCGTGCTGTTCCCACAGGAGTCTGCGTATTTTGCCTACGCTAAGTTCCGATTGTTCGGATTCTCATTCTTCCCATTTAGTTATGTCCCTTCCTCTATCTATCAGATGCATTTAGTTTGATAATTCTTTGGTTTTAAATAGTGAAATAGCACTAATTAAAAGTAAAATAATAAACACTATAGATACCACTGCTGTAGCTATCAATTCGAAAGAAATACTTCCGGTAATGAGCATGTCATGAATATAACTAGATAAGTGGTTTGGACTCCATTCTAGTATATGTCCGAAAATCTGAGTTACAACACTCATAGCCATAATAGTAATCACGGTTATAAATGCAACCAGACCCGGTGTTCTAAATAAGGTGTTATAAAATATGGACAATGTAACAACCAGTGTAAGCCATAGACCATAAAACAGAACAATTTGAAGTAGTGACAGAAATGATAGATCACCGAATAAAATATTGATATAATACCAGCTTGCGAACATTCCAAGCAATAATGCACTCCAGACCAGTAAGACGAGTGCTGCCCACTTAGCTGTAATATAATTGCGGTAAGAGACTGGCTTTACAAGAACTAACTCCATAACTCCACTTTTTCGTTCACCAGCAATGGTACCCATAGACATCAAAACAATGACCAGCACACCAAGACTGCTAAATTGACTTAAACTCATCATAACGACTTCTGGTGGGGCAAATTCGGGAAGCTCGAGCACCGTTCCGTCTGGGAACCCTCCAGTTGATTCGATTATTTGTGGTAAATAATAGTTGGTAATAGGATCAATAACTGCGATAAGAATTAAGACTAATGGTACCCAGATCCATTTTTTATTCCGCCAGTTTTCCAGCATTTCCTTTTTAAAAAGTGTCAGCCATTGCATTAGTTATTCACCACCTTCATAAACATATCTTCCAGGGATGCGCGGTTTAGTGTGAAATCCGTTATTGGCCAATTCTCAACAGCAGCAGCCTGAAGTATTTCCTTACGTGCCTGGGTGATATCGGCTGCTGTAACATGCAGCTTACCGCGTTCAATATTAGTGGATGTTATGGCAGGCATAGTATCGATTTTATCTTTGTAGTACTCCAGGTTATTTTGGAATACCAGCTCAATCTTTGCAGTTTGGTATTTTCGACGTAGCTTATCCATCGTTCCAGCTTCGACAATTTCCCCATCACGTAAAAGCAGTAATTCATCGCTTACTTCATCGGCGTCACTTAAGATATGGGTAGAAAAGAGAATCGTCATCTCTTTTTTCAATTCTTCCATTAATATCAAAACCTCACGACGGCCAATCGGGTCAAGAGATGAAACAGGCTCATCCAGCATTAGCAGCTTTGGTTTATGAATAATGGCCTGTGCGATACCTAGACGTTGCTTCATTCCGCCAGAATATTTTCCGATACGTTTGTTCTTTGCTTCAGCAATACCTACCCTCTCCAACAAATATTCTGCACGCTTATTAGCTTCCTCCTTTGTTAGAAAAGCCAGCTGAGCGCTGTAGACTAAAAATTCCTTCCCAGTCATCCAAGAATAAAATACAGGATGTTGTGGCAAATAACCAATGAGTAATCGTATATCAGCTTGTTGTTTCATTTCAGTGAATGTGACTTTTCCTGAACTAGGCTTCAATAGTCCTGCCAATGTTCTTAATATAGTTGTTTTTCCAGCGCCATTTGGACCAATTAAAGAGATGCATTTGCCGGATGTGAATTCAAAACTGATATTTTTAACGGCAGAAACACCGTCGTATTCCTTCGAAAGGTTTGTGACTTTGAGTATTGTCATTTAACGATTACTCCTTCCGAAGATGAAATAAAGGATCGGTCCAAGAATATTAACGAACACGATGATAAAGAACCACATCCATTTAGGTCCATTAAACCTCTCGGCCTTGGCCCAGTCGATTAATGCAACAATAAGTAAAATACCCTGGATTATAATAAAGGGCGCGATAACAGCCCAGTTGATTGCTTCAAACAATTCCAACATTTTATATTCCCCCCAAACTGTATTAAAAAAATTAATAGGTAAGCTAAGCCCCTAATAAAACTGGAATCCCGACAGCGATTAAAATAATTGCCAAAAAGATAATCCACGCCAGTGGTCGAGCCAAATTAATTGTCCAACCTACTCCAAACCGCTTTTCAAGGAATAGGGCTGGGTCATTTTTATTAAAATAAAATTGTCCAAGCTTCCAAAATTTATCATCATCATAATCCATTATATCGCCGGTTTCTCCGGAGTCGCTATTCACGCGGCTTCCTCCTTGTCCAGTCGTAAAAGAAAGTACAACTGCACTTATCGTAATGCCGATACTTAGAACAAGCGGTATAACAATAAGCAATTGGTGATTAATTGGGAAAATAAAAGACAATTGGATAATTGCAAACATGATTACTAATGCTGTTCCTGAAATAATAATGAAAGCAGACCATCTACGTCTGAAAATTACGTTTTTGCGCAGGGACTCTTCCGGATTACGCGCATTAATTTGCTGTTTTGCTTTGGTAATTGTTGAATTAATAAACAAGAAAAGTAAGGTTAAATACAGTTGCTGGATTGGCATGACTAGTACTGTGCGATACGATTTATCAACCCAGTTTGTAATATAGCCTGTAAAGTTATATTGCATAGGTATTTGATCAGGGATTTGATTGTATAACCGGAATGTCAGCGCGATGGTTGCGAAAGCAATAGCAAATGACAGGATAAACCAAGCATTTGAATACGAGAGCTTTTGATCTCGAAAACGTGTATTGATAAATACTTGTTGTGATCTCTCAGCCATCCAGTTTTCCTTCTTTTTGAGGATCTTCATTTCACGGTGGAATTTCAGATAGACTAGAAAACTGCTAATCATATAAATTATTACTGTACTACCTAAAATTAAGCTGAATCCAGTGTCATTATCACCTGTAAAAGCACTTAGTGCTATGAAAAGAGCAATTACTGAAACACTTAAAATACCTGTGATTAATGTATACCTTTTACGCATGTCTGTCAGTCTGGGAGTGTTATAAATCTCCTCTGGTATGGTTACGCCGAAGCTTTCTGTTTTCCTTGTCCAGTAGGGGATAAACATTAATGAAATAAAAGCAGGAATTAGAATAACTACAATTAAAATAACTATAATACTATTCATTTAAACGTCACCAGTTTCCTCTTTAAATTCATGAAATAATTGACTGCAAAGCTGTAAGAATTCCTCCTCCGTGACACTGCGGCAGACGGATTCGGATATTAAGGGGTGTAATTTCTCTTTGAGCACACTCTTATATACTTTATCTGCCTTTGGTATGCCATCCGGGTGAACAACAACCCCTTTTTGACGGTGAATAAGTATGAAACCATCTTGTTTGAGCTGCTGGTATGCTTTGTTAACTGTATGAAGATTAATACCAATATCCGCAGCCAATGACCTTACTGAAGGGAGTGCATCACCGGGCTGTAATTTCTTTTTTGCAACCCCTTCAATTATTTGATGTATCAATTGTACGTAAATAGGTTCTTTAGATTCAAAATCCAAGTTTATAAACACATCTAATTAAACGCTCCTTTTCATCATGTGCTATCTGTTATAGTTAGAGTATAACAGATAGCACATGATGTCAATGACTTGTTTTGTTTGACTAAGTGGAAAGACTATTAAAAAGCAATTACATAAATAGCTCACTGTTGATTTTGTATAAAAATATCAAGCTGATTGTCAATCTAGTTACCCACAGGTTTATTAACAATCATTTTTATATAAACAGGGGATTCATGAGAGTAATCCACATTATCCACAAAGTTATGAACAAAATTCTGTGTATAAAACACACCTGATATAACAGGATTTTTACTAGTTACTAACAATTTGTGGATGACTGTGGATAAGTTGTGAGGAAAAAGCCTCTTGTTGACAATCGTACTGCGGTGTCTCACTGATGCAACGGTCATGTCAAAACGTTCGAATCGCAGACGTACCAGATAAGACGGTTTTGACGCCCAAAGAGTCGAACGCTGAATGGAACCCGGTGAACACGAAATAAAGTCGAACAAGCGCTGGATAAATTGGTGCGACCGCGGGATTAAGCAAGCCAACCGCTGAAATAAGTGGAGCAATCGCTGTATGAAAGGCAGAGGCAGCGGTCATGATTGGAAGGTTTTCATGCCCTTCACATGATTATTTTTTCCTTCGTTTATACAACATGAATTAGAAAAGCCTAAATCAAAATGCGATTTAGGCAGCTAATTTATACTATTTCATTTGTTTCCCACAATATCGGAACACCCACGGTTTAGCCTCGATTTCCTTTTTGAGACAATTGATTATAAACACGATCTGCATGCTTGAACTCCTTTTGATAAAGTACCTCTTGGGTTTTCGATAAAAACTTTTCACTTTGATTTAATTTGGACTTTTGTTTCATAGAGATCATCCCTCTCTTTGCTATAGGATACCCCCTTAACGCTTTAACTATACATTAACTAACTTCATCTTCCGCTGCTGCAGGATTAATAGTTGTAAATTGCTGGTAAGATACATAATGATCCTTTGAAATAACGAAAAGATCGTATACCTCATCATTCGCATTAATTTTTTGATAAACTCCAGAATATGTTGAGTTTCCAAGTGCAGCATAAGGTAATTTTAATACAGCTTTTAATGAACGCATATTTGTCTTTCTTACCTTCATAAAAATGCCTTCAATATTATAATTGAAAAAAACCTCATTAAAAAATTCCTCTTTAGCGGGGGTGTTATATCCCTTTCCGAAATAAGGCTGACCGATCCAGGTAGCTAGAAAACCGTAATTTTCATTAATATCGAATAAATTAATTGTGCCAATTGGATGGTAGTATTCATCTACAATCGTACGGGAAATCAGTTCTCCCTTTTCCTCCGCCTCAATTGTTTGTTTTGTAAGGAAATAAAACTCATCACTTGTAGCGGCTTTCTGTCTGATATAAGGGAAGACTTCCGGGTGTACCATCAGGTCGAAAAGGACAGGAACTTCATATAAATCACGTGTTTTTAACATAAAAATACCCTCCTGATTTCCAGGTGGGTATCCTAAATATCCATTGAAAGGAAATCTAGTGTGCAAGGACCCACCCTCGAATTTTTAGTTAGCGTTCAACAAAAATTCGGGGTGGGAATCGAACCCACTAGAACCAGCTCATACTGGTGGCGCACCATTTGCCTTCCCTATTTAATTCTTTGTCTTTCATTTGAAGCTGGTCATTTCATCTCTTTCGGTTTGAATTCACTTGATTTTATTTACTATTATTTTACACAAATATCATTCAAAATGGAATCATTTTTCAAAAAAATTTTCGAAAATTTTTATGCTTTTTGCTGCTTAATTTGTCTCAAAGCTTCTTCTAAATTTGGGTAGGAGAATTGAAAATTATTATCAAGGGCTTTCTTCGGTAATACGTATTGACCTTTCGTTATTAGTGTACTCATTTCTCCAGTTGTAAGGCGTATAAGGGGGGCTGGTGCTGTGAACCAGTGCGGACGCTTTAACACCTTTGCTAGTGCTTTTGTAAAATCTTTATTCCGTTTCGGATGGGGGGCTGTTACATTAACAGGTCCGTCAATATTTCGGTTATATAAGCAAAATTGAATAAGATTGACTACATCTTCTATATGTATCCAAGACATCCACTGTTCCCCATTACCAATTTTTCCGCCAGCAAACATTTTCACTGGGATACTCATATAAGGAAGCGCACCTTCTTCACCCAAAATGACACCGAACCTTGTGAAGACCGTACGAACACCTATGTCTTCTGCAAGTTTTGCTGTTTTTTCCCATTTAATTGATACTTTGGCTAAAAAGTCTTCACCTGGCTCTTCTGTTGCTTCAGTATAGATTAAATCATTGGAAATACCATAATAACCAACTGCTGAACCACTGATGAAGACTTCTGGTTTTGTATTCATATTTGTCATCATGTCAACCAGTTTTTCTGTTATTTCAATTCTGCTGGCTAGTATGGATTCTTTTTTCTTTTCAGACCAATAACCAAATAACGATTCACCTGCCAGATTGATGACACCATGAATTATAGGTAGCTCTTCAACAGGGTATTCATAACTAATGAATGTAGTGTTCTCTGTGTTATGATAGTTACTTGGAGATCTTGTGAGTATGTATGTGTGGTGCCTCTTTTCATGTAATGAAGTGGCAAGATGCTTTCCTACGAATCCAGTTCCACCAGTAATTAAGATATTCATGTAAATCCACCTGCCCAGTCTATATAATTTATCTTACTTTATTATATGCAATTAGTTGATTCTTACGGCAGTGTCCAGGCAATTTTATTCATGTTAAAATGAAAAGGGAAAGGGGTGAGAAACAATGAGAAAGATTACCCGGATCACTACCCAAAAGAAAAGTAAGAATCGATACAATATCTTTTTAAGTGAAGGCCAAGATGAAGTTTATGGCTTTAGTGTAGATGAAGCAATATTAATTGAATATAAGCTTCGAAAAGACCTTGAATTGGATGATTCAATGATCGATACACTTGTTAAAAAAGATACAGTACATAAGTCATATACCCAAGCTATCAACTTTTTAAGCTACAGAATGCGTACAAAAAAGGAGATTCTGGATTATCTAGTTAAAAAAGAAGTCGATTCAGAGCATATTAAAGTAGTTATCGAGAAACTTAACAAAGAAAAATTAATTGATGATAAAGAGTTTGCGGACATGTTTGTCCGTACGAGAATAAATACAACAATCAAAGGTCCGTCACTTATAAAAAAAGAACTTATTGAAAAAGGAGTCTCAGGATCTATAGCCAGTGAGGCAGTAGAGCAGTTTACTTATGAGATTCAATATGAAAAGATATTGAAGTGGATAGAGAAAAAGGTGAATACGAAGAAAAATGATTCGTTTCAGAAGCAAGTACAGCAGCTCCAAGTTACATTAATGCAAAAAGGTTTTACACACGATGTAATTAAAGATGCTTTGGCTGATATAAATGAAGAAAAAGATGATGATAATGAATGGAATGCACTTGTTTACCAGGGTGAAAAGTTATTCCGTAAATACCAACCAAAAATGAGTGGATATAAATTACATAATAAGATGAAGGAGTCTCTTTATACAAAAGGGTTTGCAATGGATATGATTAATCGTTTTCTAGAGGAGAACCTGGAAGAGTAAACTTCATCGATTGACCATTGACTGAAATAGTTATGTAAGGTTGCTATATATGATCTTTTGAAAGGGGTAATAAAGAATGAATAACAATAATTACAGGTACAGTGATTACTCATTGGAGCAGTTACGCGCAGAAATCGGGAAATTAAAAGAGAAAGCGCAAAAAGCAGAGCAGCTGGGTAATGTTTCGGAGGTTGCAGTGAATGAACGCAAAATGCAGGTAGCAGTAGCATACACGATGAATCCGGAAGATTTCTCAGCAAATACGGTTTATAATATGAGTACAGACCCGGGTCATAAATACAAAGTTAACTATATAAACGGTGTATTTGCTTGGGGCCATCGAATAAATCTTTTAGGTGAGATCTATGAAAAGGAAGAAGCTATTCCCATTTCCTTGCTTGGAGATAAAGCTGAATAACTGATAAAACAGCAGGTGAAGTAACCTGCTGTTTTAAATGGGGCTGTCCCCAACGAATAGTTTGCTCTGTAGTTTCTGTTCGGAAAAGATCCAACCGGTATAGGAAGTCTTAATTCGCATATTATCATCAATCTGCACCACTGCAACGAAAGGGTAGTAGCCTTTTGTCCTGTAACGCAGGTCAATAAAGCGGACTTCGGTAAAGTCATCAAATTCATTTATTTCCCACCGATAAACAGGTGAGAATGATAAAAAGGCAGAAATATTTTTATCTTCTTTAGCAATCTCCATCACATTTGAATCAGGAAGCGGAAGTTTTTTATATTCATCTACAATTTCAATATGACCATTTTCTACAGATCCAACATAAAAGTTATTTTTAGTTGTTATTGCAACACGCCAATAATTTTGTTTTATAGTAGGTGATGTTGCGACATATTCGGTTGCTGGCAGATAGTCGTGTATTTTATTAACTATTTCTCTTTTTTCATTGTAACGCTTAATATAATACAATAGAATCACGGCATAGATAATTAACCATGTATAACCAGGGTGTGCTCCTAGCACCCATGCTCCTATACCTGCAACGTGCAACAGGAAAATATAGGGATCAAATGTATTGATAAACCCATGGGCTATCCATTTATTTGAAAATGGGCGATAGGCTTGTGTACCGTAAGCGTTAAATAGATCGACAAATACGTGAAGGATCACCGCTAAAAATGTCCAAAGCCACAGATGCAGAAAGCTAACATGTGGGACGAACATATAAATGATACTTGAAACTAGAATCCCCCATATTACAATAGCTGGAAGGGAATGAGATGCCCCACGGTGATGTCGTATATAAGTAGCATTATTTTTAAGTTTAAATACTGTATCAAAATCAGGCGCATGAGAACCAACAATGGTTCCAACTAATATAGCATTAAATAGTGTAGGATCATTATGCACAACAGGATCTAAAGTAGCTAGTCCTCCTAGTGCAACCCCCATTACAATGTGGGTACCTGTATCCATAACTAGAGGGCCTCCTTGGACGTGACGTTTAATTTAATGGTAAATTTAACTGAAGTTTGAGTCAAAAGAGTACTTGACTCGTTTATTGTAACATATAGGATGTGATTAGTTGATAAAAAAAAACGCACAATATATAGACAAAGGAAGTTTTCAACAAGATTTACTCGGTTGGTACCATGCCAATAAGCGTGACTTACCATGGCGTAAAGATCAAGACCCCTACAAGGTCTGGGTTTCAGAAATTATGCTGCAGCAAACGAAAGTAGATACCGTTATTCCTTATTTCTACCGTTTTATTGAAAAGTTCCCTACCATACATGCATTAGCCGCTGCAGAACAACAAGATGTTTTAAAAGCCTGGGAAGGCTTAGGTTACTATTCCCGTGCAAGGAATTTGCAAAACGCTGTTAAAGAGGTTGTTTCTTCATATGGCGGAGAAGTCCCGCGCAATCCTGATGAATTGGGGGCATTAAAAGGCGTAGGGCCATATACGAAAGGTGCTATTCTTTCCATTGCATATAACCAGCCTGAACCTGCAGTAGATGGAAATGTCATGCGTGTTTTTTCGCGTGTACTTAAAGTAGAAGAAGATATAGCTCTGCAAAAAACAAAAAAACTATTTGAATCACACGTTCGCGAACTTATATATGAAGATGATCCTTCTTCTTTTAATCAGGCAGTAATGGAGCTGGGTGCATTAATTTGTACTCCGAAGTCCCCATCCTGCATGATTTGTCCTGTGCAGATACATTGTTCCGCGTTTAAAGCAGGGATACAAGAGGATCTTCCTGTTAAGACAAAAGCTAAAAAACAAAGAATAATTCCCTATATAATATTATTAGTTCGAAACAGTAAGAATGAATATATAATAGAGAAAAGGGCAGAAAACGGGCTGCTGGCTAATCTGTGGCAATTCCTCATGGTACCTATTAATGAAATAGGCTGGGATCACCTGGAGAATTGGGTCTACAGTGAATATGGATTAAAAGTCAAAATAGGAACTAAAAAGGGGAAATTAAAGCATGTGTTTTCTCACCTTATTTGGCAACTTGATATTTATGAAGCAGCAACAGAACAAGAACAACTACCTGATGACCGGTTGCTCTTTGTTGAAAAGGGAAATTTAGAGTCATTTCCATTTCCGGTTTCCCATCAGAAAATGATGAAATACCTTGGTGAATAATATCAGCTCGAAGAAGGTTTCCGTTGAGGGAGCCTTCTTCTTTAGTCCGGGGTTTATTAAAAAGGGTACATTGATTAATCTCTGTTTTGCATCTCTTTGTTAATTTCATGCAAAATGGTGAGACCTTCAGGATTCACATAGGGTAACAGCTGGGATAAAGCATGCTGAAAATATCTTAGTTCATTATCATTCCATCTCGTTTTACTCATCATGGATAGTTCTGTAAAATCTCTTTCCTGTTCCATCTAAAACCAGCCTCCATAGCAGAAGTAATTCAAAACTTTTTCATAATGTATGTAGTTATCTATATATTATTCCCGTATGGAATATTTTACCTGATTAAGTTAAATTTAACTACTTTTATTTTGGATAGCAATTTTATAAATGGTTAAATTAATTATTGCGGAGGTGATACTGATGGCTAATAACCAAAACCCAAACCAAAACAAGACGGCTTCTGGTACAAATGTTCAACATGTAAAGAAACAGAACCAAAAAGCTGCTCAAGGACAAGGTCAGTTCGGTACTGAATTTGCATCTGAAACAAATGCACAAGAAGTAAGAAAGCAAAATCAACAGTCTCAGCAAAAGAAAAAGTAATTACCTACCCCCATTTATTTTTAAGATTAAAAAGAGTTTCCTTTCTTCAAGGGAACTCTTTTTTTATATGTACGAAAAATATGCAACGATTCTCCTAATCAGACATAATACTTTATATTTCATAATGTTGGGATTATAATGTAAGCATGATCAGTAACGTAACGGATATAATTTGTAAAGAAAGGAAGATAAGATGGGGGCTCCGAGGCCGGGTTCAAAAATTCAAATACAAAGCTATAAGCACAATGGACAACTCCATCGGGTTTGGGAGAACAGTCTTGTGTTAAAAGGATCAGATTCGATTGTTATCGGGGCGAATGACAAAACACTAGTAGTAGAAAGCGATGGACGATCATGGGTAACAAGAGAACCGGCAATATGTTATTTTCATGCTCAATATTGGTTCAATATAATTGGGATGCTCCGTGATGATGGTATTTACTATTATTGCAACATAAGTTCTCCATTTGTTTATGATGGAGAGGCATTGAAATATATAGATTACGACTTAGACGTAAAGGTATACCCTGATATGACGTATGATTTATTGGATGAAGATGAGTATGATGAACACCGCAAGCTAATGAATTACCCTGAAGGTCTTGATCGCATATTACACAATAACATTGAGTATTTGTTAAGGTGGGTACGACAAAAAAAAGGCCCATTCTCCCCTGAATTTGTTGATCAGTGGTATGAACGATATCTGACTTATCGATAAAATATTCATAAACCCTTGTTACAGATTGTAGCAAGGTTTTTCTATTCACAAGAAGATAATACCCGTTACGGGTAAGGTTTTACTGAATAAAGAGAGTGACATGAGGAAGGTTTTTTATGAGCAGTATAAAACAATATATGAAATTTGTAAAGCCATATTGGTGGAAGATAGTACTCACGGTACTAGTCGGTATTTTAAAGTTTGGAATACCGTTATTAATGCCATTAATTTTAAAATATGTGATTGATGACATAATTGATGCAGAAGGAATGACGAAAGACGAAAGAGTTTCTCAGTTACTCTGGCTTATGGGAATCTCATTTCTTATATTCCTGGTACTGCGCCCACCTATAGAATATGTTCGACAATACTTAGCACAGTGGGTAGGCAACAAAATCCTTTATGATATAAGGGATAGGTTATTTGATCATATACAACGTTTGAGCCTGAATTTCTATTCTAAGACAAAAACCGGCGAAATTATTTCCCGGGTAATACATGATGTCGAACAAACGAAAACTTTTGTAATAACAGGTCTGATGAATGTATGGCTGGATTTAATGACAATACTTATTGCTGTTATAATTATGCTTACAATGGACGTGTGGCTAACGCTTGTTGCTATTATTCTATTTCCTTTGTATGGTTTTTCGGTTAAGTATTTTTATGCGAAATTACGACAATTAACGAGAGACAGGTCACAGGCACTGGCTGAAGTTCAGGGACATTTGCATGAACGTGTGCAGGGGGTTCCTGTAACAAGAAGCTTTGCACTGGAAGACTATGAGCAGGATCAGTTCAAGGTAAGAAATAATAAATTCCTTGATAAAGCACTGGATCACACAAGCTGGAATGCCAAAACTTTTGCAGTAACGAACACAATTACTGACTTAGCTCCTTTATTAGTAATTGCCTTTGCAGGATACCAAGTAATTAATGGTAATCTTACGCTAGGGACAATGATGGCATTTGTAGCTTATATGGAAAGGGTTTATAGTCCATTACGCCGTCTTATAAACTCATCTACAGTGCTGGTTCAATCCATAGCCTCTATTGATCGGGTATTTGAATTTTTAAATGAAAAATACGATATTGTTGATAAAGAAAATTCTAAAGAGCTAAATCGAGTAGATGGATATGTTGAAATTGAGAATGTATCCTTTACGTATAATGAAGAAGAAAATGATGTTTTAAAAAATGTTAATTTAAGAGTCGATCGCGGTGAAACTATCGCATTTGTCGGTATGAGCGGAGGAGGGAAATCCACCTTAATCAGTTTAATACCTCGTTTTTATGATGTTACCAGTGGTGCGATTAAAGTCGACGGTATCGATATACGGGATGTGAAATCACGATCACTGCGGAATAATATTGGTATGGTCCTTCAAGATAATACACTGTTCAGCGAATCAATTGCTATGAATATCAGAATGGGTAATCCAGAGGCAACGGATGAGGAAGTAGTGGCGGCAGCTAAAGCAGCAAATGCTCATGAATTTATTGAAAGCTTAACACATGGCTACAATACACTTGTAGGCGAGCGTGGTGTAAAACTGTCTGGTGGGCAGAAGCAACGAGTAGCCATTGCACGTGTATTCTTGAAAAACCCTCCTATATTAATTTTTGATGAGGCAACTTCAGCGTTAGATTTAGAAAGTGAACATACTATTCAAGAAGCGCTTGAAAAGTTAGCTTCTGAGCGAACAACGTTTATCGTAGCTCACCGTTTATCAACGATTACGCATGCAGACAGAATTGTACTCATTGAAAATGGGGAAATTCAAGAAGTGGGAACTCATGATGAGTTGATGCAGTTAAAAGGAAACTACTATGATTTGTATCAGGTTCAGTTTTCGGATGAATAGATGGACAAACTTAATATTAGTTCTCACAGTTGATATAAAAGACGAAGTAACTTGTTACTGACATAACTCCGCTCCGGAAATACACTTCGCTTTCCGCGGGCGGCTGGTGAGCCTCCTCGTGCTATCGCACTGTGGGGTCTCACCTATGCCTTTCCTCCCGCAGGAGTCTTCGTGTTTTCCCTCCGCTAAGCATTGTGCAATGTTATAAAAAATTCACTTAATGCTTTATAAATTTCGCTGTGGACAGCCGACTCTTGCGGAAAGCAACAAAGCTTTTCGGTGGGGCGAACCAAAGGTGCAGTCCCAAAGCTTTTCGGTGGGGCGAACCAAAGGTGCAGTCCCAAAGCTTTTTGGTGGGACGATTAATCCCAGTCCCTGCTGAAGACCTCACAGTAAAACTCGACAATATTAAATTGCACGAAGAAAATGCGGATGTATTTTGAGGAATGTTGCATTCCCGCAGCTAAAAATTTTAGGAAACCTCTATCAGCGGAGGCAGAATACGCAGACTCCTATGGGAACAGCACGTGTCCGAAGACCCCGGAAGAAGCGTTCTTTGCTTCTGAGGAGGCTAAGGCCGTGCCCATGGAAAGCGAAGTGTTCTGCTGAAGCGAATTGAAGCACTCTACCATCATCAGAAAGAGAAAAAGTGTCATGAAAGAGAATTTTCATTACTTCGTCTTTTATATATTATGTGTCAAAAACAACAACTATTTTCGATGGGATGGGAGTAACATAACTGCAGCCCAAAACTTTTAGAAAATAGTCAAATAAACTAACAGAAAAGCTCCCCCATCAGATTATTGGTGGAGGAGCTTTTCCCTGTTTACTAAAAGGATACACCCTTCTAGATAAAGGGTATATTCTATCCTAAATATTTACTGGATATTAGCCATTATTGAGAAAGCATGACCAACAGCATCAATGGTTTCGTCAATATCTTTTTCTGTGTGCTCTGTTGTTAAGAACCAGGCTTCGTATTTTGATGGTGCCAGATTCACACCCTGCTCAAGCATCAGTTTGAAGAATCTCGCAAAAGCTTCTCCATCACTTGCCTCAGCTTGGTCATAATTAGTTACCTTTTCTTCACTACCAAAGTAAACGGTCAATGCCCCCCGCAGGCGGTTTACAGTTAGTGTAACACTGTGCTTTTGCGCTTGATTAAGAATTCCTTCTTCTAGGAGAGCACCCAACTTATCAAGCTTTTCATATATACCTTTCTCCTGCAATACTTCCAAGCATGCAATTCCTGAAGCCATGGAAGCGGGATTTCCGGCCATGGTGCCTGCTTGATATGCAGGTCCAAGTGGTGCAACCTGCTCCATGATGTCTTTACGACCACCATATGCTCCGATTGGTAAGCCGCCCCCAATAATCTTACCCATTGCTGTCATATCAGGCTCGATACCATATAACTGCTGTGCACTTCCATATGTAAATCGGAATGCAGTAATTACTTCATCATAGATTACTAAAGCCCCTGCCTTATGAGTTGAGTCGTTCACAGTCTGTAAAAATCCTTCGTGAGGTTCAACTATACCGAAGTTTCCCACGATCGGTTCTACAAGTACGGCTGCTATCTGATCGCCCCAGTGATCCAGAGCTTCTTGAAATGCCTCCAAATCATTGAATGGTACAGTAATTATGTCCTCTGCAACAGAGCGGGGGATGCCAGCTGAATCAGGTGTACCTAATGTGGCAGGACCTGAACCAGCTTGTACTAATACTGCATCAAAATGTCCGTGGTAACATCCAGCAAATTTAATAACTTTGGTGCGGTCCGTGTATGCTCTGGCAACACGAATGGTAGTCATTACAGCTTCTGTTCCTGAGTTTACAAAACGGACTTTTTCTAAAGAAGGAATGGCATCCTTTAACATTTTGGCAAACGTATTCTCATATTGAGTAGGTGTTCCATATAAGACGCCAGTAGTTGCAGCATGAGCAATAGCCTTTGCTATATGTGGGTGTGCATGTCCTGTTATAATGGGACCATATGCTGCAAGATAATCAATATATTTATTTCCATCAACATCCCAGAAGTAAGCACCTTGACCTCTCTCCATATATACTGGTGATCCTCCACCAACAGCTTTATAGGCACGGGATGGGGAATTGACCCCGCCAACAATATGCTTTAATGCTTCCTTGTGTAATGCTTCTGATTTCGTAAATTTCATAATACTTTTCCTCCTCTAAATTACATAACCTTCTTTATTTCAGCTGCAAAGATATTACGGATAATGATATAGTTTGCAAAATGTACAATAAGGTAAAACGTGAATACATATATACTAAGGTAATAAAACGGATGAAGTAAGCATGCTTTGTAGCGATTTAAATAAAAACTAACATGAACTACTACCGCTAAGAAAGGTATAAAGAATGGAAGACCCAGTTGCTCATAAAGAAGAGCACACTAATAAATATACCAAAAAAGAACGAGTAAGACATAGTATCCATCATTACAATATAAACAACAACTATTTCGGTGGGGAGAAACCGCAACATGCTTCACTTACATACCGCTATGCTTTTGTGCCAACTATTTAAAGGTACAGGTACATTCCAAATCTTATAGAAAAAAGACAGATAAATAAATGACAAGCTTAAAACTTATTAAGCATAGGTATAGTATATCGACTTAAATAGAAGGGGATCGTATGAATACTATACCTTGGATTTTCCTTATTGTTATTTGTCTCATCGTATTAAAAAGTCTCACCTCATTTGTTCAAGGTGGAAAGGTTCGCATGGGGATGAGGGACAGCCGCTTTTCGAGGGAGCTTTTTTATGCGTTATTAATCATATACAGTACAGTCATCATAGGCTTTGGTCTCATTTATTTTATCCTTTCTTTTCATGGTGTTATTTTGATGGAGTATGGTGAGCTGCGCCAGGTTAATGTATTAGGCTCTATGATTCATTCCATGTATTTCAGCGGGGTTACGATATTGACAATTGGTTATGGGGATATTACCCCAATTGGAATTGGGCGTTTTATCGCATTGATAGAAGCCTTGATTGGATATATTTTGCCTACTGCATTTGTATTACGTCTTGTTCAGTCTCAGCAGCGGAGTGAGAATCAATGAATCGTTATTTTTTTTCTGTTATAGTAAATATAGAAATTGTTTGGAGGGGTTCATTATGACAGTAGAAGCAGGAAAGAAAATAGAAGACTTTACATTACCTAATCAGCATGGAGAGCAGGTTAGCCTGTCGGACTTTAAAGGCAAGCATGTTGTATTATATTTCTACCCAAAAGACATGACACCAGGATGTACAACTCAAGCGTGTGATTTCCGCGATATGCATGAGAGCTTCGGAGAACTTGACGCAGTGATAATTGGTATAAGTCCCGACCCGGTAGAACGCCACCAGAAGTTTATAGATAAACATGATTTACCATTTTTATTACTGGCAGATACAGAGCATAAAGTTGCAGAAGATTTTGGTGTCTGGAAGTTGAAGAAAAACTTTGGTAAAGAATATTATGGAATTGAGCGCTCTACGTTTATCATTGATAAAGAAGGTAAACTGCAAAAGGAATATCGTAAAGTACAAGTAAAAGGTCACGTGGAAGAAGCATTGAAGTTCATCCGTGAAAATGAATAAAACGAACTGGACAGTCCTGTAAAATAAGGGGCTGTCTTTTTTTCTGTACTATAGCATAACTTTCTGGAATAGATTGTAATAGAGCACTCTATTCTATTGAAAAGTGAGGTGTGTTATATGGCGATACAGGGAAATGTGAGAACCAGAACAAATACCAGAACAAATACCAGAACAAATACCAGAACAAATACCAGAAAAGATACCAGAATATTTTCATCAGTCCCCACGAAAAGATATATGGTAGTGAAGCGATTAATGGATATCGTTATTAGTTCTACGTTACTTTGCTTACTATCACCTCTAATTATATTTATCTCCTATAGAATATATAAAAAGGAAGGAAGGCCCATTTTTTGTCAGGACTGGTTTTTGGGAAAGAATAATCAAAAATTTTTGCTGTGGCGTTTTCGTACTATGGCGAAACCTTCACGTGTTATCCGCGCATTACCACCATACCCATACCCATTGCCAGATTCCTGGAAATATGGAATGCCAAATGAGTTCACTTCTGAGCAGGATTCTTCCATCACCCTGACACTAACAGGTGAATGGTTAAAAAGATACAGATTGCATAGGATTCCACAGTTATGGAATATACTTAAAGGGGAAATGAGTATCATAGGCCCAGAAGTTGGAATAGAGAAAGGCGATTATTGTGATATCTACCAAATGAATCGTTTAAAATTAAGACCAGGTTTATTCGGATATGCCCAGCTTACTAAAGAATCAGAGAAAGCCCAGTGGGAAAAAACAAAGCTAGATCTGCACTATGTTACTAACTGCTCGCTACGTGAGGATTTAAGAATTATTATTAAAACACTCAATAATATCAGGAAAGATTCTTGATGGAACTTCCTTTCTATTCATATGAAAAACGTTTACTATATGAATAGAAGGTAAATAGGGAGGTAGAGCACATGATACTTTTTTCCGCCAAAGTTTCTAAGAAGCATCATGCCGGTTTAATGGAAAATTACCCCGGACAATCATTTATATTTTGTAAAAACATGAATGAAGCAAAGGGGCATTTGCATAAAGCAGAAATTCTGGTTACATATGGGGAAGACCTCAACGAAGAGTTACTAGAGATGGCACCACGCTTAAAGTGGATTATGGTCTTATCAGCGGGGATGGACCAAATGCCATTTAAAGAAATTGAGAAAAAAAGCATACTTGTAACCAATGCTCGTGGGATCCACAAGATTCCAATGGCTGAATATGCCATCTCTATGCTGTTGCAGGTCTATCGCCAAGCCAAGGTTTTAATTCAAAAAGAAAAAGAGCATATATGGGAGCGTTCTGTTCCAATGCAGGAAATGAATGGGAAAACATTACTTGTTGCAGGAACCGGAGCGATCGGTCAGGAAGTCGCACGGCTGGCAAAGGCATTTCAAATGAATACATTAGGTATTTCGAGGAGCGGGAAGTCTGTTGAGCACTTCGATGAAACCTATAAAACCAGTGAATTAATAGGACTGCTGCCACGAGTAGACATGGTTGTATCCGTTCTCCCAAGTACGGAGGAAACGAAGGGTCTTTTTACTTATGACCATTTTCAAAGACTGCCAAATCACGCAGTTTTTCTCAACATGGGACGAGGAGATGTAACTCGCAGTGATGATTTGTTAAGGGCGATACGAGAACAGGAGATTGCGCATGCTGTCCTGGATGTGTTTGAAGAAGAGCCATTACCAGCAGATCATGTTTTTTGGGACAAAGAAAACATCACCGTTACACCACATCTTTCAGGAATTTCAAGATTGTATCAAACACGGGCATTAGATATTTTTCAAAGGAATCTGCAAGTTTACCTGGATGGTAAAACAGAATTGGTTAATAAAATCGATGTAGCGAGGGGTTATTAAATATGCGAATCTATACGAGATCAGGGGATAAAGGGCAAACTTCTTTAATTTACGGACAACGTGTATCAAAGAATGATTTACGCGTTGAAGCTTACGGTACGTGTGATGAAGCAAATTCGATGATTGGGCTAGCATTGAGTTTTCTGGAAAAAAATGAATTTGATGGGAAGAAAGCATTTGTGGAGAAGATGCATCGTGTTCAAACCATTTTATTTCACGTAGGTGCTGAACTTGCCACGCCAACAGATAAAGAAGTAACCTGGAAGTTAAAAAAGGACCACATTCAGGAACTGGAGGATCAAATCGATGAATGGGATTCCCAGTTGAATCCGTTAAAGAATTTCATTCTGCCTTCAGGCCATAGCACATCAAGTGCTTTGCATTCAGCTCGCACAGTAGCCAGACGTGCTGAGCGTACAGCAGTAGGTCTCTCCGAAGTGAACGTACTTGTAGTTTCATATTTAAATCGATTATCTGATTTTCTGTTTGTGGCTGCACGCTACGTGAATCAACAATTGGGTGGGGAAGAGCGCCCGTTAATAGCTGATATTTAACCAAGCAGGTGTCTCTTTAACGGGACATCTATTTGTTTCTTCTCTAATTAGTTATATTAAAGTAAGGGTATTAATATACTTGTATTGACAGGTTGCCATGAAAGAGCGTAAACTAATTATAAAGATTATAAACTAATAATAGGATTAGAATATAGCGAAAGTGAGGTGGATGACGGTGTCTGAAAAACGATTAAGTAAAGCGATTGATACATTAAAGGAATCAGGCGTCCGAATTACTCCACAAAGACATGCGGTTCTCGAATATCTTCTAACTACAATGAATCATCCGACAGCTGATGATATTTATAAAGCTTTAGAGGGAAAGTTTCCGAATATGAGTGTTGCTACTGTTTATAATAATCTGCGCGTCTTGCGGGAAATTGGGCTTGTTCGTGAACTTACTTATGGAGATGCCTCAAGCAGATTTGATTGTAACACGACAGAACATTATCACATGATATGTGACTCATGCGGTAAAATAGTTGACTTTCACTACCCGTCGTTAGAAGAGGTAGAATCATTAGCTGAGCAGGTAACAGGATTTGAAGTTAGTCATCACCGTTTAGAACTTTATGGTAAGTGTGAAGACTGTCAAAAAGTAGAAACGAAAAAACATTAATAGTATAAAATGGTCAAATTGAGCGTCTATCACTAGTTGCTACGCAATTTGAAGAAGGCTTCTGCCTCCAAATGATAAAAATCCAATTGCTTCAAAAGCAGCTGGATTTTTATATTTTTAGATTGAGGAAGAAGTTTTCTAGCATTTCCATGCTATTTATTCAGTCCTTCTAAGTATTCTACAAGTGCAGGGCTTAACGAGTTAAAATTATCGATACTATTATGTACGTGCTCCTTTATATAAAGTGTACAGGTACCCATTTTCTAACACTGTTTATTAGCCAAATGTTTGAGCATATTGCAAGCTCCTCCATCCTTATAATTCTTTCTGTGATTATACCATCGTTTAAGAGTACTTCCCGATAGGTACCTGGTAATAAACCACATGTAACAGGAGGGGTGTATAAATTCCCGTCCAACTCCACTACTACATTTCCAATGGTAAACTCTGTTACTTCACGGTTTTCGTTCCATAATAATACATCGGTGACATCTGGATGCTGATCGGATATACTTTGGTAGGTGGTGCGGTTCGTTGTTTTATGGTAAAGAAACAGATTATTTTTATCTATTGGTACACCGGATAATTTTACTGGCTGTGAGGTAAGAAAAGGTGAAATTTCTTTTTCTTCTATTATAATGCTGCCATCCTTTTCTAGCAGCAGACGTAATTTCCAGTGGTTTGCAGGATTTTTTCTTTCATAGGATAGTAGCTTGCTTTTTATTAAATCAAGATCCAGTCTATAATGAAAATACTCAGCAGACTGTTTTAAGCGTTCCAAGTGTTCATTCAGTACAAGAAGTTCTCCGTCAACTAAACCAATCGTCTCAAGAAGTTGAAAATTTTCATTATTTACCTGCAACACCTTTGCTTTTGTTATAACCTCTTCGTATTCTTCCTTTTCAGTAGAATCCCATGTAATACCCCCGCCAACACCATACTGTGCTTTGTTCGTATGGTTATCGATTAATACGGTACGGATTGGTACATTAAATACAGCTTCTTGCTCAGGAGTTATAAACCCAATCGTGCCACAGTATACTTCACGTGGAGCAGGTTCTAATTCTTTTATAATTTTCATTGTACTGATCTTTGGAGCACCAGTTATTGACCCACAAGGAAACAATGCTTTAAAAATGTCTGTTAGATCTTTTTGGGGTGAAATTTCAGCAGTTACAGTTGAAGTCATTTGAAAGACAGTAGGGTATGCTTCAATTGTAAACAGTTCTGGAACCTTTACGGATCCTGTTTTTGCAATGGTTCCTAAATCGTTCCTTAATAAATCAACAATCATTACATTTTCAGCTCTGTTTTTTTCGGAATGATAGAGCCAATCTGCGTTTTTCTGTTCTTCTTTTGATGTTTCCCCTCTTTCTACAGTCCCTTTCATTGGTTTAGTGGTAATCTTTCCATTTTTTAAATGGAAAAACAATTCTGGAGAAGCAGATAGGATAGTATAGTCGCCTATATCAAGATAAGCACTGTAATTAGCAGCCTGTCTCTTTGCTAATTGCTGAAAATAGGAATACGAGTTACCAAAAAAACGGGAATACATGCGGATGGTGTAATTTACCTGATAGGTATCCCCTTGCTCTATGTACGCTTTAATCTTGCTAATAGATTTGTTATAATTCTTAACGTTTGTTTGAGGAACCCAATCCGTTGTGTGAAAGTCCTCCATATTATCGTTTTTAATTTCTTTATTAATTGGCTTTTCAAATACACCAAACCAAAGAAGTGGCATCTTTTGATGTTCGTTAACTTGAAATGCTTGATCAAAAGCAGGAGCTGCCTCATATGATACATAGCCAGCTGCATAATAACCAGCATTCACAAATTCCTGTACTTTGTTTAATGAAGGAATTACCTCTTCAATTGTGCGAGCAGTAATCACAACATGCGGATTTTCAAAGCACATCGGTTTTTTCGTTCCCTGAACATCAGTATAGTCAAAGTAAAGTGATGGACTCATGCATTGTCTCTCCCTTCCTTTGAAAAAAATTATGTAGAAGCTGTAGACCATCTTCAGTTAATATGGCTTCCGGATGGGCTTGAATCCCTTCAATTGGATATGTTGTATGACGTATTGCCATGATTTCACCATGATCTGTTTCTGCGCTAATCTCTAAGCAGCTTGGTAGGGATAAGCGATTAACTATTAATGAATGGTACCTGGTTACGGCTAGTGGATTCCTTAATGATTGAAACATGCCCTTGCCATTATGATGTATTTGAGACACTTTACCATGCATAGGTTTTACTGACTTTACAATTTCTGCACCAAAGGCCTGAGCAATTAGTTGATGACCCAAACATACACCAAATATAGGTATCTTTTTATGGAAATGCTGAATAATAGTTAATGATAACCCTGCATTATCCGGTTTACCGGGACCAGGTGATAATAATATATGGGAAGGATTCAATTTTTCTATTTCTTCTATTGTAATTTCATCATTTCGTTTAACTAAAACGGCCATATCGAGTTGGTTAATATATTGTACAAGGTTAAATGTAAATGAGTCGAAGTTATCAATAACTAAAATCATATATTTTCTCCTTTAATTTGATCAAGTGCCCATTATATCTAATCTGAATGGAAAAATTCAGCTGGGATACGTGACTGTATGAATTATTATATCAAAATGAGAAGGAATTCGTTGAGAAACTGATATTCTTTCTAGATAAACAAAGCGGGGAGCACGGCTGATACCATAAAAAAACTTGGCATTAGGCCAAGTTTAATTATTTCTTTCTATTTTTTCTTTCTTCTTTATTATATCGTCGTTTATTGTATTTCTCATCAAATTCTTCGCCTTCTAATTTTTTGTCAAGGGTTAATGGCTGTTTACAGTGCATGCATGCATCTACACGGCCAAGCATTTTTGTGGGTTTTTCACAGTTAGGGCAGGTAATAGGTACGGCCTTTGTCGATAACATGCCGATCCATAAGTAAACGACACAACTAAATAGTACGAATAAAACACCAAGTACAAAAAATAACAGCATTAACCATTCAAATTTTCTAGTAAGTAGACCCCCATACATTAAGAGTATTCCTGCGAAGATTAGTAATAAAGCAAAAGTTCTTATTTTATTTATTTTGCTCGAATAGACTAGTTGACTCATCTTGGTCCTCCTTCAATATTACATAGGTAGTATAGCATATTTTAAAGAAAAATTCGTATTTGGAAAAGGATTTTAAGTAAAAACAACGAAATATATAGATAGTATATAAAAATGAAGGATTTGAAAATTGGAGGATACTATGAAATGGAAAGTTTCCTAAGACCTATATATCAAGAACATGCAAGTGACTCAGATACATTGGGCGTATTATTAATGGAGAAGACGGGAAAGAATAGTCCCATTACAGATAACTTTGATGTCATCTTACTTATAATAGTAAGTAAAGCAAATCAATCATGGCATGCTAAACACTATGAGTTTGAAGGAAAGACCGCAGCAATGCACATTGTGATGGAAGAAGTTCTTATGGAATGGATAGATACAAGCGGGTATCGTAGGGCAGTGGAATGGATTATTAACGGGAAGGTGATTTTTGATCGTAATGAATACATTAATACATTAAAAAACGAACTTAGGGACTTTCCGTATGAAAAAAGAAACTTACGCAAAGCAATAGAGTTTGGCAAACTGGTCAAAAGCTATAGCGAAGCAAAAGATCTTTATGAAGCTAATGAGTATAAGGATGCCAATAGTAAAATACTCTATTCACTTCATTATCTGGCAAGATTAGCGGTTATAGAAAAAGGATATTATCCGGAAGTAACTGTTTGGAGACAGGTTAAGAAAATTGATCTGGAAGTCTATAAATTATATGAAGAGTTTATTGAAAGTAATGAAGAAATTAATAAGCGTATACAGTTAATGATTATCGCTATGGATTTTGTGATCAGTAATAGAGCGATGGTATCTGTAGAACATCTATTAGCAATTATGAATACGAAAGATACACCTTGGTCTTATGCAGAAGTGGAAAGTTCTCCGATGATTAGTGCCTATACATTAGATTTAACTGCAATAATCTCCTATCTAGTTGAAAAGGAAATAGTAACAACTGTTAAGCAACCAACAAAGAGTGAAGGTGTTTATCAAAGGAAATACATTGTGAAACAATAGAAGTCATACGGTACATATCAGCTGTAATGTAAGTAATAAGGATAATGCTCCAAACGTTTTATCTTTAGCCAAGACTTTCCCAGGCACCTGCTTGAGCTGATTTAAGCAGAATGCCATGGGGAAGGAATTTGAATAACCACTTATATCCCAGATTATTCAACCTGTTAATGATCGTTATCTAATCTGTTTATAGAGTCTGAGGCTTTTCTACATCAATTTGCTACAAACATATTAACCGTTGACATTGTTATTTGACCATGGTAAAGTTAAATTCGCTGCAAAAATCCATTAGGATGCAGCAACATTCAACAGTAAAAAAGTTATTGACATTATACTAGAAACTATGGTATATTAATTAAGTCGCCAATTTGGGGCAAGCAATTAAACACTTTAAATGAATTAAAAAAAGTGTTGACAAGAAACGTGAAAAAATGTTATGATATAAAAGTTGCTTTAAACGGCAACGATTGAATTTGCTCCTTGAAAACTGAACAAAACAACCAGTATGTTAAGAGAAACATGAATTTGTTTTTCGGAA
>NZ_JARZFX010000043.1:0-488 GCF_036026595.1 Virgibacillus tibetensis | reverse complement strand
AAATGGTGGAGGATGCAGGGCTCGAACCTGCGACCCCCTGCTTGTAAGGCAGGTGCTCTCCCAGCTGAGCTAATCCTCCATGTTGGTGACCCGTACGGGATTCGAACCCGTGATACCGCCGTGAAAGGGCGGTGTCTTAACCGCTTGACCAACGGGCCATAATTATATAAAAAGTGGCGGAGAGCGAGGGATTCGAACCCTCGAGACGGGTTAAAACCGCCTACACGATTTCCAATCGTGCTCCTTCGGCCACTCGGACAGCTCTCCATGGCTCCACAGGTAGGACTCGAACCTACGACCGATCGGTTAACAGCCGATAGCTCTACCACTGAGCTACTGTGGAATAATCCAAATAGGAATAACATTACATTACAATTAAGCAAGACTTTGCTTAATATGTTGCAGATATTATTTGGAAAAGCTTAACTCCTTGCGTGACCATTATCCTATATAGAATGTTTTGGTCAAGCTAATGTGGAAAGGAATCT
>NZ_JARZFX010000042.1:0-697 GCF_036026595.1 Virgibacillus tibetensis | reverse complement strand
TACGATGAAGGTAACGCGCTTATTTTATTATGTAATTTCACTTTTTCAGTAAACAAAAAGGACACCATCTGATAAAATTAAAGTACCACACAATAACCATCGGAGGTGTCCTTATGTTTAAACATTATACCATGAATCAAGTTATTTTACCTTTAGATTTAGAAATTAAGTTACAAAAAAATGATATTGCTTATACTGTACACGATCTTGTGGAAAGTATACCTGATGAAGCATTTGAGAATTTTTTGCGTCAGACTGGGTGTCCTGCGTATCATCCAAGAATGATGATTAAAATAATTTTGTGTGCATACACACAATCTGTGTTTTCTGGACGAAAAATTGAAGGATTACTAAAAGATAGTGTTCGAATGATGTGGTTAGCGCAGGGGTATGAACCTAGTTACCGCACCATCAACCGTTTCCGAGTGCATCCACAGGTCAAAGAATTACTGCGTCAATGTTTTGTTCAATTCCGTTGTCAACTGGTAGAAGAACAATTGATTGATGAAGAAGCAATTTTCATCGACGGTACGAAGATAGAAGCGAATGCCAATAAATTCACGTTTGTTTGGCGTAAATCAACAGAAAAATACAGTGCAAATCTAGTTGAAAAATCAAAGCAAATGTATAATGAATTACTGGAGAAAGAAATTATTCCTGAAATCGAGCGGGAGAATGCAGAGGAACTATCCACTGG
>NZ_JARZFX010000041.1:0-740 GCF_036026595.1 Virgibacillus tibetensis | reverse complement strand
CATTAACTCATTAATTTTTTCCAAGGTAACTTCATCTGCAATTCCGTTAGATCTTAAGCCATAGTATTCTTGAAACTTTCTTACCTGAAGTTTTGTGTACGAACCATATAAATCTGTTACCGTTATATAACCAAATCCTAATCGGTTAAGATTTTCCTTAATAGCGACTGTGTCGTCATGTCTTTTCCCTTCTTGAAAAGTACTGGATAGTATTTCATCAATCTTTGCTCTTGTTGGTTCATCTGCTATTCCATTCTCTACTAGGCCATAATAATTTTGGAATGCTTTCACCTGCCGGGCTGTAAATGATCCATATAAATCTGTTACTGTTATATAGCCAAATCCTAGTAGGTTTAGATTCTCCTTTAGTAAAATGGTAGATTCGTGACGTTCGCCCTCTTGGAAAGGACTTTCTAGTAAGTCATCAACTTTGTTAAGCGTAGCCCCATCTGCTCTCCCAGTTACATCTAACCCATAATATTGTTGAAATTGTCTCACTTTTACCTCTGTAAAATTTCCATAAAAGTTAGTAACGGTTATATAACCAAATCCCAGCTGATTTAAATTATTCTTTAAATCGATGATAGAATCATGTCTATCACCTTGTTGGAATCCATTATCTATCAATTCATCTATTTTAGCTCGTGTATAAGAATCAGCTATTCCGTTAGGTTTTAAACCGTAATAATTCTGGAATTCCATCACTTTACGTTCTGTAAAGTTACCGTATAAAGTGGATA
>NZ_JARZFX010000040.1:0-882 GCF_036026595.1 Virgibacillus tibetensis | reverse complement strand
GCCAACAAAAATATCGAAATGATATGGAGATTTTTGGAGAACGTAACAGTTATTCGAAAACCGACCATGATGCGACTTTTATGCGAATGAAAGATGACTATATGAAAAACGGGCAATTAAAGGCAGGTTATAATGTGCAACTCGCGACGGAAGGACAGTATGCGCTTGCCTATGATGTATTTCCAAATCCTACAGATACGCGTACATTAATCCCATTCCTTGATCATATCGAGGAGAACTATTTTGATTTACCGGAAAATATCGTGGCAGATGCAGGCTATGGAAGCGAACAAAATTATGAAGATGTGCTTCACAACCGAAAACGCACGCCACTTATAACATATAATCAGTATCGAAAAGAGAAGAAAAAGAAATATAAAACTAACCCTTTTCATGTATCCAATTGGGAATATAATGAGGAAAATGATACGTTTACCTGTCCTAACGGTAAAAAAGTATTGTTTAGCCACATGTCCAATCGAACAGACAAACACGGGTTTACACGAACATTTAAAGTCTACGAATGTGAGGATTGTTCCGGTTGCCCACTACGTTCCTTGTGCACAAAAGCAAAGGAAGGAAATAATAGAATGATTTATTATAACGAAAAGTGGGAAGAACAAAAAGAATACATTAGACAGCAGCTTTCAGAAGAGAAAACAGGCGAAATTTATGGGAAACGTAAAATTGATGTAGAGCCAGTCTTCGGATTTTTGAAGGCTAATTTGTGTTTCACTCGAATGTCTGTGAGGGGTAAAGAAAAGGTAGAAAATGAATTAGGATTTGCGTTTATGGCAGTAAACTTAAGAAAGTATACCGCCATAAACAGAATCAAAACAATAAATGAAGAAAATCATCCAAGAAAAAATGGTTCCAATCATC
>NZ_JARZFX010000004.1:0-318248 GCF_036026595.1 Virgibacillus tibetensis | reverse complement strand
TCCTTTACCTAATTAATTATTCTTCAATATAAACATCTTTCAATTGAACGATATCTGTTGGCAGTACACTGAATCCTTTTACTTCATCACGTACACTGTACAGAAATTGCTGGTGATGCAGATAAAGCATTGGTGCAATATCTACAAGTAATTCTTGTGCTTCACTATAGATTTTTTGACGCTCATCCTGGTCTGTTTCCTGACGCCCTTGATCTAAAAGCGCATCTAATTCAGCGTTTTCAGTGAACGTACGGTTTCCAGCTTCCCCAACATTTTTGGAATGGAACAATGCGTACATTGCATAGTCAGCATCTCCTGTTGGTGTTGACCAACCTAGTACAAACATCTCATGCTCTCCATTTGCAGTTTGCTCTAAATAAGCACCCCACTCAAGAATTTCTACTTCTACATCGATACCAATTTCTCCAAGCTGTGCTTGAACGTTTGTTGCTGCATCGATTCTTTCACGACTGTCGTTTGTCCAAATTGTTGTAGAGAAACCATCTTCGTAACCAGCTTCAGCTAGCAACGCTTCCGCTTCTTCTAAATTGTACTCAAGACCTGATACGTTTTCATCGTAACCAAATACATCCGGTGGGATTGGTCCAATAGCAGGAATACCTACTCCGTTATAAATCCCATCAATTATTTGACTCTTATCAATAGCCATAGATATTGCCTGGCGTACACGTTCATCATCAAAAGGCTCTTTATCCATATTAAATCCAATATAAGATAAACTTACACTTGATTGATCGTGTACATTTACTCCATCAGTTCCCTCTATTTGCTCTACATCAGATGGGCTGAGTGGACTTCCAATATGTGAATCCCCAGTAGTAACTTCTGCAACACGTGTTAAGTCTTCTCCTACTACTTTAAAAGTTACAGAATCAAGTAAAGCGGAACCATCCCAGTAATCTTCATTCTTAACGATACGAACGAATTCACCTGGTTCCCATTCATCAAACTTAAAATATCCTGTACCAATCGGGTTTTCGTTAATGACACTTCCGGGATCCTTCCCATCTTCCATTGCAGCAAAATCAGCTTCGATTTGCTCTAGTGCAACCATCGCTCCCCCGCTGTGCGCAAGGTGGGCTGGAAGTGGTGCGAAAGGATATTCCGTTGTAAAACGAACTGTATAGTCATCAACTATTTCAATATCAGTGATCATCTCATACAAGAATGCACGAGGTGAGGCAACTTTTTCATCTAGTATTCTCTCTATGTTAGCCTTTACAACATCAGCATTAAAATCTGAACCATCATGGAACTTTACTCCTTCACGAAGTGTAAATTCCCAAACATCATCCTCAACCGCTTCCCAGCTTTCGGCCAGACTTGGTTGAACTTCCATGTTCTCATCCTGTTTTGTCAAAGACTCGTAGATGTTTGCTTGAACATTACTGGAAGGGACGTCATTTGAACCTGCAGGGTCTAATGAAACGATATCAGCAGATTTCGCCATAATCAGGTCTCCACCAGATGCTTCACCGTTTTCTTCACCGCTTTCAGCGCTTCCTCCATCAGTTGAACCATCGTCATCATCCGGCTCACTTGCGCATGCTGCAAGAACTAAACTCAGCAGCAAAGTTAAAGCTAATAATAAAAATGAGTTTTTAAACATTTTCATTAATTGTTACCCCCCTATTTCTGTTTAATATAGACTTGATGTGCAAATCTATCCTAATTCTCTATTAATATACCTTAAGTGTCCAGACATTACAAGATGATTTTCAATTATTTTTATATTTAAAAAAGAATCTACTATATTATATTATAATTATTATAAACCTATAAATATAATCCTGCATTGCCCTATTCACCGTAATTCAGACAACTTTTTGTATTTTTCTTATAATTCTTCCTATATTGTAAAACAGACTGGTCATGGTATAATCAACAAAGTATATGTACAAATTATGTGACTCTTTGTTAAGAAAGGAAGTACAAGCTATGAGTGAACAAACACAGACAATAGACAATCCACATTCAGCTATCAAGCCACCTAACCCGCGTTTCAGAAATTGGAAGATTGTTTATAGTAAGCTTAGAAAAAATAAAGCTGCTATGATCGGCGGTTCCCTGATTCTCTTTTTCATAATTATCGCAATAGTCGGTCCATATTTCACACCATACCAACCTCAAACACAAAACATTGTAAATAAATTACAGTCTCCTAGTGGGGAACATTGGTTTGGAACCGATAATTATGGACGAGACATTTTCAGTCGGGTCATACATGGTATGTCAATCACTCTGTATGTAGGTTTTTCCTCCGTAGTACTGGGAGCAACTGTTGGCGTATTCTTCGGTATTATATCTGGATATTATGGTGGCACTATTGACGCAATTATCATGCGAATAATGGATGTACTACTAGCGTTTCCCGGTATTCTCCTGGCATTGGCAATTGTAAGTGTCTTGGGCGGCAGTCTGCAAAATGTTATCATTGCAGTAGCAATATTTTCTGTACCAGTGTTTGCCAGAATAGTTAGAGGTTCAACCTTAGGTGTAAAAAAACTAGAGTACATAGATGCCATGAAAGCCTTAGGGGCCAGTGATTTTCGAATTATCTTTAAACACATATTACCAAACGTTACTTCACCAATCATTGTCCAGGCCACCCTGAATATTGCAACTGCTGTATTAACAGCAAGTGGACTTTCCTTTCTCGGACTTGGTGCACAACCACCAACACCTGAATGGGGTGCCATGCTGGCAGATGGACGAAACTACCTGTATAACGCCCCACACGTTGCACTATTCCCGGGTCTTATGATAGTCGCGGTTGTTCTTGCGTTTAATATTTTTGGTGATGGATTAAGGGATGCACTTGATCCGAAGACAAAAGAGTAGAAAGGGGTGCAACTAACATGTTTAAATTTATAGTAAGACGTCTTATACAAACGATACCTGTTCTAATTGGTGTGTCTATCCTAGTATTTAGTTTAATGCACCTGATTCCAGGTGATCCTGCTCAAATAATGGCAGGTGAAAGTGCACCTGAACAAACAGTTGAAAATATGAGGGAACGTTTAGGACTTAACGATCCCGTACCTGTACAATATTTTAAATACGTATCAAATGCATTACAAGGTGATCTTGGAAGCTCGATCCGCAGTGGAAGAGATGTAACCAAAGAAATAGGTGGCCGTTTCTGGATAACCGTGGAACTCGCCATATACAGTACAGCCTTAAGTGTGTTTATGGGCTTAATAGCTGGAATTATATCAGCTACCAGAAAATATTCATTTGCTGATATTTCTTTAATGTTAATCGCCTTGTTCGGGTTATCGATGCCTAATTTCTGGTTGGGGCTCATGTTAATTCAATGGTTTGCGATAGGATTTGACTTACCGGCCTGGATCCCATTTTTTGAAAACACGAGCTGGTTTAAACCATCTGGCTGGGGTAGCTTTTCACAAATTGTCTTACCAGTCATTACATTAGGTACAGGTGGTGCAGCAATTATTGCACGTATGACACGTTCGAGTATGCTGGAAGTCATCGGACAGGATTATATCCGTACAGCCAGAGCAAAAGGAGTGAAGCAGCGTGTAGTGGTTTATCGCCATGCACTTAAAAACGCTTTGATCCCTGTTGTAACTGTTGTTGGACTGCAATTCGGTGCACTTCTTGGTGGTACTGTTCTAACAGAAACCGTATTTGCAATTAACGGGATGGGAAAGTTGATTATTGATTCCATCCTCGCAAGAGATTTCCCAATAGTTCAAGGTACAATACTGGTAATCGCTCTTCTGTTTGTACTTGTGAACCTATTAGTTGATATAACCTACCGACTCTTGAACAAGCGTATTGATTTGGATTAATTGATAGTTAAATAGAATGATATGGAAGGTGAATATCATATGACAAATAGTAATAAATCTTATGAAAATATATTAGAAATCAAGGAGCTGCAAACTTCTTTTTTCACAAAAGAGCAGGAGGTTAAGGCCGTTGATGGCGTAACTTTTGCCCTACCAAGAGGTAAAACATTAGGAGTAGTCGGGGAATCGGGGTCCGGAAAAAGTATTACATCCCTTTCCATACTGCAGCTAATTGATGAACCTGGAGAAATAGTTGGCGGAGAAATGATTTTCAAAGGTGAAAATCTTCTTGATAAGACTGAAGCTGAAATGCGTAAGATTCGCGGTAATGAAATTTCCATGATTTTCCAGGAACCGATGACATCATTAAACCCTACTTATACAGTTGGACAGCAAATAGGAGAATCGTATAAGATACATCAGGGGCTAGGCAGAAAAGAAGCGAAACAACGTTCAATTGAGATGTTGAAGCTTGTTGGCATCCCTTCTCCCGAGAAACGAGTTGATCAGTATCCGCATGAACTGTCTGGTGGAATGAGGCAGCGGGTTATGATTGCCATGGCACTTGCCTGCAATCCCGACCTGCTCGTTGCAGATGAACCTACAACAGCTCTGGATGTAACAATTCAAGCTCAAATATTAGAATTAATGAAAGACTTACAAAACCGTTTGGATATGGGTATTCTATTAATCACTCATGACCTTGGAGTAGTTTCTGAGTCCTGTGATTATGTTGCTGTCATGTACTGCGGTAAAATAGTAGAATATGCGGATGTAAAAACACTTTTCAACGACCCTAAACATCCCTACACGGTTGGCCTGCTTAATTCTATACCACCATATGACCATGATATAGAAGGTGATCTTCCAGTTATTACAGGATCTGTACCAAGTCCTGCTGATATGCCAACAGGATGCCGTTTTGCACCCCGTTGTCCTTTTGCTACGGAACTATGCAGAAATAAACTCCCTGACTTAGTTACAGACGAAAATAATAATCAAATCCGTTGTTGGATATATTCCAATGAATGGGATGGCGATCCGGAGGTGAGCGTTTATGGTCAACCAGAAAGAACTACTTAAAGTAACAGACCTGGAACAGCACTTTCCTATTAAAGGAGGCTTTCTTGGTCGTACTGTAAATCATGTAAAAGCTGTTGACGGTATTTCTTTTGCTATTTATGAAGGAGAAACTGTAAGTATAGTAGGCGAATCCGGTTGTGGTAAGTCAACGACCGGTCGGGCAATTCTACGTTTAGATGAGCCAACTGGTGGGCAGGTTGAATTTGATGGTGAAGATCTGCTTTCATTTAATAAAAGAAAAATGAAAAAAACACGTAAACACATGCAAGTAATTTTCCAGGATCCTTACGCTTCCATTAACCCGCGTCATACAGTGCGACAAATTTTGAATGAAGCAATGGAAATACAAAATGTAGTTCCTAAAAGTAAAAGAAATGACAAGATTTTAGAATTAATGGAAACGGTAGGTTTAGGGTCGCATCAGGCAGACCGCTTGCCACATGAATTCAGTGGAGGACAACGACAAAGGATAGGGATTGCAAGAGCTCTATCTGTTAATCCACAGCTGATCATTTGTGACGAAGCTGTATCCGCACTGGATGTCTCTATTCAAGCACAAGTTATAAACCTGTTAAAAAAATTACAACGGGAATTTAAATTAACTTATTTATTTATTTCACATGACCTGGGAGTAGTACGTCATATATCCGACCGCGTCATAGTGATGTATCTGGGCAAAATTGTGGAAATAGCTGACAAAAAATCTTTGTTTACAAATCCGCAACACCCCTATACAAAAGCACTTTTATCTGCAATTCCAAGCACTAAATCAGAAACAAAAAAGGAACGGATTATCCTTACAGGAGATGTACCATCTCCAATTAATCCTCCGAATGGCTGCAGATTTCACACAAGATGTCCTTTTGCTACAGAAAAATGCGTAAACGAGGTTCCTGAACTTCGGAGTGAAGATTATATGAAGGACAGCCACCAAGCTGCTTGTCACTATATGGAAGAAATCGAATCTGGAGCTCATCAGCCAACCAGATAGAACGGATTTTTACTTATAGAGTAATTTAATTGTCAGTATAGCTATGTACTATGGATTGTCGGATCAGCCAAAAGCCGACCGACTGAATAGAAGAGCACTCCAGGATTTTAAATCTGGGGTGCTTTTCTATTTCTTATATAAATTATTTCTTGACAATTTTAAGAAAATTCAATAGGATTAAATCAATTAGCGAACTATTTCGTTAATGATTTCGTTAATTAAGGGGGTATCTATGAATATAAATCAATTAGAATGCCTTATCCACCAACGGATTGAAAACGTTAAAGATAATTTTTGTATATCCATACATACCGACGAAGGAAGCATTGTCAGTAATGCTTCAAAAAAAATAAGGGCGGCCAGCATAGTTAAGCTACCAATTCTTATTGAGACTTACCGCCAGATAGAAAAGGATTTACTTTCCTTAGAAAGGCTTGTTTATGTAGAGAAAGATATGATGGTAAACGGAGCCGGTATTATTAACTATCTAACCAATTCCCATGTATACAGTTATGAAAACTTAATGGAGCTAATGATCATTATTTCTGACAATACTGCAGCAAATATACTCCTGGATACAGTTGGGATGGAAAATGTAAATAAGCTGAATACATTAATTGGCTGTAAAAACACGCAATTAGAGAGAAAGTTTATGGATGTGCAGGCCCAAGAATCTGGCCTTGATAATTTTATAAGTGCTGAGGATACCATGCTTTTCTTAAAACTAATATCCAATAAAAATACGATTATAAATGACAACAGCCGCTCACAAATAATGAAAATGATGTTGAATCAACAATTTAAGCATAAATTGCCAAAAAAGTTTATTCTAGATGATCAAATAGACATCCACCACAAAACAGGTGAATTGCCAGGATTAGAACATGATGCAGCCATTATAAAGTACAGAGGTAAAACGCTGCATGCCGCTGTACTATCCAGTGGCTGGGAAAATAACGCAATTGCTCAAGAGTACATTGCTGATATCGGCAGCCTCTTAGTTAATTATTTAAAGAGTGGATAAAAGTCGCGCCAATTGACTGTTAAAGAGAAGATCAGGCTAGTAATAACAGTACGTGCATGGCTTCGATGACCATACTATATAATAGGAGTGTACTATATGAAGGTGAAAATAGCCGTATTCAGCAGAGAAGAAATATTAGAGCGAATACACGATTACCTTGTTGAACAAGATGATATAGAAATTATTCCTTTTACTTATACAAAGGCTAGTGAGGCTGATACATTAATTGATAAAGCCTTCATGTGTGATATTTATTTATTCGCAGGCGCCCTCCCTTACTTATATGCTAAAGAAAAAATAGATAAAAAACGTCTCCCTGCAGTTCTGGTGGAATTTGATGAATATATGATATTAACTTCTCTATACCGACTAAGGAATCACTGCATGCAGTCATTAAACCGTTTCTCAGTAGATGTGTATAATCATCAAAATGTAACTGCCGTTTTTAAAGAGTTGAAAATAGTAGATAATGAAATTTATACATACAGTTTCGGAGACGACGAAACAATAAACCTGGAAAAAATTATCAGCCATCATAAAAAGTTATGGGAAACAGGCAAGATTGATTATGTGCTCACCTCAATAAATGACGTTGAGGAACGCCTTAAGGAACTGGGAATCCCCTGCTATTGTATGATTATTCCCCAACTTAATATTGAACGCGCCATTAATGAAGCTAAAACAATATCCAATCTAAATCAAAGTAAGAGTGCTCAGATCGTAGCAGGATTTATCCGTATTAAATATTTAGATAAAATAAGGGAAGAAAAAGGCGAATTAGCTGTTAAGGAAATCTTACTAAGATTATATCAAATCCTATTAAAATTCGGACATAAGACATACGCATCCGTTATGCCTAACATTGATGGTCAAATAGTTTTATTCGGAACAAGAGGGGTTCTGGATCATATAACAAATCATTACAGGGACTTTCCATTACTTGAAGATTTAGAGGCAGCATTACAAACGCCTATTGACATCGGTTTCGGATTGGGATTAACGGCCAAGCAAGCAGAGGACAATGCCAAGTTAGCATTAGAGACATGTAAACAAACAAATAACAGTAACTGTTATATAGTAAATGAGAGACAGGATATAATCGGTCCCCTTGGTGTACAGAAACACTTTGATACGTCACGCCTGTATCAGGCGCTCATTCATAAAGCACGCTTAAATAATGAACTGTCTTACAATTTTATTGATTTTATTACTTTACGAAATAATGAGCCTTTCTCATCCAACGATATTGCAATCTACTACCGGGTAACCAAAAGAAGCGCAGAACGAACCATAAGTAAACTGTTAACTGGTGACGTTATAAAAGTAGTTGGAGAAGAAAAACCTTATGTGAAAGGACGACCCCGAAAACTGTTTACTTTAAATCAGTAGCAAAATACTTTCAATTGGAAAATGACCCAGACCTCATGTCTCGGTCATTTTATTCATTATTCTTATATCCTTTACTTTCTGCCAGGATTTGTAATGCTTCCTCATAATCCTCAGGCTTCACCTTTCCTTCTACTAAATAAGTCATTTCCTTACCATGGTCACCTTCGTTACCATTATTAGATACTGTTCCTACTATACCTGTGCTAGTGGTCGTTGACCCCACAGTAAATAAGGGCACAAAGGTTTGTTGTCCTTCAGTTTCTGGAAGCTTATCAACAATAATAGATGATACTTGTAATCGCTGCAGGTTAGCGCGTGCAGATTCAGCGTCATTTTCGGACTTAAAGTAAGCCAGAATATTTTCCATCCTATCAAAACATCCTTCCTTTTAGTTTTCTTTCCTTTTATAGTACCCTTTTAGCATCCAAACAAACCAAAAGAGACACAACTGAGTGTGTCTCTTTTCCTATATATTCAGCAATTCCCGAACATCGTCTTCGCTTAAGGTCGATAGCATCTTCTCACCCGGTTGAATAACCTGGTCAATAAGTTCGCGTTTTTTCTGTTGTAAATCAAAGATTTTTTCTTCAATTGTTCCTTCAGTTATGAGACGAATAACTTGCACAACATTTTTTTGTCCAAAACGATGCGCTCTTCCTGTCGCCTGATCTTCAACTGCTGGATTCCACCATAGATCATACAGAATTACTGTATCTGCCCCTGTCAGATTCAAGCCAGTTCCTCCTGCCTTTAAGGAAATCAGGAAAACGTCTTTTTCGCCGTCATTAAAACGTTCACTCATCTTAACACGATCTTGTGAGTGCGTTTGTCCATGTAAATAAAAGTAATCAATACCATCTAGTTCCAATTTATTTATAATAATTTCATGCATACTTGTAAATTGGGAGAATATCAACATGCGTTTGCCATTCCCAATTGCACTTCGTACCGTATCCATCAATTGCTCGAGCTTACCTGATTTCCCCTCATAGTTTTCTATGAACAAAGAGGGATGGCAACAAATTTGCCGCAGACGGGTTAATCCGGCTAATATTTTCATCCGGTTTTGATTAAAACCACTCTCTTTCATTGATTGTGAGGCTTCCTGCTGCAATTGGCGGTGATAACCAACATAAAGATCCTTTTGTTCCTTTGTTAATTCAGAAACGTGAACCGACTCAATCTTATCCGGTAACTCTTTCAGTACATCCTTTTTCAGGCGACGCAAGATAAATGGTCTAGTAAGCATTGCAATTTTTTCATGGGACAGCTTTTTAAATTCACGCTGACTGGGCATAAGCCCTGGTAAAATAACTTGAAAAATTGCCCAAAGCTCATCAATTGAATTTTCAATTGGAGTGCCACTTAATGCAAATCTTCTACTCGCCTTAATCTCACGCATGGCCTTCGATGTTTTTGTTGCATAATTTTTTATATATTGCGCTTCGTCCAATATGAGCGTTTGAAATGTTAATTCGCGATATAGCTCGATATCCTGTCTAAGCGTAGCATAGGAGGTAATCCAGACGTCCATATCTTTTAATTCCCCAATTTTCTGTTGCCTCTCAAGTGGGGTACCTGTCAGAATTGCTACTTTCAATTCTGGCATAAACTTTTCACATTCATTCTTCCAGTTGTAAACAACAGAGGACGGTGCAACGATTAAATGCGGATTGTCACTTGGTTCTGATGCAATGTACGCAATACTCTGCAGCGTCTTACCCAATCCCATATCATCAGCTAATATACCACCAAGGTGGTAATTACTTAATGATTTAAACCATTGAAATCCTGTAAGCTGATAATTTCGCAATGTCGCTTTCAAATTTTCTGGTAGTGGGTAAACCTGCTCCTCCGGTGATTTCAATTGATTTAATAGCTTCCGGAAGGATGGATCGTAATTCTTGTTTGTATCAATGAGTTCGTCAATTTGTGCACCACGGTAAACCGGTACTTGAACACTTCCATCCTGTAAATCTTTCTTACTGATATCCATGTCATTGAAAAATTGTTTCATAGAAGTAAACTCTTCACCTTCAAGCGAAAGCAGTGCCCCGCTTTGCATACGGTAATACCGTTTTCTCTCAATAACAGCATTTAATATTTGGTTAATTTCTGTCTCGTTAACTCCCTGTATATTAAAGCCTATATCAAGCAGGTTGGATGATGACTCAAGTCGCACACTCGTGCTTGGCATAGGTTCGTTCTCAACGATAAAGTTGCGGATTTCTGAGGTTAAGAATAACTCTACCTGCTCATCCAACAAGGGAAGTACGTTATATAGAAACTCGTATATCTCATCATCCTCATCGGCTTCAATATAGAGTTCCCTGCCATTATACTTGAAGTCAGCATGCTCGATAAGCCGCATAATATGCTGTTCCTTTTCCACATCACGAATAATAATAACATCATTCTGCTCACGCCCACTAAATGGATCTATCAACTGATCCCCATAATGGTATTCTAATTTACCGACAATCCAGTCAGCTTTGACTTCAAGATACAATTTTGCCCGAAGTGCTACTTGAATAATTTCAGCAGAAACCTTCTCAGAAATTTCTACCTCGCCAACTCGTTTCAATGATGGTAACACCTCTGATAAAAAAGTATCTGCCTGTTTTTTTGTAATTGGCAGCTGTAGATCCTCCATACCAAATTGACTAATTTGCTCCAGAACAGGAATCTGTTCCTTTGTCGGAAAATAAAAAACCCCATTGGAAAATAACATCTCATATGCTTTGAAGTACGTCCCACCTGCAATATCATCCATTGTCAGAACCAGATCATCTGCTTCATTTTTAGTGATAGAAAAGTTAAACGGCAGCTTCTCTTTTTCGATACTAATATGATGATAGCTTTTGTTTCCTGCCTCTACAGTAAAGTCCCTTTGCGTAATTTTTTCAAAAAGCTCACGGACAATTAACGCTGGGATAACAATGGAACGTTTATCATTTACATTCCCCTGATAATGATAGTATGTGTACCCACTGTAGATTTGTTCATTTTTAAGAACAGCGTAGAGCATCTCAAAAACTTCCAAATCCTGTTGCAGAAAATAATGTGTCTCCGGGTTGTAGGTGAATGTTTTAGTAAAATAGTGCTCATTGCCATGAAGCACATTTTTAAGAAAGTCCTTGGCATCTTTAACCACAAAACATCTTTTTTCACCAGTCTTCAGTTCAATCAATAAATTTTTATCATATGACCACTTGCAGTAATACTCCACATACATAGGTAACTTTTCCGGCAGAACTTCGTTACCCTTATCGGGTTGGTGGATATTGCTTATTGCAGTAATAAACCGATTTGTTGTTTTATAATCATAATTAGCTGCAGCAGGTGCTTTGTTTGATTCTTTATGCGCTACACTTATTAATGTTGCAGCAATATGCTTGCAGGAGCCAAATGTATCGAATGCAGGACAATCACAATAAGTATCTATGGATCCCTCTGCAAATTCTTTCATATTTATTTCAACAAAGTAATTTTCCGTTCCGTGTACAGTTGCAGTCCACACCTGGTAGTTTATATCGTATAAAAGATCACTAACTTTATCACGTTTATAGTATTCTAACCCACGCTTATAGATAATGGAGGGAAATAGTTTTTGGATGTTAATATCACCGATACTTTTCAAAATACTAGTAACCTACCTTCTTAATTCTCGTTATATCTATTGTAAACGAGATACATGATTTTTTAAACTATAGATGCTTTACGAAGATTAAACCAAAGTAAAATTTTCTATAAAGCATTAATGACGCTATAACATAACTTCAAGTAAAAGTATCTGTCTTCGAATCATAATGGGTCAAACCTTAAATGCATTCTATTTTCCTGCATCAGGTTTTACTTTATTAGGATTGGGTTTCTAGCAATATATTATACGTAGTTTCTTTGCAAAGAAATTATTACTTCAATGTCCCTTCCCCTTACAAACTGCAAGCTTCTTGAAAGGGGGAATATACATGCTATTATTCATTCCATCTGTTTATACTTCAAATGCACAACTTATGGAGGAGTATTATGAATCCACCTAAATCGCATGTAGAAAACGTAAACATCGTATAGCAAAATAACAAAAAAACAGTACCGTGCATACCCTGTGGGATCTCCAGCTGTTGCTTTTCTAAGCATGAGTCGGCTGCCGCATCAAAAGTTAACAATCGTAAAAGCAGAAATCATTTAATGTAGTAGTAGATAAATATTTTATCATCTCTCAATACTAGCGCAAGAAATACACGAAGACCCTTCGTGCGATGTACTACTGTAGCTTTCCCTGTACTGCATTGAACAGGGAAGACACACGAGACCCCGCAGTGAGCCGAGGGTACTATCTGAGTAATCTTCTTTGTTCGATTGGGCCGGGGAAGCATACCGCGAAGTGTTAGTAGAAGAAGTCACACTTACCTTTGCAAGTAAGGGTGCTCAAGCTCCACCCAAGAGGAAATTCAATCAAATCAACGGGAAGCAGCAGAAATGCACAGAGGGGAAACGTCGTAGATTACTGATTTGTAAAAACAGCAACTACTTAGCAAGCAAAGGTGGCCATTCTATTCTGAATCATCTGCCGATTGGTCAATCTCATCGAAATATATAAAGCTATATGACTTTCTATGGGCTATGTTTTATTTTCCTTACTTGCTTTTAGTACTAAATAGATATAAAAAATAATCGAAAGCATTACGGAACCTGCAGACGTTATATAAATTATTGCGTAATTAAAGATATATGCAAGTTGCCCAAAGCCAATTGCACCAATACCAACGCCCAGATCAAAGAATGAGAAAAACGTTGCGTTTGCCATTCCCTTTCGATTACCAGGCGCTTTATCAACAGCCCAGGCCTGCAGTGCTGGCTGAACACTTCCGAATCCAAGACCATACATCCCTGCAGCAATTAACATTACCATCGTGTTTGGCAGCCAGGATAATAAGAGCATAGCAATGAAAATAAGAATGGTTCCTGGTAAGAATACATATAAGTGTCCTTTTTTATCATATATCTTCCCTGCAAAAGTTCGAGATACCATAAGAAATACCGCAAAAACCAGGAAGTACGATTCGATCCCAAGTATATTCTGTTCTTCTGCATACAGTGGAAGAAATGTCGCTATTCCACCAAAGGTAACGGTGACGAAAAACAACAATATCGATGGCTCTATCGCACTTTTTTCAAAAATATCAAACTTGACTGTTGTTGTTTTGTCCGTCATTTTTTCTACTTGTTTATATCGTATTTTAGAAGATAGCAGAAACGCCACAAGACCTAATGAAGCGCAAATTAAAAATAATTGCGAAAAAGAAATAACACCGACAAGTGTTAAGCCAAGCGCTGGTCCGATTGCCAAGGCAATATTCCCTGACAGACCAAAATAACCCATTCCTTCCCCACGGCGCTTCGGGGGAATAAGATCTGTAGCAATGGTTCCGGTTGCTGTCGTAGAAAATCCCCAGCCAATTCCCTGAACAATTCTCATGATTACTAAAAAGGCAATACTTGTAACGAAACCAAAGGATCCTACTGAAAACACAAAGACTGCAAGCCCGAACATATAAACAAATCGTCTGCCCTTTGACTCTAAAGCATGTCCCGCATATGGACGAAACAATAATGCAGAAAAGGTAAAGATACCAACGATAACTCCAATTAACTGATCACTTCCTCCCAACTCCTTGACGAATAACGGTAGGGTTGGCAGAGTCATTTGAAATCCAAGAAATATAAAAAAATTAGCAAGACAAATTAACACAAAATCACGTGTCCAAATTTTGCCGCTAACCTGTGCCGCCTGTGTTTTTGTATGCGACCTCATATAAAACTTCCTTCCTTCGTGAGTCGAAATACATTATACAGCAGTTATAATTGAAATGAAATGGGCTTTTCGCTTTATGCTGTATAGGTATCATCCCCTATACAAAGGGTTAGCTCCCGTCCCTGAAATAACTAGTGATATTAGTAATTAGTTTGAATTGCTTCATCGTGGTTCGAACAGCAATAATAAAATGAATGTATCCTATCAAATACACCTGCAGTCTTCTATTAAAAAAGAAAACATGCCCCTACATAGGGGTATGTCGACGCCTGAGCACAAGCCCGATTTTAGTCGACCTCCCTCATCTGTAACGAATTGGTTTATGTTGAGTTAGATTAAGAAGAGTCCGGAAGGGCACTAGGTGATGGGCGCTTGCGCTGGACGTGGCTGTTTAATTGTAAGAATTAATTGCAGCCAAAATTTTATACTTTCCTATCCATTAAAAAAGCTTTAAAAAAATACACACGCTAATTTCAACGTGAAATTACGTGTGTATGGATATGTTATTTAATTAGTAGCACCCTTGAAGTAATCCCATTATAAATTACTCTGAACTTTTTAACTGAAGTTATTCACTAATTACTCCGCACGCAATACGTTCTCCGGCTTCACCTGCAGGCTGTGAGCTGTAATCATCTGCCTCTGAGTGAATTACCAATGCTGTACCCCCATCTTTATACAATGAGTTATCCTCATCTTTCACTAATGTGACCATATCAGCCTTTACTTCTTCTGTTACTGTTCCGTCTTCTGATACTTCAATATTCGGCAAATCACCTGCATGAGGTCCATCCGGATCATCAAAACCATGATTTGCATCTGTTGGGTTATAGTGTCCACCTGCAGATTCAAAGTCAGGCTCTTCGCAGGCTCCCTCTTCATGTATATGAAATCCATGTGTTCCTGGAGGTAAGTTCTCACCTTCCAGATTAATCGTTACTCCTGAATCCTCTTCTACCAATGTAGCTGTTGCTACCATATTTCCCTCCGTGTCAATCAAAGAAACGAGAACCTCCTCTTCCTCCGTAGCGTTCGCATTGTCATCTTCTTCCATATCTTCTGCTGTGTCTGGTTCTTGCTCTTCTAATCCGTCCTGGTTCTCCTGTTCATCGGTTCCACATGCTGCCAGAACAGTAATCAATGAAATGATAAGCAGGTAATATACCCATTGTTTCATCCCGTTTATAGCTCCCTTCAAGATTGTTACTACTTAATTTTCACACAATCGAGGAAGTTTAAACCTATAATGACTAATATCGTCCCTTTGTCTTAGTTCTTATACAATAAGATAAAAGAAGAGCTGACCTTTAGGCCAACTCTTCTTTCCTATGCGATTATTACTTCTTTTTTCTGTTTTTTAAGCTTTTGAATTGGTGTGTGATCTTTTAAGAAAGGGATCACCCATCTGTCCAGTCCATATCTTCCTGCGTTATATCCTGCTACCATTAAGATAACTGTGATTATTACCATTTGAGCGTTTGTGCTAACAGTACCACTGAATAGAAATGCGAAGTTCATTGTAATACCCATTAGTGCTGCAAAATTAGTGAAAATACCTAGGATAAGTGCTATTCCTACTAACAATTCGCCCCACATAACTAAGATCGTAAACAATTCAGCATTAGGTAATGCTACTGCTTCGAGAAAAGTTGCCCACCAGCCTTGAACTGCTGGATGATCTCCACCTGCTCCGGCAATTGCTCCTTGGATGAAACCACTTGCCTCAAACCCACCACTAGTTATCTTACCAAATCCTGCGGTCATCCATTGATAACCAATATAAATTCTAAGAAAAGCTAATACCCCAGCTACTATTTTATTATTGCGAATGAAATTTACAAACACGATTTCCATCTCCTTTATCTTTTGATTTACTTTAATCTTGTTCAGTTATTCACAATATATTGTAAGGTGATTCCTTATTACACTTATATAGTAACATGTCTAACCATAAATAATAATAAGCATGTGTAATGATTCACATATTAGTAACAATGTTATGGCAAAAATATGAACGGTATGCTCATAACTTGAATCTTACCTATTTCAACTTGACAATTTCAAAGATAATATATACTGTATATACAGACATACACAGTAAGTAGTTTAAAGGAGGAAACAGCCATGCAGGAATGGAAGCAGGCTTATTCGTTAGCTAAGTTAGAATTGAGAATGTCAAAGTTCGGTTTTTTATCCGCATTTTTATTTTCGATGTTCATACTATTTTTTATTGTTACATCAATAGAATCCTATATGGAAAATGGCTTTGTTGGTATTGACTTCTTTTTTGTACTTTTATTCTCAGTCGCTACAATATGGACAAAACCAAAAGAATTTCAAATTAAAAAAGTCTCTGGAGATTTGATCGTTTTACCTTTAGTTGTTATGCAAAAACAACTGCCCATCAAACAAGATGTAATTATGAAGAGCAGGTTTATTGTTCACTTTTTCTATTCCTTTCCTTTTCAATTGCTGGCACTAATAGGGATCTACTTTATGAGCCCATTGCCAGAAATGCTGTCTGTAGGCTCATTTATAGCCTTCGCTATTATTTGGCTGTCATTTGGAGTTTACGCGGGATATGTATTCCCTTTAAGTGAAATCGGCACGAAAGGACCGCTAACTTCTACTGTCGGGACGATATTTATAGGGGTAACACTATTGATCGTTTTACTTTCTATTTTCACCATGATTCATGTTTTATTTGAAAATGGCATTGTATATTGGTCTATCATTCTCGCTCAAAAGTGGCCGATAGTATCATCCATAGCATCTATTTTGTTGGCGTTTTTTGGTTTCGCCCATTGGCAGCATTATATGAAAAAAGCCATGGATAAATTGGATTATCTCTAAAAGTGAGAAAGGAGTGTTTGCCATGGAACTACCTATACGATTATCAAAAGAATCACGTGAGCCCTTCTATCATCAAATAGAGAATCAATTAAAGGCTTTGATTGCTGGCGGTCATCTACCTGCTAAAAGGGCTTTGCCTTCCATTCGTGCGCTCGCTAAAGACTTGGAAACCAGTGTCATTACCATTCGTCGTGCTTATCAAAACCTGGAATACCAAGGATTTATTCGGACAACACAAGGCAAAGGTACATTTGTAGCAGAAATAGAAGACTCGTTAAAGCATCAAGTAAAAGTGGCAGCTGTTTACCAAACCATCGAAAAAGCGATCGAAACAGCACTCAATTATGATTATTCACTAGATCAAATCGAGGATATTTTTAATGAAATTGTGCAGTCATACAGAAAGAAAGGAGAATCGACATGAATAGGTTTTTAGAAATTTCACAAATCCAAAAAAGAATAGATGAGTTTAATCTTGGACCAATCGACTTGAAAATAGAACCGGGAACCATTACAGCATTAATTGGCAACAACGGATCCGGGAAAAGCACCTTACTAAAACTTATTATGAATCTGGCTAAACCCGACATGGGAAACATTAAATTCTTTAATAAGTTCGTCTATGGACATGACGAAAGTTGGAAAAAGCAAGTGGCCTACCAGCCTCAAACAGTTATTGGATGGAACCCATTTACCGGAAACTCTTTAAAGGAATTTATATCTCCTCTGTATCCTAATTGGAATGAAGATCAGTTCAATAAAATGGTTAGCCTTTTAGCAATTCCATTAGATAAACGGTATGGGAAGCTGTCACAGGGGGATCAGCAGAAATTAAGTCTTGCGCTGACCCTACCTAGAAACACCCCCTTAATGCTACTTGATGAGCCTACATCTTTTATAGATATTCCATCAAAAAAACATTTCATTGATTTAGTGGTGGATTGGATGGATCAAGGAGAACGGGCAATTATAATGACCAGCCATCAATCCGAGGATATTATGAAACTTGCTGACTATTTATACGTATTACAGAATGGGAAAATGATGGGGACTTTTGAAAAAGAAGAATTGACAGAAAGCTATATGTGTTACTGGATGAAATGCGATCTCTCAGTTAAGCCTATTCCCGGAGAAGTCTCACGTGAAAATAATAGGCTGATTTCAAATAACCCATCAGCTACAGAAACATTTTTTCTCGAAAACAATCTTACTTACACGACTGCAAAAAATATGGGAATGGAGGAAATAATAACTATTTTATTGAAATAAAAAGGGAGTAAAAAGAACGGGTTCGTGATCCCACAGAACGAAACGACAGTGAAGTTCGAGGAGGCTTGCAGACCGCCCAGCGGCAAAGAAGACACTGCGAAAACGAACAGCGTGAGTTTGAGTAGATGTCGCACTTGTACCCGGAGTGGTGAAAGCGTAGTGTATTTTTCCGTAGTGGTAGCTAACAATCTATTCCAGAGTTACGTCGCCTTTTATAGATTTTGTGTGTTAAAAACAATAATTCTTTTAGACAACAGCCTTAATTTAATAATAGAAAGAGTGAATAAACAGATGGAAACAATGCTGGCCGTAGAAAAACTCGGCAAATCATTTAAAGATAAACAGATCATTAAGAACATTTCTTTTGACGTACGTAAAGGAGAAATCATGGCCATTCTAGGCCCGAATGGCGCAGGAAAATCGACAACCATTCGAAATATAATGGGAATTATGTATCCAGATGAAGGGTCCATTAGCTTTCAGAATAGTAATGGAAAAGATATTCCGAGACATAAAATCGGTTATTTGCCTGAAGAACGTGGTTTGTATAAAAATGTAAAGGTAATGGATATCTTATTATATTTAGCTGATCTGAAGGATTATCCACTTGACCAGGCAAAGGAACGAGCCCTAACCTATTTGAAGAAATTTGACTTGGAAGGTAAAGAAAAAGTATCCGTTGAAGAGCTATCAAAAGGGATGGGACAAAAAGTGCAGTTCATTGCTTCTATTATACATGAGCCTGAACTGCTCATCTTAGATGAACCCTTTTCAGGCCTGGATCCAGTCAGTCAAGAATTGTTCAAAGAAGAAATACGCAGCTTAGCTGAAAATGGCACGGCAATTTTATTATCTTCCCATCAAATGAATCTGGTTGAAGAAATGGCTGACAGGTTATTTATGATCCACCACGGCCAAAAGGTTATTTATGGATCAATGGATGATGTAAAAACACAGTATGCCAATTTCAAATGTACTATTCGCGGAAAAAATAACCGTACGGACCTAGAGCATATAACAGATGTACAACGCGTTGAGCAGACAGATGACATCTCTACGCTATACTTATCAAAAAATGTAGAGCCATCCATCTGGCTAAAAAATCTGCCTGACCATTTATCCATACAGGAATTAGCAATCGATCGTGTCTCTTTGCATGAAATCTTTATCGATATTGCTACAGATAAGAATTTGTTACAGGAGGCTGGTGAAGTCCATGCGTAACACGATGAAGGTTGCTAAATGGGAAATTAAGCGTAATCTGAAAAACAAAACATTTATTATTGGTCTGTTTTTAACCCCAGTACTCATCATAGGTTTTATGCTTTTAGGTAGTCTTCTCGGTGGATCAGACGACGAGGAATCGACGTTTACCAGAGTTCTTATAAATGATCAACTGGATATATATCCAGTTCTAGAAGAAACGGCTGAGCAATCCGGTTTTGATTGGGATATGCACTTAACAGATCTCAATGAATCAGAAATAGTTAATCAGCTGGAAAACAGTGAAAATACGGCGTTTATATTTTTAGATGAACGTGCACTAAATGAAGGCATAGTCCCAGTGTACACAAGTGATGACATTTACCCGTTTTTTATAAATCAAGTACAAGTATTAGAGTCGCCACTGCAGGCAAAACAAATGGAAGAACTTGGTCTGACGGATGAAAAACTTGCAGTCATCTCCCGCGGAATTATGTTTGACGAACCAGCTGCGGATGATGTTGCAGCAATTGATCCTGCGGCAGAATCCATGATGGATGCTGGCCCACCATTGGATCGCATGGTGCCCGGGGCATTTGCAGGTTTCATTATGCTTTCAATTGTATTCACGGGAATGGCTATTTTCCAAAGTGCCTCTCAGGAAAAGAAGGATAAAATAGCAGAAATTATTTTATCATCGCTGACACCTGCAGAATTGATGCAAGGTAAAATTATTGGTTATTTTGTTCTGGGAATCATACAGTCTGTCGTTTCGATCGTGATCGTAATGCCAGTCCTTATCTGGCGAATTGATATGCCGGTACTGGAATATTTATTCGTACCTGAGCTTGCACTACTACTTGCCATTGCTATACTCGGATTCTTATTATTCGCTTCTCTCTTCGTTGGTATTGGTGCCACGATGGCGGATATATCAACTGCCGGAAACTTCCAGGGCATGGTTATGATGCTGCCATTTCTTCCTTTTGTTTTTATCGGGCCCGTTTTCAGTGATCCAAGTGGCTTAATGGCGCAAATCGGTACGTATATCCCATTCACTGCTCCAGGGGTGTTAATCATGCGCCTTGCTGTGCTTGAAGAATGGCCGTGGATGGAGATTGCTATTTCTTTAGCAATTCTAGTAGTGAGTGTCTGGATATTCATGAAACTAGCAGGGAAAATATTTAAAGTAGGCATTCTAATGTATGGAAAAAATGCAACACCGGGTGAGATTTGGAAGTGGATTCGCGCGTAGGTTTTCTTCTAAAGAGCGGAGCAGCTTGTTGAAGCGCTCCGCTTTTTAATAACAACTTTTCGGTACAATCATCTGACCCCTTTATATTCCTTATAAAAAGTTGCGAGCCTATTAAAGCTGTTAATAAAACTTCCATGAATATTATTGGTTTGTATGCGAACTGTTTTCCTGGAATCAAACCCGGAATCCATAAGCCTCCCAATTTCCTCTTCTATACCCAACGTAGTTACTAATGTCATTTTTAAATAGTCTTTTGTATAGGCATCATAATTTTCACTAAAAATCTATTAATACTTTCCTCGCTTTCTCTACTTCAAACAAAATTAAATCCAGCTCCTGGTGCGCCATTTTTACTGGCTCTTTCGTATTTATCCAAGGCAGATCATATGATTGGAGAATATACTGAACACGTTCGGTCGTTAAATCGTTTTTCTTAGGATGCTCCTCATAAAATTCCTTAAATTCCTTTAAATCCTGCAGAAATTGGTCTACAACAACACGGTCGGGCTTGTAAGTATAGGATTTGGTGAGACTAAGAGCAGAATAGGGGAATAACCAGCTAATTGCTGTAAAAAAAGTAGAAGTGTACTTAAAGTAATTAGTATCTTTTTCTTCATCTCTTAACCTCTCTTTTTTCATCCGCATAAATCCAAAACAATAAAACTGCAATTGATATAACAATTATTATCAGGCCTGCATATTGATTATAGCTTGTGCTGAATAAAGCAATAAGTATTCGTGCTATAAATGCTGCTGCTATTACGATTAGAAACTTAAATATATGCTTCTTTTCAAACTTCATGTCCTCACCTCTTATGTTGATTTATATTCTGCGTTTCCGGGTTTAAAGGCTACTATTGATTTCTTCTAAATCATTGTGCGTCAGAATTACCAGTTTACCATTATACATTCCTAATTTCCTAAGTAGCTTACTGGGATTCCTCCGCGTTCCCTTCAAATCTCTTTATAAGTTCAAATGGTCTAGTCGTATACATTTCATATGGCAGGTAAGTAGGTTCCATTGCGTCAATTGCTCTACTTCTGAAATGTGGCTTTTTAATTAGTTCAGATGCATTTTCCTTTGTTAATTTTGAGAAGATAACCTCTGTAGTCTCCCCTTCAGCTGGTGTCAATTCACCGGAAATGTAATGCCCTCTAAATACGACACAAATAATGCCGCTTGAAATGTTTTGGTAAATTCCAGTGATACCTGTAAGACTTACTTTTACTCCTGTCTCTTCCATAATCTCCCGATGCATTGCTTCTTCTAATCTTCCACTTGTCCCCCCGGCATTTCCATTGTGTCTGAACGATGCAGGTTTCGCACAAGAAGAACCTCGCCATTTTCATTGGCAATATATCCGCTAACAGAAACAATATGCTTTGGCGGGTGATAGGATGCGGGGAGAGGAGCTGTCGATGTCAAAAATTCCTGATGGCTCTCTATATAAAGATTCCCTAACTCCTTCCTTCTTACCTGGGCTTCTCGGTGCAGGTCGCTATTTCTAATCTTATGTTCAATGGCTTCATATTGCTCCATACTTTTATATTCCCATAAAGTAGTGATTTCATCTTGTAATTCATTCACCCAGCGTCCAATAAGTTTTGATCCATGTTTAATTTGGTTAGGGTAAAGGTATGTATGGAAAAAATTATTAAACGCATCTAATTTTTCAGGATTAATTTTATAGAATTTTTTTCGATAGATCATTTTAAAATCTGCACTCCCTCTAATGTTATTAAGCCTTTTCATAATTTGTCTATAGTTATAGTTTCTTCTCTTACTTCTAAAATCCCTGCAAAAGAATAGATTTAATATAAAGTGAAATTCCATTCAAGAGATCAGTGAGCATACGATTCGTATTTATCATCTGTAACGTTTAAAATATAGATTAATTGTTGAAATCAGGGAGGAGAAAGAATGAAAATTGCAGTCCTGCACGGTTCAACCAGAGAAAACGGTAACACGGAATATTTAACATATGAAGCAGTTCCTAAAGAAAAAGCAACGCATATATATTTACGTGATCATTTGATCCAGCCTATTATTGATGAACGACACTCAAAAGAAGGTTTTCCAGAGGTTAATGATAACCATACAAAACTAATTGATCAAATGCTAGAACACGATATCCTCGTTTTTGCAACTCCAATCTATTGGTACGGCATGTCTGGTCCAATGAAAACCTTCATTGATCGCTGGTCACAAATCATGAGAGATCCGAGCTATTCACATTTCAGAGAAGAGCTCGGGAAGAAAAAAGCTTATTTGATTGCTGTAGGTGGCGATAACCCAAAATTAAAAGGACTTCCACTCGTGCAGCAATTTGATTATATTTGTCAGTTTTACGGCATGTCATTTGAAGGATATGTTCTCGGAGAAGCAAGGAAACCAGGAGACATTAAACAGGACAAAGCAGCTTTAGAAGCAGCTTTTGAGTTAGTGAAAGAACTGTAGTATAGTTACATTGACTCCCCCTATTGGGAGTCTTTTTTAATCGATTTTCACTCTGGGATAATATGCTGAGTCGGCTGGTACTTCCGATTTATTTTTTAAGGAATAGGTTTATTCCTCCTCCGTTAAGGTTATTAATTATTAGTATCCAGATCTAATAGTCTAAAAATTTCAACAAAAAGGAGGTGCGTTAATAAGTGAATAGGTATTTTGCTTTATCGTTAAGTTTTTTGCTATTTTCTCTTTTATTCCTGCCTACTACCAGTCAAGCCAATAACGGAGATGTTTATGAAGTTGGGGTGAAAATTCTAAATGTAAGAGGAGATCCCGCTAACAACGCTGAAATTATTGGCAAGTTAGCTGAAGGCAATAAAGTAAAGGTGTTTCAGGAGAAATATGGCTGGGTTCAGACATATTACGGTGGTCAGAAGGCTTGGGTTGCCGCACACTTTCTAAACCCTGTCAGTAGTGAAGATACTATTAATTCAACTACTTCTAATAAAGTAACAGTCACAGCCCAGGGTGTAAATATACGGTCCGGACCTGGTACAAACCATTCCATTGTCAATTTCGCTTCTACCGGGGATACATACAGCCTGGTGGAGACCAGAGGCGATTGGCATAATATAGTCTTATCCAATGGGGCTAATGCATGGATTGCAGCAGCATTTACAAACGTTGGTACGAATTCAGAAACAACCACAAGTGAAAGATCCAATGATTCATCGAATGAAGCTGTGAAACAAGAAGACACCACTAACTCGTTGGCAGGATATACGATCGTTATTGACCCGGGTCATGGAGGTAACGATCCAGGTGCGATCGGACTTGGTGGCGTGTACGAAAAAGACTTTGTCACTTCTACCGCTACCAAAGTGGAACAGCAATTAAATGCAGCTGGTGCAACAGTTATAATGACTCGATCGGGGGACAACTATGCATCTCTTGAAGAGCGAATCCGGATAAGTCAATCCAGCAATACAGATGCATTTATTAGTCTCCATTTTGATTCTTTTCCGATATTTTCTATAAATGGAATTAGCACCTATTTTTATAGCAACGGAACAGACAATGAATTAGCACAGAGCGTTCACACTTCCCTGGCATCAACTATTTCCCTAAAGGACAGAGGTGTTAGGTTCGGAGATTATCGAGTATTACGTTATAATGATGCTCCTTCAATCTTAATGGAGCTTGGGTTTATTTCAAATCCAGACGATCTTGCTGCAATCAATACAGAGTCTTTTCAGAATAATGTAGCAGAAGCAATAACAACTGGATTGAAGAATTATTTTCACGATTAATAGACATTAAAGCTGTCCTACTAATGGACAGCTTTTCTTTTGAAAAAAACATGATAATAACCTTACAGACCTTGAAAAGAGTGTGAAATTTCAACGAAATCCATCCTCATCTTCTCTTTTTATTCTTAAAAAAACTTCTTCAAAGATAATTTAAATCATTTTCTATATTAAATCATTAATGAATGCTCCTCAAAATATGGCGCTGTTGAGACAAAAGACGAAGTAATGAAAATTTAAATTCATGACACCTTTTCTCTTTACAATGATGGTTGAGCTCTTGGACTCGCTCCGGCAGAATACTTCGTTTCTAACATAGCTTTTTTATGAAGACTCAATCGCGGTTTGATCACAGGTGTGAAGGTCTTCATAACGTTTATGAAGACTCCCTGGCGAGTCGAACACAGGTGAAAAAGGTCTTCATCATGGTTATGAAGACTCCCTGGCGAGTCGATCACAAGTGAAAGTGTCTTCATCATGGTTATGAAGACTCCCTGGCGCCTCGATCACAGGTGAAAATGTCTTCATCGCGTTTATGAAGACTCCCTGGCGGTTTGATCATAGGTAAAAAAAGTATAAATGCATTTAATGTATAGCAACACTGCAGTGCTAATCTTTTAAAAAATAGCATTAGAGACGGCATAAATGTATGTGTTATTGGGTGAATGTTATACTAAAGAAAATTGCACAAAAGCGAGGGTTTTATTTATGAATGAAAAACTTGAGGAAATAATTGAGTATACAAAAGTGAAATTTAATTTAGATAACTATTATTTAAAAAGACATCATATCTTCCGTGAGAAAAGCAGCTTGCATCGTACTTCCTATTTGTTAAGCATGGAATGGTTTCCAAACGAAACAGACTACACAGATAGTGACTACAATCCTTCCGGGACTGCTGTAATTGATATAGATATCCATACCAATTCAGTAAAGCGAGCAATCTTTGCTCAAGATGTCTCATACGCAAGTCAGGCGGAATTCCTTGAACCCACTGACGATAATGAAAAAATTATTGAATGGGTTGAAGAAATGACTGGACTGGAATTCGGTCGTCAGTTTTTACTGTCCTATGAAGCAGAAGGCGCGGTCAGTTTCCAGGCTGCAGTAGATAATATTACTGTTTATCCAGTAGGTACCATTGAAGTGGAATTTAATGAAAATGGGCAACTTACCTTATTTTCTATTGACGGAGTTTTCCCTCACGAAGATCAAATTAAGTGGGAACCCTTCTCCCTTACACCTGATAAAGTCGAGCCTTTCGCACAAGCTCAGTCCAGGCTGCTTGAAGTGCCTTTGGAAGAAGAAGAAAAATGGTTTCCTGTTTATGCTATATCAACTGCTTTTATAACTAACAACGACAAGCGAATAATTTCATTTGAAGAAGTAGAAAAGCAGAAATCTTTTGTGAAAAAAGATGTAGTACTGGAGTGGGAACATCCAGTTGATGAAGCATTTATTCCTGCAGAAACTGATTTATCAACTGAAGTTTCTATTGAAGAAGCTATGGCCGATACAGATCACCCAGACAAGCTTCCATTAACAGAAGCGGACCAGGAAGAAGCTGTTGCAGAAACCAGATCCTTTTTACAACGTGTTTTCCCCGAAGATAGTGGCAAATGGTCATTAAAAGAACTTCGATATGAAAATGGGTATGTATATGCTGAACTCCAGCCTGTTTTACGTGATAACCGTGTCATTGTGCGTAAGCTTCAAGTTATTCTGGACGCGGATACCTATAAGGCTCTGAATTATATCGATACTATTGAGCTGCTGAATATGTTTCAGCATTTCGAAAGAGCTGATGAACCTACTACTAAACAGGGTCAAGCATTTGACAAACTTCGCGATCTCCTTGAAGTCACACCTGTATACGTATATGACAAAGATCAGGGAAGCTATATTCTATGTGGAAAGATCGATTGTGCACATGGGGTCGATGCTGTTACTGGCGAAGTAATTTTATTGGATGAACTATAAAGCAAAGAAATCGGCATGATGCCGATTTCTTTTTTATACCTTTTTAAAGATCATCAAATCCATTTAAGTCACTCGTCTTCGTATATTGTCTCGACTTTTGCTCAAAGAAATCTGTTTTCGTTCCGTCAAAGTTATCCACATAAGCACGAATCCATTTCATTGGGTTATCGACATGTTCTGGGTAAATGTCATTCAGGCCCATCATGCGTATCATTTTATTTGCCCGATATTTAATATAACCAGCCATTTCATCAAGATCTATACCCTCGACATCTTCCAATACGTACGTAGACCACTCAATTTCCAGCTCTACAGATTCTTTAAAATGATCGTAGACCCATGTTATCAATTCTTCCGAGTTATGTTCAGGGTTTTCTGCTAGCGTCGCACGAAATAACTCTGCGATGAACCGCCCATGCTCTAGCTCATCCCGGTTAATATAACTAATCATTGTTGAGGTACCAACCATTTTATTATGCCGCGCTAAATTATAGAAGAATGCAAAGCCTGAATAAAAGAACATTCCTTCCAATAAAGAAGTGTAGACAAGTGTTTTCAAAATATTTTCCACACTTGGGTCATCAACAAAATCGTTATATTGCTTAATTAAATTCTCATTCCTCTTTAGCAAAACAGGATCTTTTCTCCCCAGCTGAAACGCCTCGTTCTGTTCATCAAGTGATACGATGGATGATAATACATACGAATAGCTTTCATTATGAACCGCTTCCTGTTGTGCAATGACTGCCATAATGGATTGAACAGACGCATCTGTCGCATACAACGATAAAAGCAATGCAGTCCTTGTCTGTGGTCCATCTAATGTCGAGAGTAATCCAATTATTTTTAAATAAGCATCTTTTTCCGATTTGGTTAAGGAGGAGAACTGCTTTACATCTCCTGCCATGTTAACCTCATCTGCCTGCCAATAATTACCGATAAGCCGCTTATATATTTTATACCAATGTGGGTAAGCTATATCATTCCAGTTCAATATACCGCTTGATTCCCCACCGAATAGACCTGTAGATTTATTCGGATGCAGTGGCTCTAATGTTTTTGCTCTTTCAAGCAAGGTTTTTTGCATGATGTAGCACTCCTTCTACCCATTTACTTACTTTTTGTTCCTGGCTTCCTCTTGGGGACTGTTCAATTTTCAATCCAGCCCATTTACTGTCATAAAATGCAGCAAGCTTATCTACTGCTTTACAAAATAAATTGTCCCCGCCAAATTGGGTATCACCCGTCCCGAACACGGCAACATTTGCTGGTTTATACCCTACCTCCCAGACGAAGTCCTTGAATTCATCTGGTGTTTTCCCCATATCCCATGTAAAAGTTCCCATAAAAATATAATCATAATCAGAAGCATCAATCGGCGGGTCAATGCCGATTCGATGTCTATCAGTTTGAAAATCCTCTGTGACCAATTTGTTTGAAATAATCTCTGCTACTTCTTCCGTATTTCCGCTATAAGACAAATAAGCGATTAATGCCTTCAACTTTCACACCACTCACATTCTTCGACATCATTTGAGGTGGAACGAACATAGTACGTAGTTTTCAGACCTTCTCTCCATGCCTGAAGGTGAAGATCTAGTAGAACTGACGCCTTTATTGTGTTTGGCACATAAAAGTTAAATGAAAGGCTTTGGTCAATATGCTTCTGCCTTGCTGCATTTTGTTTAATCGACCAGCGCTGATCAAGAATATAAGCAGATCTCCGGTAATTATCATAGGTTTTATGTGAGAGATCAGGTGCCGTAGTTGGAATTTTAAAATCCTTTTTCTCCTCGTTGTAAAACGCTTTAAAGATCGGATCAATACTTGCAGTTGAGCCAGCTATCATTGCTGTTGTCGAGTTCGGGGCTACTGCCATCAGGTAGCCATTTCGCATCCCATTATCCTTTACCTCATTCATTAGCGATACCCATTTATCATCCGTATAGCCTTTTGCAGTAAAGTAGGATCCAGTACTCCACTTACTACCTTCAAAAGATGGATAAGCCCCTTTTTCCTTGCTTAACTCCATACTATTTTTCACGGTTAAATAAGCTATTCTTTCATACAATTCATCAGCGTATTCAACTGCATTTTCTGTTTCCCATTTAATGTTTTTAAGTGCGAGCAGGTGATGCCAGCCGAATGTCCCGAGTCCTATTGCCCGATACTTCTGATTGGTAAGTTGCGTCTGTTTAATAGGTAATGTATTTATATCGATTACATTATCCAGCATCCGAACCTGAATCTTTATTAATCGTTCCAGCACTTGATCTGGAACTGCTTTTCCTAGATTAATTGAGCTCAAATTACAAACGACATAATCGCCTGCCTTGTACTTTTTGACGATTGTATTTTCATTCTCAACGAATTCTTCCATAAACTCTGTCGGTGATTGATTCTGGGTAATTTCAGTACATAAATTAGAACAATAAATCATTCCTTTATGCTCATTACTGTTTTGCCTGTTGACTTCATCACGATAAAACATATATGGTGTGCCAGATTCAAGCTGTGATTTCATAATCCGTTTCATCAGGGCGATAGCAGGCACAGATTTTTTTGAAAGAAGATCGGATTCCACACACTCCTTATATTTCTTTCGCCACACTCCATCGCCTTTTTCTTCATCAAAGAAATCCTCCAAAGAATATCCCATAACCTGACGTACTTCATGCGGATCGAATAAATACCAATCCCCACGCTTGTCCACCTGCTCCATAAAATAATCCGGCAGGCATACACCTGTGAATATATCATGGGCACGCATACGTTCATCCCCGTTATTCAATTTAAGATCAAGGAAATTCTCAATATCAATATGCCATATATCTAAATAAATAGCGATTGCGCCTTTTCTTGTCCCCAGCTGGTCCACGTTAACTGCCGTGTTGTTTAATTGCTTAATCCATGGCACAACTCCGCTGGACATCCCTTTATAACCCTTAATCGCACTCCCGCGTCCGCGGATCTTCCCCATGTATACGCCAATGCCTCCCCCATTTTTGGAAAGCTTGGCAATATCGGTATTACTGTCATAAATCGATTGCAGGCTGTCATCCACAGTATCAATGAAACAACTGGACAATTGACCGTGTGTCTTACCTGCGTTAGTCAAGGTAGGGGTGGCGACCGTCATATATAGATTACTCAACGCCCAGTACGCTTCTGCCACATGCTGTTTACGGTGTGCAATGTCTTCATCCTGCATAAGGTACATTGCAATAACCATCCAACGCTCTTGTGGTAATTCGTATGTATTTTTATTATGATCTGTTGCAAGGTATCGTGTAGAGATGGTGTATAATCCTAAATAGTTAAATAGCAAATCTCTTTCCGGTTCCATTATTTTTTCAAAATAACTGACTTCTTCTTCTTCATATTTTTCAAGAATGTTTCCAGCATAAATACCCTTTTCAGTCAGCGTGCTAAGCAGGTCATAAAAATTGCCATAACGTGCCGCAGGATCATAGTCACGGTTTTCTGCTGCTTTTCGATATAGATCCTGTAAATATATTCTGCTTGCCAGAAAAGTCCATTCGGTATTTGCCTCATCAATATTTTCCAATGCATTTTTCACCAATACATCCGTAATTCGCTCCAGCGATGCGTCCGGTTGAATTGTTTTTAAAGCTTTTTCCTTATATTTTTCTGTATCGATGACTAAATCAACTGCTGCATTGTCAATAATTTGAATAAGATCCTCTTTATTCGTTGTAATCGTTGTAAGCATGATAGAACCTCCTTTAATATAAACCACGGTAAAATGGGGGTTAAACGTAAAAAAACCGCTCTTCCCCCTGGGTGAACGGTCATAAAACGACAGAATTCATCTATCTGGAACTCTATCGCTTCATCTTCTCTCACCCCGGAGAAATGAAACTACAAGTTTTGGCAGGTCTCCTGACTCGTGCTTCCAACCTACTAAAGCCCTTCCCGTAACGATGCCGCTAAGCACTCGATACAGTGGAATACTCGTTCGTCCACACTTACAGTTGCGGGGGCAGTTCCAGCATTTCACTGGATTCCCTTTTAAGACAGATAATTGTCACCTAACTTGTAACACTATATATAGTACTTGATTAGTATTAATTACCAATATATTGTATGTAAAGCCTATCATATTAAATAATAGAATGCAATCAAGAAACAATATTTTTATACATTTACACCATTAATTTTGAAAACTTTCCAACCGTTTGAAGAACTCTTGTAGAAATTCATAGAAAAGTTTCTCTGTTGGTAAAAGTTTACGATCTGCCGGTACGATAACTCCAACCGTTCGAGTAATACTCGGATCAGTAATAGGTATACTAACTGTTGCACGGGGCAAACTATCCACTAATGTAATTTCCGGGATTAGCGATACACCCAGCCCTGCGGAAACGAGCCCCTTAATTGCATCAATATCCTGGCCTTCAAACACGATTTCCGGCTCGAAGCCTTGTTGTTTACAGGTATCTGTAATCAGATCACGTAAAACATATCCTGAAGGAAACATAACAAATGGCTGCTTCCGCAATTGATTAAGCTTAACCGTCTTCTGGTCAGCAAGGGGATGGCTTACTGGTATAAGCCCTACAATATTTTCTGTAAATAGAATTGTTGCTCTCAATTTCTTTTTATTATCGGGAATAGGGCCTAGTATCGCCATATTAATATCCCCTTTTATAACGCCTTTTTCCAACTCATAATAAGAATCCTGCTTTAATTTAAATTTCACATGTGGATACCGATCTCTGAAAACCGAAATGGCTGTAGGTAAAATGTAAGTGGCTAGGCTTCCTGGAAAACCAATGTGGATGGTTCCTTTTTCTGGGTCCGTATATTCTTCTACAACTTGTCTGGCATCGTCAATTACATTGATTGCCTGCTCCATATGATCTAAAAAAACACGTCCTATTGGTGTTAGCCTTACATTACGTCCTTCTCGTACAAATAGGTCCACACCAAGCTCTGCCTCTAGATTAAAAACTTGGCGACTTACTGCAGACTGTGCTACATGTAAAGAATCAGCAGCTTCTGTAACATGCTCTCGCTTAGCAACTTCAATAAAATACTTAATTTGTCTTAATTCCAAGAACATCACCTCTATCTCTATTATCTCATATCAGCATTGATTATATCTACAATTCATATTGTTTAGATTGATTCCTTGCTGTAGAATTGTAACGGAATATTCTATAATTTACGTTTTATAGTGATACCTAATATATAAGAGGAGGTCCAAGTTGCCATTATGAATTTATTAAAAAATAAACAAGACGCAAATGACCTAACAGACGCACAAACGTATATGAATCAAGTTTATGAGTCGGTTGAAATACGTAATCCTAACGAAAAGGAATTTCTGCAAGCTGTCCGTTCCATCTTCAAATCCCTACTCCCTGTCTTCACTAAAAACCCTACATATATGGAAAAAGGTATATTAGAGCAACTCGTTGAACCAGAACGTGTAATAACCTTTCGTGTTCCATGGGTAGATGACAATGGTATGGTAAAAGTAAACCGTGGTTTTCGAGTGCAATACAATAGTGCACTTGGTCCCTATAAGGGTGGATTACGCTTTCATCCGTCCGTTAATTTAAGTATTGTAAAATTCCTGGGGCTACAGCAGACGCTTAAAAACTCGCTTACAGGGCAACCTATCGGCGGCGGAAAAGGTGGAGCTGACTTTGACCCAAAAGGGAAATCTGATAATGAGATCATGCGCTTTTGTCAAAGCTTCATGACTGAACTTGCAAAGTACATCGGTCCAGATACTGATATTCCAGCAGGTGACATTGGTGTTGGTGCTAAAGAGGTTGGATATATGTTTGGTCAGTATAAAAAGATCCGTGGCAGCTTTGAGGCAGGGGTTTTAACAGGAAAAGGCCTCGGTTATGGTGGCAGTCTCGCACGAAAAGAAGCAACCGGTTATGGTGCAATATACTTTGTTGAAGAGATGCTAAAGCAAAAAGGGTTGTCCCTCAATGGGAGCACGCTAGTTGTTTCTGGATCAGGAAATGTATCGATCTACGCTATGGAGAAGGCAATACAACTAGGTGCAAAGGTAGTTGCCTGCAGTGATTCTGATGGGTATATATTCGATGAGAATGGTATTGATATAAATACAATTAAACAAATTAAAGAAGAGGATAGCAACAGAATCAATGAATATTTATATACTCATCCTCAAGCCCAGTATTTCGATGGCTGTTCAGGCATCTGGTCCATTGCCTGTGATGTTGCGTTACCTTGTGCTACACAAAATGAAATTGATGAAAATGCTGCCACTCAGCTAGTGGCAAACGGCGTTAAAGCAATTGCTGAGGGAGCTAATATGCCTAATACGTCAGAAGCGATTGACGTGTTTCTGGATAACGGCATTTTAGTGGGACCATCTAAAGCTGTAAATGCTGGTGGTGTAGCGGTTTCCTCTCTGGAAATGGCACAAAACAGCATGCGAATGTCCTGGAGCTTTGAAGAAGTAGATGCACAGTTGCAGGGGATTATGAAAACCATTTATCAAAACTGCATCATTGCTGCAAAAGAATTTGATCAAGAGGGTAATCTTATAGCAGGTGCTAACATTGCAGGATTTCAAAAAGTAGCTGATGCAATGATGGAACAAGGTGTTGTTTAATTAAAAAATACGGTTGAGTGTATAAGTTCGCTCCGGCAGAATACTCCATCTTCCATGACACATGCTGTTTTGACGTACATTTCGTTCTAGTGTCGGCGTTGGTCATAGGTCTCGCAGACAGCCCGCTAGAATGCGAAGGGTATTTTCGTATCGGAGTCGCCAGTTTCGAATTACGTCGCAGTTTATATCAACAAATACTTTAGAAAACAGGATTAGCATGCGGTTATTTTATTTCGCATGTTTTTTCTGCTGTCTAAAAGTAAAAAACACAGGAACAAATATATGCTCCTGCACTCATATAACCTATAAGCCTTAACCTAATACTGCACGATCACTCTCAAACTGTTTTCCTCTTATTCGCTTAAATTCCTGAAGCAAGTCTTCAATAGTTAGATTGCGCTTTTCTTCCCCTTGCACGTCAAAAATGATTTGTCCTTTATCCATCATAATTAATCGGCTGCCTAAATCCAGTGCCTGTTGCATATTATGTGTCACCATTAGTGTGGTTAAGCCGAATTTACTTACGACATCTCTTGTAAGTTTTGTAATTAACTCTGCCCTGGATGGATCCAATGCAGCAGTGTGCTCATCCAGCAGCAAAATGTTTGGTTCAGTGAAAGTAGCCATTAATAGTGAAAGCGCCTGTCGTTCCCCACCAGAAAGAAAACCAACCTTGGCTGATAAGCGATCTTCCAACCCTAAATTCAATGTGGTCAAGTATTCTCTAAACAAATCTTTACGCTTTTTGGTCACTCCTGGTTTTAGCTTTCTTTTTTTATTTCGAGCATAAGCCATTGCTAAATTTTCTTCAATTGTCATTGACGGCGCTGTCCCTGCCATTGGGTCTTGAAATACGCGGCCTATAAAGGCAGAGCGCTTATATTCAGGCAGGTATACAACTTGCTTGTCATTAATAAATACATCACCAACGTCGGGTGCCTGGTTTCCGGATACCACGTTCATCAACGTTGACTTCCCGGCTCCATTACTTCCGATAACTGTAACGAATTCGCCTTTTTTCAATTCCAGATTAATGTCCTGTAATGCTTTCTTTTCATCTGGTGTACCTTCATTAAAAGTGGTTGAAATGTCCTTAATTTTAAGCATGCTATACCCCCTCTGCTTTTTGACGAGTTAGCATGGCACGTTTTTCCATTCGTCGCTTTTTTTCTTTCCGTGCCTGAAGTACTTTTGGTGCAACCAATGCTCCAATAACGAGTAAAGCCGTGATCAGCTTCATATCCCCTGTATCCAGGAAATCCACACGAAGTGCCAGGGTTACTACAACTCGGTAAATAATAGCCCCACCGATGACTGCTATTGTAGCTATTGCAATTGTTTTCGTACCAAACAGTGCCTCACCTATAATAACAGAGGCAAGACCGATAATGATCATTCCGATACCCATACCCACGTCAGCAAATCCCCCATGTTGTGCAATTAAAGCTCCTGACAATGCGACTAGTGCATTGGAAATCCCAATACCAGCTATAATCAGTGAATCGGTGTTAGCTGAAAGACTTCGGATCATTTTCTTATTATCTCCTGTAGCCCGAAGCGCCAGACCAACTTCTGTCTTTAAGTAGTAGTCTGTCAGCAATTTAATAAGAATTGTGATTATTATCATAACCAGCACAATTGACCATGTACCCGGTACCCGTTCCATACCCATTGATGTTAATAACCCATTTAAAAATGAGTCTATCCCAGTACCTTCCCAAGCAGATCGTAATTGTTTAAAAACAGTAGATTCATTTAAAAGAGATAACGTAGGTTGACCCATTATTCGTAAGTTAATAGAATAAAGAGCAATCATCATGAGAATCCCTGATAACAGAGCGTTAATTTTCCCTTTTGTGTGAAGCACCCCTGTTATGCAACCTGCCAGAAAACCAGCGAGTGCCGCCAGTAATGTAGCTATAACAGGAGGTACTCCATTCATAATTGAGATGGCAGCCACAGCAGCCCCCGTAACAAAACTTCCATCCACCGTTAAATCAGGAAAATCTAAAACGCGGAAGGACAAGTAAACTCCTAAAGCCATAATTGCATAAATTACTCCTGATTCTACCGCGCCAAATAGTGCAATAAACATGATGCTGTCCCCCTTCTCGCTCATTTTCCGAATAAAGAGGTTGGGACAAAAGAAGAATTATTCAGGAAAATCCGAACATTAATGCCTGAGCAAATGTACCGCTTCGGCAAAATACTCCGCTTTCCGTGGGCACGGCTTCAGCTAACTGTGTGAAGAAGAGCACTTCACACAGTGGATCTTCAGCTCGTGCTGTTCCCACAGGAGTCTGCGTATTTTGCCTACGCTAAGTTCCAATTGTTCGGATTCTCATTCTTCCCATTTAGTTATGTCCCAGCCTCTTTACTTAATCATTTCTCGTATAGTCTGTTCTTTATTCTGTCTCTATAAATTGTGCATCGTTATCCCATGCATCATTCCAGTCGATGCCCTGTTCTTCAGCTGCTTGCTTATTAATAAATAACTGAATCTCAGGTGGGTACTCTACAGGGAAATCCTTCGTTGTCTTATCACCTTTTAATATTTCCGCTGCCATTTCTCCTGTACGGTAACCAATTGTATGGTAATCAATTCCATAAGTAGCAAAACCGCCTTTAGCTAATGAATCGGGCTCTCCAACGATTAAAGGAATATCTTGTTCGTTAGCAACACCGACCACACTGTCCAAAGCGGATACAACCGTGTTATCTGTTACCACATAAATAACATCCGCTTCTCCAACTAATGTGGTTGCAGCCTGTTGTACTTCAGCGGAGTTAGCTACTGTTCGCTCTGTAAGATTCAGACTGGTCCCTTCAACTGCCGCCTGTACAGCTTCAATCTGTGTAACAGAGTTTTGTTCACCTGCATTATAAATTAGTCCTACCGTAGATCCTTCAAAATACGTGTCAATAAAAGTAACCGTTTCTTTAATTGCATCAGGATGAAGATCCACTACACCGGTAATATTATCACCAGGTTCATCCATCGCGTCCACCAGTCCTGCATCCACTGCATCTGTAACAGATGTAAAGACTATCGGGATATCACTAGTCGCCTGTAAAGCTCCTAGTGCACTTGGAGTAGAATTGGCAAATATCAAATCTACATTATCTGCTACAAAGTTATCAGCAATAGGCTTCACATTATTTTGATCCCCTTGGGCACTTTGCAGATCATACTCCACATTTAAACCTGCATCCGCCAACGCTTCCTTAAAACCTTCGTAGGCCGCATCAAGTGAAGGGTGCTCAACGATCTGGGTCGCCCCTATTTTGTATGTTTCCCCGTCCGACTCTGATGAGGCATCATCCGAGCCACATGCAGCCAACACTATTCCACTAACTGCCAACAACATTAATAATTGTAGCCATTTTCTCATTTTATTTTCCCCCTTTTTTTATATAAAAATTAAGAAAATTATAACACAGTGAGTGATTTAATCAAGTAGTAATTTTGTACTAGCCAGAATCGTGAGAGCTAAGCATTAGCAACGATGATTGGAAATCTGTTGGCATTACACTATGAATGCGTTTTTAGGTCTTCTAAGCTCACTTAAAAGAAAAATCCTCACGAATTAGTTATTGCTTCTGCGGTGTAATGTGTATTGCATGTCCGATTAACGATTCTACTGCCTCCATTAAGCCTTCATTCATACTAGGATGAGCATAGTTTGGGAATATAACATCCTCTTCCTTACCTGCCATTTCAAGTAACTGAACAAACACAGCTGACAATTCTACAGCCCCTTCACCTATCATGTGAACCCCTAGGATAAGATCATTACGCGTGTCAGTAATTACTTTTATAAAGCCATCACGCTGATTGGATATCATTGCATATCCATTACTACCGATAGGGAATTGGCTGATGCGGGCAACTAGACCATGGTCGTGCACCTCCTTTTCAGTCAGTCCCACCGATGCTATTGGTGGAATTGTATGAGCAACAACAGGCAGAAAGGTTAAATCTACTTCCGGATTGCCACCAGCAATAGATTCAACTGCCGCTTTACCTTGTTTGATCGCTTTTACTGCGAGCAATGGACCTTCTGTAACATCACCAATGGCGTAAATCGAAGGAAGTGAAGTTTGCATCCTGTGATTTATCACAATTGACCCTTTATCTGTTTGCTTCATACCAAGCCTGCCTATTCCCAATTCATTTACATTTGGCTTTTTCTCGCCAATTGCAACTAAATGTGTACCCTCTACCGTTTGTTTCGTTTGTTTATCATCAGCGAAGGTAATCCTAATATCTTTTTCTGTTTCTTCAACTGCCTGAATAACCACTTGCTTTTTCACCTGAATTTTTTTCCGTTTAAGGAGACGTTTCAGTTCTTTATTAATAGATTTATCAAATAGAAAATCTTCATCCTCCCTCATAAGAATAGTTACCTTAGAGCCAAAAGATGCATAGCTTGAAGCTATTTCAAGTGAAATATAATCGCTGCCATAAATAATTAAGTGTTCAGGCAAATGCGGAAGCTCAAAGATTTCATAGGAAAGGAATATACGGCTGCTGTTTCCTGATAACTCGGCAGGGTATTTTGTTGTACTCCCTGTTGCTATAATGGCCTGTTTAAACACATATACATCAAATTGATGTCCATTTTCCACACCAATACGATCTTCTGTAAGGAAGGATGCCTTCCCTTCAATAAGTTCAATTTTATTTGCTTTACAAAGGGCTTCCACACCACTTCGCAGCTGATCTGTCACCTTTGTTTTATATGCCATTAATTTCTTTATATCAAAACTGGTATTACCTGTGTGAATTCCAAGTTCTTTTAAATGTACGAGCTCTGCATTCTTTTTAGCAGCGTGCGTCCACACTTTGGATGGGATACAACCCTTATTTAAACAAACGCCACCCATATCTTCTGTTTCAATAAGGGTAACTTCTAATCCCAGCTGTGCGGCTCTAATTGCAGCATTGTAGCCCCCAGGACCTCCTCCAATAATGACAAGATCCCTTTCCTGACTAATTTCACCTACAACCATTTATATCATCTCCAGCATCAGGTTATTAGGACGCTCAATTAACTTGGAAAAGCGATTTGTAAAAGCTACAGCGCTCGCTCCATCGGCAACCCGGTGATCGAACGCCATCGATAGAGTCATTATCTGCCGGATGACAATTTCATCCTTCTCATTAACAACAGGCATTTTTTTGGTTTTATGAAAAGCGATCAACGCTGTTTCAGGATAGTTAATAATTGGTGTTGCACCAGTGCTCCCAAGAGGACCAACATTACTAACAGTAAATGTACTATTTTTTAGATCACCAGGATTGAGTTGGCCGGTTTTTGCTTTTTCAGTTAATTGTTTCATGTTTCCGTGAATATCTGCAATCGATTTTTTATCGGCGTTATGTACTACAGGAACAATCAAACCTTCTGACGTGTCTGTTGCCATCCCAATATGATATTCTTTTTTCAAAATGATTCTTTCGTTCTCTTCATCGAGTTCTGCATTAAATACCGGAAAGTCCTTCAACGCAATCACCAGTGCTTTTACAAGAAATGCTGGAACGGAAATGGCAATACCTTGTTCTTTCAACTCCTGGCGCAGTTCAAATAATCTCGTCATGTCCACTTCGTCAAAGTGTGTAACATGAGGAATGGTAAATAGGGATTTTGTCATTTTCCTGGCAATCTGCTTGCGAATACCACGAAAGGGGATTTCATCCGGTGCTGACTCAACAATTAATGTTGTGCTTTCTTCTATAGAAGGCTTTGAATTATTTGATTCTGCTTGTTCGGTATTTTTACCTGGTATCTGCTGACTCTTTATAAATTTGTAAATATCTTCTTCCGTAACTCTTCCAGATGGATCTGCGGCTTTCACTTCTTCAATATTAATGTGATTATCTCGTGCGATTTTACGTGTGTAAGGTGTGGCTAGTATGCGATTAAACGTGGAGGTCGGTGTTTTCTTAGTTTCCTTCATATCGGAAACAGCGACTGTTTGGGTGGGTTTTATTGTTTGAGTTGGCTGTTGCCCTTGGTCTGTATGCTGTGTATGTGCTGCTTCAATTAATAAAAGTGTTGTTCCGACTCTAACCGTTTCCCCGGTTTGTATAACTATTTCTTTAATAGTTCCGACTCCAGGTGAAGGTAATTCTGCCACCATCTTGTCCGTTTGCACCTCAACAAGAGGCTGATCTGTTGTCACCTGATCTCCTTCTTTTACAAGATAGTGAACAATTTCCCCTTCTGTCATTCCTTCTCCAATATCATGCAATTTTACTTCCAGCAATACGTTCACCCCCAAGATTGTTTTTTAAAATTTTACAGTCTTTTCAATACCTGCAAGAACACGCTTTGGTGTAGGGAGATAATGTTCCTCCAAAGCAAAGAATGGAACCGGAACATCAAATCCTGTTACACGCTCAATCGGCGCTTTCAAATACAGGAAGGACGTATCGTTAATGACTGATACAATATCATTTCCAAGTCCACTAGTTGCATGTGCTTCATGTATTACAACAGCTCTACCTGTTTTTTTCACTGATTCAGCAATGATATCGCGATCCATCGGGTATAACGTTCTCAGGTCAATTACATCACAACTTATTCCCTTTTCCTCTGCCTGATCTGCCGCTTTTTCCGCAACTGGAATCATTGCACCCCATGCGATGATGGTTACATCTTCCCCTTGCCGCAGTTTCATCCCATTACCAATTTTAATAGTATATTTTTCAACAGGGATCTCTTGCCTGGATGAACGGTAATTTCTCATTGGCTCCAAAAATAAGACCGGGTCTGGATCTTCTATTGCAGCAATAAGAAGCCCCTTTGCATCATATGGATTGGAGGGGCATACTACTTTAATTCCTGGCATATGAGTAAAAAGAGCCTCTGCACTATCTGAATGCACTTCTGGTGCTCGAATACCCGCACCATAAGGTGCCCTGATAACCATTGGCACAGAAAAACGTCCCATTGTTTTCATTCGTATACGAGAAACATGTGTCATAATTTGGTCGTAGGCTGGATAAATAAACCCCATAAACTGCATCTCCGCAATGGGCTTAAATCCATTTATCGCAAGGCCGACAGAGGTTCCAATAATACCTGATTCTGATAAAGGCGTATCCACTACTCTATCTTCCCCGAATTGCGCCTGCAGTCCTTCCGTTGCTCGAAAGACCCCACCATTTCTACCAATGTCTTCACCAAGTATAATTGTGGTTTCATCTGACTCAAGCATAGTTTTCATCCCATCATTAATTGCTTGAACCATCGTCAATAATGCAGTTTCATTCTTTTTATGAGGTGTTTCCTTGAGTTTCATTGTCATATTACTCACTCCTTTAGAAGTTCAAGATATGATTCTTTTTGTTCAACTAATTGTGCAGGAAGCTCAGCAAATACATGATCAAACATATCTTCTGCTCTTGCTTCTGAAAATTGCTCCATTGCAGTTACAGCTGCTTCTATTTCTTCATTCAATTCTGCTTCCATCTTTGAATTGGCTTCTTTATCCCAATAGCCATTGTTCTTCATAAACCTTTCTAATCGCAGAAGTGGGTCAACAATATCCTTCCCTTGTTCGCCAGGTCGATATTTCGAAGGGTCATCAGCTGTCGTGTGGGCACCTGCCCGCCATGTAACAGACTCAATCAATGTAGGCCCTTTACCGCTGCGTGCTGCATCTATCGCTTTCTTCGTTTCAAAATAAACAGCAAAACAATCGTTTCCATCAATCCGGACTCCAGGTATACTATAAGCTACTGCCTTTTGGGCTATGGTTTTTGAATTCATTTGCTTTTCGATGGGAACAGATATTGCATAGCCGTTGTTTTGATTAAAGAATACGGTGGGAGTTTTAAAGACACTGGCAAAGTTCAGACCTTCGTGAAAATCACCCTCTGACGTTGCACCGTCACCAAAATAAGCAATTGCAATATTAGTCGTCTTTTTTCTCTTTTCTGCCCAGGAAGCTCCAACCGCATGAGGAATTTGGGTAGCAATTGGAACTGCAGGTGGAAAAATATTCTTCCCATCCGGAGGTACACATCCCTCTACTCGACCATTCCAATATAGAAACATCCTTGTCATATCTGCACCATATGTTAATGTTGCGCCATGATCACGGTAGGTTGGGAAAATCCAATCATCGGAACCAAGTGCAAGGGCACTGCCCACCTGGGAAGCCTCCTGCCCCTCAAATGGAGGATATGTTCCAATTCTCCCTTGACGCTGTAAGCTAATAGCCTTTCTATCAAATGCCCTAATTCTGCACATATGAAAGTAGAGATGCCGGGCTAATTTTGCATCTATAAGATCAGTATAAGAAGTGTCGATGAAGTTTCCTTGATCATCAATAATTTGCTTCACTGGATAACTTGCTTCCATTTAATTACCCCCGTATGTTTAGTTTCTAATATTCCACTTTGGCTTTAATGAAGCACTATAGAAGCTATTTCTTTTTGCCCTGTTCATCATTGTTTTTTCACAAATTCTGTCTGCTGCTTCCACTGTAGTAATTCGATGGCGTTCTGCTTCCTGGTAAACTTGCAGAATGATATTATAAATTTCCTTTGTTTTTAGGAGCACTCTTTCTTTATTTGCTCCATATAGTTCATCAGCGACCTGGATAAGTCCCCCTGAATTAATAATATAATCAGGAGCATACAGTATGCCTTTCTCGGCTAGCACCCTGCCATGCTTCCCTGCTAATAATTGATTGTTTGCGGATCCTGCAATTGCTTTTACTTTAAATTGACTGATTGTGTCGTCATTTATGACACCACCAAACGCACATGGAACGAATACATCAGCCTCTTGAGAATAAATTTCGTTGCTCGCCACTACCTTTACCGACCCGGCTGCAGATTCTGCTCTAAGTTCTATCTGCTGCAATCTATCCTCATTAATATCCGTTACATAGAGATCGGCTCCTTCTTCCAGAAGCCCTTCTGCTACTTTATAACCAACTTTCCCAAGCCCTTGTATAGCATAAGTAACTCCGTGAAGCTGCGTTCTGCCGAACAGCATCTTATTTGTTGCTTTCAGACCATTCAGTACTCCTATTGCCGTAGGTACAGATGAATCTCCTCCTCCGCCATACGCTTCTGGAACACCTACTATATTGTTCGTTTCACGCATCGCATGAATAAAATCCTCCATATCCGTACCCATGTCTGTACCTGTATAAAATCGGCCACCGAGAGAGTCAACAAATTGGCCAAATGAACGGAATAATTCTGGTGTTTTATCTGTGAGGGGGTCTCCGATAATGACTGCTTTACCACCACCGAAATCTACATCTGCTGCTGCACACTTATAGCTCATACCTTTTGATAAACGCAATACATCAATAAGTGCTTCATCAAAACTGTTGTAAGGTTGCATTCTGCAGCCCCCAAGTGCTGGGCCAAGTGTTGTGTTATGTATAGCGATTATCGCTTTTAAACCACTGGAAGGATCATTGCAAAACACTACTTGTTCATGTTCCGACATTCGGTCAAGAAGAAGAAAGTCATTATTAACAGGTGTTTCTTTCATTAAGCTCATCATTCATCCCCCATTGTAAGTAAATCCCCGTGAATTCCTCAGCTGAGCAGTCGTCAAAACGGCTATATACGTTCTATCTCCATAATGCTATATGATTGATAATTTTTTACGAATGAGTTCCTTAGGTAATATAACTTGCTTCACTTCTCCTTTTCCTATCAAACCATGTTCATTGAAAGCCTCTACTTTTGTAATAACCTGTTCCTTCTTGTGTTCAATTAGAGTAGCCGTTAGGGACACGAATGAATGTAGAGGGGAGGGGCTGATATGTTTTAGTTCAACTGCTGCTCCCATACCTTCCTCATGTTCCTCTAAAAATGGGAGGATTATTTTTCTGGAAACCCATTCCATATGATAGACCATTGCAACCGTTGAATACACGGGATGTACAACCGTACCTTCAAAACTGGCAAACATCTCTTCTGTTACTTCGATTTTAATGGTTTCCTGCCTGCCAATCGCCATGCCTGGTTTCATATCATCACTCCTGTGCGTCATTAAACGAATTACTTCTTATATTCACTATGTATATGCTGTTAAATCACTTCATAGTATTACAGCAAACCTCTCCTTATATAAAGCGCTTACATTTTTACTGTTATTTACTTGTATAACGTTATTTATACGTTATTTTAACATTACGTAATATAGTAGTCAATATATATTTTGAAAACTCATTATTTTGAAAGAACTTACTTTAGAAGATTTTTATTAATGAATATATCCGTCAAATAGTCGTGCTGTTTGGTTTATTTGTTTCTTAGCTTCTTCCATCATTTCATCCAGCAATTCCTTAACAGTTGGTATGTTATTGATTAACCCTGTCACTTGTCCGCTGTTCAGAAACCCATTTTTCAAATCTCCTTCAAGTGCTCCTTTGGCATGTAGTACCTCAGAAGTTAAGACACGATATTCGTCTGGCGTTATTCCCTCTTTTTCCTGGTTAAGTATTCTTTCAGCATAAGGTGTCTTTAATATTCGCCTTACTTGTCCAACCGTTCTTCCCACAATAATTGTTTCCGTCCCTTCTGCTTTGACTAGACGATTCTTATAACTATCATGAAACGGAGCTTCCTTCGTAGCAATGAAACGAGTCCCTAATTGAACACCACTTGCACCCAGCACAAAGGCAGCAGCTAACCCCTTGCCATTACCAACCCCGCCTGCAGCTAAAACAGGAATTGAAACATGCTGAACAATTTGTGGAATTAAAGTAAAGGTTGTCAGCTCTAAGTCAGAATTAATCCCTGCAGCTTCAAAACCTTCCGCTACTAGCACATCCGCCCCTGCATCTTCGGCTTTTAAAGCATGCTTAACTGATGCAACGAGTACAATAACTTTGATACCCTTTTCGCGAAGTATTGGAATATAGGGTGATGGGTTGCCAGCGGAAAGAGATACGATTGGTATGTTATGTTTCACTACCAATTGGACTAACTTATCAGGATGAGGTGATACACTAAGGGCAATGTTCACCGCAAAAGGCTTGTCTGTAAGAATCTTTGTGGCTAGAATAATCTCTTCTACCTCACTAGCTGTCATTGTTCCACAACCTATCGTTCCAAGACCTCCAGCTTCGGAAACAGCACTTGTAAGCTTTGCATTGCTAATGTTTCCCATCCCTCCTTGAATGATAGGGTATTTAATATCGAGCAAATCAAACACATGGGTCATCGTATACCCTCCTCCTGTTTTATTTCCTAATAAATTATGGGGCTCTCTTTTTACGGAATGCATTCAATGCCTCTCGACGTTCTTCTGTAAGGTCGTAATTAGCTGTTGCTTTTCCTGCATGAGTCGACTGCCTGCAGGGAAACGTAACCATCCAAAAGCACTCTGAACCGTGGTCTTCAAACTGTTCCGACGACGTCTTAGTATCAGCATTGGTCATAGGATCTGTCCGAAGACCCCGGAAGAAGTGCTGTTGCTTTTTCGAGGAGGCTTTGAGCCGTGCCCATGAAAAGAGAAGTATTCTCCCGGAGCAAATCTAGCACATTAATGAACTGGACTAGACTCCAAACGGATTTAGAGGTTTCGAACCGTAATAGGATAGAACACTTTTATCTTCCATATAAAGGTCTAACGTTTCTACAGTAAGTTCCCTGCCAAACCCGGATTGCTTATATCCTCCAAATGGTGTCCCTGGAAAGGCAGAGAATGGGCTGTTGACCATTACAATTCCAGCTTGGATTTGATGAGCTACTCGTGTTGCTCTTCCTTGGTTTGTTGTCCATATTGCTGAACCCAGCCCATATTTCGTGTCATTCGCACGGCGTATAACATCCTTTTCATCTGTGAACTTTTCTACAACAACTACAGGACCAAAGATCTCTTCCTTTACAGCCTTCATCTCTGGTGTTACGTCAGTAATAACCGTCGGCTCATACCAGTGTCCGTTTTCAAATCCTTCAATTTCCGCTACTTTCCCGCCAGTGGCAATTGTTGCTCCATCTTCTTTTGCCGACTGGACATACCCGTCGATAATTTCCAATTGTTCCTTGCTGATAATGGAACCAAGGTGTGTTCCCTTATCAAATGGATCGCCTACTTGCAGCTTTTCCGTTTTAGCAATGAATTGTTCCATAAATTCATCATAAATCGATTCATGCACAAACATTCGTGACCGTGCCTCACAAGACTGCCCCGTGTTAAAGAAAATACCGAAGAGAGATCCAGGTACCGCTGCGTCTAAATCAGCATCCTCGAAAACAATATTGGGTGATTTCCCGCCCAGTTCAAGCGTAAGTCGTTTTAATGTTTGCGATGCCTTTTCCATAATGTCTTTTCCAGTTGGTGTCGAGCCTGTAAAAGCAACCTTATTGACGTCTTCATGCTTTACGAGATAGTCACCAATGACAGCACCTGAACCTGGAATGGTATTAACAACGCCTTCTGGAACCCCTGCTTCATGACAGATTTCATTAAGAATAATTGCAGTAATTGGTGTCAGACTTGCTGGTTTTAAAACAACAGAACAGCCTGCTGCAATGGCAGGTGCTATCTTCCAGGCTGCCATCATCATTGGATAGTTCCATGGAATGATTTGCGCACAAACGCCAACTGGTTCTTTATGTGTATAGTTAAAAAATCCATACGGCATATTATTTACTACTCCTCGATGCCCAACAATTGCACCAGCATAAAACTCAAAATCCTCGATAGACTGATTGATTTGAACCTGAGCTGCACCTACAGACTTCCCGCTGTTCAAGACCTCTATTTCGACAAGTTCCTTAAACCGTTCACGCATTAATGCCGCAATTTTATTCAGTACACGCGAGCGCTTTCCAACCGGATACTTGCGCCATTTTCCATTATCAAAAGCATTTCTGGCGGCCTGTACAGCTCTTTCAGCATCTTCCTCACTAGCTTTTGCTACAGTTGCCAGTACTTCGCCCTTTGCCGGATCGTAAGTTTTAAATACTTCCTTCGTATTGCCTTCCACACGTTCTCCATTTATTATCATCGAATAATGCTCACGCCTCATTGTTCCAACTTCTGTTATTGCTTCTTTTGTAACTGTATTTTCCATTTCATCACTCCTCCTGTTAATTTCCGGTAAACTTCGGTTGGCGTTTTTCCTTAAAAGCCTGCATTCCCTCGTGATGATCACTGCTCATGCCTGCAATACGCTGTGCCTGCGCCTCTCTTTCCAACACTTCATCAAATGGAAGATGCATGCCATCCATTGTATAGCGTTTGATTAAAGAAAAAGTTTTCGTTGGCATTGCTGCTAAATTTCCAGCAAATCGCGCTACCCCTTCGTCCCACTCCTCTGTTTCAATCATTTCCGTCGCCAGTCCGTATTGGACTGCCTCTTCTCCTGAAATCGGCTTACCAAGGACAGCGACTTCCAGTGCCTTTGCGTATCCAATCATTCGAGGAAGAACATATAAGAAACCGGAATCTGGCAGTAAACCTATACTCATGAAAGCACTAATGAATTTAGTTTTTGGTTGAACTATGCGAAAATCAGCTGCCAAAGCCAAGCTCATCCCTGCGCCTGCTGCTGTACCATTGATTGCAGCTACAATCGGCTTGGGTGTCTGTTTCATGACTTTCATCATGGGGTGGTAACGGCTTCGAAGAAATTCTGCATGATCGGTATCCTCATCTACATCAGATAAATCCTGACCAGCACAGAAGGCCTTCCCTTCCCCAGTTAAAACAATACATCTGACCGAATCATCTTTACTTGCTGCCTTTAACGCTCGAATAATCTCTTGGTTCATTTTTACCGTAAAGGCATTATAGGATGACGGTCTATTTAATGTTATCGTTGCAACTCCAAAACCTATCGAATATTTAATTGTTTGATAGTCTTTGTCCATTTTCTACACCCCTTTAAAAGAAGGTGAACGCTTTTCTTTAAATGCATGCATGCCCTCTTTTTGGTCCTGTGAGGCGAATGATAGATAGAAGTTTTTGCGTTCCAGCTTGAACCCCTCCATTAAGGTTGTATCACCAGCAGCGTTAACTGCTTCTTTGATCAGACGAAGGGATATAGGTGCCTGATCAGCTAGCTGACTCGCAAGTCTCATAGCCTCTTCTGTAACCAGCGCGTCTGCAACCACTCGATTAATAACGCCACAACGCAATGCCTCTTCAGCGCTCATAGACTTACCCAGCCAAATCCATTCAAGCGCTTTTGCCCGCCCCATCAATCTTGTTAATAATTGGGTTCCTCCCGCACCTGGCATTACCCCAAGTGTTACCTCAGGAAATCCAAATTCAGCGTTCTCTCCTGCCAGTATAAGATCACAGTGAAGTGCCAGCTCAAATCCCCCACCTAATGCAAATCCGTTCACGGCTGCAATCGTTGGCTTTTTAATTAATGTCATACGATCCCAGTCAGCAAATGGGTCTGCGAGTTCCAAGGACAATGGTGTTTCGTCCATCATTTCCTCTATGTCTGCTCCAGCTGCAAATGCTTTCTTATTTCCTTTTAATAAAATGATGCGAATAGTTTCGTCACGGTCAAATGCCTCCATTTGTTCAACAATTTCCTTGACCATATGTCTGTTTAATGCATTTGCAACTTCCGGGCGATTTAACTGAATTACTCCAATCTTCCCCTCCGTAAAAACGTGAATATGTTTAGTCGTCATTTAATTCCTCACCAATCATTAATGTAACGATGTCGCCCGCAAACTTCATTACGTCCCTGCCAGAGGCCTTTCCTTCATCTGTTTTCATTGCATTTTGCAGTGATTCATGGTCATCATAAAACATTTCACAAAGTAAGTAATAGTCGCTCCTTCCCATTGGCGAACCTACAATTTTCGTTACTTTCATTTCTCTTAATCCAGGTATTTTTTTAGTAATGGGTGTGTGTGTATTAAAATAATGCTCATCGAATTTCTCTTTATTTTCCGGTTGTTTATACAAAGCTATTAGTTTAACCATTTTAAAACTCCTCCCAAATTTTCTTTACTAGATTGTTATTCAAAAAGTCCGGTAAAAATGATTTATCAAGGTTCTTCGCTCACTTCTGGTCCCTTGTAAATGAAATTCGTATAACTAACTACTGGTTTCATTGCCTCAAACGGATTTTTACAAGAATTGCAATATAAAATACTCCTACAGGCTGTTGGACCAAATACATTTTCCATCGAGGTATAATCAGATTCACAAAACGGGCAATCAACAGTCCACGCTTCCCCATGCCGATAATTTTCAGGTGGCGGAGAAATACCATGTTTTTTTAATTGCTCTTTCCCTCTACTGGTTATAGCATCCGTAGACCATTGATGCTGAAATGAAAAATGAACCTCACACTCCTCCACCCAATTGAGTTGTTCTACAGCTTTTTTCACATTTAATTCAATAAAATCCAGGGCTGGACACCCAGCAAAAGTAGGTACCATTGTGATAAAGATCCTTCCCTTATCTGTTGAAATCTTATGAACCATTCCAAGATCTAAAACGCTGACTGAAGGGAGCTCTGGATCATCAACTGTTTTCAGTACAGCCAGAACCTCCTCTTGACCTTGTTCATAACCCATGTTCAACCCCCCCTTATCTAAATGACTTACCATACTGCTTCGGTATCGCTGTTGTATACCTCAGCAAAGGTTTCAAGAGCATGCTTTAAATCCGCTGTATGCTCCCCGTTCCTTCCACAACCCAGCTTTTTACTGATTGTACGGGATGGCGGATTGTTCAGTGTTGCTGTAACCTCCTTCAGCCACTTCGCTTTCAGATCTCCAGCAATTAACTCAAACTCTTTCATTCTCTTCTTTTCTGGTCCCAGTTCAAACGCATCTCCAAATTCATTCCATGCCTGTTCTATACGTGCCTGAATTCTTGTTTGTGCATCTTCAGTAGAATCCTGCAGTTGTTTCAGCCACATTTTCCAATGTGCCAGATGATAGGGTTGTTCCATTAATACCTTTTGAGCTATATTAGCCAACGGTTGATAGGAAGATAATGCAACCGCTTCCAATTTAACCTTCTTAAATACTTCATAAAAGTAATTTCGAACCACCGTAAGTGCCCAATCATAGTAAGGTTCATCCAAGTAGGAACCTTCCCCATTTCTTTTCTCAAGATAAATTGAGTTCCGCCTCTCCTCAGGAGAGCGCTCGTGTGCAAGTGCATCGGCATCTCCTGCTCCAAGTTCTTCCAAAAGATTGTAATACATAACCGCGTGTCCCATCGTGTTTTGTGTAATAGAAGAGTAGGCAACATCTGCTTCAATATGCGGTGCCAGCCCTAACCATTCTGACCCCCGGAATGAAACGATGAAATCATCATCTGCTAATTGGTAAAGAAGTTCAGTCAACGCTTTTAAATAAGAGGTGTCTTTCATAGCTTGTTCTGCCGTTTCAATGACTGTCATGTTCCTTTCACCTCTTTCCAGGACATGATTTCTTTCTCATCCAGCATACCCTGTTCTTTTTCACGCCACTTCTTCCTTAAATAGCCATAGCCTTTCGTTGTGCGGTAATCTTTATTATTTAACCGCTTTGTCCATTGCTCACGCTCTTGACTGTTCATGGAACGAATATTAGTACGTTTTACAACCCACACATCGATTACATCTTCTCGGCGCATAAAGTTTTCCTGAGCCATACTAAGTGCCATTTCTTCATTAGGAGCAAGCAAACTGAACTGGTGCTGAATTGGTGACTTGACACTTCTCTTACTGAATACTTCATACTCTTGATAGAATCCGGACTCCTCATTTTTCCCCAATATTATCGCTCCTTCCCCAATTAGTGAGTCGCTGGCTGCGGTGCAAGTGCCTTCCTAACCCAGCTGTTATTTTCATATGCGATCTCCCTCAAACGTAATCGCTCCTTGGACCGCGGCCCTTTATTCCTAATAATTTGTTTAAATTCCTGCCAATCCGGCTGTTGGTAAGCCCATTTCCCTGTGTCTTCATCGTATCTAACAGATTTATCCGGGACAGTTAATCCTAACGAGAAAACGCGAGGTAAATATTTATCCAGGAAAGCTAAACGTAATTCTTCATTCGTGCTTTTGCGAATGCCATATTTTATCATGACATCTTGCTTAGAAGATCCCGTTGTTGCTGCTGTGCTCGGCCCAAAGAACATTAATAAAGAGGGCCACCAGCGATTAAGCGATTCCTGTAATATTTCCCGTTGATATGGCGTACCTTCAGCCAATGCCATTATAATTGCTTCCCCGTGCTGAGCGTGAAAGACTTCCTCTGCACAAATTCTCTGAAGTGCCCTTTGATAGGGACCGTATGAAGCATCGAGCATATTCGTTTGTGAAATGATTGCCGCACCATCTACCAGCCAACCGACCATGCCGGCATCAGCCCATGTCTTTGTAGGCATATGGAATACATTATGAAACTTTAAATCCCCATTTAATAAATCTTGAATAAGATCCTCTCTGTTCTTTCCATAAGGCTTCATTAAATCTTCTGTTACTCTTAAAAGAAGCTGTCCATGCCCCATCTCATCCTGGACCTTAGCCATAATTCCCAGTTTTCTTTTTAAAGTAGGCGCTTTAGGTACCCACTCCTTTTCTGGCAATGCCCCCATAATCTCACTAATACCGTGCATGGAAATAAGTTTAATAAGTGCTTGACGGTACTCTTCAGGCATCCAATCATCTGCTTCTATTTTCTCCCCTGCTTCAATTCGGTTCATAAATGCATTGTATTTATTTGTATCTTTTTCTACATAAGCAGTCGTTTTCGAGTCTCCGTCTTCAACGTAGTTATACATCGCACCATCTCCTTATCACGTTTATATAACGTTATCATAACAAAATGTTATACCATTTTCAAGAAATAATATAAATTTTCTAAATTTTACGCCCTATAGCATTATGAAATGGAAGAGTGAATATTTTCTTAATTTGTAGTACACTATTCTTCAAGTCATTATTGAATATCACCATTATCCGCTAACTAGGTCTGGGATAAAGAAGGGAAAGTCGATGGAAAAGCAATTTAACACAAGATCAATGATTTTCACATTATATGGGGACTACATTAGACACCATGGGAATGTTATCTGGATTGGCAGTTTAATAAAGCTTCTGAAGGAATTTGGTCATAACGAACAGTCTGTTCGTGCAGCCATTTCCCGGATGAGTAAGCAAGGCTGGGTACAATCAGAGAAACGGGGAAATAAAAGTTATTATTCATTAACTGAGCCCGGTCAGGCACGTATGGAGGAAGCATCTAAGCGAATATATAAACAGGACTCCCCTTCATGGGACGGAGAATGGCGTCTGCTCGTGTATACAATTCCTGAGGAAAAGCGTCACCTAAGAGATGAATTAAGAAAAGAGTTAGTATGGAGCGGCTTTGGACTTCTTTCAAATAGTTGCTGGATTACCCCTAACCCATTAGAGAAACAAGTCAACCGTTTGATTGATAAATACGACATCAGTTCCTATGTCACTTTCTTTAAGGCGTCATACGAGGGTATGACAACACATGAGCATCTGGTGGAGAAATGCTGGGATCTGGAAGATATTAATGAACGCTACTCTCAATTTATTCAAGAATACAGTCAAAAATACATCATCGACAAAAACAATCTTGCAAAAGATGATATGAGCGATGGCAGCTGCTTTGTCAAATGTGCATTACTAGTACATCAATACCGAAAATTTCTGTTTATTGACCCCAGTCTTCCCCAGGAGCTATTACCTGAAAAATGGCTGGGCGACTCGGCCGCAACACTCTTTACTGATTATTATCAAATGCTAGCAAAACCTGCCAACCGCTTTTTTGAATCCGTCTTTGAATAGAATTGAATATATTAACTAGAAAGAGGTTGGGACAAAAGAGGGATTATTCAGGGAAATCCGAACATTAACGCCTGAGCAAATGTATCGCTTCGGCAAAAACTTCGCTTTGCGTGGGCACGGCTTCAGTTAACTGTGTGAAAAAGAGCACTTCACACAGTTAACTGAAGCTCGTGCTGTTCCCACAGGAGTCTGCGTGTTTTGCCTACGCTAAGTTCCGATTGTTCGGATTCTCATTCTTCCCATCTAGTTATGTCCCAGCCTCATCTTATAAAAAGAAAACTTGAAGTACTTGACTTTATATAACCTTATAGCCAATTAGCTACGTCCAGCACGGGCGCCCAGCGCCTTTGTTCTTACTCAGATATCTTTTCAAAAATTTCCTTTTGCTGAAACTCCTGCCCATTGCGTATATAGGTCTTAGATGTTTCTTCAATCATTGCTATATCGCTATCCGTAAGTGTTCTCACTACTTTACCAGGTGAACCCAAAACTAATGAGCGTGGAGGGATAACCTTTCCAGACGGAACAAGGCTGTTAGCGCCAATAATGGAATATTCCCCGATCTCAGCCCCATCAAGGACTGTAGCACCCATTCCTACCAGTACACCCTTTCTCAGGGTACAGCCATGAATTATAGCGTTATGGCCTACAGACACCTCATCTTCCAGAACTAAAGGGAACTTCTCATACAGGTGACACATAGTGTTTTCCTGAATATTACAGCGTTTGCCAATTTGGATGGGTCCCTCATCTCCTCGTAACACTACGTTAAACCATATACTGGACTCCTCCCCGATCTCCACGTTTCCAATTACTCTCGCACCATCAGCAATAAAGGCAGTTTCATGGATGCGGGGTGTATGTTCCTTATACCGGTAAATCATATGACATCCTCCTTTTCATTACTTCTTTTAAACTTCAATATAACATAATTTTCACGCAATGATTAATTGTGTCTTGTATTTAGGGAAGATATTATTATTATTTTTTATTTATATTGACAATGATTATTTATTTTCTTATCCTTTATGTAACAAAAAATATATTAACGTAATTAATTCGTTATATAAAATAAATTAAATTTCGTAAGGGAGTTGTAGATAATGAAGAATGAGAAAATGAAGGATATTACAGTTATTGGGGCAGGACCGGTTGGACTTTTCACCGCTTTTTATGCTGGTATGAGGCAGGCATCAGTCAAAATAATTGATAGCATGCCTCAAGTTGGTGGGCAATTAGCTGCTTTGTATCCCGATAAATTCATCTATGATATTGCGGGGTTTCCAAAAATAAAAGCACAGAAATTAGTAAATCAATTGTACAAGCAAGCTAAAACCTTTTCCCCAGAAATTTGCCTAAATGAATCCGTGCTGCAGGTCGAGCGTCTGGAAGATGGAACATTTGAACTGATTACACCATCGAAGTCCCATTATTCCAGAAGTATTATAATTACTGCTGGAGCCGGAGCCTTTCAGCCCAGAAAGCTAAAAGTGGACGAAGCAGGACGATATGAAGATAAATCCGTGCATTACTTCATTAAAGATTTGAATGTATTTAAGAACCGCCGTGTTATGGTCTGTGGAGGCGGTGATTCTGCAGTAGATTGGGCATTGGCCTTAGAATCCATTGCAGAAACAGTCACATTGATTCACCGACGCTCGGCATTTCGTGCACATGAGCATAGTCTTTCTTTATTAAAACAGTCTACTGTCCATATAAAAACACCTTTTGAGGTTAAAAGCTTACTAGGAGATGAGTCGATTGAACAGGTACAAATACAAGAGGTAAAAGGAGAAAATACAGAATTGCTTCCTATCGACGATCTTGTGGTTAACTATGGCTTCGTTACATCATTAGGTCCCTTGAAAACCTGGGGCATTAAAACACAAAAAAATGCTATCACCGTTAACTCCAAAATGGAAACAAACATACCTGGAATATATGCTGCAGGAGATATCTGTATATATGACGGAAAACCCAAGTTAATTGCTACAGGCTTTGGTGAGGCTCCTATAGCTGTCAATCATGCCAAAACAAGAATTGATCCTGATGCAAAGATTCATGCCCACAGCACCCATATCTTTACGGCATCAGGCTCATAAAGCAGCCTCATCAGCATGCAATAAGCTTTTTAAGTTTATAATTATTCCTTTCAATTTACTTCTCCGCACCTTACAATTGTCCGTCTTATTCAGTATGAATCCTGTCTAATTGGTACATATTAAGAACAATATTTTCATCTAGAGAGGATTGTTCTGCTTGAAATCTAATTTAATTGATTGGCAAACTTTTATTGGATCGTTAATCGTTCTATTATGTGTTACTGTTCCGTTAATATTTTTTCCGGAAGCAGGGGCAGAAATAATAAATATGGCTAATAGCTTCATGACTGGTAATTTTGGTGTTCTCTATTTAATACTTGGTTTAGTGTCATTTGCTTTTTTATTATTTGTAGCATTTAGTAAAAACGGCCAAATCAAACTGGGAAACAAAGACGAAGAAAGAGAATTTGGTACATTTTCCTGGGCTGCTATGCTATTTGCGGCTGGTATTGGATCAAGTATATTATACTGGGCTATGATTGAATGGGCATATTATTATCAAGGACCACCTTTTGGAATAACCCCCGAATCAGAAGAAGCAATTTCCTGGGCTGCTTCTTACGGAATTTTTCATTGGGGCCCTATAGCCTGGGCAATATATACATTGCCGGCCTTACCGATTGCCTATTTCTACTATGTTCGCAAAACACCTGTACTCAAAATCAGTGAAGCAGTAAGGCCTGTGTTAGGCAAGCTTGTAGATGGCCCGCTCGGTGTTATCGTTGATGTTCTGTTTATATTCGGTTTAATGGGTGGAGCCGGCACAACACTTGCACTAGGCACCCCTATGATCGCAGAAGGTATCCATGATTTAACAGGAATACCAGTAACACTGGGACTTAAAGCTGCCGTTATGCTATTATGCACACTCATATTTGCAGTTAGTGCCTACTCCGGTTTACGGAGAGGAATTAAGGTATTAAGTGATATTAATCTATGGCTGGCAATTCTCCTACTATTATTCATCTTTATTGTTGGACCAACCGTTTTTATTAGTAAAACCACATTTACAAGTATAGGTATTATTGCCGATAATTTTTTTCAAATGGCAACATGGCTTGAGCCATTCGGAAATATGGTTGGATTTACAAAAACAGGTTTCCCAGAATCATGGACTGTATTCTACTGGGCCTGGTGGGTAGTCTATGCTCCATTTGTCGGCCTTTTTGTTGCCCGTATTTCCCGCGGGAGGACGATCCGTGAAATGATTCTTGGAACAATGATTTATGGCACAATTGGCTGTTTGCTGTTTTTTGGGATTTTGGGTAATTTTGGACTCTTCCTTCAGCTGTCAGGCACATTTGATGTAATTGGCTATATGGATGAGTTTGACGCACCCGCGACAATAATTGCTATATTAAATCAATTGCCTTTATCAAAAGTGATGGTTGGCCTATTCACTGTTCTTGCCATTATCTTCTTGGCGACGACATTTGATTCTTCCTCCTTTATTCTTGCCTCTGTGGTACAAAAACAAGTGCGATCCGAGCCGATGCGCTGGAATCGCCTGTTCTGGGCATTTACCCTATGCTTATTGCCACTTGTACTAATGTTTATTGGGGGTTTAGAAACATTACAAACTGCAAGCATCGTTGCAGGCTTCCCCGTCATGTTTATAATGCTGCTGCTCGCCTGGTCATTTATGAAAGCCTCCAGTCATGATATAAAGCAATCAAAAAATTATGATTCACCAACCATTCATATTAACCGTCGCGAGATCTTGGAGAAAATACGTTTGGAGAAAGAGAAAAAACAGTAAAATGGGTGTCCGTAGTGGAACACCCATTTATCTTACTCACCCTACTGCAAATGTTTTGGAGGGATTTTTGTATACAATAACTATTGCCTTCCATATCAAGTCTAACTCCATACTATCCTACCCCGTTTCTGAGCCCGCGTTTCATGCTTAGTTTGACTATTTTGGAAAATAGTATTCAAATCAATTACGAACTCTTACTCCATACCTCTGATTCACTCAGATAAGTAAATGAATATACTTTCTCAACATGAATTTGATGCCAAAGCATGAACATAAGCACCGTCCAAATTTTTCTGGAGTAGTCTGCTTTATAATGTGCATGGTTTTCGAGCAATTTCAGTACCACATCTTTATTGAGAATGTGATCTGTCTGGCTGACTTGGATCAGCGTTTTCGCCCATGTATATAATTCTTTACGCAGCCAATGTTTAATTGGCACGGGAAATCCCAGCTTTCTACGCCCGACAATATGATCAGGAACGATTCCTTTCGCTGCTTTTCTTAAAACGGATTTTGTTGTTCCATCGGATATTTTATGCTCCACCGCAATTTTACTGGCTGCATGAAATACTTCTTTATCTAAAAATGGAACTCGCAGCTCCAATTCATTTGCCATTGTCATCCGATCTGCCTTTAGCAAAATGTCTCCTGTTAACCATGTATGCATATCAATATATTGCATTTGGTTAACAGAGTGGCAGCCCTCTACTTGCTGATATAAACTGGATGTCAAAGATTGATAGGTTGTCTCTGGACAGTAATTTTTCATTAACAGCTGCTTCTCTTTTTCTTCAAACATCTTCGCATTACCAATATATCTATCCTTTAATGGGGTGGTGCCACGTTCTAAGAAACTCTTTCCCTTCATACCCTCTGGCAAGACTGCTGCAACTCGTTTGATTGCCTGGAGAAATCCCGGAGAAAGGTGTTGAAAGTGCTTTAATGATGCTGGCTCACGGTAGATATTATACCCTCCAAATAACTCATCGGCTCCTTCTCCAGAAAGAACAACCTTTACATATTTACGAGCTTCCTGTGCAACAAAATATAGCGGGACACATGCTGGGTCAGCCAGCGGATCATCCATATGCCATATAATTTCAGGCAGCTTTTCAACATACTCCTCTGGTGTGATGATTCGCGCAATATTCTCTACACCTAATACGGCAGCACTATGTTTTGCGATGTCTATTTCTGAAAACCCTTCTAGTTTAAAACCAACAGAGAATGTTTTGATGTCTGGCTTGAATTGCTTGGCAAAGGCAACAATCAAGGTAGAATCTATCCCACCTGACAGAAATGAGCCAACAGGTACATCACTTTGCATATGTAGCTTTACAGATTCATAAAGGACCTCCTGAATTCGGTTAACAATCTGATTTTCATTTGCTTTGACCGGTTGGAATGCCGCATGAAAATAACGGTGTTTCTGTACAGGATTATTCCATTCTTTAATAAGATAATGTCCTGCCTCCAGCTTTTGAATACCCTCGGTTAATGTGCTTGGATCGGGAACATATTGAAAAGAAAAGTAATGTTGTAATGCTTCTAAATTTACCGTTTCCTGTTGATTAAGCCAGGTAATACATTTTTGTTCCGATGCAAATATCATATCGTTTTCGTTCTCTGCATAATAAAATGGTTTAATGCCAAATGGATCCCGCGCTCCGTAGATTATTTTTTCCTCCGTATCCCAAATTAAAACAGCAAACATTCCCCGGAGATCAGCAAATGCCTCAACACCTTTATCAAGGAATAACATGGCTAAAACTTCTGTATCAGAATTTGTACAGAAATCGTATCCTTTTTCCTGTAGTTGTTCGCGCAGCAGTACATAATTGTAAATCTCTCCGTTAAATACCAAGCAATATCGCTTGTCACCAAAATAAAACGGCTGTTTCCCGCCTTCGATATCGATTATACTCAAACGACGAAAGGCCAATGCTATATGTGAATCGTTATAGTAACCTTCATCGTCTGGTCCACGGTGCTTTATTAGATAATTTGCTGTTTTAATGTCATCTAAATGTTCTTCACTAAACTGTACCTCACTATTTAATAGTACTCCCACAAATCCACACATAGATTATTGCCTCCCCTTATTTAACTACTTCAAAGCTTTCCAGCATATAGTCAAATCGAGCACCATGACCTTCTGCCGCTTCTAAAAAGTAAGCTTGTTTAATTATAAAAACCTGCCCCTCTTCTGTATCTGTTACATAATACTTATGAACTTTTGTATCCCATTGATGACCCGTTTTGCCGAATTCATTTTCATATTCTTCTCCCATGCCTTGAATCAGCTCAGCATCTATCGGTGTACTGGCACGTTCCTCTCTCGTTACTTCCATCCCCTCATTGACAATAGATTCTTTAATACCAGCAATTACTGCTTCGGTTGTTGTATGTTCTTTTCTTGTTATTTCCATATATACTTCAGGATATTTATCACCTAAAGGTTCGATTGTTTCAATGCGATCCCCATCTTCACCTTCAACCACCCTGTAACGTTCTTCATCGACATAAATGATATAGCGCAGCTCTTCATTCGTTTGTAAATTAACATCTCTTTGTTCCTTATGGCCTTCAATCTCAATTTCTTCCTGTTTCTCTTCTACAAACATATCCTTCAAACTCTGAATCATAGCCTGGCCTGTATCTGTCATGAAACCGAAGATTAGTATGGCAATTACTGCTGCAGTACTTAGTCCTGTTGTAATTCTCCTTCTACGTTTGGACGTATGCTTATAGATTTTGGTCACGAAAAGCTCATTATTTATTTGGTTCCATGTTCTTTCTTTTAACTCCTGATCTATTTCAGTTTGTTCAGTCAGGCGTCTTTTCAGCTCTTTATCAAATTTATTATTGTCCACCATCCGCTGCACCTCCCATGATTGCCTTTAGCTGTTGCCTGGCTTTATAAAGCCTCGATTTCACCGTGTTCACATTAGCATCCAGTACCTCAGCAATTTCCTTATCTGTAAAACCATTTAAATACTTTAGAATGAGAACTGTCCGGTGACTCTCCTGCAATTGTTCCATAGTTAATCCTAAGTCATCATAATTAATTTCCTCTACTGTATGCTGATGCAGGTAATCAAGAAGTTCATCGGACTCAATGCTAATCGTCTGTTTGTTCCTCTTTTTAACGTAACGGCGGGCTTCATTTATGAGTATTTGATAAAACCAGGCCTTAAATGGTTTAGTCATATCAAAGGTTTCTATATTTCGGTAAACCTTAATAAACGTTTCTTGAACGATATCTGATGCATCCGCTTTATTTTTTGTTATGCCATACGCTGTTCGCAGCGAATAGTCTGCATAGCTGTCGTACAACTTTTTAAAAGCTTGTTGATTCCCTTTTTTAATTTTCCTGATTAGCTTTGTGTCTTTATCAATCAACAGCTTCTCTCCTCCTTCAAATCACTCTTACTCTATATACCTTTGAAAACCGCAAAAAGTTTTTAATTCATTAACAAATAGGCTAAATTCTTAGCTTTTTCCATGAACTACAGTAATTTTTAATACTAAAACAGAAAATTCATTGTTTTACAAAATTCGACATGATACAATCATCAATAATAAATAAATGAATGTTCCAAAGAAATCTAGATCTCGGTAATACTTACACATCTCAGACCTTAGCATAATTAATTTTGGAGTAAGCCTTCCTGTATTAATAAGCATAAACAGGGAAGGTTTTTCTATAGAATCATTAATTAACTAGGAGGATGTATATGGAAAAGGTAAAAAATCGTTGGTTAATTGCAGCTTCTGCAGTAGGTATTCACATTTCCATAGGTTCAGCGTATGCTTGGAGTGTCTATACAAATCCCTTAGCTGACCAATTTGGCTGGGGTACAACTGAAATATCGCTTGCGTTTAGTATTGCCATATTTATGTTAGGGTTTTCAGCGGCTTTCATGGGTAAATTTGTAGAAAAGCATGGGCCGCGAAAATCAGGCATGCTGGCAGCTATATTCTTCGGTATTGGGGTAGCGGGTTCTGGATTAGCAACTGCCGCAGGATCCCTGTATATGTTATATTTATTTTATGGAGTTATTGGTGGCATTGGCCTTGGGATTGGATACATAGCTCCTGTATCAACCTTAGTCAAATGGTTCCCTGATCGCCGTGGATTGGCTACTGGATTGGCTATTATGGGATTTGGCTTTGCTGCACTAATAAGTGGTCCTGCGGCAGCAGCTTTAATAAATTCAATTGGTATCACTACCACCTTTTTTGTAATGGGCGCTATTTATTTCATTGTGATGATGCTTGCATCACAATATCTTGCCCCGCCTCCAAAAGGATGGGTCCCTGAAGGTTATATTGAAAAAGAACAAAACGGTGGGAAGATCAAGGCGGATCTTTCGCAGCTTACTGCCAATGAAGCTATTAAAACGCGTCGCTTCTGGATGCTTTGGATGATGCTGTTTCTAAATGTAACCTGTGGTATTGCCGTTATTGCAGTTGCCTCACCAATGGCACAGGGTATTACCGGCATGACTCCAATTGCTGCAGCTGCAATGGTAGGTGTGATGGGATTATTCAATGGTGCAGGAAGAATTGGATGGGCGAGTTTATCTGACTATATTGGACGACCTAATGTATATACAGCATTTTTCATTATTCAAATTGCCGCGTTTTTCCTTCTTCCGATCACAAGCAATGTAATCTTGTTTCAAATTCTATTATTCGCTATTTTAACTTGTTATGGTGGAGGTTTCGCTTCCATTCCAGCATATATAGGAGACCTGTTTGGCACAAAGCAACTTGGTGCAATTCACGGCTATATCTTAACAGCCTGGGCAGTAGCTGGTGTAGTTGGCCCTGTCCTGCTATCATTAATCTACGATACTACGAATAGTTATAATTTAACAATGACTATCTTTGGTATACTATTCATCGTAGCTCTTGCAATCTCTCTATGGATAAGGGTAGATATAAATCGGTTACGAGAAAAACAATCGGAGTCCCTTAAAAACCTTACAGGTGCTACAGGTGAAGTTCAATAGACTTTCAGATTGATGATGAAATTCAGTTTTTTTAGTTTACTAATACACACAGCAAAAATTATTTAGGAGGGTGTACTTTGGGGAAAACGAAACACACAGGTCCTATCAAATTATCCAAAAAACCCGATCCAAATTTATGGGTTAGCAAGGTTCCTTTTGGTTTAGGGAAAATAAAACCACATCATATACGTGATACGATGAAGGTTGCATGGGAAAATAAAGACAATCTGCCCTATGCTACCCGTATTCTTACACAGGGTGTCTGTGACGGTTGTGCACTGGGGGTATCCGGACTTAAAGATCAGACGCTGACAGGTCCTCATATATGTACTACCAGATTAAATGTTTTACGTTTAAATACAATGTCCGCAATTAACGAAGATATTATCCATGCTGATATAGATGATCTGCGTAAGATGAGCAGTACAGAGCTGCGTAAGTTAGGAAGAATTCCATACCCACTTATCCGTAAGCCTGGAGACCGGAACTTTCAGCGTATTTCCTGGGATGACGCATTGGATAAAATAGCTGATAAAATGAAAACGCTTAACCCAAAACAGTATGCTTTTTATTCAACATCTCGAGGAATAACAAATGAATCTTATTATACACTCGGAAAGGTAGCACGTTATCTGGGGACGAACAACGTGGACAATGCATCACGTATTTGTCATTCACCTTCTAAAACAGCTCTAACCCGTTCCGTTGGGGTTGGGGCCTCCACGTGTAATTATAAAGATTGGATAGGTACCGACGTTCTTGTCTTTTGGGGTTCCGTAGCAGCAAATAATCAGCCTGTCTCCACTAAATATATGTATGCAGCGAAGAAAAAGGGTACAAAAATAATTATCATTAATCCATACCGTGAGCCTGCAATGGATGAATACTGGATTCCTTCTGTCGCAGAATCTGCTTTATTCGGCACTAAAATTGCAGACGATGTATACCAGGTAAACATCGGTGGCGACATAGCTTTCATGCACGGAATTATGAAGCATTGGTTTGAAATGGAGGAAGCCGAACATGGTTCAGCCATCGACCACGCGTTTGTTAATAAGCATGTGCACGGATTAGAGGATTTAAGAGAAAAATCAACCTCCTATGAGTGGGAACAGCTGGTAGAATCCTCGGGTATTTCAAAAGAAGAGATGATTGAATTAGCCGAGTTACTCGCTAATTCTAAATCTGCTGTCTTTGTTTGGTCCATGGGACTTACACAACACCGATTCGGGACGGATAATATTTCTCAGGTGGCTAATCTAGCGTTACTACGCGGATTTTTAGGTAGAGAACATTGCGGTCTTATGCCAATCCGAGGTCACTCCGGAGTACAAGGATCTGGTGAAATGGGGGCCGATCCTTTCGTACTACCAGGCGGCGGTATGGATGATGAGAATCGCGAACGTGTGAGCAGCCTTTGGGGCTTCCCTGTTCCGGATTGGCAGGGAGATATTGTTGGAGTATCTCTGGAAAATGCACTTTTACCGGAAGATCATGAACGGAAACTGAACCTATACTATATGTCCGGAGGTAACTTTTTAGAAACAATGCCTGACCCCGAATTTGTGGAAAAGACACTATCAAATGTGGATATACGTGTACATCAGGATATTATTCTCAATACTTCTACATTTGTTGATGCGAGAGAAGCGGTTATTGTATTACCTGCTATGACCAGGTATGAACAGCCTGGTGGCGGAACTTCTACGTCTACAGAAAGAATGGTTTATTTTTCACCTGAAATTAAAGGGCCACGTATTGAGGAAGCACGTGCTGAATGGGAAATCTACATGGACTTGGCAAAACGAGTGAAGCCAGAAGGACAACATCTTATTCACTTTAAAGATCTTTATGAAGTCCGCGATGAAATTGCTAAAGCTGCTCCGAATTATGATGGTATTCAACATCTTAAAGAAAAGGGCGATTTCTTCCAGTGGGGCGGTGCCTGGCTTTGTGAAGACGGTGTATGCCCTACGCCTGATGGCAAAGGAAATCTTGTTACTGCAGAGCTTCCGGAGCTCCGAAAGCCGGAAGGACACTTCTATGTAACTACTCGTCGGGGCAAGCAGTTTAATTCCATGATTTACAGTGAAAAAGATCCATTCAATGATGCAGATCGATATGATGTATTGATGAATAAAGACGATGGGCAACTACATGATATTGCTGAAGGTGATGCAATTGTTGTATTTAATCAACATGGGTCATTTAATGGACGTGCGAAATTTGTACCGGTAAAGGCTGGCAACATTGAACTTCACTGGCCTGAGGGAAATACATTAATACCAAAAGGTGTTTATGAGGAATTTGCTGGTATACCAGAATATAATACAGCTGTTATTATAGAAAAGGCAGAAACCTATTTTGCTCATAAAGATACACGCTATGTAGAAAAACGTGTGGAAGAGCTTGAAATGGACACTAACTAGAAGGTGAATATAATGAAGGACACAACACTTAACGGCTGGAAAATTACCAGGTTCGAGGGCAACTCACAAAGGAAAGAGGAAGTTGAGATTGCTACAGAATTTCCACTGACGATTATGTTAAACGGCGAAGAATTTGCGACAATGGTGTGCTCTCCATCCAACTTTCATGAGCTGATTGTTGGCTTCCTTGCTTCAGAAGGTGTAATTCGTTTTTATGATCAAATCACATCCGTTCAAATCGATGAAGTACGTGGTTTTGCTTATATCGAAGTTAACAAACCACAAGACATGCACAAACACGATCACTCCAAACGTTTTATCGGCTCCTGTTGCGGAAAGAGCAGACAATTCTACTTTAAAAGCGATGTGAAAACATCCAAAACCATTGTTAGCAGGCTGAGCATATCTGTACAACAGTGCTTTAAGCTAATGGATGATCTGCAGAGCCAATCTGAACAATTCAAAATAACGGGTGGCGTTCATAATGCCGCACTATGTACTGTAAATGAAATCCTTCATACAAGAACTGATGTAGGCAGGCATAATGCGCTGGACAAAATTTATGGCCGGATTCTAGAGGATAAACTCCCCTTGTCTGATAAATTAATTATATTCAGTGGACGGATTTCTTCCGAGGTACTATTAAAAATATCAAAAATCGGTGTAGGTATTATTATTTCCAAATCAGCACCAACCGATTTGGCACTAAGATTAGCAGATGACTTGGGAATCACCGCAATCGGCTTCGCCAGAGGGAATAAGCTGAATGTTTATACCCATCCTGAGCGTATTATTGAACTTAACGAATAGAATTTCAGGCGGTCTATAAATCTTCGGAATCGCCCGCCTTTATACGTTATGCTGGTTTATTCTCACACAATAAAAGGCTGTTTCGTCAAAGTGACCACACCTCAGACGAAACAGCCTTTCTTATTTATTCATACTTGAGAAGAAGTCCTCCAATGGATCCTCTTCCTCTTGTTCTTCCTGCTCGACATATGGATCGATCTCCAACCCATCTATATCCACATCATTTAAATCTTCATCGCTTAACATGGCGGTATTAGTATTCTTTTCATCCTTAACATCGGCTTCCTGAAGATACAAAGCCTCGTTAATATTTGTGGAATTACTGGTTAGGGATGCCAAAAGTGTTGTTGCACGCATTGGATCGTTCAACAGCTGGTAAAGAATTGTGCCGATCAGTGCTTCAGAATGTTCATGTTTTAACCAGCTCTTTTGCTCTTTTGTCAGTTGTTTCGGAAGCGGAACCGTTATTGTCTCCCGCTCTTTAGTAAAGGTTTCGTTGACACCTTTTAAAACATACTGAGCAATTTCACTGGAAAAGTTACGGCGTTCTGTCTCCTTAAGCTTCTGTAATTGTTTCAAAAGATAATCAGGTGTATCAGATGGGACACGAAAGGTAATCGATTGTCCTCGCTCTATACTTTTCTTAGACATTATCTCACCCTATTTTTCTTTCGTAGTTGCTACTTCTTCTTTCGTGTTTTCAGCAGTTGTCTTCCTTACAAAATCTGTAATCAACTTATAATACGCATTAGCCATCATCCAGATACTTTCATTCTCGTCTTCAAAAAACTCAATATTATACCCATCCAGTTTGTTATTCAGTGCCTTAATATAATCTTTTAATACCGCTGAGCCACCGCCAACGAAATAACAGATTTCAGCCTGTGAGTTTTTTGACCACATATTTCTTAAAAACCGATATTCTTTCTTAGCAAGTTCTAAGAGGATATGATCTGTGATGTCATGCACATTCGTTCTGCTTCCTTTAACCATAATATGGTGCCGATCATTCTTTCTTGTTATGATATCGACAACATCACGGCGGCTATCAAGCTCAACACCATGTTTAGAACGTATTTCTTCACGGATCTCCTCCAGTGACTCCGAAACACCAAGATTGAAGCCCTGAGCTTTATCATCGTCAACATTACGGTTGCGAATAACCGCGATATCCGTTGATAAACCGCCAATGTCCTGTATTAAAATTTGCTTATCAATCAGTTCCTTATTAATTACTTTTAAGTCATTATCCATAATTAAGTTAACATATGCGGCAAATCCCTCTGGATATACTTTTACTTCATCAAATTTAATATTTACTTTCTTTCCTTGATGCTTTGGTGTAACAAGGAATTCTACCTGGTGTACAGAACCTAGTAGTTGTGATCTGTAACCAACATCCTTCCCTTCTTTCACTTCACGTAATGGCAGTCCGGTTCCAAGTGTGTAATTTGCATCAACCACATTATCTTTGGAAACCTTAAAATCTCTACTTTCAACTGCATCCAGCGCTATAGAAGCAAACAGCATAATAAGTGTTTGGTCCTCTTCTGACTTACTGCTGCCAGGATCCAGTTCTGTTGAATTGTTCGTTTTTGTTGCCAGATTTCCAACACGATAGACCAAATTGTTCTCTTTCAAAGCAGGAGAGTGTACACGAATATGAATGTTATCAAGCACATCCTTTTCGTCCAGTTCTTCAATCCCTATAACTGGTCGATCTTCCATGTCCTGCGCTATTACATTTGTTATGTAAAGCTCGTTTTCAAGCTTTCCAAAGTTCCCCTTTAATGCATCGTTACCTACATCTACTGCTGCGATTCTTGATTTTGTCATGATAGTATAAAACTCCTCTCGATAGTCAGGTACTGTACTAGGTTAATAGTTTTCCGGGAAATAATCAATCGGACTTTTTACGCATTCTTTTCCGTATACATGTACACATTTTGAAAACACCTACACACCAGCATGCAAACATAGTTGTATACTTGTATACATTTTTGTATTCTTTTTGTATTCATATTGTTTACATGTATACTTTTTTGTATATATCGTTTTTTCACAAACTTCCACCCTCTCTCCTTTCCAAAAAAACATTCAACGTTTAACAGAAAAGAAATCGGGAAGTTATTACTAATCAAAAAAGATATAGGATTTGGAGATGAACAGGTATGGCGTTAGTTGAATCAGTAATTGCCCACGCATCAGACTTCTTGTGGACATACATTTTATCTGTCATGTTAATAACAACGGGTGTTCTTTACACAGTAAGATTAAAGTTTTTCCAATTTACTCTGTTTGGCCATATACTTAAAAACACAATAGGCCAAGTCTTCAAGAGGAATAATGAAAAGGGAACGATTACTCCATTCCAAGCATTCACCTCTGCCCTCGCATCAACTGCTGGTGCAACAAATATAGTAGGTGTGCCTGTGGCGATCGCACTTGGAGGGCCTGGAGCTCTATTCTGGATGTGGGCTGTAGCGTTAATAGGAATGGCTACTAAGTACGGAGAGATTGTTCTGGGTATGAAGTATCGAGAGAAAAACGAAAATGGAGTTTGGGTAGGTGGACCGCAGTATTATATTAAAAAGGCATTAGGCTGGAATGTAGTGGCAACATTATTTGCAGTATTCCTGATGGTGGAGATCATTCCAAGCGTAATGGTACAATCCAATTCCATTACTACCCAGCTTCAAGGTGCCTTTAATTGGCCAGTAGAGTTAACTGGGTTACTAATAGCTGTAGCAATAGGGATCATTGTTTTTGGCGGAATTCAGCGTATAGCCAAAGTGACTGACAAGCTTGTTCCCTTTATGGTAATAAGTTATCTTCTGCTTGCCTTAATAGTTATAGCAGTAAATATAGACCAGGTACCACATGTGTTTAAGCTTATATTCACTCATGCATTTGCCCCGATTTCAGCAGCTGGTGGGTTTGCTGGCGCAGGGATTGCACAGGCAATTCGCTGGGGAGTAGCAAGAGGATTATACTCAAATGAAGCTGGAATGGGAACAGGTACAATTGCGCACGCGGCAGCACAAACAGATCATCCTTCCAAACAAGCATTTTGGGGAGTGTTCAGTGTGTTTGTTGACACAATTCTTATTTGTACTGTCTCCGGATTATTAGTTCTCGTTACCGGTGCATGGCAGGATGTTGAAGCAGCACAAGCATCAAGCATGATAAACATCGCGTTTGCAAATCTATATGGTGAGACATTCGGTGGAGCCTTCGTAGCAGTGTTTTTACTATTCTTTGTTGTCACTACCATAGGAATACTTATCTTTTTTGGGGAAAAACAAGCAGAGTATTTAGTCGGATTAAAGACAGCAAAGGGCATGCGTTTCGTTTATTTAGCAGCTATCTATATTGGTGCCATTGGTGGACTACAGCTTGTTTGGCAATTTCTGGATTTAATTCTAGCTTTTGTTGTGATCTGTAATGTTATCCCATTGATGTTTTTAAATAGAGAGGTTAAAGAAATTACAGAAGACTATAAATATCGAATTTATAAAGGTAATGGTGGCGAGCCTACTATTGAATTATTTGCAGAAAGTGAAACAACTAAGAAATAGATTGTAACGTTAGTATGTAAATAACAATCGGCCTATACTAAATGATAGTCACCCTATATCCTTGAAAACAAACTAAATTCGAATACCGTCTCAAAAAGAGCTTTCAGAACAATATCATCCAAAGGAGCTGCAACCTAATACAGTCGCAGTGGAGTACACGTTAACGCGGTATTCCCTGGTCATTCATAGACATGTTCCTTTCTTTAGGTACTTATTCTTAAATTCACCCAAAAAGAACTTTCAATGAGTACGTTTTTGTTTGTTAATACGTTCACTTAACCTTTAACCTATAATAATTTTAAATCAACCAGCCGCTGTTTCCCTCCGTATATGGCAGGGTTTCAGCAAATAATTAAGAAATCTTTCTCTTTATTTTTTAAAAATTAAAATTCTTCCTGCCTGTATACATTTTTTATGATATGATTATATAAAATTAGGGAAAAATGCCTATATGCATTTCAGATATGTGGGAAGGAGAACACTATTAATGCTTCGACTTAAGATCTTTATTATTTCTATATTTCTGATCTCTGTAATTGTCGCTGTCGCTTCCGGACCCATAATGGTAGATTTACCAGTATACATAAAAGCTCTACTCTTATTCTGGTTGTTCTCCACCTTATATACTCACTTAAACATTGTTGTTAAAAAAGGGAAAATAAAAATGGATTATGGCATTTCATATGGACTGGCTATGGGATTATTCGCCGGTCCTTTGGGATTATTACTCTTTGAAATAGTACAGCGCTTTATTGTTTATTTTAATCGGAAAATGACAAAAACAGCTGATCCCGATGAATTCTTACACGTATTCTACAACATTGGCGCCTTCACACTAAATAACTCTATCGCCTATTATGTATTTACAGCTTTATATCCTACTTTCTCACAGATCCCCTTTGGTTTCTGGTTTTTAATCGTGTTACTCATTATTATCGTATCCCTTTTATCCGACACCTATCTTATAATTATATTGTCCATTACTGGTGACATTAAGAACAGGAAGGATGCTATTGATTTCGTCAAGAGCAGAAGTGTTCTGGATATGGGAAAAACAGCATTTTCCAATGGCTTATTATTTATATTTCTATTGGAGCAACGCTGGGAAATGCTGCTCGGATTATTCATATTAAACTATATTGTAAGCCGCTCATTCCTTGAAAAATCACAAAGTATTCAAAACAAAATTGAAAGGGACAAATTTAAACAAATGGCATATACCGACTTTCTAACTGAGGTTTACAATAGAGCATTTATGGATAAAAAGATGAGTGAACTGAATCATTCTGGAGAACAAATTGGTATTATCGTTGCTGATATTGATACATTTAAGAAGATTAATGATAACTATAATCACGCTGTAGGAGACAGGGTTATCCAACACTTTGCGTCTATTTTACAAAGTTTTTTAAGTGAGGATGACTGTTTATTCCGAAGTGGAGGAGAAGAATTCACTATTTTTCTGAGGAATAGAGATTTTAAAGCGTGTGTAGACTTGGTAGATACAATTCAAAAAGGGGTAGAAAACAGTCCAGCTAGTGCAGAGTATAAAAACGAGGCTATCAGTATCCCGTATACGTCTTCATTTGGACTATATTTCTATAAAACCAACGAACATCTTGAAATTAAAAAAGCTTATGTCTATGCAGACGATTTATTGCTGCAATCCAAGGATCAGGGGAAGAATAGAATCTCTGTTAAAAATGGCCTGGCAGACTTGCCATTATCTATTCGATATACAAATTAATTGGAGGATGTTAAAAAATGAACATTCAAAAGATCGGACAAATTGGAGTTCCTGTAAAGGATGTTGAACGTGCTATTCACTTTTACCGAGACTTATTGGGATTAAAGTTACTTTTTAATACGGATAATATGGCGTTTTTCCAATGTAATGATATACGCCTTCTACTCAGCTTGCCCGAAAAAGAGGAATTTGCCAAAACCAGTTCTGTGATCTATTTTCAGGTAGATAATATAGAGGAAAGCTATGATGACCTGAATCAAAAAGGAGTTCCTTTTACAGGTGAACCGCACAGGATAGCTAAAATAAAAGAGACCGAAACGTGGATGGCCTTTTTTAAGGACTCTGAGGACAACACACTTGCACTAATGAGTGAAGTCACAGATCAAGATTAAATGGCGTGTTTTACGCCATGGTTCATAACAGATATGATATGATTGTCTTGTTTTGATTGAGGAGGCAATGATATGGGCAAACACAAAGGAATTCTATTTGTTTTAATTGGAGCGGCCAGCTTTGGCTTTACTCCGATTTTCGCGAAGCTGGGGTTCAGTCACGGATACTCACTTGGGCAATTAAATATTGTCCAGATGATTATATCCTGCTTTTTTTTGTGGGGAATCACCCTCTCCAAACGTACTAGCTTCAAGGGTTTAACTCAAAAGAATGTTATTCAGATTTTGATAACAGGGACAATGGTTGGTCTGACAAGTATATTTTATTATGGATCTATCCAGTATTTACCTGCTTCACTTGCAATTATTTTGTTATTCCAATTTGTGTGGATTGGCATCATTTTTGAATGGTTATTCAGCAAGGTAAAGCCTACCATTGTAACATTGGTTGTAATTGTAATTATATTAACAGGCGTATTTTTTGCATCCAATATTATCGGTGGAACAATTAGGGACCTGCCTTTAGTTGGATTTGTGTTTGGAGTACTTGCTGCTTTTACGTATGCTTGTTTTATTTTTTTCAGTGGTAAAGTGGCGACTACTGTTAATCCATGGGTACGAAGCTCCCTTATGGTATCAGGGTCAGTTGTACTGGTATTTTTGATCTTCATAAAAGATGTTCCATCCGTCATAACCACATTTGATGGAAAGCTTTGGCTTATAGCGGCAGGCGTAGGATTGTTTGGGGCAGTGCTTCCACCATTATTCTTCGCACTCGGAGCGTACCTTATCTCAGGTGGACTAGCTAATATACTAAGCTCCATAGAACTGCCAATAGCTATTATTTCTGCTAGTATAATCCTTTCTGAAACCATCACACCACTGCAATGGTTAGGGACAATCCTAATTATTTTAGCGATTATCCTTAATGAACTAGGCAGTATTCAGCTAAAGAGGAAATACGACAGTAAAAAGCCGCACCAGGTATAGCCTGATGCGGCTTCACTATTTATACTGCACTTTTCTTTTTCTTTATTTGTTTACTGCGGAGCTGGCCACAGGCAGCATCAATATCTGCTCCATTTTCCCAACGTACACCACAATTAATACCTTTTCCCTTCAGTGTTTCAAAAAAAGCCTGGATATCTTCAGATTCACTGCGTTGATATTGATTGTGTTCATCCACGGAATTATATGGAATTAAATTCACATAGGCTAAGTGACGATGATCCTTCAAAAGATCCGCAAGCTTGAGCGCCTCTTCCTTATGATCGTTTACATCGCGCAGCATAATATACTCGTACGTAATTCTGCGATTGGTTTTTTCTAAATAATAATCGACCGAATCCATCAGTTTTTCGATAGGAAAAGCTTTATTAATTTTCATTATACGTGTTCGGAGTTCATTTGTTGGTGCATGAATGGATATGGCCAAGTTCACCTGAATACCTGTATCTGCAAATTCTTTAATCTTATGAGCAAGCCCACTTGTAGAAACAGTAATATGCCTTGCTCCAATATTAAGGCCTTTATCATCGTTTACCACATATAAGAAATCCATAAGATTTGTAAAGTTATCAAACGGTTCGCCAATTCCCATTACAACAATATGACTTACTCGTTCATCTTTTCCTAGTTGGTCAAGGTGCTTTTGAACATTCATGATCTGCTCTACAATTTCACCGCTGGTTAGGTCGCGACTCTTTTTCAATAAACCACTCGCACAAAATGTGCAGCCAATATTACAACCGACCTGTGTAGTAACACAAACAGATAAACCATAATTAAAACGCATTAACACCGTCTCGATCAGGTTTCCATCATCTAATTTGAAAAGATATTTAATCGTACCATCCTTGGATTCCTGTTTTATTTCTTCGTCCAGTGTATGAAGTACAAAGTTTTCCTCCAATAAAGCAATTGTCTGCTTGTTTACGTTTTTCATCTCTGAAAACAATGAAATACGTTTTTTATACAGCCAGTTCCACACTTGATCTACACGAAAACGCTGCTGCCCATGGTCCATGAGCCAGTCTGTTAATTGGTCATATGTCAGTCCATAAATGGATTTTTTATTCATTGTGAGTACCCTCATTTCTAAAAACGCTGTTTAAAGCGTTCATTTAGGCCAAAGCCCTATTTTTATGCTAGTGCAATTAATTATCTTACTATACTACTGAAAATTTAGCAATGTAGCAAATGGTTTATTTTGGAGTTGGCTGCTTTGAGGTTATGGCAAATGGTTTTCTTTGAAGATTGGTGTTTATACGGTAACTAATCATTTATTATCATTTTCGATATGCATTGCATTTTTAGTATAAAGCTTTAACTGTTCTATTAATTGTTTTTCGTCAATATCTTCCGTGAAAAAATCAATCCCATATTCATTCTTATAATTTTTCCAGACGATTCCTCCAGCCTGAATCAATTCTTTATCACTTAATTCAAAGCGCAATACAATATCCACAGTATTTTCCTTTGTGAATGGTATGTTTAAGTCTGTATGTATCCTGGCACCACTTGGGCTGATATCTATAATTACTGCTTCCCCTTCAGCTGTGGAAACACCTCTTCCTCCTATATTAGATATCCTGAAGTACGCAGGCACAGGCTGTCCGAATGTATAGCGAAACGGTTCTTCTCTATTATACCTCATGAAAAACTCCCCCTATCCATACCGATAGTTTAACTCTACCTGAATTATAGCATTTTAGTTACTTGAATGCAGTAGAACCTATGGCTCATAACTGAGCCATAGGTTCTTCCTTTTAAGGCAGAAACGTTTCTCCCATCAAATAACGATCACATTCACGGGCAACCTCCCTTCCTTCGTTAATTGCCCAGACGATTAAACTTTGCCCCCTACGCATGTCTCCTGCTGCAAATATACCGGCTGCATTAGTAGTATATTTTCCGTAGGTAGCTTTTACAGTGGAATCATGATTTGTTTCCACCTTGAGCTGATTGATAAGTTCTTGCTCTGGACCATTGAAACCAATGGCGATCAGCACAAGGTCAGCAGGCCATATTTTTTCTGTTCCTGGGATTTCGTCTCTTACCTTGTTCCCATCTTCATCAAATCGCAATTTTACATTAACCGTATGCACTTCTTTAACATTCCCGTTGGCATCACCTGTAAATTTTTTGGTCATAACTGCATAGGCACGCGGATCTTCTCCCAATCGGCTGGCTGCCTCTTTATGCCCATACTCCACACGGTGAATCGTCGGATACTGTGGCCATGGATTTGTATCCACATCGCGCACCAGCCCTTTTTTATCATAAATATCAAATTGAGTCAGACTCTTGCAGTTATGGCGAACAGCTGTGGCAAGGCAGTCTGTTCCTGTATCCCCACCACCGATAACAACTACATTCTTGTCCTTCGCCGAGATAAAATTGCCGTCTTCCAGGTTGGAATCCAGTAAACTCTTTGTATTCAAATGTAGGAAGTCCATGGCACGGTGAACACCTTTTAATTTACTACCTTCTACTTGAATATTACGATGAACAGTCGCCCCACCACATAATACAGTTGCATCGAATTCATCTTTTAGTTGAGAAACAGTTACATCTTTTCCAACCTCTGTGTCCGTCAAAAATGTAATTCCCTCTTGTTTTAAAATAGCCACACGTCGTTCAACGACTTCATAAGATAATTTCATTTCAGGAATACCATATGTCAACAAGCCGCCCACACGATCGTTTTTTTCAAACACAGTAACTGTATGGCCAGCTTTATTCAATTGAGCAGCTGCTGCAAGCCCAGCTGGTCCTGAACCGACAATTGCCACACTTTTCCCTGTACGTTTTTCAGGTGGAGCGGGGACTACCCAGCCTTCCTCAAATCCCTTTTCTATGATTGCTCGCTCTATAGTACGAATCGCTACGGGGGGCTCATTAATACCAAGTACACATGCACCTTCACAAGGTGCCGGGCAAGCGATTCCAGTGAACTCAGGAAAATTATTCATCTCCTGTTCCCGGTATAGAGCCTCTTTCCATTTCCCTTCGTATACAAGCTGGTTCCATTCTGGGATTAGATGATAAACAGGGCAACCAGTCGTTACTCCATTGATTTCCATACCTGAGTGACAGGTCGGGACACCACAATCCATGCAGCGTGCACCTTGTGTTTGGATTTCTTCTTCAGTCAAAGGTTTCGTATAGTCGTTCCAGTCTTTTATTCTAGCTGCCGGATCCCGTTCTCGCTGTGATTGACGTTTATATTCCATAAATCCAGTCTGTTTTTCCATCAAAGGCCCCCTTATTCAAAGTTACTACTGTAAAATACTTACTTCTTCGTTTTTGGTTTTATTCTTGCTCTCTTCGAACGCTATCATTTCAGCATCAAATTTGCTTAAGCCACTCTCTTTAAGAAATTGAATGCGATCCTGAATTTTGATATAAGCGATTGGTATTACGCGAACAATTTGATCCGCATACTTACCCCAGTATGTTAATATCCGTTCGGCATGTGTGCTATTTGTATAGTGAATATGCTTTTGAATTAATTTATATACGTTATCTAATTCTGCCTGGTTCGTTACTCTATCTACATGCACGAGTTCTTTATTTACGTTTTTCCTGAACTTACTATCTTCATCGAACACATAGGCGGTACCCCCGGACATACCTGCAGCAAAGTTTCGGCCAGTTTCTCCCAAGACCACTACTGTTCCGCCTGTCATATATTCACATGCGTGATCGCCAACTCCTTCTACTACAATTGTTGCCCCACTGTTTCTGACGGCAAATCGCTCTCCTGCTAATCCGCGAATGTATGCTTCTCCCCTAGTCGCTCCATAAAAAGCAACGTTTCCTATAATCGTATTTTTCTCAGGCTGGAAGGTTACAATTGGATCAGGGTGAACAATAATTTTCCCTCCTGATAATCCCTTGCCAACAAAATCATTCGCATCACCAATTAGGCGAAGCGTCATACCCGGTGGGATAAAGGCACCAAAACTCTGACCGGCTGACCCGTGAAAAGTTAGTTCAATTGTATCTTCAGGTAATCCTTTTTCCCCGTACCGTTTAGTAATTTCACTTCCGAGCAACGTGCCTGTTACACGATTTATATTTCGAATAGCGGTCGTAAACGTAACAGGTTCTTGTTCATCAAGCGCACGCTGGCAAATCGGTATAAGCTCTTGGTAATCCAGGGTTTTTTCTATGCCATGCTCTTGTTTTCTGGATGCATAGCGCCCTGTTTCAGCAGGCACATCAGGCTGATGCAGTAATGAAGATAAGTCAATTCCTTTTACTTTCCAGTGGTCAATTGCTTTATTTGTCTCCAATACATCTGTCCTGCCAATCATTTCTTTTATGGTTCGAAAACCTAATTCTGCCATCAATTCGCGTGCTTCCTGAGCAATAAAGCGCATGAAGTTCGCAACATGCTCTGCATCCCCGTTGAATTTTTTGCGTAATTCAGGGTTTTGCGTAGCGATACCTACCGGACACGTATCCAGATGGCAAACACGCATCATTACACAACCCAGAACAACAAGTGGGGCCGTTGAGAAACCATACTCCTCGGCTCCGAGCAATGCCGCCTGTACGACATCTCTTCCGGACATCATCTTTCCATCCGTTTCCACAATTATACGATCACGTAATCCATTTAAAAGAAGCGTTTGATGTGTTTCTGCAAGTCCAATCTCCCATGGCAAGCCTGTATGTTTCAGGCTTGTTCGTGGTGCAGCCCCAGTTCCACCGTCATAACCGCTTATTAACACGAGATCCGCCCGACCTTTCGCAACCCCTGCTGCAATCGTACCTACACCAACAGCAGATACGAGCTTAACACTAATACGAGCCCTGGGATTCGTGTTCTTCAAGTTATAAATCAATTCAGCCAGATCTTCAATAGAGTAAATATCATGATGAGGAGGCGGTGAAATTAACTCAACACCTGGGGTAGAACCCCGAACTTCAGCAACCCACGGATAAACCTTCTTTCCAGGTAAGTGGCCACCTTCCCCTGGCTTTGCTCCTTGAGCAATTTTAATCTGTATTTCGTCTGCGTTTACAAGATAGTCACTTGTTACACCAAATCGCCCGGATGCAACCTGCTTGATCGCACTGCGCCTTGAATCCCCGTTTTCGTCGGGAGTATAACGTTCGGATGACTCTCCACCCTCTCCAGTATTGCTTTGTCCACCAATACGGTTCATGGCAATGGCCAGTGCCTCATGGGCCTCCTGACTGATCGAACCAAAGGACATGGCCCCCGTTTTAAATCGGGAACATATTTCCTCAATTGACTCGACCTCTTCGAGTGGAACAGGCTCTCGCTTTTTAAAGGACAGGAGTCCCCGCAATGATTGGAGATTGTTTTTTTCATCAGTTAATAAGCTGGTATATTGTTTGAATAGATGATAATCATTTGTTCTGCAAGCGTGCTGTAACGTATAAATTGTTTTAGGGTTATACTGATGATCCTCCCCATTTTCCCGGTACTGGAATTCATCCCCGGTCTCAAGTGTATTATTGCCTCCCCTGTTTTCCGCAAAGGCACGTTGATGGCGCAATAATACCTCTTTTTGGATCATATCAATTCCTATTCCACCTAACCGGGAAGCTGTTCCGGTAAAATACTTGTCAATGACATCTGCGTGGATGCCGACCGCCTCAAATATCTGTGCTCCCAGATAACTCTGTATTGTTGATATTCCCATTTTCGATAAAATCTTAATGATCCCATCCGTGACTGATTGAACATATTGATCAATTGCCTGTTCAACTGTACAGCCTTGTATTTCCGTGCTTTCAACCAAATCAGTTACTGTATCAAAAGCCAAGTATGGATTGATTCCTTGTGCACCATAGCCTAACAGACTGGCAAAATGGTGTACTTCTCTTGGCTCGCCTGATTCAATCAAAAGACTAACCTGTGTACGAACACCTTTTCGAATCAAGTGATGATGCAGCCCTGCTACAGCCAGCAGAGCAGGAAGAGCAGCTCGATCTTTCGTCACCCCACGATCCGATAAGATCAATAAGGCTGCACCGTTCTTCATCGCCTTATCTGCTTTATCGAAAATTTCTTCAAGAGCAGATTCCATATGGTTTCCCTCTTCTCCTGCATTAAATAACGTGGAAAGAGTTACCGCTGTAAAGCCGTCCAGGGTCTGTAAGCGAACCTTTTCCAACTCCGCATTCGTTACTATAGGAGTCTCAAGCCGGATGTGTCTGCAACTTAACGGCGTCGGTTGCACTAAGTTTCCTTCTTTTCCAATAGTGGTGCTCGCCATCGTTACTATCTGCTCACGTATTGCATCAATCGGCGGGTTCGTCACCTGCGCAAAAAGCTGCTTAAAGTAATTATAGAGAAGCTGTGGTTTTTTCGATAACACAGCTAACGGCGAGTCATAACCCATGGAGCCAATTGGATCTTTTCTATCCGTAATAAGTGGTTTAATAATTTTATTGAGTTCTTCTCTCGTATATCCAAAGGCAAGCTGTTGATTCAGCAAATTCATTCCTTTTAGATTTTCCACCGTCAATGGGACATCAGGCAATTCGTCAACCTTTATCAGATTGGTAAGCCACTTTTTATAGGGCTCCTCTGCTGCAATTTGAAGTTTAATAGCTTCATCCGGAATGATAATGCCCTTGTCCAGATCAACAAGAAGCATCTTACCTGGCTTCAAACGATCTTTGTAAATAATATCATCTGCAAAGATGTCTAGAGCACCGACCTCTGAACCAAGCACGATCATGCCATCCTTCGTAACATAATATCTCGCTGGTCTGAGACCATTGCGATCGAGACATGCCCCGATTTGTCTTCCATCAGTGAACACTAGCGCAGCAGGTCCATCCCACGGCTCCATTAACGTACTGTGGTATTCATAGAAGTCCCGTTTCTCATCCTTTATCGTTGCATCGTTAGCCCACGGTTCAGGAATCATCATCATTGCAGTGTGTGCCAATGATCTACCGGAAAGATGCAGAAATTCAAAGGTATTGTCAAATATAGAAGAATCGCTTCCATCATCATCCATAATCGGAAGTAACTTTTCTAATTCACTTTCATCAAAGTAATCAGAGGAACACATTTTTTCGCGGGCTTTCATCCAATTTACATTACCACGCAATGTATTAAACTCCCCATTGTGAATCGTATAGCGATTAGGATGCGATCGCTTCCAGCTTGGAAATGTATTTGTACTAAAGCGCGAATGTACGAGAGCAAGTGCAGATTTAAAATCTGGATGATTCAAGTCGATGTAGAAAGAATCCAGTTGTTCAGGAACCAGCATTCCCTTATAAACAATGGTGCGGGTGGACAAGCTGCTGATATAAACATCATCATATTCAGCTTTATTGCCTATTACTTTTTCTATGCGCTTTCGGATAACATACAGTTTCCGTTCAAATGCCATCTGATCGTTAAGGTCAGCTGACTTCTGAATAAAAACCTGTCGAATCACTGGCTTGCTCACTGCTGCAACTTTCCCAATAAATGAATCATTAATTGGTACAGGGCGCCACCCAAGAAAAGTCTGCCCTTCTTCTTCAATAATTGTTTCAAAAATACGTTTGCTTGTTAAACGTGTCTGGTGATCTTGGGAAAGAAACACCATACCAACACCATACTCTCCTTCACGTGGGAGTTGAATATTTTCCTTTGCACATTGCTTTTGGAAAAAACGATCCGGAATCTGAGTCAAGATCCCAGCACCATCTCCGGTACTAGTATCTGCTGACTGACCTCCACGATGTTCCATGTTACACAGAATATTCACCGCATTTTGTACAATATTATGTGTTTTCCTGCCATTAATGTTTGCAATCATCCCAATCCCACATGCTTCATGTTCGTAATCGGGACGATATAATCCCTGTGCTACAGGGTACCCGTTTCTTTTCATCACAACAGCTCCTTATTAAATTAAATTTTTAAAAAATTCTTTTACATATGCCACACGATTAATACTTAAAAAAGTGTAGTAGAAATATTATATCATAATATTCCGTTTAACATAAAATTCAGATAAATAATTTGCAACTATTCAATGAAAAATAAGTGGAATGAAAACGGTGTCATTCGTTGTTTATACAAACAGGCTGATACAGCGTCAGGAAAGGATATACAAGGGATTTTCCGGGGATTTTATTGCTTTGTTTAAAAAAATATAAATTTTTTATATAAATCAGGGGAAATTGGTCTTCATATGAGATCATTTTCCACATTTCGAGCTTCTTTTATTTCCTGATTAATTTCAAAACATTTATCTCGGGTGGGTTAAACAGGCGAAACTTAAGCAAGGGGATAGCATCACTACTTCCTAAACCAGCACTTACATACTGTTGCGTATCCTTGTATTCCCACAATCCTTTCACACGGTCAGTTGGTGGAAAGAAGCTGTTTGGTTCATACCAGGCTTCAGGAACAAATAGCGCCCCCAGGAAAGGAATACGAAATTGCCCGCCATGGTAATGCCCTGCCATAATCAGGTCATAGTCCCGCCATACTCTATTTGGATCCTTCATTATAAACTCGATTCGATTATCCACTATAGGATAATGATTTAGCGCAATTACTATATCGGAATTGTTAAATTCATTTAGCACCGTGAGTTCTTCCCATAACTGCTGCTGGTACTTTCGATAACTGGCATCAGATGAGTATGGTGGCTTAACTATTCCAGTATTTTTCCCTACAAATTTCTCGTCCTTTGCGATGGATAATTCAAAGTCAACAAAATGAAGATTCGCACTGTCTATACTGACTGTCTCAATTGATTCAAGGAAGGTTACCCCCCTATCTTCCAAACCATTAATAAACTCACTTTTTCCAAAAACTGGTTCTGTGTTGTAACTATAAGGATCCGCATTACCTGGAACATACAATATATGCTCTTTATTATCTATTCCGTCAAGTACCGAATAAAAAGAAGTGAAATTTGAGCTTTGCGTGTCATCCAGCATATCCCCGGTAAAAACCAGTACGTCATATTCAATAGCATTGATGGCTTTCACTAGTTTTCTTTGATCTTTGCCAAATTGTTTTTCATGTAAATCTGTAACTTGGAGAATTTGAAACTCTTCAAATTGTTGCGGGAGGTCTTCGATGGCTATGTCCTGCTCCACTATTTTTATCCGATTATTATCCCAAAACGTATAGACGACTATTACAACCAGTATGATAAGTAATCCAGACAGAATCCTGCCCCCTTTTATTCTCATTGTTAACCGCTCTCCAATCCTTATAGTGTTGCTTCCAATTGGTTTTTTAATAGATGACTAAACGTACTTCTTTTTTCTTTAGCCAATTGAGAAAAACCACCTTTTTGAATAACCTCCCCTTCATCCAACACGACAACCTGATCAGCATTGCGAATCGTGGATAGGCGGTGCGCAATAACAATGATAGTCATTTTCCCTTTTAAACTATCTAATGCTTCTTGAATTTTTGTCTCATTTTCTGTATCCAGTGCACTTGTTGCTTCATCCAATACGAGAACGGAAGGTTTTCTTAAAATAGCCCTCGCCAAAACCAAGCGTTGCCTTTCTCCCCCAGATAACTTTATCCCTCTGTCCCCAATTAGCGAATCAAGCCCTTCAGTGAGCTTAGTTACAAATTCTGCGGCTGAAGAGAACGTTAATGCTTCCCACATTTCCTGTTCACTCGCATTCGGTTTTACTAATAACAGGTTTTCTCTAATACTCGCATTAAATAAGAAGGGGTCCTGTGGAACATAACTAATCGAGTGTCTCCATGCGAGTAGGTTTTCATCCGATAAAGGTATTCCATCAATCAATACCTCACCTTTTTCCGGTTGATTCAGACCCATAATTAAATCTATCAATGTGCTTTTACCAGCTCCGGACCTCCCTACAAACGCTGTCATCTGGTCAGAAGGTATTACCAGATTAATAGCCTGCAGGGCATAGTTTGGTTCACTTTTATTATATCGAAAGGAAACATGATCACAGCTAATATTATCTGTAACACCAAGCGGAGATACCTCCTGATTCAATCCCATTTCAAGTTCCCTGGCAACGCTGCATTCATGCTGTAGAGCCTTCACCGATTTAAAGGCGGGAATTGTCGCTGCAATTTGCTCCATGGATGCTTGGATTCCAGCTACTCTCGGCCATAGTCTCGAAAAGATTATTATTACTAACATCAGCTGAGCTGCTTGTGCATTAAACATAGTCACAGCGATATAAATAAACGCTGCAATAAGTACCGCAGATGCAACTTTATAATATAACTGAGATGTTGATTTCAATCTTGTGTATTCTACTTGTTCATTTTGCATTTGATTGGTTATCGATTCATACCATTCCAATCTGGTAGATTCCAGTGTATTACTCTTTATATCCTTGATCCCATTAACCTGGTCGGTAATCCCGGCCATATAGCTCCTGCCTAATTCATAATTTCGTTGGCCCAACGATAGCGATCTCTTAAGGAATTTGCGATTAAAATAGATTAGTATTAAACCGCATAACAGCACAAAGATCGTTATACTGGGGGATAACCAAAAAGCAAGACCAATTTGTATAAATGTAAAAACAAGCGAGGCAGCAAATTGCAGAAACGAATGGGTACCCGCACTAGCTCTTGCTATTTCAGCTGTTAAAATATTTATAAGATCTGATTTCCGCTGCTTGATAAAGAAATCCCAGTTTGCATAAAGTAAGGAACCATACGTCTCTAAACGCATATGTCTTAAAAAGCCATGCTGAATGACGGCATTCTTAACCGTCAGTTGCCGATTAACAATATTTTGTCCAACAACCACCATAACAAATAGTCCTAAGATCAACGGCAGACCCATCGATAACGGAATATTATCAAGGAATCCAAAAACACTTAAAAGTGGTATTTCCTCCACTCCCATATCAACAATCCCGCTCATACTAATTAAAGGTATTAATAATACAATTCCGATTCCTTCCATTAATCCAATGGCAATCATAGCAAAAAGGTTAATATAGAGAATCTTTCCGGAATATGCATGGATTTGCTTTAAGAAATAAAAAATGTGCTTCATTCTTCTATCCTCCTATTGTAAAGCATGCTTTCTCGTCTTTCTCCATGCCCATAAAAAAGGGCGTAGTGGAAAATATAAAAAATGGATTCGGTTGGGCAGTGGTAATGCTTCCTTGTCCTCTGGATATGGATGCAGAAAGCTAATTATGAAGAAAAACTTTTGCTCTAATGACATTAATGAAAATAAATGGCGCTTATGATAGCGAGCTACTTCTTCTGGCACTGGATCTGTATGTAAATTAACCATACGCTCAAGGTAAAATACTGCCTGTTGAGCAAGTTGATTGATAGATTTATTAGACGTTAAATACGCTATTTCATTCGCAGAACCCGAGTCTACTAGTTGTGATGCCAAAATAATCGCCTGACCACCTGCTCGATGGTAACGATATTTACCTAAGGTTTTCATGGTCAGTGCCCAATCAACATCTTTCTTTATCAATTGGCCTATATCCATCAGCCAGCGAAGACGTGACCAACCATGACGGGAGCCATGAGAGACGAGAAACAAAAACAGATCTTCCTTGCTGAGTATGTAAATAGAAGTGCCTGTCAACTTGCTTTTACGCTTTCTTTTCCATAGCTCGTCAAATCCCGGTTCCCTGGCAGGACCTGGATTAAGTCTCCAATGGATTTCCAGCTTAATTCGTTTCTGAGGATGAAAAAAGGTAATATGATGATGTCTCCACTTCCAATCATTCAACACTGTTTGAATGTAATCATCTTTTACATACCCCTCCTCTACAAGAAGCTCCTCCGCTTTTTCGAGTTTATCTATTGGAATTAATATATCCAAATCACTGGAAGTCCGGAGAGAAATATCCCCATATAGATCATGAGCAAGTGCTGGTCCTTTTAAAAATAGAAGTGGCAATTGTTTCGCAGAAAATATTTTAGCAACCTTTTCCATTTCTCCACTTAAATAAAGCATTTGAAATGTATTCTTTTTATACTGCTGGGAGATAAATTCAATAACATAAGGGGGGATCATATCTGAGTTGGTCACTTTTAACTTAGAAAAAAGTAATGGGAAAATACGATGGTGCATGCTTAATTCCATAAAGAGATTCCAATCGACAGCAGTAAACAGTTTCGAGTGGAGATCAACTACGGTATCGTAATCGCTTCTAAGTAATTCAAGTAGTAGCTTTAATTCTTTAGGTACATCCTCTAAATTAAGATTATCCATCACTTGCTCCTTTACAACAGATATTTTTAGCAAATTTACTAACAACCGTGAAACGTTCCATACCTTCTGAACCAGTTATATAATAAGGACCACTACGCAGCCAAGCATGCGCAATTAACTGACCTGATTTTTCTTTAGCAGTCCCTAGATAAAGCGTACTTTCAATTTTCCTTCTCTCGAGCATTCTCATTGCAGCAATCGCCTTCACAAGACATTGACTTTCCCACAACGTATAGCTACTGGCTATATGGATTGCTTGCGAAATATCCCTTAACTGCTGCCGATCAGTTAAACTCGGAAACACACTCGTTTCTTCCATTTGCTCTCCAAGAGAAGGCGCAACTCTAACAAACGGGAGACTCTTAAGAATACGCGCATAACCCAAATAATAATAAGATTCGAATAAGAGCATTTTCATTTTCCAAGTTAATTTTAAAAATATACCAAGCTTTATCATAGTCTTCTGCTCCCTTCATAGATACTAGAGTTGCACCTCCTACTCTATTTGCACCAAATCTTCCGCAGCTAAGAGATCTAAAAAGGAAATAACCTGTTCTTGGCATGCAGATTGTTCCACGTCGTACTGCGTGGTTAATTGTCTAACCAGCTCTTCAATAGTAATAGGAGCTTTGACCCGTTCCCATATTTCTCCACCCATATGCCCCAAATTAAAGTACTTCCCATTATGAATACTCAGCATCACTTTCTCCCCATCCATATCACTAACAATATTCCCTTCCTTTTGACTTACCATATGACTGATCGATAACGTGCTTTTTCTGTTCATACCTTCACGTCCTTTTTGATTTTAGTTAAAATTATTTCGGCCAAATCATGAGCTGAAAAACGGAACTCAGGTCTACATAGTTGGTATATTTCCAACTTGTTAACTATTTTTGCAGTAGTATTAAAATGCCAGTCCATTAACCCTGAACGTTCAAGTAGAAAATTGCGGTATGTATGCTGAAATAATGTATGAAATCGTTCTAGTTTTTGGATGCAATTAGCTTTGATTTCTTCATCCTCCTTTTTAATTAGTTCAAACACCCCAGCAAGAGGCAGTGGTTTATCTGCAAACTGATCACTAACTGGAACAGCAAATTTTGTTTCCCGATCAATGATTGGTCTTAGATGCTTGGATTCCATTCCAAACTGATTTAAGCTTTCCATCCATAATTTTTGTTGGGGGTATGCTGGGGTAACAATAGGTGTATGATCTTCAGTTAGAGTAACTGGAATGACATCATCACTGAGTAGATGATACCCTTTCTGTAAGAATACCGAGGCAAGCGTCGATTTCCCGGCACCTGAATCACCTACAATCGCATATGCATTACCATCTATCGCTACCGCGCTGCCATGTAGTGGGAGGGTTTTTCGTTGCATGAGAAGTGCTCCCATACAAGTGCCTAGGATGTAGAGGCGGACTTGGTCTTCGTTAGCCTGATCGTATGGATAGACAGAAATTGTACTCCCTGACTCCACCATGTAAATAGCTACCTCTGGAACTTCAAACATACAAAAGTTTTCTTGGACGCTAAAGTGTCTGTTTGGTTCAGTCATTTCAACCCATAGTTGAAGAAGATCTGCTTTTCGCACCACTATATCGGGCGCTTTAATTCTAGGAAGTTGAGGTAATTCTGGTAAATAAAAGTCGCTTGAAATTGTCAGTCCAAATGCTTTGTAGATCGTATCACCGGCTATGTCTGCCATTTAGTTTCACCTGCTTTTTTTATGGTTGCCCTTACACTTAATCGAAGTATAAGGGCTGATTTTTAAGTAGAAATTAACTATACTTAACTACCATTCAAGCAACTTGCTTGTGACGTTTCAGGATCAAGAATTTTCCCTGGGGCCTCCCCTACATCAAAACAATCTGCATTTGCATTTCCGGGTCCATTCATTGTCATGCTAATATCAAGTACTTCCAAAACTGGTTTTTTCCATTCCATCTTCATTATCATCACCCCCTTATACTTAACTAAAACGTCTGATAAATCGATATACAATTAAACTGCGGGTTAAAACCTTAAATTCATCTGTAAACAGTAATTCAGGTTTCGGGTCATTTCCTAGCTTTGATAAACACTCCTTTATTACGTTAATATTAATAAATTCACTTATATTCTCATCTTCAGCAAGTTCATGTAATTCATTTAAAAAACCACTCCAATCCGAAGTCATGCGATGAACGACGTCTGCACCTTGTATTCCACGACTGCTTTGGTTTAGCCTCACTTTATCGGGAAGGTAATCCTTCATTGCGCGCCTTATTATGGATCTCTCCATACCTCCCGTGACATACTGTTCCTCAGGTATCGCCAGGCAAAAGCGAATTACGTTCAAATCATTCGTAGGATCTCTATCCCACAAAGAATAACGCAGTGACAAGTTAGTTGAAGCAACACCACTTTTATTCCAAACATGCGCCTGATTATAGTAATTCCTTCTATATTTCGTTAGATTTTTGAATACAATGCCATTTTCATCAAGATTATTCTCCCGAAGTTTTGCATATACATTGGTGTTTTGTGCGAAATCCCGATTAATAAATACTGGAAAATTATGTTGTTCCTTCTTGGCAAACGCGTTAGGAATTGCTCTTTTTGCAACGAATGGAAACATTACTGACTTACCAGTATTAAAATTATTACAGTATGAATCCAACTCATTGAAAAGCCGAACCCACTTTAACTTCTTAAATAACTCTGCGTAATAGTTGTATGTTAATGTCATAGATCCCCAGGATACAGAGTGATTTCCTCTCGCCCCATTTAACATTATTTTAATATCTTTTTGCTGAGCAGCCTCATTTATCCCTTTTAGCCAAAACGTGTTTTCAAAGAATTTATAGGGCATCTCCATGATGTCTAAGAAATCATCTACTTCAGACAAGGAACTTCTTCCATTAAAGCTTAAATAATTATCTGATATATTACCTATATGCCTCACTGTTTCCTTAATGTAAGGTCTTTCATCGGCTTCATAATAATGTGGAGTCCAATCTGTATAAGTGTCTTCTGGTATGTAACTATACGTATGTAACCGTTTGTTCTCTTTCCTAAGATTAGTTGCAGCAAAACTTACGACTGAACCTGAATCCAATCCACCACTTAAGTGAGAACCCACTTCTCCGTGAGTACGGGTTCTAGCTGTTACAGCGTTCTGAAACACATGCCGAAATGCTTCTTCATACTCAGCATTAGACTTAAGTTTTATCTCCTCATTAACATCTATTGCGTTATACCTTGAAACAGAAACCCTACCATCTACAACCGTTATAGTATGTGAAGGAGGGACTTGGTGAACAGATTTATAAACTGTTGAAGACATATCAACTGCTTCAACCATGGTTGGGATCGCCAGAAATTCAGCAAGCCACTCTTCATTAAGTACCTTATCAAGATATGGTAATGTGAATAACGGTTCGATTGTTGTAGAAAATGCAAACCGGGTTTCATTGCGATAAAAGTAAAGTGTCCGAGATCCCGAGAAATCTCGTGCACCAAACAGCTTCTGATTCCGTTCATCCCATATCATAAAAGCGAAATCACCATGCAAGTGGATGGGAGTAGCTTCACCCCATTTATAATAAGCAAGCAAAATCAACTGACTATCTGGCATTACCTTTCTTCGTCCCCTATCCACTTGTAACCTATCAAACAGGTCATCTCTGTTATCAATGATGGCATCAGCTGTAATTGCTAATTGTCTTTCATAGTCATAGTAAGGCAATTCTTCACCTAGTGACTCTGGAGTAATCCATTGAGCATGGCAGCCGAGGAATATATATTTATTGTTCCATGTTTTTATGTCATCGGAGGGATATTGTTGAAGTGAATTCATCATGAGTTTACTGTGTTCGTGTGAAACGGATTCTTTATTGATATGGAAAATTCCTGTTATTGCACTCATGGAAACCCTCCCTTAGCGTTACTGTTGTTCTTTAAATAGAACGCGGAAAACCAAAAAAAATACCTTCCTTATAATCAAAGTAATTAGATTCGTTTGGTTCTTTATTAAGAACATACTTAATTTATACCATCTAGACCTTTTATTGTCAATCTCTTCTTGATACTTAATTGTTAAATTTTATAACGTCAGTAGAAATGAAAAAAAGCACCTACTTTTAAATAGGTGCAAATTAATATGCTACGCGAAAATGTCTTACTAACTCACCGTTATTTCACTAAAGGGAGTTCCTGCATCAAAAGAGGCATCAGTGTATTCACCCTCTGATCCTAGCATTGTATGATGTACATCTAATACTTCCAGTACTGGTTTAATCCATTCTTTTTTCAATATTCCCACCTCCCTTCAATTATGTTTTTTTAAAAACCTAGAAAGAATTAAACATCGCATTAGCACTTTAAAGTTTGGGTTAATAGCATACTCAGGCTTTATTTCACCTTCAACCTCCTGGAGTAACTTCTTTATTACTTTGCCATCTATAAAATATGTAATTCTGCTATCACTACTAATCTGTTTTAACTCCTCGATAATAATATTCCAATATGGAGTTATTCGTTGAACCCAGTCAACACCTTGAACCCCGCGGTATCGCTGATTTAATCTAATTTCGTCAGGTAAAAAGTTTTTTGTGGAATTTCGCACAAGAGCACGGTCTAACCCCTTTTGGACATATTGATCCTCAGGTATCGATAGACAAAATCTGACCACACGCAGATCATTCGTCGGATCACGCTTCCATACCGAATATCTTAACGATAACTTAGCTGCTAATGTATTCGTAGAGTTCCAATAAAAGGCCTCCTCAAAATGCCTTTTTCTTTCTTCATATATATTAGGTGTAAAACTTTCGTATACACCTTTTTCTTTAAGACTTTTGAAAACATCAGTACTTTCAGCAAAGTCCATATTTATGTAAGAAGGTAATTTATATGCTTTAGCCTTTGAGAAAATTTGATCCATAAATGGAAAGCCAATTCTAAAGATATGTGGCAGCTTTCTTAGCCTGGCACTCCCCATATTCCTGCTATATTGGTCCAATTCCTGATAAAGCCGAATCCATTTTATTTTTTTTAACAGAATTGCGTAATAATCTAAAGAAGATCCCCATGAAATACTAAAATTCCCTCGATCACCATTAAGTAATACACCCACTCCCTCTTCATTTGCTTTCTCCACCAATCCTTCTAACCAAAAAGAATTCTCAAAGAATTTATACGGCATTTCCATCAGATCTAAAAAATCGTCTATTTGTGAGTAGGGTTCTCTCCCGTAAAAGTCTAAGTAGTGGTCTTTAATGCTTCCTACGTGACTGACTGTTGAGTGAATTTGTGCTCTCTCATTAGGTATTAATTGTTTTGGTGTGAAATCACTAAAATCCTTCGAAGGAATGTAGCTAAAGCTATCTAAACTTTGATTTCGCTCACGTAAGGTTTTTGCTGCAAAGCTAGCTACCGCACCTGAATCCAATCCACCGCTTAACTGAACACCGACTTTTTGACTGGTACGCAAGCGAGAATTAACAGCTTCTTGAAATATCTCTTGAAACGCTTCTACATATGCTTCACCTGAGCCCAGCTTTAATTGCTTATTAGAGGTTACTGTGCAGTATTTTATAAGTTTAACTTTATCTTCAGTTACAGAAATTGAATGTGAAGGTGGTATTTGCATAATACTTTGATATGGGGTAATTGAAGCATCTGTCGTTTCATACATCCCGGAAATAGCCATAAATTCCGCGAGCCATTGTTCATTCAGATCTCTTTGTACATAAGGTAAAGTTAAAAGAGGCTCAATTGTTGTACAAAATGCAAAGCGGTGTTGGATTAGAAAATAATATAATGTTCTAGTTCCAGAAAAGTCCCTGGCACCAAAAAGTTTCTGCTTTTTTTCATCCCAGATCATAAAGGCGAAGTCGCCTATTAAATGTTTCGGTGTATCTTCCCCCCATTTACAATACGCCAATAAAATCAATTGACTATCAGGCATTAACTTTCTTTCCGGTCGATCAACCTGTAGATTATTAAATAATTCATCCCGATTATCGATAATAGCATCAACTGTAATAGCTAATTGACGGTCATAGTCATAATAAGGCAGTTGCTCTCCGACTGACTCTGGAGTGATCCATTGTGCATGGCAGCCTAAAAAAACATTATCTTTTTGCCACATTTGGGCATCGTCAGCGGGGTATTTTTGTAATGCCTGCATCATACCGAAATTGTGTTCTCTAGATATAGGCTCTTTATTTAAATGGTATATTCCAGCGATAGCACTCATGGTAACCTCTCCGATTTAAACTTCTATATTTTTAAAAACAAGTAGTGAGAATTAGGAAGCATCAATTTCTGGATAAACCTTATCTTTCACCGACAATATAGGATTATTTGTTGGACTAATGATATTTATTTTCTTATCATTCCATATGATTCCTCTATCAAGTTCAGGTGCATAATAGGTGTCTACTTTATATACAACCTCTGTGTTCTCTTCAAGCGTACAGAAACCGTGGGAAAATCCTTTAGGGACTAGAAGTTGCTTTTTGTTCTCCTCGCTCAATTCAACACCAAACCACTTCCCAAAGGTGGCCGAGATTTTTCTAATATCTACTACTACATCAAGAATAGAACCGCTGACCACTCTTACTAGCTTTACCTGGGATTGTGGATTTAGTTGGTAATGCATGCCTCTTATCGTTTCTTTTCAACCGATAAGGAATTGTTATCTTGAATGAAATTATTTTCAATCCCATAGCCTCTAAGTTTTACTTTCATAGTTACCCCCCCTCCTTCTAATTGCGCGCTATCAGTGACTTATCATTACACTTGACCTGATTGAAAGCTACGTATTCTCCACTTTTTATATTTTTCCACCATTGTTGGTTATCTGAGTACCATTTCACCGTCTCTTTCAGGCCCTCATTCAAGGTATAAGTATGTTCCCATCCTAATTCCTTTATAAGTTTATTAGGGTCTATAGCATAGCGACGATCATGTCCTTTTCGGTCTTCCACATACTTTATCAATTCGTCTGACTTTCCAAGGTACTTTAATATTCCTTTTACAATATCAATATTACGCTTTTCATTATGACCGCCAACATTATAAACTTCACCTGGAGTTCCCTCATGAAGAACTAAGTCAATAGCACTACAGTGGTCTTTAACATGCAGCCAATCTCTCACATGTAAACCATCACCATATACTGGTAATTCTTTGTTTTCTATCGCATTTGTGATTATTAGCGGAATTAACTTTTCAGGAAAATGATATGGTCCATAGTTATTTGAACAACGTGTAATGTTAACATTCATTTTGTACGTTTCGTAATAGGATTTCACTATGAGATCTGCGCCTGCCTTGCTTGCAGAATAAGGACTGTTCGGAGATAACGGTGTCTCTTCTGTAAAATAACCTTTTTCTCCAAGACTTCCATAGACTTCATCTGTCGATATTTGAAGATACTTTTGAATGTTATTTCTGTAGCCAACATCCAGCAATGTTTGAGTTCCAAGCACATTTGTTTTAACAAATATAGCTGGATCATTAATGCTTCTATCAACATGAGACTCCGCAGCAAAGTTAATTATACAATTTATTTTATGTTGTTTCACCGTGGACTCTACTAACTGAACATCGATAATATCTCCTTTGACGAACTGGTAGTTCAAGATACTCTCTACATCTTTCAAATTCTCTAGATTGCCTGCATAGGTTAGCTTATCGAAGTTTACAATCTTATAGCCCGGATATTTTTTAAGCATAAACCTAATAAAATTACTTCCGATAAATCCTGCTCCACCAGTTACTAAAATATTCATATTTTCTCCTCCAGGCTATTTATTAACTAAGAGTTCTTCTCTTTCTTTGATCCTATTCATTTCTACCAATCGAAGTAAATATTGACCATACTCACTTTTCCTTAGTGGCTCTGCTAATTCTAATAATTTAGACGTTGAGATATAGCCTCTGTTATAAGAGATCTCTTCTAAGCATGCAACTTTAAAGCGCTGGCGCTTTTCAATAATCTCAATGAACTGTGAAGCTTCTAATAAAGACTCATGTGTTCCAGTATCTAGCCAAGCAAATCCACGTCCGAGTAGATCAACTTTCAACTGACCTTTAATTAAGTATTCATTAAGAATATCGGTTATTTCCAATTCTCCTCTTTCCGATGGCTTTACACTTTTGGCAACATCTATAACCTGATTATCAAAGAAGTATAAACCTGTTATGGCATAGTTAGACTTCGGAAAAATCGGTTTTTCTTCGATTGACAATACTTGCCCGTTTGAATCAAATTCAACTACACCAAACCGCTCTGGATCTTTGACATTATAGCCAAATATTGTAGCACCACTTAATTGGCTCGACACCCTTTCTAGGTGAGAAGTAAATTCATGACCGTAGAAAATATTGTCACCTAAAATTAAGGAGACATCATCTTTACCAATAAACTCTTCACCAATAATAAAAGCTTCTGCCAAACCATTTGGTTCCTCTTGTATAGAGTAAGTTAAATTAATTCCTAACTCCGTCCCATTCCCTAACAGCTGTTGAAAACGTGGTGTATCTTCAGGCGTTGATATAATAAGAATATCTTTAATTCCAGCCAACATTAAAACGGAAATCGGATAATAAATCATAGGTTTATCGTAGATCGGTAATAATTGTTTCGATATAGATTTCGTTAATGGGTATAACCTAGTTCCACTGCCTCCAGCTAAAATAATTCCTTTCATAGTAGCCCTCCTTTTAAATTAAAAAATGCACATTAAAAAACACCTCTAGTTAGACTGAGATGTTGCTTTTCATAGGATTTGGTAGTTTTTGCACATTTTTTCTTAATTGACGCATTTTAATTACAATACCATTTCCTCTATTATTATTGAGTAGTTTATAAATGGTTTCCTCTTATTTGGGAGTTAAGGGTAACTCCTATTTTAGGACCCAGCTTCTCTAATCAACTTTCCATTGTTCTCAATCTACCTCCTTCTATTTGCTCCTTTAAACTTAATAACTTACTTAATAGCCATTATTCAGATTTTTATAAGTGTAAGAATTCCCCTATTTAATGGATTGAGCACCAATTCCCGTTATATAAAATAAATGAATAATATATTTTCTTGTCTTTGTACCATTAATTATGATGTTAGAATCAGTAATTACACCATTAATTGTAAATCTCTATATTTATAGCCTTCTCACTTCCGTTTTCACAAAAGAACCTCATAAAGAATGTTTTTGCAATATCCTTTTCCCAACTTCCATTTTTGACCAAAGGCCAATTACTAATATCATTAATATCAATTATTCTCGACCATTTATCTAAGTATTTAACTCTAAGCGACTTAGCTCCCATAGCTAATAACACAGCAGCTCCATGCTTACCACGTTCAATTATAAATCTATATTGATTGCCATTCTTTAAAAAAACCCTTCTATCTTTCCAAATTCCCCACCCGGACTATATCCATTTTTGTTTACTGACTCATATATATTTACTAACCTTATGAATTCTTCTGCACCTCTTTCTTTAGAAACAGTTCCAAAGTGTTGATAACCATGGTTAGGTACCCAAGACTTCAATTTAGCAAAGTCATCCGACCATGGCATGAAAAGAGAATATTCTCTTGGTAACAATTAGTAACTTATATTATATTACCGAGATTAAAACTTATTTTATTTTCTAATTTTCTAATTCTTCGTCTGTCTCTTTAAACACTCTTATACAATTATTTATCTTAAACAGACATTTTTGAATACTATTGTTATTTGTTTGTATTTCTACTCTATTTTCAAAGTCTAAGTAAATATACTCCAAATAAAACAACATTCTGTATAGTTCCTTATTCAAACTTATATCTTGTTCACTCTCATTTATTTTCTTTTTTACATTTTTTCTAGTTTTATTTATATTTTTATTTAAGCTTAATTTAAAAGACTTGTGGTTAACACTTGTTCTTTCAAATATATTGTGATAATACATGTAATAGAAGTCGTGATACAACGATCTCTCCTTTTGTGTATCCCAATCAATTAGTATTGACTTCTTTTTATTTAATAGAATGTTCCATGCATGAAGGTCACCGTGCGTTAAGGTCAGATAAATGTATTTAATATTATTTGTATAATCTAAACTCAGTTTTTCACGAAGCCCCTCTACATACCTTTGGATATTTACCAAGCACTCCCTATCATAACCCTCTTTTTTGAGATAATTAATTCTAGTAATAATAAAACGTTCTTGATCTAAAAGGTAATCCTTTAGCATTATTTTTTTAATAGGAAATAACTCAATATTCCTTTCCCAAATCGGTAAAATGACATTATCAAAATAGGAAGTAATAGGGTAAAATCGATCTGCTTTATAAAGATTTATATACTCCTCAGATATCGATTTCTCATCAGAATTTATTTGCTTGATGTTAGGTGATATATAATAATTCCCAATACCTTTTAAATTGGTTGCTATCTTGGTGAATAATTCTTTTTTAAATTCCACTTTATACTGTGTCACAACTGTTTTTTCTTGAAGGTTGAAAATTTTGTTTCCATTTGAAGTTTTTACTAGTATGTGTCCATCATATGAAGATTCTACAAATTCATGATTATCCTTATACATATACATATACATATACTTTATAAAAATCAGATTTTTGATTATGTTAATTATTCGTAGTAATTTAATGAATCGTCCTGGTAAAATCCTAAGAAATTTATTATATGCTGTAAAATGTAGATTAAACGGCCTAGTTCTGATTAAAAGAAACCATGCTAAACTTAAAATATTCTTATCCATAGAGACATACATATCTTGTATTTTCACAAAACTTCTATCACACTCTAACCCCAAAGAGACACCCTCCTAAGTAACTTTTACTATAATGCTTTTTTATAAGTTGTTTTCTCTGAATTATCTTCAATGTCTATTAATTTACCTCCATTAATTCTGAAGACAGTATCACAGTTTTCTATTGTACTTAATCGATGCGCTATAATAATTAAGGTTTTATCTCCCTTCAAGCCATTAATTGCTTTCATAATCTCTTTTTCTGTTTCATTATCGAGCGCTGATGTAGCTTCATCCATAAATAAAATTTCGGGGTTATGATACAAAGCTCTCGCGATACCAATTCGTTGCCGTTGGCCTCCCGATAGTCTAACACCTCGTTCTCCAACAGTTGTTTCCAATTTACCTGGTAGCTGTTCAACAAACTCTTTTAATTGTGCTTGTTCTAATACCCTCCATACTTGCTCGTCATCAATATGGTTATTATCTAATCCAAATGCCACATTTCCGCGGATAGTATCATCTGATAAGAAAATAAATTGTGGGATATAGCCGATTTTCTGTTGCCATAGTGACTTTTGTTGAATTAGACTCTTATCGTCCACCAGCATATTTCCTTTTTCTGGTTCCAATAATCCAAGAATAATATCGATAATAGTAGTCTTTCCTGCACCAGATTCTCCTACAAACGCTACTGATTGACCAATAGGAATTGTTAGTGAGACATTTTCAACTGCACACTCACCTTGATCAGGATAACGATATGAAACTTCCTCTAACTTGATAGAATCAATAAAGACTTTATTTCCATCGTTTATTAATTCTTTTGGTTTTCTTGTATCAATTTGTTTTGCTCGTTCCTCTCTATTTTCAAACAAATCCTCATACACTACATATAATGCCGGCTGACTCACCCGAATAGCTGTAATTAGTGAAATTACACGTGTTATAGAAGGCATTAATCTAAATGCTGCCATCGCAAATAATGCCATTTTAGGAACAATTTCAGTTGTGTTCATGCCCTGAAAAATAATGATTAGCATTGTAATAAGCACAGTACCAACTAATAACGTTTCAATAAAAAGTCTAGGCGATTGGTCAAGCATCTTTAAATACCTTCCATTATTAGCTTTAATTTGACTTTGCTTTGTATATGCATTTACAAAGAAGTTTTCTTTTCCCGAAACTTTTACTTCTTTACTTGCTCCAAGCCCTTGATTTACCCACTTGATCATTGTTCCACTTACTTTTTGTTGCTCTGTTCCTAACTGAGTGATCTTCTTGCGGAATACATTGAAAAATATCAATACACTACTAACTAAAATGATAGAGGCTGTTAATGTTGCTATAGGGGCGGCAATGACTAGTAACGTTAGAATACATGTGATAATTAGAATTTCGGTAAGTAATTGAAAAACAGACATGATGATACCTTGAAAAACTCTGGGGACCTCTGTATTAATGTTTCTTAGTAGCTCTGCAGAATTTCGTTGTAAATGAAATGTGTAAGGTTTTGTTAGGTATTCATTAAGTAAGCTTCTTGAGAGCTTTACTTGTTGGTTTAAAATCACCCTGCACTGTGCATAAAAAAAGAATAGTAAATATAAATTTTTCATTATAAATATAGTGAATAACAATACTACAGAAAACAAGATGAAAGCATTGGTAGACCGAAAGTTAAATAATTCATATAAATAGGCTAAAATCGGCTGTTGTTGAATAAATTCCGGGTTTGTTACAATTCCTACAAAGGGAACAATCAAACCTATTCCAACAGTTTCAAATATAGCAGCGAAAATCATCATTAGTAATAAAATTAAAAGCTTTTTCTTTTCTCTTTTGTTGAATAGAAATAGTAATTTTTTTAAAACAGTATGCAACCCTCTCACACCTTTTAGTTAAGTTATTTTATACAAAATTAATTTAGTCATCTATTTTTCTATCTTATGTGTTTATTTCACATATTTTAGAGCAGACCTTTTATTCTTCTCAATTATCGAAGGAGAATTTCCATCGTCCACATATCCAAAAAAATTATTTATGTCAAAATCCTTATGGAACGTTTTTTTTCCCAAATTACTTGAAAATTCTTGACGTAATTTGTTTTCTGACAGTAGTTTTTTGACCCCATTATATATTTCTCGATCGTCCACACCTACAATTAGTCCTGTTTCCCCATTTATTATTTGTTCCTTTGCGCCAGTGAAGTCGGTTGTCACAATTGGCTTTCTTAATAATCTAGCTTCCGCAAGTGTTATACAGTAACCTTCATGCCGAGAAGGTTGAACATATACGTCACACTGTTCTATATACGGATAGGGGTTTTTATCAGTACCTAATAAGATAAATTTATCATCTAAATTATATTCTCTAATAAGCTTCTCATAGTATTTTCTCGACTCCCCATCCCCTACACAGTACCACTTGGCGTTATATCCACATTCTATTAATTTCGCTAAAACCCTTATACCAATATCTTGCCCTTTTTCAATTGCTAACCTACCTACAGTTAGAATTCTAATTCCATCAAATTCATCATTAAATCCTTTTCCCTTATCTAACTGACTACGAATTACCTCTGATGAAATAATGTGAGGAAAGAAAGTGACTTTTTCTTTTAATGCAGGTAACATTGTTTCTAATTTGACTTTTCCTTCTTTAGATACCACACATATTCTATCGTATTCATTGTAAATTCTAGAGACGAATCTTTTATCAAAACCCACTTTGGTAACATCGAAATGGACCCACTGAAACTTTCTGTTTGCTCTTATTTTTTTGGCAACAAAATAGCTTATGAAGTCCATAGGACCAGCATAAGCTACAGCAATGTCATAGTGTTCATCTAAAACAGGATACTTTTTCAACAGATACTTAAAGAAAATCCTTCTATCTTTTGTTAATTTTAATATTATGTGTAAGATTAAAAGTTTTAAGGAACCAATAATTTCCCCTTCCTTAAACATCTTAATAATTGTTTCTTTTGGAGGATAGTTTAGTCTGCGTTTTAACTCCTTAAACCCTTTAAAAAAGCGAACATTGACATCATTAGGTATATCATTTAAATAACCCCCATGCTCTAGCAGCAAATATATACTTATATCATACTTTTCTCTTGATAGTTCTGAAATCAAGTTAAGCAAAGACTTTTCGGTTCCGCCAACATTCATAGTACTCAACATAAAAACTATTTTTTTCTTCATTATTAATTCTCACTTTCAGAAAACTTATTTTTACTCAATTAGCTGATAAACCTTCTCTACCTCTTCAAGATTGCCCTTTTTCTCTGCTTTTTGATACTTTATAATGCTTTCTCTTAGGGAATGGTTATGAATGATCTTTAGAATACCTTCACATACTGCTTCCGAATTCATATCGACAACAAGACCATTTTTCTCATCAATCATCTGACTAAAAACTGCATCGAACCTCGTTGTAACTACTGGAATGTTAAGCATTCTTGCCTCAGCTATTGCAATCCCGTAACCTTCAAATTTTGAAGTTTGAACATAGACATCTGCATTCTTAATATAAGGATATGGATTGGATTCTACTCCAAGAAGAATGAAGTGATCTGTTAATTCATTTTCTTCTATATTTTTCTTTATTTCTTCTTTTAAAGGTCCTTTTCCAAGTGCATACCACCGAAAAGGTACGCCGGCATCTTTCAGTTTTTTGCAGGCATCCAGTGCTATATCATAGCCTTTTTGATGTGCGAGCCTTCCTATCGTTAATATTCTAATACCGTCAAAATTATCTTTATAGCCCTCTCCTATTATCGCCATCTCATTTATAAAATGCGGGTTGTTAATGTCATAAACAACATTTACAAGTTTCGAGTAAGCCGGAAAAGTTTCCAAGAAGATTTCTTTAGTTGTATCAGAAACAGCAACCACTTTATCGTATTGATCATAATATTTTTTTTGAAATTGTTTTTCTGTAGCTGCTAACCTATAACTAACATTCACCCATGCGATCTTTTTTTTTGCTCTCACTTTTTCCGCTACATAAAAAGTCGGAACACCCTGTGCATAGCTAATGGCTACATCGTACTCTGTTGGATTAGATTCAATAACTTTTGAAGTACTCTGCCAAAATAACCTTGCTTTTTGAGAGTTACTATATTTTTTTTTACGTAAATTTGATGAATATTTCAGTCTGGATAATAACATTCTGTATTCAGACTTAGTAATGGAAGCTATGATCGCATCATTAAGTCGCAAGTTGGAAAAATTAGTATACCTTAAAGGCTGTAGTATTTTTACTTCCTTTGGAACCAACTTCTCTAATTCCTTCCCATGTGCAAATAACATTAAATCTACCGTGAACTTAGAGTAGTCTAACAGCCCTAATAAGGTTACTAAACTCTTTTCTGCTCCAGCACAATCTAGTGAGTCAATTACAAATAATAAATTTATTTTCATATAGCAAAATTCCTCCTCACTCAAAAAGCTTATTAAGATGTACCATTATAAAAATAACTTTCTATGTTAAATCCTAGTTGTTCTTTTACTTTTTTCTCTACCGTTTTTTATTAACTCAAATAATGGTGGATTTGCACTAAACAATACACACATTAATTTTTGCTTCCAACCAATTTCCCTATGTTTTAATAGAAAAAACAAACTCTTATCAAATGTACTTTTTAATTGTTTTAATTCTTTATCAACATTCCCTATGTTGGACTTAGCCATATAATAGTACCAAAAAAACACTTCCATATAATGTTTAAGTGCTTTTTGATGTAAATCAAACTCTTTTTTGTTTCTAAAAAAAACTTCTCTATGTTTAAGTGCATAAACTCTATCAAATTTCTTAATATGGAATGGGGTATTTACTATACTACCTATTCTTTTAACATAGTAATACAACACAGTTTGAATATATGTTACTTTTTCACTGTGATAAAGAAGCTTATGAGCTACAGATTCATCATCATATAAATTTCCAAATTCATATGATATATCTTCAAATAAATGTTTTCTGTACAATTTATTCCATGAGTACACAAATGTAGCATCCTTTTTGGTATAAATTTGATTTAAAGCTTCTTTGTTATTAAAGTTTTGTACCCTGTATTCTGAATCAAACTTCATAGTATTACAGTGCTGATCCTCATCCACATTTTGAAAATCACAAACTACTATATCCGATGAATGAATGATTGCATTGTCATATAGTGTTTCAAACATAAATTCATTAATATAATCATCATTATCAACAAATCCTATATATTTTCCTATTGCTACTTCTAATCCGGCGTTTCGAGAGGATGCCACTCCACCATTTTCTTTATGAATAACTTTTACCCTTTTATCAAGATTCGCATATTCATCACAAATATTACCACTTCTATCTGTAGAACCATCATTTACAAGTATTAATTCAAATTCAGTGAATGTTTGAGCTAAAATGGAATCAACACACTTTTGTAATAAATGGTGAAGATTATATATTGGAACTATAATACTAATTTTAACTTCCATAACATACCCCCTAACCAATACTCTGGTTTCTAAACACTCTTTTCACCTGATTTGAAAACACAAGGAATCGCAAATTGTATTTCATCATGGAAACAATATATTTATATTTAAAGGATAATAATTTATTTTTCATAACATCCTCATAATTACTTAATAAATTCTTCTGGATATTTTTTAAATAGATTTTCCTATATGTTTTATCTGGTATTTGATTTAAAATATAATAAATATTATCAACACACCAATAACCATAACAAGCAACAACATCCTCTAATATTTGATCATAGTTTTTCTTCATAAAAACCAATATTTCATTCCAACCAATAAATGCATCTAATCTTGATTGATTAAATCTTGATGTTAAAATACTGTTATTTCTTTTTACATATATATATCCCAGAAAATTGGAATATACTATTTTCTGGGCATTAGCAAAAAGCTTATAGGTTGTTGACAAATCTTCATGAATTCGACCTTCAGGAAATTGAATATCCTGAAAACACTTTCTACTAAACAGCTTATTACATAGCGAGAATCGGTATAGAACACCTTTAAAAAGTTCACTCATCCCTTCTTCATTAGTGAATTCTTTTATATAAACTTCATGATTACCACCGTTTATTAATTTACCATCTATTACCCTTCCTAAATTACAAATAGCAATATCACTCTCATTTTCTTGACATAAGTGAAACAAAGTTAAATACATATCCTTTTCAATATAATCATCCCCATCTACAAATCCAATATAATCACCCTTCACTAATTCGACTCCTGCGTTTCTAGCAGAGCTAACTCCACCATATTCTTTGTGAACAACAATAATCCTAGAATCCTTGGCTGCATATTCATCACAAATCACCCCACTATCATCTGTAGATCCATCATTTACCAGAATGACTTCGAAGTTAGTAAAGGTCTGAGCAATAATACTATCCAGACACTTTCTGAGATACGCCTCTACGTTGTAAACAGGCACAATAATACTAATCGTTGGTGGGCTCATAGAAAATCATCCTTCCTCTACACTTTTATTTTTTCTTTTACAAGTGTGGACGACACGCCTTTTGTATAGGGGAAGTAAACAATATCAACACCTACTTGATCAAACTGGCTCTCCAATTCATTAAAAAGTGAATTCCCTTTCCAATCATCCCCAACAAACATGGCGTCGAAATCCAACTTCTCCCATGCAGCAAATTTATCTCTTGTTATTTGGGATACAACCAGGTCGACATATTTTATGCCTTCTACAATCTCTATTCGCTCTTCGTAGGGAATTACTGGTCTCTTTTTCTTGTATTCCTCTACTAGTTCATCGGTACTGACGCCTACTATTAAATAGTCACATCGCTCTTTGGCACGTTTCAATACGTTTAAGTGACCGACGTGGAAGAGGTCAAATACACCTGTGGTATAACCTGTTTTATACTGCTTCATGGCTACCCTCCTTGGTTTTGTTAAAGCATTTTTCAGTTATTTGTTTAAGTAAGTATTCAGTAGCTCTTCCTCGTTCATAGGATCCAATGCTAGTTGAAAACTCTTGTAATCTTCTCCTGTAATCTACAGAATCAAAACTTTCTATTCTCAGTAGTAATTCATTTATTGTGGTCGCATGATAGAAGGGTAAGTCAGTTAAGTTAAAATAAAGCTTTCTGTCATTCTTTAAATAATCGATTACGTCTGGGACATATAAGAAACAAGGAAGACCTGTTAATGCATAGTCAAACATTAGCGAAGAATAATCTGTAATAAGCACATCTGAAATCCCCAGCAGTTCTTGTATATCATCATATTCAGTGACATCAATTACCTGATCACCATAGACCAATTCACTTGATTGAGAGATTAAATGTGGATGTAACTTAACTAAGAAAGTCCAATTACCACCAAATCTTATGTGTAACTCCTCTATGATCTTTTCGTAATCTAAATTATAAATATCCACTTGGTTATCTTTTCTGAATGTTGGAGCATATAAGATTATATTTGCCTTAGAGCTAACTCCAAGAGATTTTAAAATCTTATGCCTTAGATGCACATTATCTTCAAATAAAACATCATTTCTAGGAATACCCTGTTCAAATATCTCACCCTCATACCAGAACGATCTTCTGAATATATCTGTGCTGTAGGAACAGCCTGATAATAATAAATCACATTTCCTTGAATCCTTTTTAGCCATCTCCACATAGTTATCAGGGAGTGTATCTTCGGTATCTTTCTCAATTTGTTTTAACCGTAAAGAGCTATGCCAGGTTTGAATGTAATATTGCCTTTTTCTTTTAACAAATAAGTTCGTCGTTCTAAAGTTTGTGATGACAACCTTAGAAGTACACAGTTCATAAAAATACTTTAAGGACATCGTTTTAACCTTGCGGACTCCTATAAGCTGCTCCTTTGAAGCAGGATCATTAAAGGCCCATACCAGATCAAATGTCTGCTCGGGATAATGATCTACTATATATTTGGTTATGTACTTCGGACTGCAGCCATATTGGCTTCCATAATAACTGAATAGAAATATCTTATTATGTTTAATAGGGAGGCAGTTAAAGATATATATAATGGCTAGTGATACCAGTTCCTTTAAACGATTAATTACTTTGATCATTAAATGACTCCCTTTTCATAGATTGATTCTCTTTAACCCCTTATTTGCTGGTATGATCTTCACTTTTCTTATTGACTTTCTAACTGCAAGGTAAAAAAGATTCAGATAAGGATGTATACGAAAAAACATCAGCTGTCTATAGAGCTGATGTTCATTTCTAGCCGATATTATAAATTGATTATGATTTTTCTCAATGTAGTTCTTAATCTTATTTCGATTGTAACCAGTTGAATCCTTTTTTCTATTTAAGAGCAGCAGATAATAATGTTCAAGATTAGCCTTCAACAACATTCTGTAAGATTGATTAACAAGTTCTGGATAGTTATGCTGTATGAACTGATGTCTTTCCTTTAAGCCCCTAATAAAGTCTAAATTCTTCAGACTGTATGCTGCAACAATACTATCATCACGTTGGTAATAGTTATAAAAAGGTTTGTTAAGAAGGACATAGGTGTTTACGCGATCCATTACTTTATGTGCCCAAAAAACATCTTCAAAAAACACACCTTTTTTGAAAGGAATATCTTTAATTAAATTGGTTTTATAAAGCTTTCCCCATGCAAAGTTTTTAACTCGTTTATTATCAACCAGCTCATGCATGAGCTGCTTTTTTTCCATGACTACTACATTTTCTTCTGGAGGGTAACTTCTAGTATCATAGAGTAAATAATCATCATGGGCATAATAAAAGGCTGATTGAACAACATCAGCTTGATAATCCACCATGTTATTGACCATTAATTCGATCATATTCAGATCCAGCCAATCATCACTGTCGACAAACATAATGTATTCACTGGTTACATGTTTCATTCCATAATTTCTAGCATCAGATAACCCTCCGTTTTTCTTGTGGAAAACTTTTATGCGATCATCTTCAGCCTGATAATCATCTGCAATTTCACCACAGCTGTCCGGGGATCCATCGTCTACTAAAATAATCTCCAGATCAGAATAAGTTTGGTTAATAATACTATCTAAACACCTGTTCAGATACATTTCTACCTTGTATATAGGAACAACAACACTAACTTTTCCTTTTTGCAACGATTATTGCCCTCCTAAACTATTCTATACAGCTTTTCCAGTTCTTCTCTGTTTTGATAGTCTGTTTTCCTGCAGTTAGATTCTAACTGTTTTCTAAGTTCCACATCCATATATAACCTCTCTATTCCATTTGCAATTCCCTCAATGGAAAGCTCACATATTGCTCCATCAAAGCCATCCTTGATCTGGCTCGGTGCCGTAGAATAATTTGTAATTAATACTGGTTTTCCAAGTATTTGCGCCTCACCTACCGTAACGGCCTTTCCTTCATACCTTGATGGTTGAACATATAAGTCTGCTGCCTTCATAAATGAATACGGATTGATTTGTTTTCCTAATAATATAAAGTCATCTTTTAAATCATTTTCTGCTATCAGCTCTTGCAGCGCTTTTTCATCGCCACCATAACCGACAACATACCAGGAAAAATTGTTGAACCCTCTATCCTTTAATAGTTTCAAAGCTTTTATAGCATTATCAATTCCTTTTGCATGTGATAATCTAGCTACTGTTATCAGTTTAAAACGTGAATCACCCAGCATCGGATTTTCAACCTCTTTTTCCGCTAAGTCTCTAACAAAATCTGGAGATGTTATGTTTTCAATTACAATAACTTTCTCTTTTAAAACAGGGTATTTTTTGATAAACGCATCCTTACAATCCACAGATACTGCAACGATGTAATCAAAATTACTCCACATAGCCACATCTGTATTTTTATTTGTATTTACAGCTGAGAAGTCCGTATGTATCCACGCAATTTTTGTTTTTGCCTTCACCTTTTCCGCCACTGCATAATGTGGCCACAAGTAGCTGATTGCAATATCGTATTCCTCCTCCAGATTGGGCAGGAATGGCAGTGCGTATTTCCACATATACTGCATTTGTTTATATCCTGGTTCTGATGTACTACCCAAGCTTGCATTAAATTTAGCTGCAATTCTTGTTAGGCCTATAAGCATACTTCCTGATTTTAAGATTTCTCCTACTGGCATTCTAAACGATTTATAAGCTTTCAATTCCCCCAATAAATTTACTTTATCAGGGATCAAATCCATAAAATCACCAGTATGACTGTACAGCATTAGATCAATTGTGTTAATTTCATAATCAAAGTTATTCAGCATGCTTATAAGACTTCTTTCCACGCCACCAACTTCCATATCAAAGGAGGCGATCAATATCTTTTTCATATGCTTCACCTACATTAGATTGATAGATCTGCATTAATGTGGAAATTCCTTCTGTTAAGGAATACCCGCTCTGTTCAAATCGATTAACAATTTCATTTGTATTTCTCTCTTTTTTGTCTGCTAAATCTATTATTTTGTCTGCCCAAACAGTAGGTCCATCGTCTAACGAAAGAGTTGTAACCAAACCCAATCCAACATCTGCTTCAGGCTGTATAGCTTCAGACACCACACATGGAACTCCACTAGCCTGTGCCTCTAATAAAACGAGCCCTAACCCTTCATATATAGATGGGAAAACAAATACATGCATACTGTGAAGTATCGTTGAGATATTCTCTCTAACCCCCACAAACCTTATATTATCAAGGAGTTCTAATCTCTTAGCCTCTTCTTCAACTTGCCCTTTTAAGTCTCCGCCTCCGATAAGCAGCAATTTTATGGTTGGATTTAAATTGACTATGTTTTTCATTATATCTAATAAAAACGAATGATTCTTTGCTTCGATAAATCTGCCAATATGACCTATTACAATACCATTTCCAAGACCTTCTTCCACCTTAAACTTATTTATTTCTTTTTTAGGTGCGTTTAAAAACGATGTGTAATCAATTACGTTTGGAAAATAGGAGTATTTGGTGTTCGCCACCACGCTCTTTCCGTATAAATACATTCCAGCACCGTCACTGCATGATAATAACTTAGTCGAAAAACCATTAATTAGTAGACGCATAAGTTGAATATACATTTTTCTCGCAACTGAATCACTAGTGTCTGAAGTAGTATGGGCATGAGATATTCTAATATTTACTCCAGCTATTAGGGCTGCTATAGTTGCAATCCCACAATGAAATAACGTATGGGCATGGACTGCATGATAAGGACCATGTATTTTAATGGCACGATAAAGTTCTCTAATCGAGGTAGTCTTTCTAAGCTTTATAATTTTCCCGCCTAGTCTTTCTATTTCGTGATCATAGTCTGCTTCTTTATTGTTGTACGAAATAAAGTCAAACTGTATCTTCCGATGATTTATGTTTCTGTATATATTCATTAACATCGTTTCTGTACCAGCTCTATTCATTGCTCCAACAACTTGAAGAATCCTAATTGGCTTCCTATTTTTCATTTTTTTTCCCCTTTTTAAATCTAACCTAATTCATTTTTCTCCTTTTGCCACTTCGCAAATTCAATTACCGTCTTATATTCCTGCAGCTGTTCAGTCTCCACGCCTGATTCTTTTAACTCCCTTACAAAATCCAACCATTCCCCCTCTGGTAGTGTATTAGGGCCAGATTTCGAACCAAGCAGTGTTTGAAGATCAACATTCAAGACGGCCGATATTTTTTCAATGATTAAAATAGATGGATTTTGTGTTATATCCCGTTCTAAATTACTTAAATACGACTTTGATATCTCTGCTCGAACAGCACACTCTGATAACGTAAGTCCCCTTTTTTCCCGTAGCTTTTTAATGTTTTCTCCTATCATCGTTTATACCTCATGTTTTCCTAGAATCAAATAACTCCTATTAATAATGGTTTTATTAAATACATCTCTAAAGCATTTAATGACACGGAGCTGTTCTTCTCCAGTCAATCCTGAACCAGAGGGGAGACAAATGCCACTTTTAAATAAGTGTTCTGCCACATGATTGTTTTCTTCGTGGGGGTAGTATTGACAACCTTGGAATAATGGCTGGGTGTGAAGAGGCTTCCATACTGGCCGCACTTCTATATTTTCCTTTTCAAAGGATTTCAGTAAGCGACTTACAGTGACACCAGATTCAGCTTCATTTATGGTAAGTGTAGTCAGCCAACGATTCATTCTCGTATTCTCTAACTCAGGCATAAAGTTAATTCCTGGAAGGTCAGCTAACCCGTGGTAATAAATTTCAAATATATTTCTTCTCGTCTCTACCCGACTTGCTAAAACTTCCAATTGGGTTCTGCCTACACCTGCTAATAAATTACTCAGCCGATAATTATATCCGGTAACACTATGCTGGTAATGTGGAGCTGGATCACGCGCCTGACTAGCTAAAAAACGAGCTTTGTTAATGGCTTCTGTATTGTCTGATACAAGCATTCCTCCTCCAGAGGTGGTAATGATTTTATTTCCATTGAACGAATAGATTCCAAATTCACCAAATGTACCACTTACTCTGCCCTTATAGGTGGTACCAAGAGATTCAGCTGCATCCTCTATTATCGGAACATCGTACGTGTTGCAAATTTCAATAATTTCATCCATCTTTGAACTTTGCCCATATAAGTTAACGACAATGACTGCTTTAGGAAGGTTTCCCTCGCGTCCAGCCTCTTGCATGGCTTTTATTAGTGCCTGTGGTGACATATTCCATGAATCTGGCTCTGAATCAATGAAAACAGGATCTGCCCCTTGATACAAAATCGGATTAGCGCTCGCTACAAATGTCAGCGTGGAGCAAAATACTTTATCCCCATTGCTTACATTTAATAAGGCAAGAGCTAAATGTATTGCGGCCGTTCCTGAGCTAACTGCCAGTGCTGCTTTGACCCCAACAGCTTTCGCAAATTCTACTTCAAATGCATCCACGTTAGGTCCTAATGGAGCAATCCAATTTGTTCTAAAGGCTTCATTTATATAATGTTGCTCTTTCCCGCTCATATGAGGTGGAGATAGTAATATTTTCGGTTTTGTCACTAGAGCCACAACCTTTTCATTTACTATTTATTTAATGAGGATTCTTTCAATAATTCTTGTCGGACAACCAACCGCCTTGCTGTACGCTGGAATGTGTTCGATTACGGTAGACCCTGCTCCAATTACCGACCAGCTTCCAACATGCATGCCCGGAATGATAGTAGCAGAAGACCCAACATGCACGCCCTCACCCGTTGTTACAGCTCCGGCTAACGTTGCGTTAGGTGAAATATGCGCATAAGTACCAACTGCATTATCATGTTCTATAATCGCACCCGTGTTAATAATACAGTGCATGCTTATCTCTGCTTTGGCATTCACAACCGCGTTTGGCATGATCACCGTCCCGTTCTCTATTCTTGCCGAAGTACTGATAACTGCTGATGGATGGATGATGGTAAGGTATTGTTCTGGAAGCAGGCTTAAACTTTGAACTACTTTTTTGCGGACGTTATTATTCCCTATTGCAACAATCACCTTGATATCTCCTCGTATCAGTTTTACTAAGTAAGAAATTGGCGCATGAATGATTCCTCGTTCCTGAAACCTTTGTTCATACTTATCATCCAAAATAGCAATTACTTCATATTCTTCTTTGGCAAAAATCATTTCCTGTATTACTCTGCTGTGTCCCCCATCTCCCAGAATAATTACTCGCATCCTACAGAACCCCTTGATTGCCATTGAATTTTTCCATAGTAACAGAATCCTGATGAGAGATTCCTTCCCTTTTCAGAACCTTTGAGGTGGTTAGTAATAAGATTTTACAATCGATGTAAATACTTTGGTTATTTACATACCACTGATCTAAGTTGAATTTTTCTTCCCATGTAATTGCATTTCTTCCATTGATTTGTGCCCATCCAGTAATACCGGGTTTTACAGATTGTCGTGACCTTTGTTTTTCGTTATAGAGGGGTAAATACTCCATTAATAGTGGCCTTGGTCCAACTAAGGCCATTTCACCTCTTAACACGTTAATCAATTGGGGGAACTCATCTAAACTTAACCTTCTTAAACGTTTGCCTAATGGTGTTAATCTAGTTCCATCAGGTAATTCCCTTCCTTTATCATCTAACTGTTTAGTCATGGTTCTAAATTTATATAGATAAAATGGCTTACTGTTTAATCCTGGTCTTAGCTGTCTAAATAATATTGGGGTACCCATGCGTACTCTGATAATGACAGCAACAATAAAAATTATTGGAGAAAATACCGTGAGTAAGGTCAAAGAAATTACGATATCCATCACTCGTTTCACGCTTTGATCACTCCTTATATCGAATGTGTTATTAAGGCATTAAAAAACCGCTGCATCATTATGCACCGGATTCTGGTATTCTGTAGTCGTGTATCCATTTGGATTTTTTTGTTGCCATCGCCATGTATCTTCGCACATCTTATGAATCCCTCTTGTTGCTTGCCAACCGAGTTCATTTTTGGCCTTTGTGGGATTTGCAAAGCATATCGCCGTATCACCTGCCCGGCGTTCTGCTATTTTGTAGGGAATTGTTTTTTCAGATACCTCTTCAAATGCTTCCACCATCTGCAGTACACTGTAACCCTTGCCTGTTCCAAGGTTATAGGCCTCTACACCTCCGGAAGACTGAACTTTTTCCAAAGCACTCAGATGTCCGGTTGCTAAATCCATAACATGTATATAATCTCTTATACCTGTTCCATCCATTGTTGGGTAGTCTTTTCCAAATATAGTAAGTTGTTCTCTCTTTCCAACTGCCACTTGGGAAATATATGGCATCAGGTTGTTCGGTATTCCACTCGGATCCTCACCAATATAACCACTTGGATGTGCTCCAATTGGGTTGAAATATCTCAATATGGCAATATTCCAAGTTTGATCCGATCTATATATATCATGTAATATTTCTTCAATGATTTTCTTTGTTCGACCGTATGGGTTTAACGCATTCAGTTTCGTGTTCTCATCGATTGGAACTTGATCAGGTGTTCCATATACAGTTGCCGATGAACTAAATACAAGGTTTTTCACGCCGTGCTGCTTCATGACCTCACATAAATTCATCGTACCTGTTACGTTGTTTTGGTAATACTTGAGCGGAACAGCTACTGACTCACCAACTGCCTTTAGACCGGCAAAGTGGATCACGGCATCAATCTTATTTTCAAAGAATATGGCTTCCACTCTATCCTTATCCAGCAAATCTGCATGGTACGTTTTGAAATCTTTACCTGTTATCTTACTCACCCTTTTTACTGCTTCTGGGTTACTATTGCAAAAATTATCTATAACAATTATTTCATATCCCTTAGTAAGTAATTCAACACAAGTGTGCGTTCCAATATAGCCCGCTCCACCTGTCACAAGAACTGCCATTCATTCACCCCTTTTCACCAAAATAGGTAATCACTTCTATAGTTAATATTGAGTGTCATTACATTTTCATAAATATAATAAGCCAAGTAACAAACCAAAATTCCAAAATAGATTAACCTCTGATCCTTTTTACTGAAAAGCTTTACTATCCAGGAAATAAGAATTAATTGATACAATTGAAAATAGATTGCAAACCTGGCAAATATCCAATTTTGAGTCGAGATAAGCATAAAGATCGAACCTACTAATGCCATATTTACGATATAGTCACTGGCAGGGAAGATTTTCTTCAGTTTCTCTCTTCCTAAATATGCCAGGATAATCGGCACAAAGTGGACAACTACTCTGATAAAATTAGCCCCACCCTCAGCGAATCCACTATAGTGACCATATTGTGATCCATCAATTGCCGAGAACAATAATGCAGAAAACCTCTCATATCCAATTACTATGAGGATTGAAAATAGAATTAGAGTTACTGTTGCACTCGACCATGCCTTAAATCTGACTAGAAAATAGATAGGAAGCAGAATTAGTGCACTTTGATGAAATAAGGAAGCAAAAATTACGACAAACGAATATTTTAGTAAGTTGCCATTAATTAAATATTTAATGGCTGTAAAGGCAATTGCTGCAGCCAGAACCTGCCGGATTCCATTCATGGATACTAAAAATAACCCACCCGTGATATATACATACAAACTAATTTCTATCATTCTGGAATAGTTATAAAAAACCATAATAATTAGCAAGTTGGTTATCAGTGCTGTTGTAAATATGAGTATTTGCGGATCAGCAGATACATAGTTTTGCAGCACCATTTGAAGGACACCAAATCCGACATCTTTTTGCGAGAGAATGTATTCCCATGTAAAATCATTTGTTTCGAAGGAATGGACATATGAAAATGTATCTCCAATATTAGATCGGAGGCCCGAGACGGCTACCAATGTTACTAATGAGGCAAAGACTAATAACTTATTGGGCTTAATGGAAACAGGTGATTCTAGGTCAGTAGTCGCTGCATACCTGGAAAAAAAAGAAAAAATATATACAAAAGCAAGGTTAAGCCAAAGAAAAGTCATTTGATTTTTCCTTTCAATTTAAAAGAATTACTCTAGTATAGCCGTCCTCGTTTTAGTTTTAATATATAGATATAATAGTAGTCCGACCGGGATTGCCAGAATGGTTATTGTTTTATTAGGCGTTTCTCGTATAAAGGAGTGGTTTTTGCTTAATAAACTACTGGATACATAATGTACAGCCTGCCTGAACTTAAAAACTTTACTTGCAAAAGGTAAGCCCATCAATTCTTTCCGGTAAAATGAAAAACCCCTGGGATTGCTACGATATTGTTTTAACATATTACGTGAAGAACCATCAGGGAGATATTCCACACAGCATAAAACTTCATTCATCAGCAGCATTTCGAAACTCTTATCCAGCATGTAATATTTGTAGGCTAATCCTACATACTTTTCATTTGTAAACAATGGGTAAGGATATTTCTTTGTTAATTCTGAACGATATACCAGCTTTTTATCTCCAGTAACCCCATGCTTGTTATAGAGATCAAATAATGTAGAAGTATTCAAGTCTACCGGTAATTTTGTTCCAATAACTTTACTTTCACTTGTTGAATCCAGACCAATTATTCCACTAACCTTTTTGTTACCATATTTTTCCCAAAATGCGAGGATTTTTTCTACTGCATCTATTGGCATATAATCATCGGAATCAATACAGACATTTAATTCCGTGTTAATCCGTTCGTATGCACTATTATGTGCCCCATGCATTCCTTGGTTTTCTTGCCAATAATAATTTATAGGAATGACATTTTCTTTCATCCATCCCTTAACAAGACCGCGTGTGTTATCCGTAGAACCATCATCAATAATCAACCATGCAAAATCCTTGCATGATTGTTGTTTCAAGCTTTCATAGCATTTACTAAGGCAAAATGCCCGGTTATAAGTAGGTGTAAAAACCGTTAGCTTTTTCATAAAGCTTTCTCTTTCATAGATAAATAAGAACGTTGTGCATGCTCTGCAGTTTTCCTTATATCATAGCCCTGCTTTAACAATGCATCATGGGAAATTGAACGATAGTTATCTACTTCCAGATTAATGATTTTTTGAATCCACTCATTTTTATTTGATAAAGGAAGCTGCTGTATCAAGCCAACTCCCATATCTACTTCCTTTGTTATCGTGTCCGCAATGAAACAGGGTAAACCCGCTGCTTGAGCTTCTATCAAAGTTACTGGGAGTCCCTCATGTAATGAAGGAAATACAAACATATCAAATGCTTGAAGTATTAAATGAATATCCTCTCTTATCCCAAGAAACCTTACCTTTTTATCCAGTTTTAATTCTTTAACTCTTTCCTCAAGTTTTAGCTTTAAAGGACCATCGCCAACCAACAGCAAGATCGAATTAGGTTCTTGTTTAACTACGCCAGCGAAAATATCCAATAAGAGCATGTGATTTTTTTGGGGAGAAAACCTGCCAACATGCCCGACAACTAATGTATCGTTTTTAATATTCAATTCACTTCTAATTGCTTCTCGGATTTTCAGCGAATACTGAAATTTATCTGTTTCAACTCCATTTTTTAAAATAAATGCCTCATGACTTTTGGTTGTAAATAGCCATTTAGCAGCTGCTTGAGAACAAGCATAGTAGTGAGTTGCCTGGGATTTAATATGGCACCCTGCATACCACTTATAAGTTTTAGCAGCTATACCGCCCTCACTCTCTGTATTGTGACTGTGCGCAATCCGAATAGGTACATTTGCTCTCTTAGCGGAGCGAAGCACAAAACCGCTCATTTTATCCATATGGGAATGCACGATTTTATATGCCGGATGTTCTAATAAGAAATTCCTCAATGCCTGGTTAAAGCCCTTATGACCTGCTTCCGTAACATAGGGGATCCGGTGAATAATACCTCCAAGCCTACTAATTTCTTCATCAAATGCGCCTTCTTTACAGGTCAGAAAATCAAACTGTATTTTGGTTTTGTCAATATTTCTGTACAGATTCATGATTAGGGTTTCAGCGCCTCCCCGGTTCATATTAACTACTACATGCAAAATCCTTAATTCGCTGCCCACACCGTCACCTCCTCTTCCATATGTGATTTGTAAATCAGGCTTTTTTCAGCCAGTACTTTGGTTGAACTATACATATCTATAATCAGTTTACGCCCTATTAGGCCTAACTTACTTTTTACTTCTCGGTCATCTGAGAACAGCTTAACGATTCCAGCAAATTCCTCAAGATTGTAATCAGCTAAAAGCCAGCCTGTTTTATTCGTTTGCACGAGTTCCCTATGCCCTCTGTTATCAACCGCGATGACTGGAAGACCACATGCCATTGCTTCCATTACATTAACAGGCAGACCCTCACGATAACTAGAAGCTACGGCAATATCACACACTGGCAGCAACTGATCGATATCCTTTCGAAAGCCAAGAAAATCAACCATATGACTAATCCCAAGACTACTGGCGAGTTGTTGACAGCTGGACAGCATAGCACCTTCTCCTGCAAGTAACAGCTTCACACGTGGAACATCTTTTTTCAGTAATGCAAGCATATGCAGCAGAAACTGCTGGTTTTTATTTTTGTTGAACTCTGCTGCGTAAAATAATAAAAAGTCATCAGCATGATAGCCAAATGACTTTTTCAGTTCTGTTCTTTTAGTTTTATCAACCGGTTTAAATTTCTCTGTATCTACACCAACACCATGAATGTGTTCAATACTTCCTGCCTGGAACTGATGCTTTACCGCCAGCTGGTAGTCTTCTTGGTTAATTGTCAGTAAGCAGTCCGTATACCGCGACAATAATTTTTCAATAGGATAATAGATCAGCCAGTTTGGTATCGGCGCACCGCTGAAAAAATGAAATCCATGCGCAGTATAAAACAGCTTCGTGCCTTTTCTTCTAGCCTTTCTAGCAGCAAGTCGGGCTAGCAGGCCTCCTAAAGGTGTATGGCAATGAATGATAGAGTAATCATTCTGCTCAATAATCGTTTTTAATTGCTTATAAGCTTCTAGGTTCGAGAGACTAAATGGGGAACGCTGAATCGGAATGTTGTGTTTAGTATCGGTATAGGGAAGATCTATGGTACCGGATGCTGCAACATCAACTTCCCATCCCTGGTCTTTAAACCACTTCATAGTGGGCAGATGGAAAGCCTTGAAATGATAATCAACCGTTGCACAGTATAGTATTTTATTAACCATAACATCCCCCTTTAGCCCTATTTTGTTAATTCTGTTTCTACAACCAATGATAAATAATCCAATAATTCTCTTCTCAAATCATCCCGATGCAAAGCGAACTCGATAGTAGTTTGAATAAAACCCATCTTCTCGCCAACGTCATAACGCTTCCCTTCAAAATCATATGCGTATACTGCCTCAAACTTAGTAAGCTCTGCGATAGCGTCTGTCAATTGAATTTCATCTCCAGCACCTGGCTTCTGCCTGTTCAAAATGTCAAATATGGTTGGGCTCAAAATATAACGACCTAGAATAGCCAAATTAGATGGTGTCTCTTCTACTTGTGGTTTCTCTACTAAATTATGGACCGTATAAAGATGCTCATCGATTATACGACCATCCACAATTCCATATCTGGAGACATCTTCTTCTTTCACAGCCTGCACCCCGAGAATAGAGGCATTATAATGTTCGTATTGATTTATAAGTTGCTTTAAACACGGTGTTTCTGATTCAACAATATCGTCACCCAGCAAGACAGCAAAAGGATCGTTCCCAATAAATTTGCGTGCACACCAGATAGCATGACCCAGACCCTTTGGTTCCTTTTGGCGTATATAATGAATATCTACCATTTTGGAAGATTTCTGCACCTTACTTAACAAATCAAACTTTCCTTTATTGAAAAGATTTTGTTCCAATTCGAATGAATGATCAAAATGGTCTTCAATAGCTCTTTTACCTTTACCCGTTACAATTATAATATCCTCAATACCAGATTCAATTGCCTCTTCGACAATGTATTGAATAGTAGGTTTATCAACGATTGGCAACATCTCTTTTGGCATTGCCTTAGTTGCTGGCAGAAATCTTGTACCCAATCCTGCAGCTGGAATTATCGCTTTCTTAACTTTCATTTCATTACACTCCTTATCAATCTTATAAAGGTATTGCTGACTTTGATTGTTGACTGAACTCATTGTTTGCAAGATTTAATAATTCCTGCCTAAGAACTGAACTCTCTAAATTTCTGTAGCCCTCTATGATTTTCTTTATATCTTCTAAGAAAAGGTTAGCTGTTGTTTTTCCAACATAAATTTTAGGGTATACTTGGTTTTCATTAATTTCATTTTCTTGTAGTAATTCTTCAAAAAGCTTCTCCCCTGGCCTTATACCAGTGAACTCCAGCCCAATCTCATCAATTGAATAGCCAGATAGTTTAATTAAGTTTTTAGCAAGATCTACAATCTTTACTGGGTCGCCCATGTCCAGTACAAATATTTCTCCACCATTTGCTAGAGCGCCAGCTTGAATCACGAGACGTGAAGCCTCTGGAATGGTCATGAAATAGCGGATCATATCCGGATGAGTCACAGTAACCGGACCTCCATTTTCTATTTGTCTTTTAAATAAAGGGATGACACTTCCACGGCTTCCCAGCACATTGCCAAATCGAACTGCAACAAACTTTGTACTGCTGTTTTTGTTCATGTTCTGCACAATCATTTCTGCTATTTTCTTAGATGCTCCCATAACACTAGTCGGATTAACTGCTTTATCTGTCGATACCATTACGAATGTATTTACATTATTCCAGCTTGCTGCATTAGCTGTATTCATTGTTCCGATAATGTTATTTTTTACAGCTTCTTCCGGGTTACGTTCCATTAAGGGCACATGTTTATGGGCAGCTGCATGGTAGACAACATCCGGTGTATGTTTTCTCATCACTTCCATCATTTTCTTTTCATCCTGAACATCAGCTATTTCCGTAACGAATTGAATAGGTTTATGGGTAGTATTTTCTTTTAATTCCATTTCGATCGTATAGATGCTATTTTCTCCATGACCGAGTAGTATGAGCTTACTGGGAGAAAACTGAGCAATCTGCCTTGATATCTCCGAACCGATAGAACCACCGGCTCCTGTTACAAGGACCACTTTTCTCGTAACATACTCCGAGATACTGTCTATATCCATATCAATCGGATCCCTACCGAGCAAATCTTCTACTTGCACATCCCTAAACTGGTTAACAGAAACTTTTCCAGTTATTAAATCTTCCAATAATGGCAGTATTTTAGTTTGTGCTCTTGTTTTCGCACACTCTTGAAAAATAATATTTAACTCTTTCTTTCGAAGAGAGGGTATCGAAATGATTATATTATCAATTTCCAAGTCGTTTACAGCCTTCTCTATTTCTTTTACCCCTCCGATTACAGGGAGTCCAAAAATATCAAGTTGGTGTTTATTCTTTTCATCATCGATAAAAGCAACTGGAAGAAGATTGCTTTCATTATTCTTGAGTAACTGCCTTGCAACCATTGTTCCAGCTGAACCAGCCCCGATTATTAGTGTTCTGATTTTATTATCTTGCCTGTTCATGATTGAGTCGCGGTAAATCCTCCACACAAATCGCGATCCACCTATCAAAAACATATGAAGCAGCCATGTGACCGCAAGTAGTTTAAGATAAATACCTTGAGTAATAATTAATTGAATTAAAATGGCAGAAAGAATAGAGAAGGAGACGATTTTGAAAATAATTAGTAATTCTTTTGTACTGGCGTATTCCCAGATCTTTTTATAAAGCTTGTATTTTAAGGCAAAAAAATGATGGCATAAAAGAACTGCAATGAAGCTTGTTATCAGCAGGGGATTTTGATAAATATCTATACTTACAAGAAAACCACTTAAAAACATGGCAGTTAATACAAAACATGTATCAATTATAATAAAAAGGGATAGTCTCTGCGTGTAGGTCATTTACTTCCTCCTTTCTTTTTTATTCACAACTGCAACTGCAAAGATTAACATACTTGATTTGTGACGCAATACACCTCAGTTGCGCAGTATCATTTATGTATTCATATGGGCATCTAACCCATCCTCACACCACACTACTGACGACGCGCGTCTAAGGTTAATATTTATTAACCCACAGCATGATCGAGTGCCTGCATAGATAAAGGCAAGTAGGCATCACCAACTATAATTTTCTCTATAACATTCATATTACTTTAATTAATTCTTAATAACGAACAATTAAATTAAAAAAATTTCATCCCTTTTCATTTATTATGACACCAACAAGATCCGACCTGGAAAGCTTAAGTATCTTCCTGGCCTCTACTGCCTTCTCCAATATTGTTTTTCCGCGATTTACCACTAAGATAACCCCGTCACATTGATTAGCCAGCAACCTAGTCTCCGTCGATTTTAGTATCGTTGGTGAATCGATTAATACCATATCATAAGCAGTCTTTACCCCATTCAACAGCTTTGCCATAATTTCATTACCAAGCACCTCAGCAGGACTGGAAACCGCTGACCCACTAGTTAAAATGTCGAGTTTTCCAATACCTGTTTTATGAATCGCCTCATCAAATGTTGCCTTCTCTGTTAAAATATCGGTTAAGCCAACTTCATTGGAAATCTTAAAAATACGATGAATAATTGGTTCTCTTAAATTTGTATCAACCAGCAGCACCTTGTCTTTTTGCTGGGCGACAGAAACTGCCAGGTTGGCCGTCGTCGTGGACTTTCCTTCACCTATACCTGGAGAAGTTACGAGGAATGTCCTTTTTCTCTTCTCCTCAGACAGAAATTTAATATTCGTCCGTATTGTTCTAAATTGATCCGAAATAATTGAATCTGCACTTGAGTGGGTAATGAGATGTCTCTTTTTTACGCTGTCTGCTTTTGACCTCTTATTTAACACCTACCGTCTCACTCCTTCTCAATTTCACTTCATGGGATTTGGTTTTCTTCATTACTAATTTTTTCTTATTCATATTTGAAACAACTCCAATTACTGGAACACCAAGTGCCTCTTCAACATCACGCTCTTTCCTTATCTTTCCATCCAGAGATTCCAATAGAAAGACTAGACCAGTTCCCGTTATTATTCCAAAAACGAGGGCTATGACGGTAGTATGGTTTTGTTTCTCATTAATTGGATACGGGTTCTCTTGAGCTGCTGATAATAATTGGACATCCCGAAAATCGAGTATGTTTACTATTTCATTTTTAAAGGCATTCGCTGTAGCGTTGGCAATGGATGCAGCAACCACGGGATCTGTGTCAATGACAGAGATCATAATTACTTGTGAGTCTTCCAGTCTCTGAACTTCTATTTGGCTGGAAAGACTTTCAGATGGCCTTGATAGCTGTAATTCCTCTTTTACTTTATTCATAACTATTGGATCTTTAATCATTACCATAAGTGTACTCATCGATTCACTGTCTGATCCTATAATGACCCTGGTAGATGACTCATACAACAGTGTTTGAGAGGTAAGATTGCTGTATACAAATCCAGCCAGTGCTGCAGCAGCTGCTACAAGAGCTATAATCCAGAATCGCTGTTTTATTGAAGCAAATATTTCTTTAAGATTAATTTCCTTCACCTTATCCATACCACCTTTATACATATGGGTTTAATTAAATTCTATTCACTAAAATACTGTTTATTCTTTATAACGAACATAACCACTAAAAAAATAAACATTGACTTGAATAGAATTAGTTATATTTCTTTCTACTATCTTAGTGTAGTTCTTTATACAGAACAAGTCAATAGTTTTTTGCATTAAATTCGTTTGTTATTACACAAATTTTTTTCCATTAATACTTTATTAAGAACATACGAGCAGAATATACGAATGCTGTATTTAAATCAAGCGTTTCTTTTACTACTTTCAGACCCTGCATGTATAGGCTAATTATTGGACGGAACACTATTAAAAACGTATTATTTCTTACTAAGAAGTACTAGAGGAGTGAATATGTTGACGTCCAATCAATTTAAAAAATTTAATAATATACCACTATCTGTTCTTGATCTTGCACCTGTTAATGAAAACAGTGATCCAGGTCAATCTTTTAAAAAGAGTGTAGAATTAGCTCAGCATGTTGAAAGGCTGGGTTTTCACCGGTATTGGCTGGCAGAGCATCACAACATGCCTGGCATTGCCAGCTCTGCAACCTCAGTGATTATGGGGCATATTGCCGGTAAGACGAATCACATGCGAATTGGAGCTGGAGGAGTCATGTTGCCCAATCATGCTACACTGGTTATTGCTGAGCAATTTGGTACCCTTGAATCGCTCTACCCTGACAGAATCGACCTTGGCCTGGGCCGTGCACCTGGAAGTGACCAAGCGACAGCTTATGCACTGCGCCGAACACTAAATATGCGTGTAGAGGATTTCCCCATGCAGGTAAATGAGCTGCAGGATTATTTTTCGGATGATCCAGTCTCCCGTGTGAAAGCAGTTCCTGGCCAGGGTCTTAATATACCAATCTGGTTACTTGGTTCAAGTGACTTTAGTGCACGATTAGCTGCCGAAAAGGGATTATATTTCTCTTTCGCCAGTCATTTTGCACCAGCCTATACTATTCCAGCATTAAAACTGTACCGGGATAATTTCCAGCCTTCTGCATTTCTTGAAAATCCATACGCAATGGTCGGCGTTAATGTAATTGCAGCTGATACGGATGAAAAAGCGCATTATATTGCCACCTCTCTACAGCAACAGTTTTTAAGCATTCGTAGAGGCAAACCAACAAAACTGCAGCCCCCAATAGAAAATATTGAAGAGAAATGGTCACCTATGGAGCTTGAGGCAATTAAGCAATCACTCGATCCACGCACCACGATCGTAGGTAGCCCAGAAACAGTGAAGGAGGGGCTTAAAGCTTTCCAAGCGGATACACAGGCAGATGAAATAATTATTGCTTCACAGATTTTTAATCAAGAAGATCGATTGCGGTCCTATGAGATAGTTGCTGAATTAATGAATTAGATCAACTAAAAGCCTCGTTCACTGTAGTAGTGAATCGGGGCTTTTTATATAAAGGAAACTGTTTTCCATGAGCGTACAAAGAATTCAGCAGCAACAAAAATGCCCCAGAAGAGTATATTCCCCTGGGACGATTGCTATGACTTATTCTGATTTTTTTACGAGTAGCTGTTTAATCTCTTGTAACTCTTTTTGTACTTCTATTAATTTTAAGTCAGCAGATGTTGGCTTTTTCTCTTCTTCTGCTTCCTCCATATTATTAACGATTACACCGATTAATAAGTTGAATATGACGAAAGTACCTATCAAAATAAAGGTGATGAAAAACCACCAGGATGTTGGATCTTGTGCAAGAATCGGTCGCGCTACGCCACTTGCCCATGATTCCAAGGTAACTACTTGAAATAATGTTAATAAGGAATCATGCAGCGTACCGAAATACTCTGGAGCAATATCCTTGAATAGCATCGTACCGATTACCCCATAAATATAAAAGAAAATACTTAATAGTAATAGAATAGTTCCCATGGAAGGGATTGTAAGTAGAAGTGCATTCACTATCTTACGTAAGGACGGAATAACCGAGATAGCTCTTAATACACGCAGTACACGCAATATCCTTAAGACTGTAACATAGTAAGCTCCCACCAGAACATGTCCACTTATTACAATAATAAAATCAAATACACTCCAAGGATCCTTAAAGAATGATCCAATCGATTTACTTCCTAGTAATCTAATTATAATTTCCGCGGTAAAAATCCACAATAAAGCTTTATCTGCTATGTATATCCAACCCGCATAATTTTCGGAAAAATAGGAATATGTTTCTAAGCCAACTATAATAGCATTAATTAAAATTAACCCGATAATTACATTCAAAAATAGAGAATGCTCGGAGATCTGGGCACATTTTTTTCTGAAATTGTTCATGAAGTGTTACATCCTCCTCTTAGGTTATTTTACTTATTTCATCACATTTTGTCACTTAATCGGTACTGTGATTTTTATACAGCAATTCCAGCAGTATTTAGACCAGTAAATTTTTTTGATTTTATGATTTGAGGAATGTAAAAATATAAAGTCACCATTTTCTTCATGAGTGCACAAAGCCCTTATCCCGCTCTAACAAGATTGAATCATTACTTTCCGAGCAGCTATGAAGAATCACGTATGGCTTTTAGAAATCACTTAACTGCTATTCACAAGAAATGGCTTCTTGCCTGCCTGAGGATATAAACATTACATTTTAAAAAGAGGCGGAGCTATTTCTTCCATCAGGAAAGAAAGCAGAACTGCGTGGACTAAGTTCTATTTTTTTAAGGGGGCTGAAAAGGGGAGCGATAGCCATATTATTCTTGAGAATTTAAAACGATGATTCTGTTTTTACAGCAGAAGCTATTTTATGACATTTTAAAAATAGCATATTGATCTCCTAATAATAAATGCTGTCTCATAAGGAGACAGCATTTATTATTTGCGCTTCACATTTTTTATTATAAATCTGCTCTTAGGAATACTTGGCATGCGCACCATACTAAAGTCTAAATCTTGCTCTGGTACATGGTAGTCCAAATGGTTTGTCAGAAATTCAAGGCTTGTTTTCATCCCCTCTACCGTAACCCATTCACCCGCACATCGATGTCCCATCTCATATTCTCCCCCACCTTGAGGTATAAAATCAAATGGGCTGCCTTCCCAATCATAGAACCGCTCAGGTCGGAACTGTTCCGGATCTCCCCATAATTCAGAACTATGATTGGTACCGTATATATCAAGCAATACCAATGTATTCTTTTCAAATAGATAGTTATTCCAAGTGAATTCTTTACGTACTCTAGCCCCAGTAAACGGACCAAATGGATAATATCGACGTACTTCCTGCACAAACATCTTACTGTAATTATCCTTGTCTTCCTGCAATTTCACTTGTGTCTCTGGGTAATCATGCAATGCCAGCGCACCAAATGTAATATAACGACCTATCGCTACAATAGGGCGCAGTATATTAATCAGCTCTACTGCAGCAGTCTTTGTGTCCAGTAAATTTCCATTCAAGTCTTCATGCCACGCCATGGCATATAATGCTTTATCCTCATTGGCAGACATTCTCCCAGTGCGGACCCTTGTAATAATATATTCAATCCACTTTTCAGTTCTATTACGGGCAACTCTCCCCCGCCAGTGTCTTGGACCCACTGCTCCAAACGCATCAATCATTTTCGACATATCATTCGTCCGCTGACTTAATTCCTTCGCCCAAATTGGAACCCCCGCCCAATGACAGGCCACTTGAAACATAATCTTTTCCACTTCATTAAACAGAACAACTTCATCCATATCTTCCCATTTATCGACTGCCAATTCCCACTGTTCGTTTGTTAAATCAGTGAATGCCTTTAACCGCTCTGGTGTCATTAGCGACATGAACAGCTGTTTTCGGTGCCGGTGAGCTTCCCCATCCATACCTTGCACACCACCCTCACCGAATAAACTTTCTTTTATTCGTTTTGGTGCGGCCCCCTTTCGCTCGAAAAGCTCTGTATCATAAAAGACCTTCGCAGCTTCTTCACCACTCATACAGATCACCTTTTGTCCGCCCATCAACCGTGTTTCAAATATAGTAGTATTAAAATATTGTAATCGATTAGGGATAAATCGGTAACCTTCAGTCATTAGAGCGAGACTGTTGTCCAGGCCCTTCTCTTGAGGAATTTTATTTAGTGAGGTCATCTTATTGCAACTCCTTTTTCAAACATTTTTTCTAGTTAGCATACCCATGTAGATAGGTGATGAAACAAGGCGGAGCTATAGCTAACCGCTCCGAAAATACACTTCGCCCAAAGGGTTGACCGCTGAATGAACCGTGTCCAACACGGGATAAAGCTGAAAAAGCGCTGAATGAAGGCAGGGGCAGCGGGCTGGAGCATCAAACAATTAACAGTTAATCCAAAGTCAGTGTGAGCAGTATATCTCGAATCTTACTACCTCTATCAAGGCTCATTTGTCAATTTCACGCTGCGGCAGTTAAGTTAGCAAGAAATCCCATGTTACATAGATTATCCCAAGTGCATTAAATTATCCCAGGCCAACTGGGACGCCTAAATCGAAGTTTTTGATTGCCTGTTCTTAGTTGTTTTGCTGAGTAACTTTATACAATTGTAATCTAGTAACTTTATGTAGGCATCACAACAAAAAAAATTATTATTTTACTATTATGCCGCATTAAAAAGATTCATTACAGGAAAATATCCAAGCCAAATATCGTGCCTATTCCAAAGATCAGTGTCCAAATACCAATGCTAATAGTCATCCAGAGAACAACCCACTGCTTCTGTGCACCTAATGACATTCCAATAAATACTGCAAGGTGGGTCCCTGTTACGATAGGTCCCAACATAGCCAAACCGGGAAGGCCATATTTATTCCAGATTTTTCTTCCGCGTTTTGTACGGTCAGCCATCGATTTCCCCTTCTTCACCCGTCGTTTTTCATACCAGATTTTTGCTTTATCAAAACCAATTATTACTGGAAAAATTGTAATCAGATTCCCGATAAAGGCTAAAACCATAACCCAAAATGGCGATAGACCACGTATGATCCCTAAAGGTATGACCAAAGCTATTTCCAGCCATGGTATAGCAGCTCCTATAAACACTAATGCATATTCAAATAACATATAGCCCTCCAAACTCCACAAACAAATTAGTTTACATGCAACAGGACTGTCTATTATACACCCTTTTGCCAAATACAATCTGTTGTAAACACTATACTCACGTTATATAATATAGACAGGTGTATTCATCACATTATTTACTGGTTACCTTTTATGCGACTAGTATAGTGTAGTACACAAAAAAATAACCGAATTAAGGGTGAGAATATGGGAAAAAGAATATTTTATTTTCTATTGACGAACGTATTAGTCCTGCTTACCATTAGTATTATTTTTTCACTTATACCAGGTGGATTTAATTATATTGATGAGGGTGGAATTAATTTTAGCCAATTACTGATTGTCAGTGCTGTAATCGGTTTTACAGGTGCCTTTATTTCTCTGGGTATGTCACGTTGGATGGCTAAGAGGATGATGAAAGTAAAAGTAATTAATCCAGATGGAGCGATGTCTTCTCATGAAAGGGCTATAGTAGAGAAAGTACACCGCCTTTCAAGAACTGCTGGATTAATGCACATGCCTGAAGTGGGAATCTATAATTCTCCTGAAGTTAATGCTTTTGCTACTGGTCCATCCAAGAAACGTTCTCTGGTTGCTGTTTCAAGTGGATTACTTCAGCAAATGGATGACGACGCCGTGGAGGGAGTAATTGCCCATGAAGTAGCTCACGTAGCAAATGGAGATATGGTTACGATGACCCTTCTGCAAGGTGTCGTAAATACATTTGTTGTTTTCCTCGCACGCATAGCTGCATTTGCTGTATCCCGATTAGTAAGACAGGAACAAATGGCTCCAATAATCCATTTTCTAGCAATTATTGTGTTCCAGATTATTTTCTCAGTTTTGGGAAGCCTTGTCGTCTTTGCCTACTCGAGACATCGTGAATACCACGCTGATCGCGGCGGCGCAGATCTGGCCGGAAAAGATAAAATGAGACATGCACTTGTATCATTAAAGGCGTATTCTCACAGAGTAAAAGCTGACGACCAGACAGCTATCTCTACCTTAAAGATAAATGGGAAAAAGAAATCCAGTATCTTTTCAACACATCCTGATATAGATGAGCGTATCAAGCGTTTAGCATAAGTGTATTAAACTGAAAGACCTTCCAAATGGAGGGTCTTTTCTAGTAATAGTAATAAAAACCACTAATATAGTTCAGGTACTCTGCTGGCAAATACCGGGACCTCTTTCCTTATTTTGGGGACCGATTCCAATACAAGTGATGCAATTATCGTTTCTTCCTCCGTCTCACTTCCTGTGTGAATACAATTGCCCCAAGGATCTATAATCATAGAGCTTCCTGCAAAATCTACTCCATCATAACTTCCGACTCGATTACTTGAAACAACGTACATTTGATTTTCTATTGCTCGTGCAATTAAAAGAGCCTTCCAATGCTCTTTTCTGGCAGCAGGCCATTCTGCCACAACATATAATATCTGTGCACCTTCCAGCGCCAAAGTACGTGCCAATTCAGGGAAACGTAAATCATAACAAATAATGATCCCCATTTTAACGCCACCTAGTTCAAAAACCTCTACCTTTTTTCTTCCGCCAGTCAAATAACGCGGTTCATCCAACATGGGAACGAGGTGCATTTTGTCATACTTATAAATAAGTTCTCCTTGTCCATCAATGACCATACTGGAATTATAATACTTTCCTGATTTTTCATTCGCAATCGACCCACCGATAATATGTATCTTATATTTACTTGCCAGCCTTTTTAAAAATGATGTTGTTGGTTCTCCCTCTTTATCAGCTAACTTGTCGAGCTCTGGCAAAGTATACCCGGTAGTCCACATTTCCGGAAGTACAATTATATCAGGCCGATCCATTTTACAGACATTTTCTACCCATTCTTCTACCCGTAATCTGTTGCCTTCCGGGTTTCCAGCTATAATATCCATCTGGTAAACAGCGTGTTTCATATGAAATCCCTCCCATGGCTAATTGTATCACTAAAAGTCGAATAAATCTGAGGATGCAGATTTAGTACCTTGTAATGCTTGAAGCTAACTGATTGAGCTATCTAATGTGGACCTCAATCAACCTATGTTCTCTCTTTATTTATACCAGCCTTTTTCCTTAAATTGTGAAATAGCTTCAATTCGATTACTTACATTTAGCTTATCCAGAATTACAGAAACATAATTTCGAACCGTGCCAGTTGTAATAAATAATTCACCTGCTATTTCCTTTGTTGTCTTTCCATCTGCAATCAGCTTAATTACCTGTGCTTCGCGTTCCGTTAATGGGTTGTCGTTGTTATACGCCATGTCTACTAATTCCGGTGCGTAGATTCTCCGACCTTCCATAATAGTTCGAATAGAGCTTGCTAATTCATCACTCGGGCCGTCTTTCAATAGGTAGCCGCCTACCTTTGCATTTCTGGCACGCTCAAAGTAACCAGTTCTTGCAAAGGTTGTTAAAATAATTACTTTACATGGATGATCCTTTAATTCTTCCGCAGCATCCAAGCCGCTTTTAACAGGCATTTCAATATCCATAATACAGATATCAGGATTATGTTGCTTTACTAATGCTATAGCTTCTTCCCCATTTTTTGCTTTTCCAACTACTTCCATATCATCCTCTAAATTAAGCAGGGATCCAAGTGCTCCAAGCAGCATCCCCTGATCTTCGGCTAATACAATACGAATCACAATAATTCCCCTTCCGTTTGTTGAATAATATGAGGAACGCTAATGATAAGGGTCGTTCCATTAGACGATTCAATGTCCAATCTGCCATTTACAAATTCAAGTCTCTCTTCCATCCCACGCAACCCATGTCCTTTATAAGCATCATTTTTTTGGGATATCCCTTTCCCGTTATCCTGCACTTCTATACGAACTTCACTAAGGGATTGTTCAATCCGAACATGACAGGCAGTAGCCTGGCTATGTTTAACTATATTCGTTACGGATTCTTTAAGACACATACTCAATACATTCTCAACGAGCTGGGTTGTATGTTTAAGATCCAAATCACCCTCAACACTGAAATCCATTTGTGCTGCCTCTATTACCTGCTGAATACGCTGGATTTCATCTTTTAATTTCGCACCCTTCATATCTGAAACCATTTCGCGTACTTCTTTTAGAGCGGTTCTTGCTGTTTGATTAATGTCAATAATTTCTTTTTGCGCTGCCTCCTGATCACGATAAACCAGCTTGCCGGCCAGATCACTTTTTAAGCCAATAAGAGAGAGTTTCTGTCCCAGCGTGTCATGGAGGTCTCTTGCAATCCGCTGACGTTCTTCATTGATCACCAATTGCGAAATCTTTTTATTGGCATCCTCTAACTGACCTTCCAATAGCTCTTGTTTATTTCTATTATACATATTAAAGGGCAGCAAAATGACACCAATAATACTGATGATTATAAACGGTATTTGGGAGAAGAATAATTGACCCTGAATGAAGAAACCAATAACGACTGCAACTATTGTTGTGACTAAATGAACTATATAGAGCGTTATAAAACCCGTCTTATTTTGAATATTTCCTATAAAAAACGCCAGAAAAAGAGAGAAGTAAACATATCCAAAATATAGTGTCATGCCTATACTTATAGCCATTTCTATCGCTACGGACACATAAACCGTCCAGCCCTTCTTGATAAACGAAAGCCTGTATGTAGTAAAGAATAAGGCGATCATAAATACACCAATGATAACTTCAATTAGTGAGGAAGAACGAATGATAAAGTAAAATGGCAGCAAACAAAAAATGATCCATGCGTAGGCGCTTAGTCCCGTGTTCTTTGGAAAGATATGATACCAATTTTGCAAGTTAAGCCCTCCTTCTCTATTAAGTATAACAAAATAATAGCCCTCCCATTAAGTATGGAAGGGCATTTTATAGGTTCTATTTAGAACAGTTTTCACTGCTTATTTTTCCAGACTTGATTTTCTCGCCGTTGGAAGCTCTAAATTCAACTTTCTTTTCCTCAAAAGCTCCTTAACCTCTTTAAAGCTCACAAAAGACTTGCTTGCCTCATCAAATAATCGGAACTTGATTGATTTCAAACTCGTTGCTAATGTAATTGTAGTTGCTTGCTGTAATGGCGGTGTAGAATCATGTGCTTTCTCCAAGTTATAATTCGGCACCCTCGGACTAAGGTGATGAACATGATGGTATCCAATACTGCCAGTCACCCATTGCAGTACTTTAGGAAGTTTATAATAAGAACTTCCATCAACAGCTGCTTTTACGTAATCCCACTCGTCTTCATTTTCAAAATAGGAATCCTCAAACTGGTGCTGTACATAAAACAACCAAATTCCAAGTGAACCTGCAATGAAAAGAATCGGAAGCTGTATAATCAGTAATGCTTGCCAGCCTATAGTCCATATTAATAGTCCATAGATTCCCGCAATTGTTATATTGATAAGATACGTATTCAGGCGTTCTTTTCGTCTGGCATCTTTACGATTAAAACGATTCGATATTAAGAATAGGAAGATAGGTCCCAATCCAAACATAACAATGGGAGTACGATAGAGGCGATAAGCCAATCTTCCCCAAAATGATGCGGCAACATACTCATCAACGGTCATTACCCAAACATCACCTGTTCCACGTTTATCCAGATTGCTGCTTGTTGCGTGGTGTATGGAGTGATCTCTTTTCCATTTTTCAAAAGCAAAGTGAGTAATAACCCCGGTAATTGTGCCGACAATTCTATTTGCTTTTTTATTTTTAAAGAACGACATATGTGTGCAGTCATGAAATATAATAAAGATTCGAATAACAAACCCTGAAGCCACAACGGCTAGTGCAAGGGTGAGCCAAATTGATACAGACAAACTTTGGTACGCAAGAAACCAAAGTAGAAAAAACGGGAGGATGGTGTTTAGTAACTGTACTATGCTAGCTTTCATATCTGAAGTTGCAAAAGATGCAACACTTTTTCTTAGTTGTGCTTGCTTTTGTTTATTCATAATTTCCTCCTATAAAAGATAGTTTATTGGCGCGTATTTATATCTACTCTTAAGTATAGGGATAAGGCATGCTTATTATAAGACATAAACGTCAAGGTAGGAGTATGACAAGTGTCATGTATTTAACTTTATTACGTTGACTCGGCTTTTGCTGTCAGGTAATTTTATAGAGCCAAATTTATATGCTTACTTATTTATCCCAAAAAATAGAGCAGACTTTTCAGCCCGCTCTACTTGCTTTAGTTATCATCTGTCTGATGCTGATGAAGTGGTGGTGGAACTAGCCAGCCCTTTTCCTTATTAAGCCGTAGAAACTTGCCCCCGAGTGTAGCTTTCTGTGTATGAAATTGTCCGAACATCATAATAATATCTTCTCGAATCGACTGCCCCATCATCGCACTGCACGAAACTAACCCGGCTGCGATTCCTGCTGATACAGTTGCTGCAATTTCCTGATCCATAACGCGCGCGCCTGGAGGAATATCTTCCAGCTGTGCTTGTGGCCTTTCCGGGGGTGTAGGTGGTAAACCAACTCCATTATTCTTTAATAGAGTTTCAATTTCTTCTACCTGCTGTTTTCCCTGTTGGATAGCCTCTTTAATTAATCTCTTAAGATCTTCATCACCTGCATGATTAAGAAATGTTTGATGGCCAGCAATTCCTGACTTCATTGCTAACACCGATGACCAAGCACCAAATACTTCACCATAATGCATCGGTTCGTCTGTCGGGTTTCCACTTAAAATTCCCATTGCAATCCTCCTAATAAAATTCGTATACTGTATCCCTTAACTTTACACACACTTATACTTCCTAGTTATTTCTTTTTTATACAAGATTTTAGAAGGGGGAGTATTTATTTTATGCAGTGGAATTTTCTTTTACCGGTTCATCAATGAATTTAAAATAAGGTAATAATAAACCCATTATGGATATTGAGCATATAATTATTCCTATTAAAATATATAGTGGCCTGATTCCCCATACCTCACTTAACAACCCACCAGCCAACACACCTAATGGCATTGCTCCTCTAATGATAAATAATCGTACAGAAAAAATTTTACCCATCAAATGATTGGGGACTGTCTTTTGGCATATCGTTGTATTATGTACATTGAAGAACGCCATTGCCACCCCGGCAATAGTTTCCGTTGCTATTGCAAAAACAATGGATTGCGTAAAACCTAAAGCGACAAATGTGAGACCACCTACCACCAGAGCTCCCAGCATAAGAATTCTACGGCTATAAAATGTTATTTTACCAACAAATAAAGTTCCAATGATGTAGCCTAAAGGAAAACCCGCCATGAAGTAACCATAAACTGCATAATTACCATTTAATTCCCCGGTTATATAGGGAAGATTAATTACCATGGTAACGCCGACTCCAAATTGCACAAAAGCAAGAAATATTCCCAGCCAAACAATAATGCGTTGCTGGAAAAAATAATGTAGCCCTTCAGTAAATTGTTCCAACCATGTTTTTCGATTATCCTGATAGATTCTTTTTTCGCGGATAACCAATAGTAGAAAACCGCTCGTCAAAAGCAGGCTACAAATCAAAGCTAATGTAAAGGTTATACCGATGTACTCAATGACTATACCTGCTGTAACAGGAGCCATAAACATCATTAAACGGGCCGTTCCATCTACATAAGCATTAGCTGCCTGGAGTTGTTTATCTGAAACTATGGTAGGTAAAATAGCTTGATTCGAAGGTACATACAGTGGTGTAATTAATCCAACCATCAGCTGTACAGCATAAATGTGCCATGGCATTAACGTTCCCATTATGTATGCAGCGAGGGGAACTATAAAGATTAAACCACGACTCCAAAGAGCGAAAATCATAATCCACTTTCTGCTCCATTTATCGATATATGGCCCACTAACTAACTGCAAAGTGAGTGATGGCAGAAAATATAACAACCACATACTCCCTAAAGCCATGGTAGATCCAGTAAGTTCATAAATTAAAAGGGCGTTACAAAAGGTTCCGAAAGCGCCTCCTAATTCAGATGTAGCATTACCTATCCATAAAAACGTAAACGATCTATTTTTAAAAACATTCATTACTGCCCCTCAGTTTCTACTCAGATTACCTGCTTTATCTAAGGTGTAAATATAAATCCAATTCGTTAGCCAGTGACTCGATTGCCTTCTTCTTCAATACGTATTTCGATTGGTTCACTTCAACTAGCTGTGCTGAACGTAAAATTTTTAAGTGATGGTGTATTGTGGATTTTCCCATTTCCAGTTTCTCGGTGATATCCTGGAGTGTGCGATCTCTTTCAAATAAATATTTAACTATTCGCATCCTGACCTCATCACCCAATGCCTTATGTTTTAATAGGAGAAAATTATTGGGCAGATCCTTATCTTGCGGATCTACACTTTCGTTGGCAATTGGATAATAAAACACTTTTGTATCTTCTATGTCTGCAACCACATTCCAGGGACGATAAATATAGTGAGGAATTAATAGCACCTTTTGAATACTTGGCTCAGGAGCATAATTGATACCGCCTGTTGCCCATTCCACAAACACCTCAGAGGACATTTTTTCTTTTGCCCGAGCTTTTGATTGCGTATCGGTTTGCAGTATTTTTTCAAGCTTTTCAATTGTTGGCTCAATTACTTGCTCAAACCAATCAGTCATTACCTCGATGAGATGGCTCTTCAATTGACGGGCTTCTGCTTTGCAAATAAATTCTATATAAGCGGGAAAAAATGGATTTTCACTTGTTTGTTCTTGTAATCGCAGTAATGCTTCACTGTTTCCATTAGCTGCCTGTTCTCTTAAAGATTGATTTGCATTACCAGTGAATGGGATACAAATGAATTTTAATTTGTTTTCAGAGAGATCGTGTATGTAGGATGTGAATTCCTCTAGAGTTGAAAAGTCCTTTTCGTGTAATAACTGGAGGAGCGATTTCCACGTATTATTCTTTTCTGCATAATCTAAATGTTCTTGCAATTCTTTTGATAGGTTATCTCTTGTTTCCTTCCAATAAACTATTGGTCTTTCCATGGAATCGAGTAAGGGAGTATTTGTAATCGCAGCAATACCCAGTGCCGCTTCCCATAGTGGAGAGTATTTGATTTCGATTTCATATGTTTCTCTTTTTCTGCTTGTTGTACTTATAATATCCATTAATAAAACCTCCTGACCTCATTCTATACTTTTAGAATAAATTATTCAACTATTATTGAACTTTGATATAAAATATACTGGATAACCAAAACACCCCGCAGCTTTGCATGCGGGGTGTTTTTTTGTTGCTATAAAGTCCAGTTTATTTCAACTGGCAATACTTCTGCAATGTGCTGTTGATGCTTCTGTTTCTCCTCTTCTGTCATCCACAGGTGAATCGTACCATAATCCTCACTGTTTCTGATTAAACGGCCAATGCCCTGCCTCAATCGGAGAAGCATATATGGAGCGTCGACTTCCTTAATGGGATCGTCTGCATGGTTTCGCTTCGCTTTAAACACAGGATCCTTGGGAGGGAAAGGAAGCGAGGAAATAATTACTTGAGTTAACGCTTCCCCCGGGACATCCAGCCCTTCCCATAAATGGTGGGCACATAATACAGATGATTGGTCCGTTTGAAATTGGCGGACTGTCTCACTAATCTCACGGTCTCCTTCATAAAGTATTGCAAAGGGCCATTTTTCATTTGTTGCCCATTGGCGGAATTCGTCCATCTCTTCTACAGAAGAGAACAACACCAATGACTTACCCCCAGCTTCTGCTAACTGTTCACCAATCTGCTTCCACTTGTCGTTAGAGATTGTTTCAATATGGCCTTTAAGCTTCATCTTATTTTCGTAGTCAAATGGAGAAGCAACTGAAAACGAATCATAGGTTTCGATTCCTAAGCTGCCAGCAAGGTAAGAAAAGTCTCCTCCCTGTGATAATGTAGCGGAAGAAAAAACAAACGGCATCTTCTGGGAGAATACTTCTTTTTTCAAAACATCCTCTACTAAGCGTGGCATAATTACTAAGCTCACCGTATTTTCATTTTCTTCCATCCAAAAGATTCCCTCGTCATCTTTTAGTAAAATGGATAAGCCGTAGGAGAAGAACTCCAAATACTCTTCAATAATCGTGACATGATATTCATCGATCGTGAATAATTCGGAATCAAATACTAGCTCTTCAAGTAATTTCTGCACTTTATTATGAAGCGTTTTTGCCATTGTGATCGTTTCTTTTGACAGGGTGAGTTCCTGACGGTTTGATCCTTCTACGATCTTGGCTGTTTCACCAAGCATTTCAAACCACTCATCATTTAATGCCAGGATATCTTCAACTAAATAGAGAGATTCTTCTCTGACATCCTGCCCCATATAACCTGTTAGTACATTTGTTAATGTTTCAAAATTATAGCGATATGTTAGCCCTTTCTGGGCAGCGAATTCTAATAGATGTCCTTCATCAAACACCACTGTACTCGCTTCTGGCAGCAATGGCATCTGGCCCTCACGCTTACGTGATTCCTTTGTCCATACATGTTCCATATAAAAGTCATGTGAACAAATAATAAGATCTGTAGCATGTCTATAGTACTCCCGGTTTAACGTTTGGCCACTGCGATGTCTCCAATCGCAAGTTGAGCATTGCTGCAATGGGTCCCATGCAATTTTATCCCATTTATTATTCGGTACCCATGGATACTCTTTTCGATCTCCATAGCGCTCAAATGATTTCATCGTAGAACTCGTGTCAAACACAAAATCGGGTATTTCATCATGTACCCTTAAGATATCCTCATCATCTGTCTTATTAGCCAATGGATCCAGTTTTTTGATGCAGACATAGTTCTCTCTCGCTTTTGCCAACCTTACGTCAATGGTAAGACCTAATGCTTCCTCCAGCTTTTGAATATCCCCGTCCTTTTTGACGAGTTGTTCGATCAACGTTTCATCTGCACAGGAAATAATCGCGGGTTTCCGGCGATAGCGAGCATAGTTAATAGCATATAATAAATAAACGAACGTTTTACCTGTTCCCACGCCCGCCTCTGCGAATATAGTACGTTTATTTTTAAAAGCCTGCTCAAGTTGAAAGGCCATAAAGATTTGCTCATCACGTAGTTCATATCCTTTTTCAGGCAAATGATCATAAAATACGTCACCGATGTAGTCTCCTAATCGATCAAAGAAATTTTCTGTTTTCGATACTGTAAATGGAAGTGCACTTGTTTTTGACATTATAAACTCCTCTATATCATTCATTCATTCGAAAGGCTATTATACGTTAATAGCTAGTCTCTGTCACTTCATCAGAATTAATGAGTATTCAGGAGTAAAAGCTTCACACCGCAATCACTGACGGGTCTTTCATTGGGCATTTCCTTTATTTCCCTTATAGAGTTCTCTGACGACCTTGGTGGAAAAATGTCTGTTGTCTAAAAGAATGGACTGTACCTGCGATTACTCTGTACAAAGCATAGTAGAATTTCGGTGAAGATTTTGCGGTCCCACAAAATATATAAAAGACGAAGTAACTGCAATGTTGATCTCCGCTCCGAGCAGTCGCTTTCACCACTCCGGGTACAAGTGCAACATCTGCTCAGCTTCATTTCATTCGCTTTGCAGTGTTTTCTTTGCCGCTGGGCACGGCTTCAGCCTCGGGCTAACAGGATGTTAGTCATGAAGGCGTTGCGACAGGACGTCGCGTTTTTAGCCTTCCATCCCCACAAACCACCGCTGTGGGGTCTTCATAAACACGATGAAGACATTTTCACCTGTGATCGACTCGCCAGGGAGTCTTCATAAACGCGATAAAGACCTTTTTACCTGTGATCGAGGCGCCAGGGAGTCTTCATAACCATGATGAAGACATTTTCACCTGTGTTCGACTCGCCAGGGGGTCTTCATAAACGCGATGAAGACCTTCACACCTGTGATCAAACCGCGATTGCATAAATAAGCTATTAGAAGCGAAGTATTCTGCCGAAGCGAATCCAAGCACTCAACCATCTTTAAAAAGTGAAAGGTATCACTAAGAGAATTTTCATTACTTCGTCTTTTATATCAAATGCGATGATAAAAGTAACAAAATCAACGAAAAGAGCCTTGGGGTCTAGGTGTACCCAGACTGTTTATAGCATAAAACGATTAACAGCTTTATATTAATGCTATTCCACGTTCGTCCGAAATAACTTTTCCACATTTGTACGTTGTTTTAGTTTTTCTCTTATCTGACTCAGGTCTTCATCTGACACCAAGTCCGTTTTAAATTGCTTCTCTTGGCCATTAACTAACATAATTACCATAAGCTCATGTTCGTTCTTTGCCACGCAATAGTGAATATCATTATACTCAATTGTAATGTTAGGCAAGAGGGGGCCTCTATAAATAGTCATCCTCTCCTCTTCCATATAAATATAATCTCTTTCGGAACGATTAAAGTAGTGGATTCCCTGTACTACTCCGATAAAAACAGGAATAAAGCCAAGCATGATAAAGTATGGCTCCATTGACCCAATATTACTAATTTGGTAGACAAGGAAGAATCACGCTATCAATGCCGCTCCAAAAGCACCCCTTCCCCTCTTCGTCCATTTTTCCTGGTTAACGAATTGAAACCCCATAACTACACCCTTCACTATGTTTTCTGCATTCCAATACGAATATTCTAACAATTACAACCAAAGATGTCTATACTGTAAAGAATTAAAGCACAAGCGCCGGTTTAAAAAGCCAGTCTCCCTTCCCCAAGGAAAACCAGCTTTCTTATATTATTATCCCTTTGTTAACTACCACTAAATATGATCCAACTCATGCCAAATTAGTTCTGCCCTACCAGTTCACGCATGGATCCATTCTCGATGAAGTTTGCATGCCAGGATAATGCCTTCTCCAAAATATGCGGCGTTTGTCCACCACGTTCCAGCGCTTCCTTATAATAATCCCATAACTGCTCACGGTACATAGGATGTGCACAGTTTTCTATAATTAATGGCACATGTTCTCTTGGAGCAAGACCACGCAAGTCCGCATAACCCTGTTCTGTCACTACAACATCAACATCATGCTCTGTATGATCAATATGTGATGCAAATGGCACAATACTTGAAATATCTCCATTTTTGGCAATTGATTTTGTTACAAAAATTGCTAGTCGAGCATTCCGGGCAAAGTCACCTGAGCCGCCGATACCATTCATCATTTTCGTTCCAGACACATGTGTCGAGTTCACGTTACCGTAAATATCAAATTCCAGTGCTGTATTAATTGAAATTAGTCCAAGTCGGCGAATAATTTCTGGATGATTTGATATTTCCTGTGGCCGCATAATTAATTTATCACGATATCTTTCAAATTCACTAAACACCTGATTCATTTTTTCTTCCGATAGTGTAATGGAACAACATGATGCAAAACTTACCTTTCCTGCATCAATCAAATCGAATACCGCATCCTGTAATACTTCTGAATAAACCTCAAGATCCGTAAACTCTGAGTCTACCATACCGTGAAGTACAGCGTTTGCTACGGAACCAATACCTGATTGTATTGGTGCAAGTTTCTCTGTTAGTCTACCTGCTTCAATTTCCTTTCGTAAAAAAGTCAGCAGGTGATCAGCCATAATCTTCGTTTCCTCATCAGGAGCTACAATTGTTGAAGGAGAATCAAGCTGACTAGTGAAAACAATTCCCTTCACTTTTTCAATATCAATCGGTATACCAATTGTACCAATTCTATCATCTACTTTTGTAACAGGAATGGGTGAGCGTTTCCCCTGTTTTTCCGGATTGTATAGATCATGCAATCCTTTTAGTAATTCTGATTGAGCTGTATTTATTTCAATAATAATTCCCTTCGCATTTTCTGCAAATGCCAATGAGTTACCAATAGATGTAGTTGGAATAACCATCCCATCTTCTGTTATAGAAATCGCTTCCAAAATTGCATAATCAATTGTTTCGATTACATCAGCACGCAATAGTTCAGCGGTATGCGACAGATGTTGATCCACAAATAAATGCTCTCCTTGATTGATTTTTTTACGCATTGTCGCAGCCGCCTGGAAAGGAAGGCGTTTGTTAACGATACCCACTTCCGCAAACCTTTTATCTATGTTTGAACCCATTGATGCACCAGTAAACACATTAACTTTAAATTTCTCACCATTTTCTGCCCTTTTAATCAACGCTGTAGGAACTGCTTTTACATCTCCAGCACGAGTAAATCCACTTAAGCCCAACGTCATTCCATCTTGTATCCAAGAGGCTGCCTCCTCTGCTGATACGATACGTTTGTGCAAGCGAGGGTCTTCTATACGATCTATCGTTTTCTCCATGTCCATCCCCACTTTCACTATTCATAAGTATAAGAATAATTTTAACTGAAGCGCTTTCTTTTTTGGGGGAAATAGACGGGAAAAGCATTTTATTGTTTAAAGCACAGAAAGATATGGATGAAGCAGCATGTTTTTACAAGACTCTTCTCGTATCGTTTGTTGCTATATATAAAGTACAACTAAGGCATTCGCCCAGTTTTTTAACATTAATTAAAATCCGAGAAGCTTGCGGAAATAGCTCGAATACGATTGACTTACCGGTATTTTAGTTCCATTATTCATCGCCAATACAAAGGTTGAGTGTGTATCTGGGTGAATGTCTTCAATATGATTTACGTTCACAATAAATGACCTGTGACAACGGATAAAGGTTTCTCTAGGCAACGTATATTCAAATTCCTGCAATGCATTTTTATGCGTCCCTTCAAACCCTTCCGCAAAAACAAGTGTCTTTCGATCTTTGACTTCCAAATATTTTACATCATCAAACGGTATAGGCTTCCAGCCGTCTTCGGTTTTTACCGTTACTACAGATTTCCCTTCAGTAAGCGCAGGATAAATCGCTAAGACGCACCCTTCCAGCTTCCCATCATAATGAAATGGAACAGCCATACCATGATACGGCACCCCATAAACATTCCGGTTAATAAATTCAGATACCTTCTGCTCGGTTATCAACGCCTTATGAGCTAGTGTCTCTTCTTTGATGACATCCCCCGGTCTTATCTTTAAATCGATTCGCTTGCTTGGTCGGTAGTATATGTATTCTTTTGTATTCGAAACAGCAATAGAAATCTCATCCGAGAATAGTTCTCCGATGACATCCAGTAGTGAGGTGATTGTAAGCTTTTGCATCCCGAATCTCCTTTTCTCCTAGAAGAAGTTCTTATATAGATAGTATACATGTGAGATTAACATATTTATAACAAATCGAATACAATGGGCACAAGAATAGACAATTACCTATATTAGTTAGGAAGTGAAGCTATGCAACATGTCTATACAGTACGATCCGGGGATACAGTATATGAGATTGCCAGAAGGTGGAATGTCCCCTTTGTTTTGCTCGCAGTTGTAAATAAATTGACCCCGCCTTATACAATTTTTATAGGGCAACAAATTATCATACCTAAAGGTGACCAAGGGTTTATAGCTTATACTACCAATCGTTCCGGACAATTCGATATCTGGTTATACAATCCGGAAGATGCTTCAAATGTTCAGCTGACACAGGCTTTAGGGGATTCCTTTTCCGTTCCTGAATGGTCAGGTGATGCAAGTAGAATTGCTTTTATCGGGAGAAACAGGATCTTGTATGTTCTACACCTGCCTACCGGGGCTATTGCAGGCATTGATCAGCTTGGTGAACAAGATATTATGCACATCGACTGGTCTCCTGATAATAGGAAGATAGCATATACAACAAGAGGGCAAATTTTCATCTATGACGTTATAACCCATCAAGCACAAAGTATTCAACAGCCCGGCGCATCAGATGTTCAATGGCTTTCCAATGGAAGAGAAATCCTCTTCCAAGCGCCGGACACAAATGGCATAAGCCAGCTTTTTATTATGGCCATAGATGGATCGGAGAAAAGACAACTAACAAATAATAGTGATGGCCCACTTAATAATGTTCGTCTTTCACCCGATGAATCCTTTGTGTTATACACAACTCCTGGAGTAAGTATCTCTCTCATTCGAACGATTGAGCTGGCAACTGGAAATCTGTTTGAAGTAGAAGGAGGGCCACTTGCAAAAAACTATTATCCAACATGGTCTCCCGATTCTAATAAAATAGCTTATAGTGCTACGGCTTTCAATGATACGTATTTCAACCAGATTAGAACGGTAGGTAAGCGGGGAGAAAATGACCTGATTCATGCGATTTCTAATTGCTTTGCAACACCCGTTACCTGGTCACCCGACAGCAGGAAAATTGCTTACCTGTCTGGTTGTACCGAGCAGGATTTTGCTCATGAACTTTGGGTAATCGATATCAACCAGCGGATTCCTTTTAGGATATTGGAAGGATTTCTTATTACAGCCATTCAATGGTCCCCTTCGCTTACAGGTAGTCATTTTAAAAAAATCTACAAAAATAAGACTTATCGAATAAAATTTAACTATCCTTCTCACTGGCGAAAGGTAAATGACGAGAGATACGAAGGTTATGATGGTTTCTTTCAAGTATCCGCTATAAGTGGAGGGGATAATATCGAGGAGATCTGCAGGGGTGAAGCTTATCATCCGTTAATGCCCTATGGAACCAGTCCGCGCATAATTCGATCTACTATTCAAAACCAGGATGCGTGTTTTATTTTTCCATCAGCAGATCAGCCTGCAGAAATGAATCGACAGGCTGCATTAATTGTAAGGTACCCCAAACCTATTGAAATACAAGGGTCATTATATAACTACTTGATTTTATGGATAGATGAGCAACATATTAGAGAAATTGCTTCTACGTTGAAATTTAAGATATAAATGAATTGCCGCTCCTTGAACCCAGGATGCGGCAACTATTTTAACTTTGAATGAAACTAGCAGGCATGACCGCAGCTACTACTTCGCCCTTTGCGCAGCATATATCACCTGCGAATACTTCAGTATGTATTTTCCATTTCTTTGGATGAATTTCTTCAATTGTACCAATCGCATTTAACGGTACATCCTGGGGTGTTGGCTTCATAAAATCCACCTTCAGGGAGGCTGTTACAAAACGCGGCGGCTCTGTACCATCTCCTATTTCCTGACCATTTTTCCGATGCAATGCCATGGAGGCAGATCCTGTCCCGTGACAGTCGATCAATGACGCCAGTAATCCACCATAAACAAATCCCGGAATCGCTGAATGCTCAGGCCGAGGTGTATAGACAGTTACTGTTTGTTCCCCTTGCCATCTCGTCTTGAAGTGCAAGCCTTCTTCATTTAACCGACCACAACCATAACACCAGGCATAATCTTCTGGATAATAGTCCTGAATTGATTTATCAGTACCCATCAATCTCCCTCCTTTTTGAATAGTATAGCATACAAAAAGCAGCTGATACTTCCACACGTGATCGCCAAACCGTTCGACAAAACCGGGAAGTGGCACCACTACAAGCTCTGCACCAGGTAAATTACGAGTGGGCCGAGCATGACGATAAATATGGCAGGGAAGATGAAAAGCATCATGGGAAAGATCATTTTAACTGGTGCTTTCATCGCTTGTTCTCTGGCTGCTTGTGTACGTTGTTCTCTTATTCTGACTGTTAATGTGCGGAGTACCTTTGCCATTCCGACCCCTAGCATATCTGCTTGGATCAAGGAGGTAATAATACTTTGGAATTGTGGTATAGGTACACGACTTCTTAAATCTACAAATGCCTCTCTTCTGGATTTACCGAGCTTCATATCTTCTAATGTTATTAAAAACTCTTCAGCAAGCGGCCCCTCTTGTTGATTGCATACTTTTAACAAGGAGGCATCAATCCCCATTCCTGCTTCAATCGACAGGTTCGCCATATCAAAGAAGTCGGGCATCTTTTTTTGAATTTCAAGCCGACGTTTTTTGATAATACTGCTTAGATAGAAAGACGGATAATATATACCCAGAATACTTATAATACCAGCAAGAAAAAAAACTGCGGAAATACTGGTTGTTACGCCAGACAGAAGCATATACACAGCAAAGAAAAGCACAATACCAAGGATGACTCGCAGAAATGTAAAATCAGACGCAGACAAGTCCATCGGATATCCTGCCTCACGAAGTCGATCTTCCAACCCCTTTTTTCTAGCAGCAGGCATTACCTTTTCAATCATTGCCTTTGCTTTATCACTGATTCTTTTCATAAGGCGCATATGTTTTGTGCTGTTTTTCTTCTTAATCTTTTCCTCAGGCTTTGCCTTTCCTTCTTCAATTCCAAAGTAAGAAGCCGTTCGCTTGTTTATAATAAGCTGCTTCTTAAATAGGAGAGTTAAAGTCCCTCCGATAACGAGCATTATAAAAATAGCGGTGGATAAAATAAAATATAAAGAAGTCATATTACACCTCAATCTGTACAATTTTTTTGACAAACAACCAACCAAGTAAAATATTCAAAGATCCAACAATAACCATTACCCAGCCCAATGGGTGAGAAAAGAGCATCTCAAAGTATTCCGGATTAACTAGCTTTAAATACAGAGCCAATGCTAGTGGTAATAGCGTAATAATTACAGATGACATTTTCCCCTGGGATGTTAATGCTTTTACTTCATCCTTTACTCTGTTTCTATCTAAAATTGTCTCTTGTATTGTTTCCAGCAGAAAAGCCAGGTTCCCACCACTTGAGCGTTGAATAATCAAGGTGTTTAAGACAATTTCAAGCTCTTTATTTGGCAATCTGTCCAGAAGGTTCTTAAAAGATTCTTCTACAGAAAGCCCATAATTTATTTCCTGTATAGCTTTTGTAAATTCCTCTCCTAATGGCTCCCCAGCTTCTTTGGCTACCATTTGCATCGTTTGCATGAAGCTGAACCCCGCTCGCAGGGAATTAGCCATAGTACCTAATGTCGATCCCAGTTGGTCGGAACACAACTGCAAACGCTTCTTCCGCTTCTTTTTTACGTAATGAATGGGCAAGTAAAATCCGATCACTCCAATTAAGGCAATAATCAGAAAATGTAATTGATAAAAATACCCTATCATCATAACAATTATGGCGACCATAGCTCTGCCGATCAATAACTCTCCAAGTGAGAGTTTTACGCCCGATTGAATAAGGAGACTCTCGTTCTTGGAAAGGTTAACTACTTTTTCTATAGCCAAACTTGCTTTCTTTACTAAAGAATCCTGTTGTTCAGGCTTTTTCCTGGCTTCTATCACATCATTATATTCAATGTATTTTTTTAGCCGATTCTCGTATTTCCCTTTTTCAAATACAAGATACAGAATTACTTTGGAAAAGAATGTCACAAGTAGGAATGTGCCTAAAAGGAGATAGATTGTGTTGGTCATTACCACTCCTCCTTAAATATGGAATGCACACTATGATGACCGGCATTTTCCAGCTTCTCCATACAATACGGCATTACACCCGTTGAACTAAATGCACCTTCCGTTTTTCCGGTAGACAGGTTTTTCTTTTCCTTGTAAACAAAAATATCCTGAAGAACGATTGTATCTCCTTCTAAACCTAATACCTCTGTAATATGAGTGATTTTTCTCGTTCCATCTTTCATACGCGCTTGTTGTACAATAATTTCCAATGCTCCAGCTATCTGTTCACGAATTGCGCGTACGGGCAAGTCGAAACCAGCCATTAGCACCATGGTCTCCAGTCTGGCCAATAAATCCCGTGGTGTGTTAGCATGGCCAGTTCCCAGGCTTCCGTCATGACCTGTATTCATCGCTTGAAGCATATCCAAGGCTTCTGCACTCCTAACTTCTCCGACTATAATCCGGTCTGGTCGCATCCGCAGTGAATTTCGTACAAGGTCCCGAATTGTAATCTCACCCTGTCCCTCAATGTTTTGCGGTCGAGCCTCCAGGGATACAATGTGTTCTTGTGATAACTTCAGCTCGGCAGCGTCCTCAATTGTTACAATTCGCTCAGTTCGTGGAATGAACGAGGACAGGACATTCAATGTACTTGTTTTTCCTGATCCTGTCCCCCCACTAATAAAAACATTAAGTTTTGACTCTACTGCCGCTTTAAGAAAGTTCGCCATATTTTCATTTAGTGTTTTCATCCGTAATAAATTATGGATCGTAAAGGGAACTTCTGAAAATTTACGAATCGTGAGTGTTGGCCCATTCAGAGCAAGCGGGGGAATAATTGCGTTAACACGAGAACCATCAGGCAGCCTCGCGTCTACCATCGGAGTACTCTCGTCAATTCGCCGTCCCAGAGGCGCTACAATTTTTTCAATAATGCGAAGTACATGTAAATCATCTCTAAAATGAACCGCCGTTTTTTTAATTTTCCCCTCCACTTCAATGTATACATCTTTTGGTCCGTTCACCATCACTTCTGTTACCTCCGGGTCAGCTAAAAGTGGAGAAATAGGCCCGTAACCAGTCAGTTCATGAGTCATGTTTTGCTTCAATTTTTTCTTTTCTTCGAATGTAAGGTGATCCCCGTCTTTTTCAAAAAATTGCTCTGCTAGTTTATCAATTAAAGGTTCCAAATCCTTGTTCTGATTAATTGGCCTCTTAAACTCTTCCACAAAAAAATTATGAAGGCGGACTTCCAGCTTAGAAGATGCGGGATTAGTAGCAATCGGTTTAAACTCCATTTCCTCCCTTTCTTCCGCAACCATTATTACTGGTTCTCCACCCAGGCGCTGTAGCAGTGACATTATGCATGCCCCCCTGCATGGGCTATTCGCTTGGCTTTATGCCTACGTTTTACCGGTTGACTGACTGGAGTTGCGAGATTTTCTGCAATACGAAAGATTTGCCTGGCAACCTGAGCTCTTGGATTGGAATATACGAGCGGATTCCCCTCATTCAGCGCTGTAATCATGGCCTTATCCATTGCAGGTAATATAGAATAAATTTTCAAACCAACTACCTTTTCAACAGTCTCTGGTGTGATTCCTTTTACTTTTGTCAGCCGGTTTAAAATAACCTTTACACGTGTATTCAATTGTAATGTCGTTAATGTATCCATCAGGACCTTACTGTTTTTCAATGTCGGTAAGTCTAAGTATGTCATGACCAGAATATCATTGGAATTTTCCAAAGCAACGATTGTATTTTCGTCCATATGACTTGATACATCAATGATTACCACGTCAAAGCGAGTCTTTAGATTACGTATCGCTTTTTGCACGTATTCACCTGTTATTACTTCAGCAAATTCGGGTCGTTGGGGAGCAGCCAATATCGATACCCCATTCTTAATAGATGTCATGAAGTCCTCAATTTGTGTCCCTTCCGAATCCTCTTTAACCCAATCATAAATGGTCCGCTTTGGTTTAACATCAAAAAACATGGCCACATCACCAAATTGCAGATCTAAGTCGATCACTGCGACCTTTTCTAATTTCTTTCCATAAGCTGCTGCTAGATTTACTGCGACCGATGTTTTTCCAACACCACCTTTTGTACTTGCAACGGTTATTACTTTTGCATTTTTTGTTGTTTTAAAGGGTGGAAGCTTTATCAATCTGTTTCCAACAGATGAAATTGCCAAATGGATATCCTCTTTCACTTTTGATAATGGGGATGATAGGAAAATAACATCACTGGCACCTGCACGAAAAGCCTTCTTCATATTAAGTTCCTCTTCCGTATTGAATAATAAGAGTGTAGATGTTAAAGGATATCGCTGTGAAATTTTTGTGCATAGACTATAAACATCATAGGATGCAGCGTGTGGCAAAATTACAATACTTTGTTCTGTTGCCTGCAGTTTTGTAAACAAGGCCGATTCACCAGCAATCCAGTGTAAGGTATATGCTGGATCTTTAATTACGTCTTCTATTGACGACATCCATTCCTTATTTTCAGCTATAGCATATATTTTAATCATTAGTTGAACACTCCTTCATGCAAATCATCTTCATGTACATGTGTATTTTTTGGTTCCAACTCCTCGTCTCCTTCTTCACGAAGCATCAGGTATAGCTCATGGCTTGCAGCAAACCCTAAGGTAAGTCCCTCAATTGGGGTGACCTCAAACGTTACCATTTGATACCGTTTCATAGTCTCTTGATCATCCGCTGCGTGGCCAATGGCTAAAACCTTAACATTTTGCAATAGGAGTGTTGCTGAATCATGCTGGGTTTCCTTTTGCTCTTCTGGGACTTCCATCACGACGACAACATCAACAAATGAGCCTAGCTCAATATAACCGGCGACTCCCTGAACATCCGTAACTTCAACAGTCATAGCACGAGTTCCTTTTGATGCTGGTAGCCTTTCATTTGTTTCTATGGATCCCTCTTCCATCTCTGCGGCAGCTGCAATATTTCCCTCTGCCTTTTTCTCTTTGTCTTCTTCTATGACTGGTTCACTTACTGGTTGAGACTCTTTCGGCATTTCATTAACCATCAAATACATCATTCCAGCTGCAATTATTCCAAACACCATGGCAGTCAACCAGATTTTCTTCGTATTCATTGCCCCCACCCGCTTTTCTAAAGTTTAATTTAATTGACGAGTTTTACCCCGGATATTCCATAATTTTCACCTTCGCCAAATTCACCATTTCTGACGAATTCAATGAATCGTCCTTCGATGCGCTTCTCATTCCCTGTATTTATGACAGCCGATATATAATAAGCTGCAAAACCGACGATCTTCACTTCCGATTTCCCTTCAGCATCTTGGAAGGTTTCCACAATAGGAACAGTTACAACCCGACTACATGTGCTATCAGCAGTTTCATAAGAGTTACAATGATCTTTACCTTCATCGTTATCTATTCGTGTCTGAAAACCTTTACTCACCTGTCCCCAGGAGAATCCTGTCTTTGTTAAAACGCTATCCACCTCTAGAGTGACTCCGTTTTCAATCTTCTCCCTTAAATTTTTCCACTCACTTTCTACATCTAGAAAACCAAAATTCCCTTTAATAGATTCTTCACCCTCAGATTTACCTGGCTTAAAATGCATGGTGTAAGGCTCTCCAACTTGAAAACCCCATTCTACGCATTCTTCTTCGTCTTCATCCATTACCGTACACTCCCCTTCTTCAATTCCAACTGGGGTTATGTCATCACCTTTAATTAATGTATTAAGAACTTCTGCCCTGGCCATTGCGCTAACATTTGTATCATTAAACCCCAGCACTCGAGCAAAGGTAAGTTCCTTAGTGACTGTTTTATATATTTCAATATAGTTATCACCTGTTTCAACATCTCCGGTATCAAGGCCAAATCCATTTTGTAATGTAAGATCAAATGCCACTGCTTCTGCATCATCCTGGGAAACTTTTAATAATTGTGCACCACCAAGCACTGCAGCATCTAATGACTTTTGCAAGCGGCTTTTTTCAAAATAGAGACCTCCTGCATCAACAACGAATGCTGTAAATCCTATGATGATAAATAGACAAAGAGCTACCATGATCATTGCAACTCCGCTTTGTTCCCTATAAAGTCCCTTTAGTTTTCTCATCATTCCACCCTCATTACTGTTTTATTTTCCAAAACAAATGCATCCACGACCCAACCAATAAATGGCGTTAAAAATTCAACCGGGTAGGTCAAAGTAATTGTCACATCACTTCCACTAGGTCTATTTTCTTTTCCAGCTGGCAGGATAACAACTCCCAAGTTATCTTCATTAAGGCTACTTGTAGCACTTATGATTTTCGTATGTATGGCCGTGTCCTCTGAACCTATTGTCGCAACCCTTGCTGCCTCTCTTCCCGCATGATCAAGGGTTAAATAGGCGTGAAAGATTCTGCCAAAGTCGGTAATGCCAAATACAAGCATTAATAGAATAGGTAAGATTAATGCTGTCTCAACGAGAGCTTGCCCTCTTTGCGATCTCATAAGTTTCCTCCTACTAAATATGCTGCAAGCGCACCGAGTGCTATTGGAACGGCATAGGGGATAGAAACTGGATTATGTGTATCTGCCGGAAGTTGCAGTGATCCCTTATTCCCTTTTAAAAATACAAATGAAAACACCATGTTCTTTAGAGTAGAACCAAGCTGCTTTCTTTTTAATAAAATCAGCAAGGCAATGATTCCTCCAATAACCCCAGCAAAAACACCTGTATAGAGAACGAACATCGTTCCCTTCCATGCCCCAACCGCGGCTAACAGTTTCACATCACCCGCTCCTATTCCACCCAGTATGAATGGAATGAATAACAGTCCAAGTCCGACTAAGAAACCTAGACTACTGAATGCGAAACCTTCAAATCCAGTTATAACAGTGTGATAGATGAGGGCAATTAAGATTGCCGGGAGCGTCACAATATTTAATACCTTTCGATTTCGCAGGTCTGTGATGATGGAGATTAGTAGAATGAGGATAATTGCTAGATTTGTCATTTGGTTTGCTCCTTTCTTTAGTAGGAAAGCCCTGCCGGAGCAGGGCTAATAAATCTGGATTTTTTTAAGGATTAATTTACATTAGTTAATTCATCTTTTACTGTAGTAAATATTTTTACTAACTCTGGTCCAATAAGAGCTAACACAGCTATTACTGCAATTGAAATCAACCCCACCAACAACCCATACTCCGTCATTGCTTGACCTTCTTCTTCTCGTACTAACCTTGATAAATGATTCATCATTTTGTTTCCTCCTAATATTTATTTGTTCGTTATAATGAACTAATTCGTATTATATATAGTTAATCGCCTATTGAAAACCCTTAAATTAGCTCGTTTGGTCTATATTAAGAACAGTTTGCTTGTGTTATCTTCTCTTTTCTGCCTCTTTCGCACTATTTTGTATTTTATAAAGAACTATTTATGCTTTATAATGAACAATATTGACAAATAAAAGGGAGTGACAGATATGGATGGTAAAACGATTCATTTGCCGCTGCAGATTAAGCATGCGAATACCTATTGGAAACGATTAAAGGGCCTGCTTTTTTATAAGTATCCTATAATAGAAGAAGGACTTTTAATTACACCTTGTAATTCGGTCCATATGTTTTTTATGAGATTTCCAATAGACGTCGTATTTCTTGATAAGGAAAACCATGTTGTAAAGACCGTACCTAATTTAACGCCCTGGAGAATGGTTACACCGGTAAAAACTGCATACAGTGCACTGGAATTGCCAGTCGGCACCATTCCAAGCAACTGTATTTATGAGGGTGATAAGGTTCAATTCTGACACCCAATCGTTTAATTTTATCCTACCTTTCCAACTATTCTTCACAACATCTGGTGACAGAAGCTCATAACTTCGCTAGAATGGACGTATTAGATATATTAATTCTCAGAGGTGGGGTATTGTGAAGAGATTGGTTATATTAGGTGGGGGCTATGGGGGCCTTAAAATTGCTTTAGGGCTTCTTGATAATCAGCTGCCGGAGGATATCCAGATAACGCTCGTTGATAGAAATCCATATCACTCTGTAAAAACAGAGTTTTATACGATCGTAGCAGGTACCTCCGCGGAAATTGATATCCGTATGGATTTCCCGGATGATAAAAGGGTGCAGTACGTATATGGAGAAATAAATAAAATTGATACTGAAAATGAACAAATCACATTTAAAGACTCCAGTAATATCGTTCCTTATGACTATTTAGTTATCGGACTTGGTTGCGAAGATAATTACCATGGAGTAGAGGGAGCAGAGAAGTACACACACAGTGTTCAAACCTTTGCAAACGCAAGAAAGGCTGGACTGGCTGTATGTAACCTGAAAGCATATGGTAAAGTTACCATTGTAGGTGCTGGACTTAGTGGAATTGAGGTTGCTTCTGAAATTCGGGAAAGCAGATCAGACTTAAACATCAGACTGCTTGATCGTGGCGCCTCCGTACTAAAAGCCTTTGATTCAAAAATTCAAGAGCATGTAGCCGATTGGTTTGTTAAACATGACGTGGATATCCTGCACCATTCCAGTGTAGAATATGTGGAAAAAGATGGTGTTTGTAATAATGGAATATGCTATGTGAATGACGTGACCATTTGGACAGCTGGAGTTCGACCCAATTATTTAGTACGGGAATTACCTTTCAAAAAAGATGATCAGGAAAAAGTAGTAGTAAATGATTACTATCAAATTCCAGAACAGCAAAACATTTATGTAGTAGGAGATTGTGCGTCCTCTGAACATTCTCCAAGTGCACAGCTCGCTGGTCAGCAGGGGGAACAAATTGCCGAAGTTCTGCTGGCTGTCCTAACAGATAAAGAACCGAAGAAGCCTAAAGAGATTAAACTGAAGGGGACACTCGGATCTCTTGGTAAATCTGACGGTTTCGGAAATATGATGCAAAAGCCACTCACAGGTTATTTACCTCGCTTGGCTAAATCTGGCGTACTGTGGTTAAATAAACGCCATTAAACTATCAAATAATAAAGTCACGTGTGCTTTTAATGCACACGTGACTATTTTTGAAGGTAAGAAAGCATAAGATTTGGCTGTAATTAACTAATTCTATACACTTAAACAGCAACGTCCAGCTTCAGCACCTCTTTTCTTTCTATATCGTTTTCAAGGCATCGTTAATAGATTTTTCTCCTGAAATAAGGTCAAATGAGCGTTTATACGTGTTTTTCATATTTAATGCTGCAAAAACCGTCCGTGCAACATCTTCCCTTGAAATGGAACCTCTTTCCAGATTCTCAGCCGCTGAGATTTTCCCGTTTCCGGCCTCGTTCAGCAGACCACCAGGACGAACGATTGTATAGTCGAGATCGCTGGCTTCAAGCATCCTATCTGCATAGTGTTTCGCAGCATAATAGTATTTAATTTGTTCGCTCCAGTTCTCACGGTTATGCGCTTGGTGTGCACTTACTATAATAAAACGCTTGGCCCCTGCTTGTTGAGCTGCTTCCATTGATTTTACTGCGCCGTCTAAATCAACCAATATAGTTTTGTCTGCTCCAGTGCTTCCACCAGAACCAGCAGTGAAAATGACAGCGTCACTATCTTTTGCAGCTTCTGCGATCCCATCAACGCTACCTTCAAGATCAGCGACTACTGATTCTACCCCTGATTTCTTAAGAGCTTCCGCCTGTTCATTTTTTCTTACCATTGCTCTGACTGTATGTTCATTGCTTTCTTGAAATAACTCAATAAGATGTTTACCTATTTGCCCATTGGCCCCTATTAATAAAACGTTCACAAAGCATCTCTCCTTCTTAAATTGGATGTAGACTTCGTTCCTAATTATTATTTCATTACAAAAAGCAGGAAGCAACTAAACTGTTTCATGTATCAGAGGAAGGGACATACAATTAGATCCTAAATTGTTTTATCATTCAACTTCATTCTACCTGGAATGATTTAAAACTTTATTCCCATTAAACAACTGTGTATAATATGATATATAAAGGAGGGATAAATTTGAGTATTCCTAAACCACTTGTACAGGTCAATCAGTCTTTTATTGTCATATCTGTTCTCCTAGCCTTGCTTATCCACCCAGCAATCTTATTGATTCCATTTGCGATCGGCGTATACACATTACTAACGAAGAAGAATCCAGTTATTCACTTTTCCAAAAGATTTCTAAAGAAGCCTTTCGATAGCTATAAACAGGAAGACAAAGATCAACAGCTGTTCAATCAGTGGATTGCAACTATATGTATAGGGCTTTCTCTACTATTCTTTTCGATTAATCTAAGTATTCTAGGGTATGTTTTTAGTGGAATGGTTGTAGTAGCCTCTGGTGTTGCACTAATGGGTTACTGCATTGGATGTACCATACGCTACCGCTATATGATGTGGAGATACAAACGTACAAAAATAACCTAAACAAGCAAGCGGCCATCCTAAATCAGGTTGGTCGCTTGCTTAGTAACAGGACAGTAAATCATTCAACAAAATGCAGATGTCCACCTATCCCATCAATGCTGTCATTAACGCTTTTTGGGCATGCAGTCTGTTTTCTGCCTGTTGAAAGACGACAGACTGTTTTCCATCGATTACTTCAGCTGTAATTTCTTCTTCTCTATGCGCAGGCAGACAATGCATAATTATGGCATCTGCCTTGGCTAGGGAAACTAGTTTCCTGTTAACCTGGAAACCGGAAAATGCTTCTTCTCTCAAAGTCTTCTCTTTTTCCTGTCCCATACTGGTCCACACATCTGTATAAATTACATCCGCTTGGTCAACAGCAAGTTCTGGATCCGTTGTTATCTGCACGTTGCCTCCATGAAGGTCAGCCAGCATTTGCGCTTTATTTGTAACAACCGGATCTGGTTCAAACCCTTTAGGTACTGCAATACACATATCCATTCCCATAATAGCAGAGCCTAACATAAGGGAATGCGCAACATTATTTCCATCACCAATATAAGCAAGCTTAACTCCCCGCAGACCGCCTTTATTTTCCTGAATGGTTTGAAAGTCTGCCAATATCTGACAGGGGTGGTACATGTCTGTTAATCCATTTATCACCGGGATACTCGCTTGCTCAGCCAATTCTTCTACTACTGATTGCGAAAAGGTACGGATCATAATTCCGTCTAAATAACCGGATAACACTTTTGCTGTATCTGAAACAGACTCCCCGCGACCTACTTGAAGATCAGATGAACTGAGAAATAGTCCCATGCCACCGAGCTGATAAATACCAACTTCAAAGGAAACGCGCGTGCGTGTAGAAGCCTTTTCAAAAATCATGCCTAGCGTTTTTCCCTTTAACGGCTGCTCCTGTTCATTTGCTTTCAATCCTTTTTTCAAGTCTTCTGCAAGCTTTAATAAATAACTAAGCTCTTCCTGTTTGTAATCAGCAAGGGTTAAAAAGTCCCGTCCTTTAAGCTGCTTTTCAATACTGACTTCTTCCATCTGAATTCCCACTTTCTACACACGCCTCCCTCATTTAGGATTAGTTAGGATATTAAAATCACTTAGTTGATTTGTTTCATGTTTTTTAAGCCAAGTCGCACTTGAATCAAACAACTGTTCAGCTAATTCCATTTGATGGACTACTCGATTTCTTGCTGTTCCACCTTCAACATCACGGGCATTAACAACCGCCTCCGGAACAAGTACATCAAAGATATCACTTTCAATCAGATCGGAGAATGATTGGAATTCTTCAATTGTTAAATCAAGCAAGTACTTGTTCTTGTTAATACAATGTAGGACGACTTGCCCGACTACGGCGTGTGATTCTCTAAATGGCATGCCTTTTCCAACGAGATAATCTGCTAAGTCTGTTGCATTAGAGAAATCCTTGCTTACAGCTTCATACATATTTTCTTTTTTTACGTCCATCGTTTCTATCATCGGAGCAAACAGACCCAAAGCACCTCGTAATGTTTCCACCGTATCGAACATCCCTTCCTTGTCTTCCTGCATATCTTTGTTATAAGCAAGGGGCAGTCCTTTAAGTGTTGTAAGCATACCGATTAAGTGTCCATAAACACGTCCTGTTTTCCCACGGACAAGCTCCGCTACATCCGGGTTTTTCTTCTGTGGCATCATACTGCTTCCTGTACAAAATGCATCGTCCAACTCAATAAAGTTAAATTCTGCGCTCGACCATTGCACAAACTCCTCACATAGTCTGGAAAGATGAACGGAAATCAAGGATGCATTCGATAGAAATTCCACAACAAAGTCACGATCACTAACTGCGTCCAGACTATTTTCACATACTCCATCAAAGCCGAGCTGTTCTGCAACTAAGTTCCGATCAATTGGAAAAGTTGTACCTGCTAGTGCCCCTGCGCCAAGCGGGGATTTGTTCACCCGCTTCCAGCTATCCGAGATGCGTTCTACATCCCGTTGGAACATAAATACATAGGCCATCATATGATGAGCAAACAATACAGGCTGAGCTCTTTGTAAATGTGTATAACCAGGTAACACGGTATCCAGATTTTCACCAGCTTGCTTATACAATGCCTTTTGTACATCAACTAGTAACTGGCTTATCTCTACTAATGCATCCCGTAAATATAAGCGCATATCAAGTGCCACCTGATCATTTCTGCTTCTGCCTGTATGAAGTTTTCCACCTACAGGACCCACTTCCTCGATTAGTAGTTTCTCTACATTCATGTGGATATCTTCATGCTCTTCGCTTAGTTCTGCTTCTCCATTTTCAATCTTCACAGCCACTGCCTTTAATCCAGCTGCAATGGAGTCTGCATCACTTTGAGAAATGATATTACAAACTTTCAGCATTTCAACATGTGCCAAGCTTCCTTGAATATCATATTTCGCCAGCTTTTTATCAAAGTGAATAGATGCAGTATACTCATCCACTAGTTGATTTGTTGGCTTTGTAAACCGTCCGCCCCATAACTTCATTTTTTAACAGCTTCCTTTACATCCACCTCTGCTTTGTCAATCGACACATCTTTTTTTGCATGTGTTTTATTTACTGTAGCATGAACTTTGGTTGGCAGTCCCCATAGCTTTATAAATCCTAAAGCAGCATCGTGATCAAAGGAGTCTTCTGCATTGTAAGTTGCCAAGTCAAGGTCATATAGTGATTTTTCCGACTGGCGACCAATAACTTGTGCGCTTCCTTTGTAGAGCTTCACTTTTACAATCCCGGTTACATTCTCTTGTGTTTGTTCGATAAATGCTTTTAATGCATCTGTTAACGGAGAATACCAAAGTCCATCATAGACGGTTTGTGCAAACTTCTGCTCCACAATCGGCTTAAATTGTGCAACTTCACGAGGTAATGTCAATGCCTCCAGTTCCTGATGCGCTGCAATCAAGGTTACAGCTGCTGGGGCTTCATATATTTCACGTGATTTAATACCAACTAAACGATTTTCAACATGATCGATACGCCCTACTCCATGCTCTCCTGCGATCGTATTTAGTTTTAAAATAAGTTCTTCTAAAGGAAGGGATTCCCCATCCAATGCAACTGGTTTGCCTTTTTCAAAAGCAATTTGAATTACTTGCGGCTTATCAGGAGCATTAACCGGGTCTGTCGTTAACTCATATGCTTCTTTCGGAGCTTCTTCCCAAGGATCCTCCAACACGCCACACTCGTTACTGCGTCCCCACAAATTCTGGTCAATACTGAACGGATTATTAACATCCACTGGAACAGGAATGCCATGCTCCTCTGCGTAAGCAATCTCCTCATCACGGGACATTGCCCACTCTCTTACTGGTGCAACAATTTTCAAGTCTGGATTTAATGCTGTAAATGCAACATCAAATCTTACCTGATCGTTCCCTTTTCCTGTACAACCATGTGAAACAGCCGTTGCACCTTCCTTTTCAGCAATATCAACTAGTACCTTTGCAATTAAAGGACGTGACAAAGCAGAAATCAGTGGGTATTTCCCTTCGTATAATAAGTTGGATTGTAATGCGGGCAATACATATTCATTGGAATACAAAGCTTTTGCATCAATTACATAGGATTTTATTGCACCGACATCCAGTGCTTTATTTTTTACAAACTCAAGGTCTTTTCCTTCCCCTACATCAAGTGCTACTGCAATCACATCATAATCGTATTTATCCTGCAACCACTTAACAGCGACCGAAGTATCCAAACCACCAGAATAAGCTAAAACAATTTTTTCTTTTACCATAATATATCTCTCCTTATATTTATATCGTTATTGAATTATTATGCATTATATTGTATAAGTATTCAAGTGAAAACTGCAAATTTAATAAAAAAAATCAAATAAACCCTATTAATAATTGAAATCTGGCTTTTTATTCGTTTTACAACAGCTGTGTCCTCTCAAAATATCTCTTTGAATAGCAAGGTATTTTTCCTGGAACATTGATTAATTGACTGCCAAAATACAATGCTGCATTACATAACTTTTTCTCTTTAATTGCTTCTAAATTAACTACGCATGTATCGTTACAAACTTTTTTCTCTCTTGTACACTAAACACGTAAATAATCTTTCCTTATTTCAGAATTATCAATAATAATGTTATAATTAAATGTGCAGACTACTTAGATCAAACCTCATCTTTACTTTTTGAGGTATTAAAAAAATGATCGCTTTATTTAGCACTTCTTACTTAATGGTACGAGGGGGTTTTTGATGCATAGTATAAAAGATACCATTTGGGAGGTAGTATTCTCGATTCTCCCAATTACAATCGTTATAACTATATTGCAATTTACGTTAATTTGGCTCCCACTGGAAACATTTCTGCAATTCCTGATAGGCGTGGGGTTTGTCGGGATCGGCCTTGTACTTTTTTTACTCGGAGTAAACGTGGGTCTGCTCCCTGTTGGAGAAATGATTGGTTCCGCCCTGTCAAAAACTAAGAAATTATGGCTCATTGTGTTTTTTGGATTTCTGGTTGGGACAGTTGTTACCGTGGCAGAACCCGATGTGCGAGTACTCTCTTCCCAAGTTGATCAAGTTTCGGGTGGTGCTATACCGCAGAACATTTTGATTCTTGCTGTAGCCTTAGGCGTAGGGGTCTTTGTTGGGTTAGCCATGCTGCGCATTGTTTTTAATATTAAATTAGTCTACCTGCTGGCTGGTGGCTATGGATTAATTTTTTTGCTGGCTGCATTTACACCTTCAACTTATGTACCAATATCCTTTGATTCAGGTGGCGTTACGACAGGTCCCTTAACAGTTCCCTTTATACTTGCTCTTGGAGTCGGAGTAACTTCTGTTATGGGAGGAAAGTCTGCTTCAGGTGACGGGTTTGGTATTGTAGCTCTAGCTTCAATTGGTCCTATACTATCAGTACTTGTTTTAGGGGTGATCTACGGATGAATTTACAGATATTCCATGGATTTGGCGGCGTATTACTTGAAGTTGCCAATGCCCTTTTGCCACTGGTAATTTTGTTTGTTTTCTTTCAATTCATCTTTTTAAAATTACCGATTAGAAAAATGATTGATATCTGTATTGGGTTTATCTTGGCTTTTCTTGGTCTTTCATTTTTTTTACAAGGTGTACATATTGGATTTATGCCCTTTGGCGAATTAATGGGCGAAAAGCTAGGTTCCATTGATTACATATGGCTTCTTCTCCCAATTGGTTTTATACTTGGTTTTTTCGCTGTATATGCGGAACCAGCAGTAAGTGTATTAATTCAACAGGTTGAAAAAGCATCTGCAGGGTATATTCCACAAAAACTATTACTGTACACACTTTCAATTGGGGTAGGCTTATCCATTGCGTTATCCATGATCCGAATTATATTTGGCTTTTCCTTATGGTATTTTATCTTACCAGGTTATATACTGGCTTTAATCATGGTAAAATATTCATCAAAGACATTTACTGCTATTGCTTTTGATTCAGGTGGTGTAGCCACAGGGCCAATGACTGCTACGTTTTTGTTAGCACTTTTTGTTGGGATTGCTTCTGTAACTGAAGGAAGTGACCCGTTGCTTGATGGGTTCGGTATGGTTGCACTCGTAGCATTAGCTCCTATATTATCTGTACTCACGCTGGGTATTTTATACAGTAGAAAGGAGAGGGTGCAGGATGACAACGAAAAAACCAAAACAAAAGTTAATAGTCACGATCGTTAAAAAGGAAAAGGCTAAAAAGGTCGTACGAGCCTCCAAGGAAGCAGGCGCACGGGGTGGTACTACCTTCTACGGAAAAGGGTTTAGGCTGAATGAAAAGAAAAGGTTTCTTGGCATCCCCATTGAACGTGAAAGGGAAATTATATTAACACTTGTAACGGATGAGTTATACCCTGTCGTTATGAGTGCTATTATTGATTCAGTAAATTTAAACCAGCCCAGACAAGGGATTGGTTTTGTAATAAATGCGAAAAAGGTTACCGGAATTACTCAATTATTAGGTTTGGATGATGAAGATAGTGACGAAACCGGTGAAGAGGATGTGGATCTCGAAATGGAAGAAAAAACAATGTATGACTTAATTATTACGATTGTAAATAAGGGAGATTCCGAAAAGGTGATCGACTCCTCCAGAGATGCAGGTGCGGAAGGTGGCACAATTTTAACTGGACGCGGAACCGGTGTTCATGAAAAAGCCAAGCTGTTCAATATTCTCATTGAGCCAGAAAAAGAGGTTGTCTTAACATTAATCAGCAAGGATAAAACCAAGGATGTATTAAGAAGCATTGAAGAAGGTGCTAACTTGAAAAAGGCTGGTAAAGGCATTGCATTTGTTATTGATGTTGACCAGACCGTTGGAATCAACCATGTATTAAACAATAGATTAAGTGATGAGTTTAATTTATAAACTTTAAAAGCAGTCCGGACTAAGCTATAGTTCGAACTGCTTTTTTTGTAAATAACATATTATCCAAGCAGTTGATTACAATGTTCAACAGCGGACAACCCTCACATATCGGAGTTGCCTTGCAATGAACCTTGGCATGCTCTACTAAAAGAAAATGGTATTCAGTATATAACGACAAACTTTCCGGCAAGACTTTTCTGTTTTTTTAAAACATATCATTGGAAGCCGGCAATCTTATCTCTTTTATAGCTTTAATAGCTCCTGAATGTCCTCATCGGTGAGCGTAGAATTCTCTTTCCTGCCTGGGTCAATAATTTCTTCAACCAGGTGTCTTTTCTTTTCCTGTAATTGGTTCATTTTCTCTTCAATTGTACCGCGGGATACGAGCTTTATAACCTGTACAACCTTCTTCTGCCCCATTCGGTGGGCACGATCAGCTGCTTGGTCCTCCACAGCAGGATTCCACCAAATGTCATATAAAATTACTGTATCGGCTCCAGTTAAATTAAGGCCTGTGCCCCCTGCTTTCAAAGAAATGAGGAATAAATCACGTTCCCCTTCATTGAATCGCGCACATGTTTTTACACGATCTTCAGCTGGTGTTTGTCCATCAAGGTAGAAAAAGGTATGTCCTTGAGCTGCTAAATGATTACCAATCAGCTGAAGCATTTTTGTGAATTGGGAGAAGATCAATACCCTTCTTCCAGAAAGCCTTGATTCCTCTATAATATGCAACAGTTGTTCAAATTTCGCTGAATTTCCTTCGTAGCCGTCTACAAATAAAGCTGGGTGACAGCATATTTGTCGCAACCGAGTTAAACCAGCAAGAATCTTAATTCGGTTCTTTCGAAGTGTATTTTTGTCCAAGTGTTTAAAAGCGTCATATCGCAGTTTTGCCAAGTAAGCAGCATACAGCTTCTTCTGCTCTGGAAGGAGCTCCACTAATTCAATGGACTCTATTTTCTCAGGAAGCTCTGACAGTACCTCTTCCTTCAATCGGCGCAGCAGAAATGGACGGATTCTCCGGGCAATCTTATCCTGAGTAAGGTTACTGTATTCCTTTAAACCCTGGAATAAATCTGGAAAAACAACATGAAAGATAGACCATAGCTCCTCCAATGAATTCTCCACTGGTGTACCAGTGAGTGCAAAGCGACAGCCTGCCTCTATTTTCTTTACTGCCCTTGCTGTTTGTGTCACTGGATTTTTGAACGCCTGTGCTTCATCAAAAATCGCCGTATGAAAGATTTGCTTTTCATACCACTTAACATCTGTTCGCAGCAGAGGATAGGAGGTAATAACAACATCTGCAGTTGTCATACCCTTCTGTAACTTGCTGCGCTCTACCTTAGTTCCGTCGATGACCACCGCGTTTATATTGGGAGAAAACCGATTGATCTCACTAAGCCAGTTATAGGATAACGACGATGGGCATACAATAAGTGCCGGTTGTTTCTGTGTACGAATTTCTGGAAGCACCGACAAGATGAATGCAATGGTCTGCAGCGTTTTTCCGAGCCCCATATCATCAGCGAGTATTCCTCCGAATCCATAATGGGCAAGTGTCTTCATCCATTTATAGCCTTTTTTCTGGTAATCTCTTAATATCGATTCCAGACTCTCTGGCACGTCAAAGCCCAATTGCTCAGGATCATTGCTATTATCTAAAAACTGACGAAATGAATCCTCTATCGTGAATGTAGTGCGGTCATCGACAGAATCAAGAAGCTGAAGCCCTCGAACTATCGGTACGTTCAAACCACTCTCGAGGTCTTCATCTTGAGCAGGTACAGCGCTTAAAAAACGTTGGATTTCTTCAAACTCCCTAGCTTCCAATGACATTAGCGATCCGCTTGGTAATCGATAGTACTTCCTCTTCTCTTCTAAAGCAGAAAGAATTTCCTGGATCTGTTTTTCCGGAATGCCATCCATTTCAAACTTAAATTCAAGCCAATTTGTCCGTTCTTTTTTCATTTTCACTCTAATCTTTGGAGGAGCGTTTCCTTTAGTAATTCGATTCCTCACTGCCGTAGTCGCGTAAATTTGAACCAATTTCTGAAGCTTTGGAATGGTGTGGTATAAAAACGTATATTCCAATTCCTCGTTGTGCAAGAAGTATCCACCTTCCGTTTGCCCGAACGAGCTTTCCTCCATTAGCTGCAGTATTTCATCCTCTTTCTCCACATCTCTTACTACCATAGAGCCCACCTGTAGTTCTGGATCCTCAAATGGATTAATACTTATAGTATCGTAGTGGAATTCCAGTCCGGCAAGCAGACGATTTTTCACCCGGTCCAAATATAATTTAGCCACCAATGGCGTCTTTTCAAAATGATCTGAAACAGTTTCAGAAAGTTGAACATCCCCCATTTTTCGTAAACCAGGCACTACTTTTCCCATAAAAAATGGCATGTTCTCTTGAGGAATCGGGATTCGATTTGTCCCTGAGGTATAAAGCATCTTCTTTAAGTCCGTAAGGCGTTTACTGTCTTCGTTACTCAGTTGAATCACTTTACCATCTGAAAGAGCAGTTCGATAGGAAGTCAGCACGACCATTTCGTTCATTCCCTTGACTGTCAGTTGATAGCCTGTTCCCTCCGATTCCATAAGGTTAAATTTTAATGGAAGCAACTCGTTTGAAATTTGCAGACCGTTAACTGTTTTCCCGTTATATACTATTTTTACTTGTGGTGCTTCTTGAAGTAACGGGAGCAGGTTCTCCCATGCAGATGGTGGGATCAGTAAGAGATGTTTATTGCTTACATGTTCTGTTTCATCCAATAAGGTGTCCATGTAAATTTTCTCATCATTAATTACGTGAATAAGCCGTTGGATCACAGCATCTGTTTCTTTTTGAAAGCAATGAAGGCTTGGATCATATGTAAATGAAAGGGAAAGCAAGCTGGGCAGGCCACCTTTAGTTTTTTCAAGAAAGCTTCGGATATCCTGTACCACAATCGAGCCGACCTTAACTTCCATTGCGAACATGTGGCTTCCGTCCATTATGGTAACTGGTTTACAAATAAACACTACATCCAGTACTTTTCTCTTTTCAAAATGAAGTTGATGTCTGCTTGAACGCACAGGTTTATCATTAAAAAGAGTCATCAGACCCTCTGTTAATTCCTTCTCGCTTAAAGCATCTGACTGTTGATCATGAATAGCCAGCAGCACTGCAGCAATATGCTGACAGTCTTTTTTATAGGAAGCTAGCGTGGGACAGCTGCATTTACTGTGAAAGTCCCCATTTTCATCCCTTTTAACCGTGACATGAAAGTCAGCATTTCCGATAACTCTTGCTTCACAAAGGTCAGAACTATAGTTTTCCAGGATCACCTTATTTTTACGATAAAAGACCTCTCCTCTTTTGAAGGAGACCGTACCGCACTTTTCCAGTATGATTTTATGACTTAATTTTATATTCAAATGCCTTGCTCCTTCTGAGGTGATTTTCGTTTATTTACTTAGAGGCACCCTATTTTAGACAGTTCTTTACCTCTGCTAATGCAGGAAGGGCCGTCATTGCACCTTTTTTAGAGGCTGCCAAAGCACCTGAAACCGCTGCGAACTCAGCCATTTTTGCAGCATCTTCCAACGATAGGCTATTTAAATTGCCTTTATAATTGCTCAGTGAGTACAATATTCCTGAAACAAAAGCATCTCCAGCACCAGTTGTGTCGACTGCGTTAACTTTCATTGCGGCTACATGCTTACTACCTTCCTTTGTGTAAACATAGCAGCCTTTTGCTCCAAGGGTAACAATAATAAGTGATATCAAGTAAAGATCCAGCTTCTTAACACCCTTTTCCACATCTGTCTCTCCCGTAATAAACTCCAGCTCCTCCTCTGAAATTTTCAGCACGTCTGTCTTCTCCATCATAGAAATAATCGTATCCTTCGCATGTTTTTCTGAGTCCCATAGTGCTAGACGTAGATTAGGATCATAGGAAACGATCATACTGTTCTTTTTAGCCAGCTCAACGGCATAGTGTGTCGTTTCTTTTGCAGGATTACTAATTAATGAAATGGAGCCAAAGTGAAGAATCTTATGCTCCACAAACAATGCTTCATTTATCTCCTGTATTTCCAGAAATTGATCAGCTCTTGGGTTGATATAAAAGTCAAAGCTTCTTTCACCGTCATCTGCATTAGTTACAAAGACTATCCCTGTTCTCTCAGTTTTCATAAATTGCATGCAGCTGACCTCTACATCGTAGGCTTTAAGCGTTTCTTCTAAAAATCTGCCTAATATATCATCCCCTACCTTCCCCAGAAATGTAGACTTACCTCCTAGTTTTGCAATCCCTACAGAAACATTGGCAGGTGCCCCACCAGGACTTTTATGGTATATTGTATTTGTTTTATCCGTTGGAATAAAATCTATTAATGCCTCACCCAGTGAAATAACCCCTCGTTGATTCATCTATTATTCCTCCTTAAGATTAGAATTGTTTATTTTAATTATCACCGTTTCTTAACCGATTTACAAACACTTTAGCATAAGCACGCTTCACGTATTTATATTAAGCATAAAATACTGTACTATTGTAGTATACGTCATAGAACTGTGTGAAGATGCTGGTTAATGGAGGGTTCAACTTGTTAACAATCAAAGAAATTGCTGAAATGGCTAATGTATCCAGGTCCACTGTATCCCGTGCATTAAATAATTCCGGTTACGTAAGTGAAGATGCCATGGAGCGCATTAAAAAGGTAATTGCAGAAACCGGGTACGCACCAAGTGAACACGCTAAATCACTGCGAACAAAAAGAACAAAGGTAATTGGGGTGATTCTTCCAACTATACAAACAGAAACTTCCAGTAAAATTGTAGCCGGTATAGACAAAGAATTGTCCACACAGGGATACCAAATTCTATTGGCTAATACTAATCTGGATAAAGCCAAAGAAATCGAGTATGTTGACTTACTTAAGGCACGTCAGGTTGATGGCATAATCCTTGTTGCTACAAATACCGATCCCTTGCTACTAAAAAAAATCAAGGGGCTGACTATACCGATTGTCATTATTGGCCAAGAGATGGAAGGTCTAGTAAACGTACTATACGACGATTACCACGCTTCTAGAGAACTAACTTCCTTTTTAATAGAAAAAGGGCATAGAAAAATTGCCTTTATTGGTGTTGATGAAGAAGATCGCGCAGTAGGATTTTTACGTAAAAAGGGGTATAAGGATGAAATGATTGCTCATAAACTTTCCATCGAGCCTGCATGGATTCAAAAGGGCATCTTTGATATTGACTCAGGTCGCCAGGCGATGGATCAGATATGGACAACATCACAAAACAAACCAACCGCTGCCTTTGCTGTAACTGATCGTTTAGCAATTGGGGCACTCAGTTTTCTTAAAGATCACAAAATCTCCGTTCCCGAACAAATGGCTATTGCCAGTATCGGTGCATCAGAAATATCACAATACGTGGATCCCCCTTTGACCACAATCGATTATCAAAATGAGAAGGCTGGAAAGGAAGCCGCACATCAACTGCTAACCAATATTGGCACAAAAGCAGCCATAAAAAAAATAATCCTTGACTATAGACTTATTATTAGAGATAGTGTATGATCGAATGGAATCGGTTACAATAGCTTCATTTGCATTGTGTGGGATCGATTCCATAAGAAGTTAAACGAGCATGGACAGTAGGAGTCTTCTTTTTATTTAGCCAATATGGAATCGATTCCATATTGGCGTTACAAAACTAGTTTTGTTTTATTCATCCAGCTAAATGGCTATTTATATAATTTAAAGGGAGTGAACATAATGTCAGAAAACAAAAAAATAGCTCAAGAAATTATTGATGCTGTTGGGGGTCCAGATAACATTCAATCTGTCGCTCATTGTGCCACAAGGTTAAGAATTATGGTCATCGACAAAGACCAAATTGAGCAGGAGACGGTTGAAAACATCAATAAAGTAAAAGGAGCCTTCTTTAATTCTGGGCAATACCAGGTAATATTGGGAACAGGAACAGTTAATCGGATTCATGAAGAGGTTGAAAAGATGGGATTAAGCAGCTCTACAAAAGCTGAACAATCTAAAGAAGCTGCTAAGAAGGGTAATTTCCTGCAGCGCTCTATTCGAACATTAGGAGATGTGTTCGTTCCGATCATCCCTGTACTAGTTGCTACAGGTCTGTTTATGGGGTTACGTGGTTTAGTAATGCAAGAACAGATTCTAGCCATATTTGGACTAACACCTGATGATATTTCTGCTAATTTTCTACTATTCACTGAAATTTTAACCGATACAGCATTTATATTCTTACCTGCATTAGTAGCATGGTCAACCTTTAGAGTCTTCGGTGGAACACCAATTATCGGCCTTGTACTCGGTTTGATGTTAGTAAGTCCCGCCTTACCTAATGCCTGGGGAGTAGCGACTGGGGCAGACCCACTCTTATTCTTTGGATTTATACCAGTTGTCGGCTATCAAGGAGCTGTTTTACCAGCATTTATTGCGGGTATCCTGGGAGCAAAATTAGAAAGAAATATACGACGAAGAGTGCCGGAAGCATTAGACCTAATTGTAACTCCATTCTTAACCTTACTAATAATGATAGGTGCAGCTCTATTTGTAATTGGCCCCGTTTTCCATACCGTAGAAGAGTATATTCTTCACGGGACACTTGCTGTTCTGGGTATGCCATTTGGGATAGCTGGTATACTGATCGGATTCCTGAACCAAATTATTGTAATTACAGGTGTCCACCATATATTTAACTTACTTGAAATACAACTGTTGGAGAACTTTGGAAGCAACCCCTATAACGCTATTGTAACTGCCTCCGTTGCAGCACAAGGCGGAGCTGCACTAGCAGTCGGGTTAAAGACAAAATCAAAGAAATTAAAGGCATTGGCCCTGCCATCGTCCTTCTCTGCATTTCTAGGTATAACAGAGCCTGCTATATTCGGGGTTAACTTACGATATATTACCCCATTCATTATGGGATTAATTGGAGGCGGAGCAGGAGGATTCGTTGCGGCTATCACTGGGATTGAAGGCACTGGAATGGCAATAACTGTAATACCTGGTACGCTTCTATACTTGAATGGGCAAATACTGCTTTATATTTTAGTAAATCTAGTAGCCATTAGTGTTGCTTTTGTCTTAACATGGTTATTCGGATTCTCAGATAAAAAGCTAAAAGAAAACGTCCATGCATAAGACTAATAACTATAGACAGGACGATACTCTCGCCTGTTTATATGGGAGTGCAACTATAGATATGACACAACGTAATTCTGCCAAGAAGGAACTTGTATATAAAAGAATAGATTCATGTAAAGAGGTTGTTACAGCTGACCCAAACAGGCTGCATTATCATATTATGCCTCCTGTTGGGTTGCTGAATGATCCAAACGGATTTGTCTTTTTCAAAGGGAAATATCATGTATTTTATCAATGGAACCCTTTTGAAACCAAGCACGGAATAAAGTATTGGGGGCATTATATTTCAGATGATTTGGTTCATTGGGAAACTGCCCCTATCGCGTTGGCTCCGGATCAGTGGTTCGACAAGGATGGCTGCTATTCTGGTAGTGCTGTTGTTAAAAATGATAAGCTGTATGTATTTTATACAGGAAATGTAAAAGACGAATCTAATAACCGGGAATCCTATCAATGTATGGCCATCTCTGAGAATGGTATCACTTTCGTTAAAAAAGGCCCTGTTATTCATGTTCCCGAAGGATATACAGCTCACTTTCGCGACCCTAAGGTTTTCTGTAAAAATGGGCTTTGGTATATGGTTATTGGAGCTCAAACAAGTAAAGGTGAAGGAGAAGTAGTTCTCTACTCATCATCTGACCTTGAGAATTGGGATTTCTTAGGTCCTTTAGCTGGAAGCAACAAAAACGGTCTTCATGATTTCGGCTATATGTGGGAATGTCCAGATCTGTTTGAATTGGGGAACCGTGATATTTTAATCATTTCCCCCCAAGGCCTTAAGCCAGAAGGATACAAATATAATAATATTTATCAGGCCGGGTACTTTTCGGGAAAAGTAGAGTATACGCATGTTACCTATGATCATGGTACTTTTACTGAATTAGACCGGGGTTTCGACTTTTACGCCCCTCAGACAGCTATTGACCACACTGGCCGAAGGTTATTATTTGGATGGATGGGTAATGCCGAAGAAGGTGAAAGTAGTCACCCTACGACCAACCATCATTGGATTCACGCGTTAACATTACCACGTCAGCTCAAGTGGAGACATGGCAGGTTATTTCAATATCCCGCTGAAGAACTTAAACTTTTGCGTAAAAATGAGATGACGTTTAACGAAGTGAATTTAAGTGAACAGGAAACTAAGCTTCCTGGTCTTAACGGTAATGTCTTTGAGCTGAACATCTCAATTAAAGAATGGAAAGCAACATCTTTTTCGGTTGTAGTGGGGAAAAACAATAAAATTTCGTATAATCAGCCTACAAATACATTTTCCTTTCAGAGGAAGAGTTTTAATGGCGACAATTTAGAAAGCAGACATTGCCTCTTGAAGGAGCTGAAAAGTATCCGGGTTTTCAAGGATACCTCTTCCATAGAAATATTCGTCAATGAAGGTGAGGAAGTTTTTTCTTCCAGAGTATTTGATGAAATCTCAACTAATGATGGTAGGATTTATTTTTTTGTAAATGGAATGGTTACTGCAGATATTCAAAAGTGGGATTTAAACCAGGTTTGCAAGTAAATCAAAAACCTTTAATGAGGAGAATTAATATGTTTAAAAAGATGTTTAAAAAGAAAGAAGAAGTAACTGACGTCTCTATCCATGCTCCTGTTAATGGAATATTAATCTCTTTAGAAGATGTTCCAGACCCTGTTTTTTCACAGAAAATGATGGGTAATGGAATTGCCGTAAAACCGACGGATGGCGTGATAGTTGCTCTAGTAGAAGGGAAAGTTATTCAAGTCTTTCCAACAAAACATGCAATCGGAATAAAGGCCGTAAATGGTGCAGAAATACTCATTCACATTGGACTTGATACTGTTAATCTGGAAGGCGAAGGATTTATCGCACATGTTCAAGAAGGCAATAGCATTAAAGTTGGAGATAAATTAATTACCTTTGATCTCGACATCATTAGTGAGAAAACAAAAAGTATACTCACTCCTGTGATTATTACGAATACGGATGACATGGAAGTAATTAGACTAAGTGAAATAAAGAAAGTTACCGCAGCCCAGGATGAAATTTTATTTGTAAGTAAATAAAATTCTTATAAGGGAAATTCCGCACGTCGATATTTTTGTATATTTTAAAATGGAAGTTTACGTTAAAATGTTGATATATCAATGTTTTAACGTTTTTTTGTATGTTTGTATTCCGAGAGAAACCGCTAGAATTTTAAATGATTTCACACATTTTTTACTGTATGTGAGTAAGAAGATGATTTTGAAGATCTAGGATCGATCTTACAGGCCCCACGATTGGATTAGCTGTTAGAAGGAAAGGAGTTGCCAAAATAGAAAAACCACAAGCTGTACTTGTTTTAAGGACTGATGCAATTAGAATCAAGATGATAATTGAGTCATTTCCATAAAAACTCGCCTTAGACTGTGGTACCTTTTCACATGGGTAACTTAGTTTACCTAGTAGTATTAATCCCGTAAACATCGGTATTTTATCAATAAAGCTGCCCAATAGGATAGTCACTCCCACCATAGTTAAACCGTATATTTTTTACTAACACAGCATTTACATACGGATTTTAACTATTTTTTAAGATAATAAGAGTATATGAGAGATGAAAGGGCTTTTTCTCAGATTCCCCCTACAATATGCAGAATAGTGTCGTTTGAGTCAATCTATCCTTATTGTTATATTGGTTTAGTTGTGTTCTTTCGTGAGCACACTTTATGAATCGTGTATTTTACAATAAAGAATAAGGAGATGATCAAATGGAGGCCTATCAATCTCAAGAACAGAAAGAGACCGAGATAACGGGAGATGATTATTCCCTTGGTAGAGTACCTCGAGACAAGAGAAATATGGGTTGGTTAAGTATTACGAATATTACTTTTGGAATTGCAACAGCGATTTTTTATTTCCAGATGGGAAGTGTGATGGCACTTCAATTTGGGGCTGTTAACGCGATCATTTCTGCTGTATATGCCATTATTGTTGCAGGAATACTAGGAACTTTTATTGCGTATTTATCTGCAAAATCTGGAATGAACGTGAATTTATTATCCAGGGGTGGCGGATTCGGTTATATTGGAGCGTCCTTGACCTCGTTAATTTATGCCACAAATTTTATTATGTATTGCGCACTCGAAGGATTGATCTTAGTTGTTGCGGTTCATGAATTCTTTCCTGTTATTCCAAAATGGGCACTCATTTTATTCTTCGGCTCTATTGTTATTCCATTAAACTGGTTCGGTATCAAGCAATTAGACAAATTGCAAAAATGGTCATTGCCTTTATTTTTCGTTTTCCTAATTGCTGCTATTGTCGTGGCTGCTATGAAACCATCCAGCTATGATGGAAGCTTTTGGACCTATATGCCCGAAGGTGTTCAAGTTGGAGGAACTGCACTATTACTCTGTATCGGAATGCAACACGGAATTATGGGATTAACCCCTCTTCTTGCTTCGGATTATGCCCGCTTCTTAAAACCGAAAGATACGAAAACAGGAATCTTTGTTATCGGATTTATCCCGCAAATATTTTGTTTTGGAGTTATGGGTGGTCTAGGTATCTGGTTTGGTGTTCGTCTAGGTGAACCAAATCCTGGGGTATACATTGTTCTGCTTCTTGGTGTGTGGGGAGCCTTATTTACGATGTTAACGCAAATTAGAATTAATGTAACAAACATCTACAGTGGTTCCTTGTCCTTATCCAATTTCTTTGAAAATATATTCAAATTTAAGCCAGGCAGACGTTTCTGGGTAGTAGTTACAGGTGTAACAGCAATCATCTTAATGCTTCTTAACATTGTCGATCACCTAGAAGCAGTCATGACTTTCCAAGGTGTCTTTCTATTAACATGGGCAATGATTTTAGTGATCGATGCTGTTGTTGTTAAAAAGATCTTGAAAATTGGTCCTGGTTACTATGAAGCAAGACAAGATAACTTATATAAATGGAATCCAGTTGGTGTATGGTCTCTAATCATAGCAAGTGGCCTTGGTACTATCGCAGCGTTAGGTTTCATGGGAACATTTCTCCAAAGTACAGCAGCATTCTTCGCTGCCATCCTAGCTGCGATATTAACTGTTGTATTGGCAATCGCCACCAAAGGAAAGTACTATGTTAAAAAAGAAGCAAACGATATTGATAAAGAAGACTATATTGGTTAATAAAACGATTTTTCGCTTTGCAAGTAACGGAAGAAAATTAAAAAACTAACTGATTCACTCGTCTTGAGCGAATCGGTTAGTTTTTTATTATAATTTGGACCTTAAAATTTAACTAATAACCACAGGGTCAGCCGTATAATGGGCAATAAATCAAGTATCAGCTTTTCTCAAAAAGAACTAGTGAACTAAAGCCCTCTCTTTGTTATTTTCTGAAAGAACTCAACTAACATAACTCGATAATAGGATTCTAAAGGTTAAATAATACTTTTTACCATCTGAAGTCACGGGTCGATATTCCTTGTTATAAAAAAGGCATGAGCCATTATATCTGTTTTACTATTATTTAAAGGATTTTTAAGGAAAATGGTAGAAGGGTTATTCAAGGAAATCAAACTATAAATGGAGGGATTTGTTCATGAAAAAATGAAAATTATTAAAAATCTGTTGTCTGTCTTCATTACAAGTATTGATTCTATTTTTCACATACGATAAGGAGGATTAAGATGAAAAAAATGCTTAACCGCACTATAATTTTGACCTTTAGTATCTTATTAATAATAGGAACACTCCCAGCTTCAAGTTTTGCGAATAAATATGACACCGATTACGAACAATTTGACCTAGTGGCAGAAGCCAATGGTGGCATGGTTTCCACCTCACATCCTTTAGCATCACAGGTTGGAGCTGATGTACTGAAGAAAGGTGGAAATGCCATTGACGCCGCGATTGCTATTCAGTTTACCTTGAATGTTACGGAACCAATGATGTCCGGAATTGGTGGCGGTGGGTTTATGATGATATACGACAGCGAAACAGAAGAGACAACGATTGTTAATAGTCGTGAACGCGCGCCGGCTGGTGCTACTCCGGATATGTTTTTAGATGAAGATGGAAATCCAATCCCTTTTAGTCAGCGCATTTTACACGGAAACGCTGTAGGAGTGCCTGGTACATTAAAAGGATTAGATGAAGCACATGACAGGTGGGGCACTCGTCCATTTCAACAATTGATTGGACCTGCAGTTAAATTGGCTCAAAAAGGATTCCCGGTAGACGCTTATCTTGCTAGCGCAATTGAAAGCAACAAAGACAAGCTAATGAGAAGTGCAGCCGGCGATATTTTCGTCCCAAACGGTGAACCTTTGCAGGAAGGTGATCTTCTCGTACAGGAGGATTTAGCCAACACTTTAAAATTAATACGTTCAGAAGGTTCAGAGGCATTTTTTGAAGGAGAAATAGCTGAGGCATTAGCAGCTACAGTCCAGGATTTTGGTGGGTCTATGACAGTACAGGATTTGGCAAATTATGATGTAACCATTGATGAACCAATTTGGGGTGAATACCAAGGCTATAATATAGCAAGTATGCCCCCACCAAGTTCAGGCGGCGTGTTCCTTCTGCAAATGCTAGGCATCTTAGATAACTTTGACCTATCTGAATATGATATAAAGTCATGGGAAAAATATCACTTACTCTCTGAAACTATGCATCTGGCATACGCTGATCGCGCTGCATATGCAGGAGATCCTGAATTTGTTGAAGTACCTTTAAATGGTCTCATCCATCCAGAATATATTGCAGAGCGCCAAGAATTAATTGATCTCCATTCTGTAAATGAAAATCCAACAGCAGGCGATCCATGGCAATACGAGGATGATACAGCAAACTATGAACCTGCAAATCAACCAAATGACCGCGAATATGGTGAAACCACACATTATACTGTTAGCGACCGTTGGGGAAATGTTGTATCCAATACAACTACAATTGAACAAGTATTTGGTTCAGGCATTATGGTTCCTGGATATGGGTTCATGCTGAACAATGAATTAACAGACTTTGATGCAGTTCCAGGTGGAGCCAACGAAGTACAACCAAACAAACGACCACTTAGCAGTATGACACCAACCATTGTTTTTGATAATGGCGAGCCTGTTCTTACTGTCGGGTCACCAGGAGGGCCAACGATTATAACTTCAGTTCTCCAAACAATTATCAATGTCGTTGAATATGATATGGATGTTGAGGATGCGGTAGAAGAATCACGCATCTATACAAACAATCTGAACTCTTATCGCTATGAAGCAGGTGTGCCAAGTGAAGTCATAGATACTTTAAACGATATGGGACATTCATTCGGTACAAGCCCAACATCAATCGGAAATGTACAAAGCATTTTAATCGATCATGATAATGGAATGTTTAAAGGGGTCGCTGATTCGAGAAGAGCTGGCGCAGCGATTGGAATTGATTTAAAAGGAAATGATAACGGTAAATAAAATTGAAAGCTTATTTCGCAAGTTTTGTTGCTTTTAATTTTGGCATTTGATATAAAGGACGACGTAAAAAGTGCGGACCAAGTAATTGGTTCGCACTTTTTTTGTATTTATGGGTAATGAATTCGACAAATCTGTTTAGCGACGCTAGCCCTCACATAATTTACAAAACCTTTACATTAGAATCATACTGTCTTAACATTCAGCTACTATACTAGCAATTGAGGGAGGAATTCCTCGCAATTATGTAAACATAAATCAGGGAGGGTCAATTTATGAGATTCAGAAAGTACATGTTATTCCTAGCAATTGCTGCGCTAGCAGTTTTACTCGTGGCATGTGGGACAGATTCAGAAGAAGAGAATACAGGTTCGGAAGATACAACCTCGGCAAGCGCCGATACAAACACAGATGAACCTGAAAGCGAATCAGCTGAGCTTGAAGGTAATGTAGTCGTTGATGGATCTGGAACTGTTTACCCTTTAATGGCTAGATTAGCAGAAGAATATATGATTACCGAACAAGAGGGTGTATCTGTTGAGGTAAGTCGTGCAGGTACCAGTGCTGGCTTTGAAAAATTTCTAGCAGAAAACGGCACAGACTTTAACGATGCTTCACGCCATATTAAAGATGAAGAAGCTGCAGCAGCAGATGATCTTGGAATAGAAGTAAAAGAATTGAAAGTAGCATTGGATGGCCTAACTTTTGTTATACATCCTGATAATGACTGGGCTGCTGAAATGACTCCAGAGGAATTAACAAGTATATTCCTTGCAGATGGAGGAGTTGACAAGTGGTCAGACATTAACCCCGACTGGCCGGATGAGGAAATCAATGCAATGGGACCAAATGAAAATCATGGTACGTATGAGTTCTTTTATGAAAGCATTCTTGATAAACAGGACTTGAAAAGTGATGTAAACCTTCAACAGGAATACTCCACACTTGTATCACTAGTATCTGAAGATATAAATGGAATTGCTTTCTTCGGTTTTGGTTATTACGTTAACAACCAGGACAGTTTACAAGCAGTAAGTGTAGACTTTGGAGACGGTACAGTTGAGCCATCACTTGATACCATCGCTGAAGATGGCGATTATGCTGACTTCACACGACCGGTTTTCACTTATTTAAATGTTAATAATGCTAAGGAAAAAGCCCACGTATTAGATTTTGCTGTTTACGTGATGAATAACGTAAATACATTTGCAGGAGAAACAGGGTTTGCACCAATTCCTGACGAAGAAGCTAAAGAATTAATCTCTGATCTGGAAGGACTTAAATAACTAATAACTAATAACTAATAACTAATAACTAAGCATTGAGGTGAGGGCACAATTGCTCTCATCTTCTTGTGACTTATGGGTATAGGAAGGAGACTAAAATATGGCTGTTGACAATAATGTTTCGAAAGAGAAAAGTGTTCATGTCAGAGAATTAATCGATCAAAATAAGAGCAAGCGCAACTTTTCAAACATGATGGAGAGAATCATTCCAACACTGCTTTTCCTTATTGCAGCCATATCCATACTGACCACAGTTGGAATTGTTTATACATTGCTATCTGAAACCATCGAATTTTTTAAAGTGATTCCTATTCTGGATTTCTTTACTGGTACCGTACTGAAACCATTGAGTCAAAATCCGGAATTCGGTTTGCTGCCTTTATTAAATGGCACCATTATTTCTTCTTTCATTGCTATAGCAGTTGCAGGTCCAATAGGTATAATGACTGCGGTTTATCTAAGCGAATATGCTTCAGATAAATTAAGAAGAATATTAAAACCAGTGCTCGAAGTCCTTGCTGGTATACCGACAATTGTTTATGGTTTCTTTGCATTTACTTTTGTAACACCGATTCTGAGAGAAATTATTCCAGGACTAGAAGCAACTAACATCCTTAGCCCTGGACTTGTAATGGGAGTAATGATTATTCCGATGATCGCTTCCCTATCGGAAGATGCGATGACTTCTGTACCAAATTCAATGCGTGAAGGAGCTTTAGCATTGGGATCTACAAAGCTTGAGGTAACCTTCAAGGTTGTTATTCCTGCTGCACTATCTGGAATTATCGCTTCGTTTGTTCTTGGAATTTCCCGGGCAATTGGCGAAACTATGATTGTTACCATTGCAAGTGGAAGCTCAAAGAATTTTACTTTCGACATTACACAATCTATGCAAACAATGACAGCTTATATTGTAGAAGTATCCAGCGGTGATGCAGCTGCAGGAACTACGATCTATTATAGTTTATACGCAGTAGCAATGATTCTATTCGTTTTCACCTTTATTATGAATCTGCTCGCTAGATACGTCTCTCGTAGGTTTAGGGAGGAATATTAAAATGAAATATGTCATTGATGATGAGATAATTCAAAGGAAAATGACTACCCGTTTATTAAAAAACAAGCTTTTTAAGACAGTATTTTTACTATCTACACTATTTGGAGTAGTTATTCTAGCAATTTTGCTTATCCGTGTTCTTTTACAAGGATTCACCTGGATTGATCTTGATTTCCTTACAGGGAAGTTATCTACACAAGCTGATAGAGCTGGAATAATGGGAGCTTTACTCGGGACATTTTGGTTAATGCTGGTTGTGGCTCCAGTTACGATGCTTTTAGGAATTGGCACAGCCATTTATTTGGAGTTGTATGCTAAGAAAGGACGTTTGCAATCCTTTATTCAAACAAATATTGCAAACCTGGCTGGAGTACCTTCCATTGTATATGGCATTCTAGGGCTAACCATCTTTGTTAGAGCGTTGGATCTGGGGAATATTGTCTTAGCCGGTGGATTAACGATGTCTCTACTGGTCTTACCAATTGTTATCGTTTCCTCACAAGAAGCAATCCGTGCTGTTCCACAGCATCTAAGCGAAGCATCCTACGGAATGGGTGCTACGAAATGGCAAACCATTAAAAACATTATCCTGCCCGCGGCACTACCGGGAATATTAACAGGAGCCATTTTATCTTTATCACGAGCTATTGGGGAAACAGCACCACTGGTTGTAATTGGTATTCCTGCATTATTAATTCCTTTCCCAGGGGGAATACTGGATACATTTACAGTTCTACCGATGCAAATTTATTATTGGACACTGGATTCTTCACTTGTTGCTGAATATGCCAACTTAGCAGCAGCTACAATAGTTGTCCTGCTTCTGCTACTGTTCCTGTTGAATGCAACAGCTATTATTATTAGAAATAAGTTTCAAAAAAGATACTAAATCTCGCTCATTTTAAAGGAGAGGAAAATATGAGTCTATTATTAAAAATGAAAAAAGAATCAAAACGTGATGCTATCCAATCCGTCAAAAAAAATGTTTATGAAACCAATGATCTAAACCTTTGGTATGGGAATACACATGCATTAAAAGATATCAATTTATCGATTCATGAAAAAGAAGTAACAGCAATTATTGGTCCTTCAGGGTGTGGTAAATCTACATTTATCAAAACACTAAATCGCATGGTGGAATTGGTTCCTATTGTTCGCACATCTGGAGATATCACGTACAATGGGAAACTTATTCTCGACAAATCGTTTAAAGCAGAAGACTTAAGAACCAAGGTTGGAATGGTATTTCAGAAACCAAATCCTTTTCCGAAGTCGATCTATGAAAATGTTGCATATGGACCAAAAATTCACGGTATCCGCAATAAAAAAATAGTGGATGAAATTGTAGAAAGAAGTCTAAGAGGAGCTTCCATTTGGGACGAAGTGAAAGATCGCCTTAAAGATAACGCTTATAGCCTTTCTGGAGGACAGCAGCAAAGATTATGTATTGCTCGTTGCTTAGCCATTGAACCAGATGTTATTTTAATGGATGAACCAACATCAGCGCTTGATCCGAAGTCCACTCTCCGCATAGAAGAATTAATACAGGAACTGAAGGAAAAATATTCCATTATTATAGTCACCCATAATATGCAGCAAGCTGCCCGCATATCAGATAGAACTGCTTTCTTTTTAAACGGCGAAGTAGTGGAATATGATAAAACAGATACTATCTTTACTAAACCTCGTGATAAACGTACAGAAGATTATATTTCTGGGCGATTTGGATAGCCAAACCAGTTTTTACCCAAACCTGAAAGTACCTGCACGTTGCGAAAGTAATTTTCGTACGATACAGGTACTATTTTCATTTTATTGCAAACTTTTTTGTATTACCCGTAAGTGATTTTGAGATACCTGTCAATTTTAATCCAATCCCATACGTGTTCTCAATTTGTTTTATCTGCCTCTCACTACTTGCAAGCATTTCCAAAGCACTTGCCAATGTTTCTTGTGATACTGATGAGAAATCCACCGCATCTTTCTCTAACTCTGGTAATAATCCTCCCAAACCTTTTAGTTCATTTCGCATTTCATGGAGCTTGCTGCTAACTTCTGAAATCTCTACCATTAGTTCATCGATGGAGTTCTTTGACTCATTCGAAATTCTTAGGTTTGTTTTGATTTTGATAAGCATCTGTTCAAATTCTTTCGAAGCATTATTTGTTATCAATTCCATATTAGATATTGATTCTGTAATTTGTTCTGCTGCTCCGGAGGATTCTGTTGCTAATTTCCCCACCTCATTTGCTACCACTGCAAATCCTTTTCCTGAGTCCCCCGCGCGTGCAGCTTCAATTGATGCGTTAAGCGATAATAACTTTGTTTGTTTTGCTATTCCTTGTATCAATCCAACTAGTTCTGTTATAGAATTAGAATAATTCTGGACTTGCTTAATTGTAGCAGTCAAGTGTTCAAAGTCTTTTTCGAAGGTTTGGATAGTATTGATCAAGTTAGTTATATTAGTATCACCTTTCTTTGCAGATAGGTTCATTTCTTCTGAACTTTTAAAGATAAGACCCATATTCGTGATCATATCCTCCGTATTGCTTTTCATAGTTTTAAAGCTTTCCATACTATTTTCCGAACTGCTGGCAGTTTGTTCTGCACCATTTTTCACAACATGAATTGCTTCTATCAGCTTTTTACTGGATACTAATGTGCCCTCAGAGGAACGTTGTAATTCTCCCCCTGTATACTCTATATTTGTTGTTGCTTCTCTAATCTCATTAAGCATACTCCTCATATGATTAATCATTGCATTATAGCTTTTATGTAGTGAAATAAACTCTGGTAACGTTGTTTTTAATGTGACAGACTTAGACAAATTCCCATTGCGGACTTCTTTCATTGTTTGACGTAACACAGTGAGCGGATTCGTCAGACTTCTGACGAATAACAGAATAACAATAGACGTAATAACAACACTCGCAATAATTATGCCTAATGTAAAATAGGCTTGCTTAATTACTGGGCCCATATATGAATCCGTTGGTACAAGCATTACGTATGCTCCATTTATTTCTTTCATGTTCTGGACTGAAAGTGTGTAATCTACACCCTCTATGGTTTCATGCAGGATGCCATTATTTTTTTCATTTATATCTTCTATTATTGCCTCTTTAATAACAGGAATCCTTCCATTGCTTAGTTTAAAAGGTATCGCTTCGTTATTAGTAACATAGAAAAACTCCGAATCAATTCCTTCACTTTTCAACTTATCATGTTGGTTTCTTATATTGACTTCAAGCTGCTGCATAAAGTAACTTTCATCGCTTACATATAAAAATTTAAGATTATCAGCAATATAACTCATTATTTCAGCTTCACGCCCCAGACGATTTTCAATCGAATTCATTGTCATTTCTTTTGCTTTTATATAGGAACTCAATCCTACTGCTACACTGCAAATTATTAGGAGTGATATAAATATTATTAGTAATCGACTACGCAAGCTTAGTTTTTTTAATATGTTATAACTTAATTTCTTTCTACCTTTTTCTGGTTTATAATCTTTAGCAGCATACTCCCTTTTCAATTTTACCCCTCCAGCGTCTATTGATGTATCATGTTAAATTATATCAGTGTAATATATAGACACCGTAAACACCATGTAAAGAATTATTAATTTGTTATAAAATAAAAAGACGGTGTGTACTCAAGAGTCTAACTCCCTGTACCCCACCGTAACCTCTATTCTTCGTTTTTTCTACTAAGATACTCGTTCTTTTCCTCGCCACCCTGCGAATTACTGTTTTTATATTGACTTTTCCGGCCGTTCCGATGTTCTCCATGGTTTTTATTTTCTTTGAATTGATTGTTTTTCTCATCCATTTAGATCTCCTCCCTCCTTTTCAAAAAATCATCGATTTAGCTTTTGATTATGGACAGTCTTTTATACGTTTTAGATAGCTTCTTTAAAATTTTGATACTTTGTTTTTTTCAAAATAAGCATTTTCCGTTATAATAGATTTATATGTTTGTTTTTAGGAAGGATTGTTCCTCATGGATTTGCCGTTAGAAACCCTAATTTTCTTATTTTCTGCTATGCTGATTATTGGCGTACTTGCTACAAAATTCTCCAGCCACCTTGGACTCCCAGCACTTGTTTTATTCCTCTTGATTGGTATGGGTCTCAATAGATTTATTTTCTTTGAAGATGTAGAGTTTACGCAACTTATCGGTATTATGGCTTTGATCATTATTTTATTTGAAGGTGGTACGCAAACAAAGTGGAGCAATGTTCGTCCTGTAATCGGGGCTGCCGGTATCTTAGCCACATTAGGCGTATTAATTACAAGTTTAGTAACCGGGCTAGCAGCAGTGTATATCCTTAACTTTTCCTTATTAGAAGGAATGCTTTTTGGTGCAATTGTAGGATCTACTGATGCAGCTGCTGTCTTTTCTGTTTTAGGTAATAAAAACATTAAGAAAAAACTGACATCCACACTGGAAGCAGAATCCGGCTCCAATGATCCAATGGCTGTATTTCTCACCATTACTTTTATTGAAATGATTAAAATACCTGACACATCCATCTGGGATGCCGTCGGAAGCTTCTTCGTCCAAATGGGACTTGGTCTGCTGCTAGGATTGTTGCTCGGAAAACTTACCGTAACTATCATCAATACTATTAAGTTGGATACGAACGGATTATATCCCATTCTTGCAATCGGTATGGCTACTTCAACTTACATACTCACAGATTTTCTAGGAGGAAGTGGGTTGCTTGCTGTATACGTCATGGCTGTCTTCGTTGGTAACAGCGACTTAATGTATCGCAATTCCATATTGCGTTTCAATGAAGGGTTCGCCTGGATGATGCAGATTCTCATGTTTATCCTTTTGGGATTATTGGTATTCCCTAAGCAATTGCTTGATGTATTTTGGCAAGGTATTATCTTAACTATAATCCTTATGTTCATTGCACGACCGGTGGCTGTATTTTTAACCATGATTTTTATGAAATATAACTTCAAAGAACAGGTATTCATTTCCTGGGCAGGATTAAAGGGAGCAGTTCCAATTGTATTAGCAACCTACCCAATCGTTGCAGGTATAGAGAACAGTCATCTGATTTTTAATGCCGTCTTTTTCGTAGTATTAATATCCGCCTTGGTTCAAGGGAGTACATTATCATGGCTTGCCAGCAGATTAGGTTTGACCAACAATAAGAACGACCCCAGTCAACCTACTATGGAATTAATCAACCTGGGAAATTCTGAAGCTGAAATTATGGAGGTTACTATTACAAGCAAATCACCAGCTGTCAACACCTCTCTAATAGATCTTGTACTCCCAAATGACACCTTGATTATAGGTATAATCCGTCATGAAAAATTAATAACACCCACGGGGAACACAATTATAGAAGATGACGACACCTTATATGTACTCGGCAACAAGAAAAGTAGAGAGAAAGCAAAATTAGTCCTGTTGGGCCAGATGGTAAAGAAAGAAAAAGAAAAAGATAAAAAGAAAAAGAGAATAAGGCGAAAAGATAAACAATAATAACTACGTAAAACTAACAAGTGATGTCTTGTTAGTTTTGCTTTTTATTTCAGTAAGGCAGCTTCTTATACGCCACTTATAACATTTCCCATACCTCATAAATTAAAATCGTTTATCCTCAACTTCAGAAACTTTTAATCCTATTTTTTTACTAATAGTTTTTAATCATGCCCCCTTATGCAACTTTAATTCGATAGTAGTTGTAGAAAGGTGGTGGCAAGTGTGGAATTATATTAATCTTATCCATACTTTATTTGTAGTACGATAAACTTAAAGGAAGGAAAATTCCTATGAAGCTTTATTTAGACCCTGGGCATGGCGGATCAGATCCTGGTGCTCAAGGAAATGGGTTAGTTGAGAAAGCAGTCGTATTGGATATTGCACTTCGTATACGCAGAATTCTAACAGAAAACTATAAAGACGTGGTTGTAAAAATGAGCCGAACAGATGATAGTACTAAAAGTCTGCAGCAGCGAACAAATGAAGCTAACTCCTGGGGAGCAACGTATTATTTTTCCATTCATTGTAATGCTTTTAATGGTTCTGCTCATGGCTATGAGGACTACATTCATAGCAGCTTATCTGACGCTTCTCAGACTGCAGGTTATCGAAATAGTATTCACACAGAGATTAGCAGGATATATCAACTTAATAATCGTGGAAAGAAAAAGGGAAACTTCCATGTATTACGTGAAACTTCTATGGCGGCAATGCTTACGGAAAATGGGTTTATTGATAATGAACAGGATGCTGCTTTAATGCAAGAGCCTTCCTGGCGTGAGCGTGTGGCACTGGGCCATGTAAATGGACTAGCCAAGGCATTTAACCTTCAATCAAAGACTGAGCCGAATACAATTTTCAGGGTCATTGCTGGTTCTTTCAAGTTAAGAGGAAATGCTGAAGACCGCTCTATTGCTCTTAAATCTCAAGGTATTAAATCCTTCATCGATCGAATTACAATTTCCGGTGAACAGTGGTACCGTGTCCAGGCTGGAGCATTTACGAGTAGAGAAAATGCAGAGAACCGCTTGAGTGAAGTTTTAAATGCAGGTGTAGAAGACGCCTTTATTGTTACGGATTAACTCAGGAAGCGAACAGTGACAGACACTGTTCGCTTTTGTATTAATCCCACTTCTTTATTTTTTGAATAACTTTTTTATTAACTATGGAAATTAATGTTTCTTTGCCATCGGCAGTCTTTTGTTTATGCCATTCATTATAGCTAGCAACTGTAATCAGGATAGAACCTGCAATCAATAAGTAGATCCACCATGGCAAGTTCCCCCAATACGGTCTGGTCTGCAGAAATACATTTAATAACAAAACTCCAACACCTATCAAGAAAAATGACTTCAGTTGATACTTCATTCCGCCTAGTATGGAAGCCAATGACAGCGTTCCGACAATTAATGCATCATAAATTGTGTTGCTGGCCATCCCATCCTGGATTAACAGTAAGGCAACTATAACAAGGACTGCCCATTGAATCGAGTTGACAAGTGTTTTATGTGAGTCAGCTGTTACTCTTTTCAAGAATATAATGAGAATAACCCATGGCAGTACATACAATTCCCGCTCAAATAAAGCTGGTAGATCTATATTCATTAGTACCGTATAATAAGGCTGTATTAGAAAGACAACGGCTGAGAATATACTCCATTTTTCTGCAAGATATGGTATCCGCTTACGTTGTATGAGGATCGCAGCTGATATCAGGATGCCCGGTAAAAGCTTTGTCCATAAGTCATCTGTAGATAGTAAGTACATACTGCATAAGGAAATAAATCCAACTATAGTGTACCAATCAATAGTTGGCAACTCCATTCTCCCTTTCGCCTTCTGATAAATAGAGTCGTATAAAAGTATTCCGATTACTTTATAGACAACTGCTAAACCAGCTACCGCAAGCAACATGAAATATTCCCATTCCACATAATGAAGGCCATATAATGCAAGAGCATAATACGCTACGAGCAATGGTATTGCATTATAAATATCCCATTTTTCTTTATACAGAACGAACAATAAACCTGCAATGTATAGCCATGTCACACTAAGCAAGACTGAATCATAAGGGAAAACTGCAGTAAAGTTAATAACACCAATGAGAGAGAATACTACTGTATAGTAGGCTATTCGTCGTACCCAAGGCTCTTTACCGAAATACCATGCTGCAATTAACAGGATACTTACTATCAAAAAGGAATAATGAACATGCTGGTCTAATTCCAAGAGATCCATTGCAAGGCTAATTGCAATCCAACTGGTTGTAAAAGAAGTATATAGAAACGTAGTAATCTTCCATTCAGGCTTTACCTTCAGAACACTCAACCCGTATATAACAGTGGCAACCAGAAACGCCCAGAAGGCAATTTCTCTATATAGCAGAAGCGTTACAAGTAGAGAAATAGGGAAATACAGATGCCCTGCCCACCAGAAACTTCTTCTAAGCCGGCGATCCTTATCACCGATGATCAACCCTGTACCTAATAGCAGCACGGCACCTAACACAAGCTGCAGGGAATGAAACAGGTCTGATTGGATAGTGAATTGCATGTGAACTGCGTAAAGTACAGTAAAATAAAATACGAGCGATAGCACACTGACTATATGGGACATTCCAAGCCAATTTGTTTTTCTGTATAGTAAATAGGCCATCCCAATACCGCCAAGCACTATTAATGCACGTAGTTGATCATTAAACATATACGTAAACGTCATCAACAGCCCAGAGAAATAAAAAGCATGGGCAGTGTAGAAAGCATTTTGATTAAAGTCTTTCTGATTCATCTTTCTCCAGATGCTACTTAACAAAAGAACGACTAATCCTGCCAGCACAAAACGCTCCGCTTCAAAAAGGGCGACATATTGTATTAAACCATTACCAATAATTAAGTCATAATACATAATGACTGCAAAGCCTACTGATATTGCATGAAGCCAGGATGCAATTGATGAATTTGTGTATACTGATCGCTTTTCATAGTGATTCATAAACAATGCAATAACAGCCAGCAACAGGAACATCGTACCAACCTGTCCCCAGTTCTTGAACATATAGCTACCCATTAAACACAATACCATGACAATTCCACCGATATCCCGACTGCTGAATTTAAGAGGCAGGAAGAAACTCATTCTCATGAGGCAACCAAATACAATATATAAAAAGAATCCGGCGAAGAACATCGGCAGACTTAGTCCACTATAGCCGAAAGCCTCCTGTCCTAATAAAACTACTTCATAAAATGCAGCCATAAGGAAGACAGGGCTTAAGTACATAAATAGTTTTTGGCTTACTCGATATGCCAAAAATGCGAAGTTTAACGATATGATGATATAAGCAATCAACATAATTACAGATGGTTCATTCATCGTTAACACTATTCCTTCAAAGCTTATATAAAGGAACGCACAGGCAGAAACGACAGCACTTGTATAACGAAATACCTTTTCCATTGAATGGCTACCTTTAAGGAATTTAGGAAGCGCCAAAAATATAAATCCCAGCAGCGCATAGGCGACAGCCCCCACCTCATGCAACACAGAGAACTCAATTAATTGATAAGAGCCATACACTAATAATGCCGTAAAAATGAAGTGATATTCCCTACGGTTTGTAACGAAAATCATAGAGAAATACAATACAGCTGTCAGAATTAAATTGAAGCTGTACATTAGTTCATGATTATAAAATATAATCATCAGTAAAGTAGAAAGGATTAAATTACCCTGTAGGTAATGCACAAACTCCCTTGTAAACAGTGGAAATCTCCCGTGTTTCTTCAAATAGGTATACCCTATAATAAGCAACCCGTTGAATAGCATAATCCCTAGATAAAAACCGTCGATCGGCAAGTAAAAGGAGGCTATTAGAAAACCCGCAAACACGGAAAGTGTCACATAGGAGAACCATACGAATAGCCTTGAACCTAATTTTACTGAAAAAAATAGATATAACGGTAGGATAAGGAGGCTTCCAACTGTTCCATATAAATAGCGTCCCTCACCAAATAGTGAAAAGTAAGAACCGAAAAGTTCAAAGTAGCCTGCGGATAAAATAAAGATAGGTAAAAATAAACTGCCAAGCACATTGAATGCGAAAGCTGTTTTCTTAATATCCAAGACACGCATTGTAAAATATGCCAACCCAAAAAACAAAACCGAAACAAGAGCAACTAACCCCGTTTTCATCCAATCCACCAGTGTATCCCATGTACTGGTGGCAAGAACCAACCCTCCAATTAAAAGTAATACAACACCAAGATTCAACGACCAGGTAATATTACGTTCACGCATTTCCTGGGCTGATAGCGCTTTTTTAGCTTTCTTTGGCTTAGAGGGAGCTACTGGTTCTGTCATTTCAATTTTTTTTCTTTCTTCTATAACTTGAGTTTTCTGTGCCAGATCAATATAGAATTGATCATGTGCCTCCAATACTTCTGTTAAGACATTCTTGTCTATGTAGTCCGCTTGTTCCAGCTGCTTTAATTCTTCCTTAACAATTCTTTTTCGTTGCTCTAGATTCACCTGTTTTCCCCCTTGCTTGCAAACACCTTTTCCTCATCATATCAATATATATGATAGAATTCACTAAAATTTCCAAATTAAAGAAAAAAGTGCAAGTGCCTTGTCCAAGCCTGAGCGAGGGTGGAACGACGTTGCTGTTCCTTTGTTTAAATAGTGTACGTATAATCCTCTGGTAAAACCCTTTTCAGAAACTGCTTCGTTCTTTCTTCCTTTGGACTTACGAATATATCTTTAGGAGATCCTTCCTCCACTACGACGCCGCCATCCATAAATATTACCCTGTTGGCTACATCCCTTGCAAAAGACATTTCATGAGAAACAACAAGCATCGTCGTTCCTTCTCTAGCGATATCTTTCATGACGGATAAAACTTCACCTACCAGTTCTGGATCCAGTGCCGATGTTGGTTCGTCAAACAGTATGATGTCCGGATTTAAGGCCACTGCCCTTGCAATGCCGACCCTCTGCTGTTGTCCACCTGATAATTCGCTTGGATATGCTTTGCTTTTATCTGAAAGTCCTACTTTTTCCAAGGCTGTTTCACCAATTTCAATTGCCTCTTGTTTTGAAATTCTCTTGCCATAAACAAGTCCTTCCGTTACATTCTCCAAAGCTGTTTTATTATGAAACAGATTGTAGTTCTGGAAAACAAAAGCAACCTTTTGTCTTATTTCATGAATTTGCTTTTTGGACGCCGTTTTTAAGTTTAAACCAATATCGCCGAAAATTGCCTGCCCCTTATCTGCCTTTTCAAGGAAGTTAATGCATCTCAACAATGTTGTTTTTCCGGAACCACTTGGTCCGAGAATGACGACAACATCTCCTTTATCGATTTTCAGATCGACTCCTTTTATAACTGCAAGTTCACCAAATGACTTGTGTAAGTTATTGATCTCCAACACTTCATTGTCCCCCTTTTTCTCGTCAAACAGTTGCTGGTTTATATCTTGCTAAGCGCTTTTCATAAAGCTTAAAAGCATATTCCACCAAACTGCATAAAATCAGATAAACTAAAAAAATATCAATATATGCCTCAACGTAATTGTAGCCAACGTTAGCAGCTACTTTGGCCCTTAAAGTAATTTCGTTCAGTGACATTGCATAACCTAAAGATGTTGCTTTAATCAGATTAACAGTTGCTGTACAGATATTAGGCATCGCAACAACGAGTATTTGAGGAATAACAATTCGTTTGTATGCTTGGGTAGTTGTAAGTCCAACTGACTGTGCTGCTTCCAATTGTCCTTTATCCAATGTACTCAAGGCGGAACGAAAGACCTCAATAAGGATTGCCGTAGTAGAAAAGGAGAAGACAATAAAGGCGTACCAAATAGGATTTATCTCATAAACATCTATATTAATGTTATATTTCCTAAAAAATGCATGGAGCAATAATGGGACACTACTATAAACTATGAAAATTTGAATTATTATCGGGGTTCCTCTAACAAAAGAAACATACACCTGCGCTAACCGGTGAATGACCGGAATTTTATTTATCCTTGTTAAGGCAAGTAGAAAGCCTGCCGGCAGTGCAATTATTAAAGCGACAATGGTAACGAATAAAGCAACGGGAACTCCCGATAGTGCAACAAAAAATGTCTCCACTAGAAATTTATAATCCAATTCTATCCCCCCTTTTTACGTTGTTCTTAACGGCTGTTTTCCTTTACTGAAAACTCTTTCTAACTTTAGAAAGAAGTTCTCAATCAGAATAGAAAGTACCCAATAAATGATAGCTAATGCAAGGAATATTTCTAACGTGTGTGAATTGTAATTTCCTGCAATTATAAGGTTTGCCTTCCCTACAACATCAATTAAGCCAATAGTATAAGCCAATGCGCCCTCCTGAAGTAATGCAAGCAAACCGTTGCCGAAATTCGGTAAGGCCACTACAAAGGCCTGCGGAAAAATAATTCTCCTATATGCTTGTGCATTACTTAAACCAACGCTAACTGCAGCCTCGAATTGTCCTTTATCAATAGATTGATAGGCTGACCTGATAACTTCGGCCATGATAGCTGCAAACTGAAGTGTAAAAGTAATGACAACGAATACCGCTGTACTAATATCGTTTAAATATAAACCGAAATTGCTGCCGATTGCAGGGATACCATAATAAACTAAAAATAAAAGGACAATAGATGGAGTGCATCTTAATATCGTTATATAACTATTCGCAAATTTTCTTAAAAACTTATTTTTTCCCATTTTTGCCGCTGCTAAATTAAAGCCCAGGATGGTACCAAACAGCACAGATAAACCTGTAACCATAAATGTTACTTTTAAAAATGGAAGTAACATTGGGATTGCTTCCCATATATACGATGCGTCAAAGTATTTTTGCATGCCTTCACTCCATCCTTAACTTCACTTCTTATTTAAATTAAAGGCTGTTGGGGTGAATCATAATCCCAACAACCCCATATCAATCTATTATTCTGCGGATTCCAGTACCTCAAATAAGTCTCTTCCATAAAATTCCGTACTCAGTTCGCTTGTCTTCTTTTCTTCCTTTAACTGGTTGATTGCTTTATCATAGGCTTCTGCAAATTCCTGTTCATTTTTATTGAATAACGGCCAAGTCTTGATAACTGCAAATTCATTATAAACAACTTCATCAACCAAATTATGATACGGTCCATCTTCAGCAACTACTTGTTTTTCAAAAGGGCCCTCGATTTGTACTCCGCCATCTACACGACCTTCAATCACCCATTGAATTACGTCAACCGAAAATGTATCTCCCGCCTCAAGCAAAACAGGGTTATCCGGGTTTTCCTTGTTGTATTCTGCAATAACTGTATATTGTGCGTTGTTTGCCGCAATCGGTGCCAATGTAAAACCAGCAGAAGCGAAATCCGACAATGTTTTAATATGTTCATTTTCATTCTTTAATACAAGTCCAGTACTGCTTAATCCAAGAAATTCCTCCGGATAGATAAATTTATTCGCTCTTTCCTCTGTCCAGAAGGCATTTTTAACCCCCACCTGGTATTTCCCTTGCTCAACGCCTATCAATAGGTCATCACTCGTAGTTCCAATAAATTCAAATTCATATCCCGGAAGCATTTCATCAACTAATTTCATCACTTCAACATCATATCCGGTTGCGTTCCCACTCTCATCTACCCAGGAAATCGGTTTAGATGATTGATCATACGCGACTTTCACTTTACGTACCTCAGAATCATCAGCTTCTGCACTCTCACTTGATCCACATCCAACTAATAGAGTGAGCATGACTGACCCTATAACAACTGCCAATAAAAACGTTTTAAATTTCATTATAAAATCCCCCTTGTATTAATAATTCAATGATGAACTCAATCATTCTTATGCTTCATTTTCTCTTGTTCAATCGCTGTCTCTGCTAATTTTCTGATAGTCATATCGTCTGCGGGTGGATTATGCAACCCAGCCCTTACGTCACGATAGTACCTCTGCAGGGGATTACTGCGTTGAAGACTCTTAGCCCCGACAATTCGCATTGCTTTGTCGACAATTGTAATGGCTGCATTTGTAACGGCATGCTTTACGATTCCTACTTCATTTGATAAATATTCTCTTCGTGTTTCATCATCATAGGCTTCCGCAACACTATAAATAAGATGTCTGGCTTTCGATAATTCCAAATCAATTTCACCCAGATGTTGTTGAACATTTGGTAATTGGCTAATTGGTCCATTCAGGCTATTTGGTGAATGCTGGTTTGCAAACATTACTGCATAGTCACGTGCCGCTTGAGCAATCCCAAGATAACAGGCCGGAATATGTAAAACCCATCCATTAAACCCGCCTCCTGACTTGTTAGGCAGTTCAACAAGTTTTGATTCATCAACTACCACATGATCGAGTACTAAATCATGGCTTCCAGTTCCCCGCATTGCTATTACATCCCATGTTTCATCAATGCTTAGTCCTTTTGAATCCTTGTGAATTAGAAAGAAACCTACTTTCTCCTTTTCTTCAATCCATGCGGATGTTAGAAAATACGTTAGCGATGGGGAGGCAGTTGTGAAATTCTTGCGTCCTGAGATAACCCAAGAGCCATCTTTTCGAACTGCACTTGTCCCCGGACGGCCACCTCTCGATGGGCTGCCTGTTTGTGCCTCACTTACAGAACGGTTTACCGTTGCACCATTTAAAATTTCCTTAGCAAAAAAGTCCAGATTTTCATCACTCCATAGCTTTTGTTCATAGATATCGCCAACAACCCCAAGAGTCCATCCAATGGAAAGTGCCGTGTTCGCATCAAAGCTAGCGAGTGTTTCCTGAAAAAGTACCATGTCATAGGCTTTTAATCCCTCGCCCCCATAAGCTTGTGGAAGTATAATACTTGTATAGCCCATTTGCACCAAATCTTGAATGTTTTCTATTGGGAAGCGTGCCATTTCATCAATTTCAGAAGATCTACTTTTAAGTTTCTCCTCCATTTCGTGTAACATTTTAAACCATTTCTTTTGCTGTTCTGTTTTTAAAAATAAATTAATCATATTAACCCTCCGGTTTTATTACTGTTATTAAATTTCTAATTTTTCTAGTTCGCTTTTTTATCCCCTATACAATTGTTTCATTAGCCTGCTATATTCTGGGTTACTCTTATTATTGGGTTCAACTTATTCGCAATTTCCCTATTTATATAGGGGTCGCAACCTCAACATTTATTAAGTTAAAAATTAACTTTCTATTGATTATTCATACAATACAAGTAAAAATTCAGCACGTCAAGAGAATAAACCAATTATTCCTACCTGCTAACTTATGTATATGAATGTTAAGTAAAAGAGAACCTATATTCCGCTGACTTTTTAAGAAATACTGTAAATGTGAAATTACGTTATTTTCGAAGGAAACAAAGATGTATTGGCTGGTTTTGTTGTTCGCTTCTGATCCGTGAATTAAAAACCCTTTCACTGCGAATGGATAAACACACAAAAAAATGCTAAAGCTAAGATGAATTTTTTAAAAGCTGAATCCGCAATGACTATAAATCACATATACTCAAATAATCTCGTTAACCTTTATGGATATTTAATTGGTTAATCAAATTACTAATGGAAACAATAATAGTTACGTAAAATGACGTAACTAAAAACTAGAAAGGAGATAACGTATGACCTCTTCCAATAAATATCGTACCGAAAGAGACACGATGGGAAAAATACTGGTACCGTCTAGAGCGTACTATGGACCACAAACCCAACGCGCTCTTGAAAATTTCCAAATTAGTGGACTACAGCTACCTCGGAGATTCATTAAAGCGCAAGGCACTATTAAAGCTTCAGCCGCTTCCGTAAACATGGAATTAGGCATGCTCTCAAAAGAAATGGGAAAAGCCATTATAGAAGCATCAGAAGAAGTCATCGATGGGGTATGGGATGATCATTTTGTAGTAGATGTTTATCAGGCCGGGGCAGGAACCTCACAAAATATGAATGCCAATGAAATAATTGCACACCGCGCTTCAGAATTAATTTCCGGTTCATTTACTTCCAACGTTGTTCATGCAAACGATCATGTAAACATGTCGCAATCAACAAACGATACCTTTCCTGCTGCTCTCCATATCGCCGCTGTAGAAGAGCTTAATCATAGACTCCTCCCTGCCATAAATCAATTACAAAAAGAATTGGAATGGAAATCAAATGAGTTTATGCCCATATTGAAAAGTGGCCGCACCCATTTACATGATGCCGTCCCTATACGTTTGGGTCAGGAATTCTCTGGTTATGCTGGCACGATTGAGTCTGCATATCATCAGATAGAAACCACCTTAGATGACTTATATGAAATCGGACTGGGTGGAAATGCGGTTGGTACGTTAATCAACACACATCCTGACTATCCGGAGAAAGTGATCACAGAGATTTGCAAGCGTACAGAGGCACCATTTCGCGCACCTGCAAGTATGTTCAGTTATATGCAAAATAGAAATGCTGCAATAAAGACCATGCTGGCTATGAAAGAATTGGCCATTCACTTAATAAAAATAACCAGTGATTTGCGCCTGCTCGCCTCTGGTCCTCGTACAGGATTAACCGAAATAACCCTACCCCCTGTACAACCTGGTTCGACCATTATGCCAGGAAAAGTAAATCCAGCTATTTTGGAAATGACACATATGGTATGCTGCCAGGTAATTGGCTATGAAACCGCATTAGCTACTGCCGGAATAGCAAGTCAGTTAGAAATTAACGTAATGATGCCAGTGATCGCACATTCCGTTCTCGAATCGATCGGGTTGCTGTCTAATGCAATCCCAGCCCTTTCAGAAAAATGTATTACTGGCATCCAGGCAAATGAGTCGAAATGCACTAATCTGATGGAATCCAGCCTCGCATTAGTCACCGGCCTAAGTCCAATTTTAGGCTATGACCTAGCTTCACAAATAGGTATTGAAGCGGACGAAAAAAACAGTTCTATCAAAGAGGTGCTTCAGGAAAAAGGATTACTTTCAGAGAAAATTGAAAAAGCAATAGATCCTAGAGGCATGGTTTAATTTCAAAGTTGAACTGAATCGTCACGACCCGCCAATAATAAGATATATAAAAGCGCAGGATTGAAAATTTCTTCAATTCCTGCGCTTGTTTCGTATTCTATTCTTTTGTAAATTCTTTTGTGCTTCTTACGGTATCAATCGGTCGAACTGATTTTTCAATTTCTTCACGTTTTGGCTCTAAGAATGGAGGAAGGGATAACTTTTCTCCCAATGTTTCATAAGGTTCGTCTCCCATAAATCCTGGGCCGTCTGTTGCAAACTCAAATAGAATTTGTGGTGCTACTCTTACGTACAAGGAACCGAAAAAGAAGCGGTCAACAAATCCTGATGTTTGAAATCCAAATCGTCTGATATGGTTATCCCATTCATCTAAGACGGAACGGTCTTCAACTCGGAATGCGGTATGATGGACAGTACCATAGCCTTGTTGTGCTTGAGGAAGAACGGCATTAACTTCCACGACAATTTGTGCACCATTACCACCCTCACCAACTTCAAATAAATGAAAAGATTCCTCTTGATCTATCTCTTTAAATAACAGTACTTTTTCCAGCATTTCTTTAAAATAATTAAAATCAGCAATCCGGACAAAAATAGGTCCTAAACCTGTAATCGCATATTCTAAAGGAATAGGTCCCTGTTGCCATGGAGTACCTGCCGCTACACCTTCATTCTTTTCATCCGAGATTAACTGATATTGCTGGTCATCGAAGTCAACAAAGGAAATCGTCAATTTACCAAATTGTTCTTTAATGCCTGTATGCTTTACGTTCAAGCGATCAAAACGTTTAACCCAATAATCCATTGCAGCATCACTTGGGATACGGAAGGATGTTTTCGAAATTTCATTCGTACCATGCACTCCTTTAGGAATGCCAGGGAAGTCAAAGAATGTCATGTCTGTGCCAGGGCTTCCTGTGTCATCTGCAAAAAACAAATGATAGGTTTGAATATCATCCTGGTTCACTGTTTTCTTTACTAAGCGCATACCTAAAATATACGTGAAAAATTCGTAGTTCTTTTCCGCACTGCTTGTAATTGCTGTAACATGGTGCAGTCCTTTTAATCCGTTCATTTTATATTCCTCCATTTTTAAATATTAGTCTATTATCTTTAATTAAGTTATCTTTAATTAAGTATAAATATAACATATAAAAAAGATTGTGTCTATAAATAAGTTCCTATCAGGTCTTTAATAAAATCTCCTCTCTCTTCATAAGAACAAAAGGGACTTGGCTCTTTCTGCCAGAGAACGAACTTTAGAGCAAACTTCATATAAGTTCTAATAAAAACGCAAATAAAAACGCCTCCTTTAGTTAAAGGAAACGTCCTGCCTTTGTAAATGAACAACTTTACTAGTTACCCTTTGCCAATGGAAAATGGTCTAGAAATCTATGTTTAATCATGAGATTTAATGTGTCTTTTCCGTATATTGCTACTTCTGACATTAACCTTGTATTACCCAGATAGGTATTCCACAGATTAGTTAACTCTGAAGTGGTAAGCGTGTTTTCCACGGCATGTCCCTCCAATAGTCAGGTTTTAACCTTATACTCCCTACAACCGGAAAATTTATGCACTATTTTAGAGATAAAAAAACTTATAATAAAAGCCATATCAGCCCTGGTGTAATGACTGATACAATAACGGCACTGACTACCATGGCAATCGTACTGACGGATCCTTCCAGCTGACTGTTCTCCATCGCTGTTGCAGTACCAATTGCATGACTGGCACTGCCAATACCTACACCCCGGCCGAGGTAATTAGTGAGACTGGAATACTTAAACACAACAGAGCTTACCAGGATCCCACCTATCCCAGCAACCATGACAAATACAGCGGCTAGTGGTTCAACTCCTCCCAAGGTGTCTGCAATATCCATCGCAACAGGAGTCGTAACAGACTTAGGAGTTAGGGAGTAAATGATCATATTATCCACTCCAGACCATTTTGCTAATAATATGCCAGTTGTAACACCCAAAACCGCACCAAAAAAGGTCCCACCGAGAATTGGGACTGTCAATTTCTTCAGAATATCTCGTTGCTGATATAAAGGATATGCCAAGGCTACTACCGCTGGGCCAAGTAATTTACTGATCCACTCGCCTCCCAACATATATTTCTCATAAGGAATAGTAAATATCATTAAAACTACTACAATGGCAACCGTTACGATAATGACAGGTGATGTAAATGTATAGCTGAACCTTTTATGAAACTGGAATGCAAACAGATAAAGAATGAGAGTACCAATAATTGCACCAAAGCCAATACTAAAATTAATCATGTTTACACTCCTCCTTACGCATCAGCCATTGACTAACAAGGCCTGAACCAGCCATTACTAGTACTGTGCTGATCAATATTATCAGAATGAGCAAAATTCCCTTACCAGCAAAAAGATCAAAATAACTTATGACACCAACCGTAGCAGGAATGAAAAAAAACGTTAAATGCTTAATTATAAATTTCGTGCCCTCTTCGATCCATGTCACTTTTAACACCCCTGTCATCAATAAAACAAACAGAATTAACAATCCAATAACACTACCAGGTATAAAAAGTCCAAGCGAAAGCTGTACGAAATCTCCTATTAAATAAATGCCATATAAAATAGCAATATGAATAATTACTTTTACTCCCCTTAACATGATGTCACTCCAATTTTCTTATTAATGAATCCTAGTATAGCAAAAAAACAAATAAATCGGGTTAACAGACTTTTATGGGCAGTAAAATCTAAATTAAGATCACAAAAATCCAGGAATATTTAAACAAAAGGAATAATCTTTTTAACAATCTACAACACTACACGTAAAGGAGAGGAGGAATATAGTTGAAACGAATAGCAACCCTAATTTTATTATGTATCTTTTTAACAGGCTTTGATCATGCTGACAAACTAAAATTAACAGATTCCGAAATAACTATTATCAAATCAGAAAACATTCTACGTTATGATTTCAAAATAATGAACATAGGTGAAGAGCCAATTAAAAGTGAGTTCGATTATCCAGGACATCACATTTATGGAATAGAAATTGTAGTAAGACCGAATGAGGAATTGGCTATGTTAATGGAAATGGATGAAAACTCAAGCTATAAGAAGATGCTCCCTATGGGGAGTGGCTTCACTGGTTATTTCCAGCCTAATGTTGAGGCAGCTTTTCATATTGAGTACAAAATCAAAGAAGACTCTAATCTAAAAGAAGTAACTAATCAGGCAAAAAATGCAACCTTACTCATCCTGGACGGGATAGATATAGAAACTGAAATCCCTTTAAATAATTAACAAAAGCGCGGGGCGCCCATTTATTGTCAGATGGCCTGCGCTTACGCTGGACTTGGCTCTGCAGTCAGAGAGAGCGAATTTTCTGCTTTCTTATCTCGATGAAAAGGCGCATTCCCATAAAGAAATGCGCCTTTTCATCGTATTAGTCCATTTTTATAACTTTAATGTTTCTGGAGTTTCACCTTTCTTGTTCATTAGTCGAATCATCATAGGTTCTATTTCCAGGATGACAAAGTCAGGATCCTCAGGTCCTTCAAAATATGGCTCCATATGTTTATTCCACAGTTGCTTCTTCAGCTCGTCGGAATTATTGAATGAAACTTTGCCCTCATACTCTACATAGAGATCCCCATACCCTTCTCCTTCATAACCAATAAGGATATGAGTATATGGGTTCTGTTCCAATTCTTCCGCTTTGTGAGTGTCCTTACTAGTTGCTGTATACAGCTTCAAATCTTTATGGTAAAAAGTCATATACCTCGAGTGAGGCTTTTTATTTTCGACCGTCGCCATCGTGCCAACGTGATCCGTATCCAGAATTTTTTCAACCTTATCTTTTATCGCTTGTTGACTCAAAACTATGCACTCCTTTATTACGTGGATATATACATTATTCCTTTATCAGGTAAAAATAAACACCAATTTCTAAGCTATATTTTCGAATTCCTTAAGTGATTTTCTATTTGGGCGTATTCTTCTGTATGACCAGTCGTTTGAGCAAGATCCCGCAGCCTGCTTAATAATAAGTCTCTATCTAAATCGAAAATAAATTCGGTATATATGGAGTCGATGGTATTTCTGGCAAATTGCCAAATTACCTCGTAATGTACAGGGTTTACAGACTGAGCTAAGCGCCCAAGCGAGCCAATAATCACTGTTATAATGGGATAATTTTTTTGTGCATAATGCCTAATTAATCCGTAACTCTGATAAAGGTGAAACTCAAAATTATCAATACCGATAATTAATCGAACCTGTCTATCTTCATCTGCTAAATAAGGTGTAAACGTAATGTTTTTATCGATTATTAATAGCAAGTCTGTTAGTTGATTGATTGTGTTGGAGGCGGTTTTGGGATCATTACTGCCAATAGCTTTAATTGCAATTTCACCTAGTTTATTTAAGGCGAACCGTAAATCCTGTATTTCCGTCTCTTTATGTCCCATTTGGACCATTCTTACATATTTATCAGCATCTACATTATCCGCTCCTGGTCCCCAATAGGAGAATAGGATGTTATCTTCTAAAGTAAAGCTTCCTATACGTGACTCCAGCTTCAACAAAATATTATCATTCTTCGCTTCTTCAATAATTTTGTAAAAATTAATGAGTTGGATATAACCTGAAACTGGAGCTTTAACTATTTTAATTCGTTTGCGGTATTCTTCCATTAAGTCCCCAGGTTCTTCTGTTCTAAAAGCTTCTAAATCCTGTTTTAATGAGCCCGTGATAATTTCTCTTGAAACACTTTTCATGGTGTCTGTAATATTATGCACCTGCATCCAAGCAGTCGCATGATTGATGAAATAGATAAAGGTAAGTGCTGTTATAAACGCTACTGTAACTGTAGCAAAAGGAACGGCTACATAATACTCAACAGGATGGCTGCTTATAAACAGAAACATAATTAACACATACACAAAACTTCCATTAAAAATCCCCAGCACATGCTGGGTTTGCTTGTCTTTCACAAAATTTTGAAGTAGTCGCGGGGAAAATTGTCCACTGAAGGTGGTTAAGACAACAAGCAGGGAATTTAGTGTAAATGCACTTAATGTTAGTATCCCTCCAATTAGAGCACTGATCAGCAATCTCGTCGTTTCAAACTCGGCTTCAAAATAATTAGTCGTATATTGAGCTAATTCTAGCCCAACATCAAGAAATAGAGTAAGCGCCACTAAAAAAAACGCAACAATAATATATAAAAGTGGTGCGCGCCATAAAGTCAGCTGCAGCTCATGATGCCGTTGGCGTTTACCCATGAGAAAGTATTTTTGTATGGATGGTGGTAAAAATTTTACAAACATAGCCAATCTCCTCTATTGACACACTCTAGACATTAAACGGTATGTTTCACATTGTCATAATTGTTCTTTCCCGTTTACTCACTACTTAACACCATTTCTTTCCCACAACAAAGAAAGCCTCAAGTTATTATGGTCAGATAAAAGTGAACTAGTAAGCTGCTACAATAATGATAGAGTGAACTTCAATTACTCTTTACACTATAGTTGTATAAATAGCTTTTGCATTGAGATACTAATATCAACTTGTAATAGGAAGGATGATATTAGATGAATAATCGTTTTGAAGATAAGGTAGTCATTATTACAGGTGGTGGCTCCGGCTTAGGTCTAGCATCCGCATTAAAAATTGCTAAAGAAGGCGCAAAACTTTCTTTGGTAGATTTGAACAGTGAGTCATTAGAAGAAACGAAAAAGAGTATATTAGAAGTTGCACCTGAAGCAGAAGTATTGCTAATAACTGCTGATGTTTCAGATGAAAATGCAGTCAAAAAGTATGTAAATGACACGATAGAAAAGTTTGGTCGCATTGATGGATTCTTCAACAATGCTGGAATTGAGGGAAAACAGAATCCTACTGCAGACTATGGAAGTGACGAATTTCAAAAGGTAATCAATATAAATCTGAATGGCGTATTTTTTGGGATGAAGTACGTACTGGAAATAATGAAAAAACAGGGATCTGGAGCCATTGTAAATACTGCTTCTGTTGGAGGGATCCGTGGAGTTGGTAATCAGGCAGGTTACGCAGCTAGTAAGCATGGTGTAGTAGGATTAACTAAAAATGCCGGAATTGAATATGGTGAACACGGTGTGAGTATCAATGCAATTGCGCCAGGCGCTATCATGACAGCAATGGTAGAAGGTTCTTTAAAACAAATGGCTGGTGATGATTGGGAAGAAGCTGGAAAAGAATTTGTCAGTGTAAATCCTATGAAACGTTTTGGACAACCTGATGAGGTCGGAAGTTTAGTAGCTTACTTGTTATCAGAGGAGTCAAAATTCATTAATGCAGCAGTAATTCCTATTGATGGTGGACAATCATCCAAGTACTGATGAGATAAAGTTAGGTTGACTTAAGATTTCTTGAGTCAACCTATTTTTTAACTATCCATTTTGCAACTGCAAGTAAATCAGGGAAAATCTTATCTGCTTCTACCTTACTTTCTTTTCGATCCCCTACAAGAATTGTTGTTGTCCCTGCTTCCTTTCCAGCTTCTATATCCGGCTCCCGGTCACCTACCATGTAGCTTTTCGCTAAATCAATGTCATGTTTTTCGGCTAAGTCAATAATCATTTGCGGCTTTGGCTTTCTGCATGCACACTTTGCATGTGGCTTATGTGGACAATAGGCAATATCATCAATACGGGCACCAAATGCTGCTAAATCCTCCTCCATCTTGTTATGTACAATATGCAGCGCAGACTCCATCATAAATCCTAGCCCTATTCCTCCCTGATTTGTTACAACAAACACCTTAAACCCTTTATCATTGAAAAGTTTTATAGCTTCCCCCACTCCATCCAACAAATAAAAATTCTCTGGTACATTTACAAATTTCACTCGATCACTTAGTACCTCATTGATTACACCATCTCGATCTAAAAACATTGCCCTGTTCATACCATCACCAGGCTCTCTGAGTAAGATAGTGGTTAGTTTTGCAATTGAATATATATTTATACATTACTCCATTATCGTAGAGTGAAATTGACAAACAGGCCTTGATAGAATTAGTAAGGCTGGGGATAGGCTGCGATCCATCCTTTGAGCGTCAAAACAGTCCAAGCTGGTCTGCACGCCATGCAGACCGGTTTGGCATGAACGCTGTCCCTGACTTCATTCAGCGATTGATTCACTTTTTCCAGCGTGCGGCTTACTTTATTCCGCGGTTGAACCAGTTGATTCAGCGCTTGCTCAGCTTTATCCCGCGTTCAACACGGTTTATTCAGCGATCAACCCTTTGGGCGTAGTGCATTTCGAAGTGATTAGCTATGCCAGCAACTACTTACCTGTCGCAATTTATAGATCTTATGTCAAAAATAACAACGAGTAAAAACAGGTACTGGTAAGGTACAATCCTATTCTTTTAGAAAAACATTAATCTAAAAAAGCCGAACAGCATAATAAATACTGTTCGGCTTAAACCTTTCAACTACTAAGCAGCAGCTGAATAGCTCTTCTTATTTTGTATATAATTAATAGCAAACATAGTGATAACAATAACAATTCCTATTATATCGGTTGTCGTTTCAGGTATTATCATCATTAGAGCACCTGCTCCGAGAATAAGCTGAGATATAAATTTCATCTCTCTCATTAAGAACCCTTCTAATGCACCACTTAAGGCAATAATTCCAATCAAGGATGTAACGGTAATTGTTACAATTGATATAACGGACGGAAACCCGAATTCTGTTGCTGTGACTGCTACACCTGTCGTATCAATCATGAGCATTGCTGGGTTATATACGAATAAATACGGAATAATAAACCCTGCCAGCGATAATTTCAGTGCGTGAAAACCTGTCCGCATAGGGTCTCCTCCGGAAATACCAGCACCAGCGAAAGCTGCCAATGCAACCGGTGGTGTAATGTTGGCAAAAATTCCAAAATAGAAAACAAACATATGTGCAACTAGCACAGGAATGCCAAACTCCGCCAAAGCTGGAGCTGTCATAGTTGCAGTGATAATATATGCTGGAATAGATGGTAGTCCCATTCCTAAGAGCATGGATGCAATCATCGTAAAGAACAAAGTTAAGAATAGTGAACCTGCTCCGATACTAGTAATAGCGGATGTCATTACTGTCCCGAAACTAGTTAAGCTAACTACCCCAACAATGATGCCAACCACCGCACAGGCAATCATTACAGATAAAGATTGCCTTGCACCATTTTCCATTGCTTCCAGGACATCTTTAATCGACATTCTTGTAGTTTTTCTTAATGCAGCTACAATAATTGTCAGTAGTATGGTGTAAAAAGCTGCAAATCCTATTGGAATACTTAAATATAGCATCGCTACAAGACCTACAATAGGTAGCAGTAAATGCCCTCTTTCCTTCATTACTTCTTTAACTCTTGGCAGATCTGCTTTAGGTATTCCTTTTAAATTTTTCTTCCCTGCACGGAAATGCACTTGCATAATAACAGCTAGAAAATAGAGCACAGCTGGCAATAGTGCAGCTAATGCAATTGTTCCATATGCAATACCAGTTGTCTCTGCCATAATAAACGCGCTTGCACCCATGATGGGAGGTAAGATTTGTCCCCCAACAGATGCACTCGCCTCAACGGCACCTGCAAAGTTTTTATGGTAACCAATTTTCTTCATTAATGGTATCGTAAATGAACCTGTACCTACTACATTTGCAACAGCAGCACCATTAATACTTCCCATAAAACCACTGGATATTACTGCTACCTTAGCAGGTCCTCCCTTTTGTCTCCCGGCAAGTGCCATAGCCAGATCATTAAATAATTGACCCATGCCAGATTTAACAAGAAATGCCCCAAATAAAATAAACAGGAAGATAAATTGAACAGAGGCTCCAATAGCCGTAGAAAATAGACCTTCCGTTTTTAAGTACATTTGACCAAATATATCTCCAAGATCAAACGGTCTAGTCATTAGCATATTTGGCAACCAATTAAAGTGACTAATGAATGGATACGCTAAAAAGATTAACGCCAAGATCGGTAGGATAATACCTGTCACTCTTCGCGCTGCTTCCAATACTAGAATTACGGTTAAGATACCCATTACGATATCAAACGTATTTGGAATACCTCCACGAGTCGTTACAATTGCGGTATATTCATAGATGAGATACCCTGCTGACAAAAGACTTAGCGCAAACAAGAACCAATCATATACAGGTACTCGCGAACGTTCTTGTTTTTTGAACGTGGGGTAAAGCAGGAAAATAAGCGCCATACCTACTGCCATATGAATAGCCCTTTGTTGTAAGGCAGGCATTGGATTATACGTAACATATAAATGAAATGCAGAATATAGGATAGCAGCAATTGAAATAAATACAGCAATGTTTCTGTTTTTTAATTTACGGACTCTAGCGTCTGTATCAAACTTCTCTAACACTTCCTGGCTCATTGTTTTTTCCTTATTAGAAATGCTTTCTATATTTAAATCCCTGTTGTCCTTCTTCATAGATAACTCCCTCCCACATACTCCCATAGATGGATATACTCTACGGATATGCTTATGTTTCCATACTCATCCGTTAACTCATATAAAGCAATTTCGGCTTCTTCCGTCACAAGTTTCGTTTGTGCGTTTTCTGAAACAATAAGATTAAAGTCAGCCATTTGTCGATCTATCCTCATATGAACATAACCATCTTCACTTTCAATAATTTCCCCATCTGCAGGTACTCCAGCACCAAATGTTTTGAAATAAGTCTCGGTTAATATAATCTCGTCCTTATGCCGTTGATAGATTTCCACCCATTCTTCTTTCTCAACGGAGTGAATCCATTTCAAATGGAAGGCATCACTTTTTAAATAATAGATTTCCTGCCCGAAGTCAAATTGAATAACTGGCAGCTTAATAAAAAGTAAAAAAAGGAGCACAATGATGCATGCGCCCCATTTAAACCATTTATTGTTCATTGTAGTAGCGTTCTGCTCCCGGATGTAAAGGTGCTACAAGGCCTTCCTGTGCTGCTTCCAAGGAAATGTCCGAAGCCGCTTGGTGCGAGCTCTCCAACGCTTCCAGATTTTCAAAGAATGCCTTTGTTAATTGATATACATCGTCTTCACTCATATCAGCATGTACAATTAATGCATTCATAATTGCTGCTGTTTGTACTGGTTCTTCATTACCATACGTACCTGCAGGAATTTCCATGGGTACGAAATAGGATTCTTCTTGAGCAATTTCCTCTACATCTGCAGAATCAATCGTTACAATTCTAATATCCAATGTCTCTGATAGTTCCAACAAAGATGCGTTTGGCAGACCACTTGTAAGGAATGCTGCATCAAGCTGTCCCGCTCTTAGTCCATCCGCTGCTTCCGCATATCCTAAATAATCAACACTGATATCATCATATGTAATACCATGACCTTCCAGTAAGTTACGTGCGTTAACTTCTACCCCGGAATTCTGGTCCCCAACTGCAACTCTTTTACCTTCTAAATCTTTGAAAGTTTCAATTCCAGAATCTGCTGTAGTTACGATCTGTACATAGTTTGGATATAATGCACCAATCTGATTTACCTTTTCAATAGGCTCATCAAAATTACCAGTTCCTGACACTGCCTGGCTAACAACATCACTCATTGTAAATGCTATTTCCACTTTATCCTGATTAATTAAATTAACGTTTTCAACTGATGCACCTGTTGTCTGAGTCCTGGAGTTTACACCAAATTCACTGCTGTATGTTTCACCCAATGTTGTACCAATAATATTATAAGGACCAGAAGAACCACCCGTTGCTATTGTCACAATACCTGCATCAAGACCTTCTCCATCTCCAGAAGCACCGTTATCTTCTCCACCGCATGCTGCTAGTATAATAGTTATTACTAATATCGCTATGAAACCGCTTAAATTTCTTATTTTCAAAATTAGAACCTCCTTTACTTTTTTACAATTTCCAATTATACATGAGGCACTTTAAAATTAAAAGTAAATCCAACATAGAAAAATTTTACAATTTAAACTAGGAGAAAAGAACTCCATTTATTCAGAATTATCAATTTTCACTTCTATCGCACTATATACAGACAATCCCCCAAAAGCTAGTATTAATATAATAGAGTAACTAGTTATGAGAGGAGGCAAGAACACTTTCAAGCGAATTAAAACTACAGTTAGGAGGTTTTATTAAGATGAAGACAAGACTCATTGCCTTGTTTACTGTCTTACTTATGGCACTGATTTCCCCGCTGGCAGTAAACGCAGAAAATAGCCCAGATACCCACCAAGATATAGAACTCAAAGTAATGTCCTATAATATTGCTGCAGGAGGAGCAGGTAGTAACGGGTATGATATTGACGGTATTGCTAAAACAATCGAAGACTCTAAGGCTGATGTAATTGGATTGCAAGAAGTAGATGTCCATTGGGGCGCCCGCAGTAATTTTGACAATCAAGTAGAGTACCTTGCTGAGAAGTTAGGTATGCATGCTTTCTTTGCTCCAATTTATAACAATGCACCACTTACTGAGGGTGAACCTCGAAGACAATATGGGCTAGCTGTTCTTAGTAAGTATCCAATAATTGAAGCTGTAAATTATGAAATCACTAGACTCTCCACACAAGATGCGGAGCCTGTACCAAGTTTAACACCTGGGTTCCCAGGAGTTCTGATAAACGTTAAAGGGATCCATGTTCCATTTTATGTAACACACTTGGATTACCGAGGTGACCCGTATATTCGTGAGATGCAAATAGAAGACATGCTAAGTATTATTTCTCACCAAGAAAACGCAATACTAGTCGGCGATATGAACGCCAGACCAGACGCACCCGAACTGCAGCCACTTTTTAACAGGTTCCAGGATGCCTGGGCCGCAGCAGGAAACGGAGACGGATATACCTTCCCAGAAACCTCACCAGATCGACGTATCGATTATATTCTCTTATCACCAGACAGGAACATCTCCGACACACAAGTTATCGACAGTACAGCTTCCGATCATTTACCAATAACAACTGAAGTGCTCTTAACAAGAGAAAAATAATTTAACAGGAGTGAAGTCTCAATGAAAAAGCGATTGTTTACAATTCTTTCAAGTTTTCTTCTAGTCCTGATGAGTTTTCCAGTTATTAGTTTTGCGAATAGCTCAGGCTCCCCTACTCAACCCGGTTGGGATGATGGGGAAAAGGCTAAGCATGGCTGGATTGTCAGTAAAATGAATCAAATGACGTTAGAAGAGAAAATTGGCCAATTATTCGTTATTCATATGTATGGCCAAACACCGACAGACCCAAACTTTGAAGATACTAATCTCAGGATGAACCGTGGGGCCAAAAATTTCAAAGAAGCCATTGAGAGATTTCATATTGGCGGGGTGATTTATTTCAATTGGACCGATAATATCGGCTTACCGATGAATGCCGCACAAGTTAATGCACTGTCTAATGGCTTGCAGGACATCGCAATGGAACAGGAATTGCCAATACCATTAATTATCTCTACAGACCAGGAAGGTGGAATTGTGCAGCGGGTTACAAGTCCAGGAACTGTTTTCCCAGGAAATATGGCACTAGGGGCAACACGATCCATTGAATTCGCAGCACAATCTGCTACAATTATGGGTACTGAATTAAGTAGTCTTGGAATTAACATGAACTTTGCACCAGTAGCTGACGTCAACATCAATCCTGAAAATCCTGTTATTGGTGTTCGATCGTTCAGTGAAGATCCAGATCTTGTTTCTGATTTAACAGTTGCCCAAGTAAAAGCATATGAGGAGCAAAATCTAATACCTACAGCGAAGCATTTCCCTGGTCACGGTGATACAAATGTTGATTCACATTACGGCCTGCCAATTATTAACCATGATTTAGAAACCTTGTACAATGTTGATTTGAAACCATTTCAAGCTGCAATAGATAACGGAATAGACGCAATTATGACAGCTCACATCGTTGTCCCAGCACTTGATGACTCAGGATTACCAGCAACACTTTCAAAACCTATCTTAACAGATCTATTACGTGAGGAAATGGGCTTCGATGGATTAATCGTTACCGACAGCCTCGGTATGTCAGGTGCTAATGTCGTTGAGCCCAATCGCGTAGCAGTCGAAGCATTCAAGGCTGGAAATGATATTTTACTCAACCCTCCAAATGTAGAAGTTGCGTATAATGCAATGATTGAAGCTGTGGAGAGTGGTGAGGTTAGCGAAGACCGTGTGGATGAGTCCGTTTATAGAATTATAAAAGCAAAGATGGAAAAAGGCTTGTTCGGAAACCCGAATACTGACCCTGCTGCTATCGAAAATATCGGTACAGAAGAAAACTTAAACAAAGCCACAGAAATAGCAAATAAAAGTATAACACTTGTGAAAAATGAAGCTGATCTATTGCCATTGCAAAATGAGGAAAGCGTGTTTATTACAGGTCCTTCTCTAGGAGACCCTGGTTATCTGTCAGAACTGTTGCAAGACAAAGGCTATGAGGCAACTAGTTACGCTACAGGTACAAGTCCCTCTGCCAGTCAAATTGCAGAAGCAACTGAGCAGGCAGCTGAGGCCGATACGATTATAGTAACTTCCTATACAGCCAACACAAATACAGCCCAACAGCAATTGGTGGAAGCTCTTATGGAAACAGGGAAACCTGTCATCGTAACTGCCATGCGCAACCCCTATGACATCATGGTTTTTCCTGATGTAAATGCATATTTAGCTACGTACGGGAATCTTGAAGTTTCTGTTGAAGCGCTGGCACGCGTACTCAGTGGTGAAATAAATCCAGAGGGCCAATTACCAGTAACCATTCCAGATCTCTATGATTTCGGATATAACCTTAGTTATTAGTCAAAAGAGAGCTGCCCAACTAATGGACAGCTCTCCTTTATTTATTTCTTACAGATTATCCACTTGGTTTTAACTTTAGGAGAAACGCTATTGTGCTTTTTACTATTATTATCTAAATAATGTTAAAATAAAAATAACTGTATTAATCAAAGGGAGTTAGGGTCTATGGAAAAACTCTTCCTGTTTCTTATAATTTTTATATTTATGATGGTCGGAAACTGGTTCGGCTACCGGCTGCAAAAACAAAAAGGAAATACGGCTAGCCAGTAACAATACAAGTGGCTATTTTAGCATTCGTATTTATTATTTTTTAATTTCGAGTTAGATTTCATATGTAAAAACTCAAAAGGCGGGATAAAATGGTTAAAAAAGTCGAGTTAGGTAAGACAGGTTTATACATTCATCCGATTGGGTTGGGTGCTAATAAAATTGGGAAAGAAAATAAAGAAACGAACACGGAGTATGGCGGGGATATTATTGGCTCTGCAATTGAAAGCGGTTTGAATTTCATTGATACAGCATATTTGTATGGAAAGGGACTTTCTGAAGAGATTATTGGAAAAAAGATAAAGGAAAATAAGTGGAGAAACGAAGTTGTGCTAGCAACAAAAGGAGCACATAAGTTTGTTGGAACAGACAGGGTAGTCGATAATTCACCTGAATTCTTAAATCAAACTCTAGAAGATAGCCTTAATCGTCTGCAAACAGATATGATCGACTTATTCTACATTCACTTTCCAGATGACGAGACTCCGAAATATGAAGCAATCGGCGCACTGCAACGACTAAAAGAAGCTGGTAAGATTCGTGCAATTGGTGTATCTAATTTCTCTATTGATCAACTTAAAGAAGCCAATCAGGACGGATACTTGGATGTTGTTCAAGGTAATTATAACTTGATTGACCGTTCTGCAGAGAAGGAATTATTTCCTTACTTACTGGAACATGAGATATCATTTGTGCCTTATTTCCCATTAGCATCCGGTCTATTAGCAGGCAAGTACACAAAAGATACCGTACTTTCTGAAGGTCAAAAAAGAAAGCCACAGTTTCAGGGTAATGAATACGAAGGTCATTTAGCTAAGGTCGAAAAAATCCGGGAAATTGCCAATAAGCATAATGCAGACGTTGCCCATGTTGTCCTGGCTTATTACCTAACCCGCAAACCGGTTGATTCCGTTATTCCAGGTGCACGAAACTCAAAGCAAGTAGTGAATAATTTAAAAGCTGCTGAAGTAAAACTCACTTCAGGCGATGTTCAAATTATAGATCAACTTTATCCTTTGAAGTAATACTTTAATCCAAAAAGACTGACAGTATGTTCTGTCAGTCTTTTCTGCTCCTATGCATCTTCTACAAGTCTCGCTACTTCTCCCCCGCATTTTTTACAATTACCTTTGAGAAGGACACCATATTCATTATTATGCAGTGTATAGTCTACGATAGTTGTCTCAGTGCAATGTGAACAGAACACGTTATTAAGGAGCAGTTCTTGTGCGTCTTTAGGAATCTTAGACCACTTTCGTGCTGCTTGGAAATCAATTACTGACATTTTAAACTTCCCCTTACAGTTAAGTTACTTTTGAAACTAACTATAACATATCTCTTAGATGCTGAAAACTTATCCCTATTTAGGCTTTAGTTAGGTTATACTCCAAATGCTTTTCATAATAATTCTGTTATACTTAAGAAAATGTATAAGAGAATTATTTAGCTCAAACAGGATTAGGTGATCTTAGTAACCAACTTTAATAGAGTAAGGAATGATCTAATTGGCAGAAACACACACCTTTTCAAAGGGTGAGGAAATCGCAAATGCGATAACACATGGAATTGGAGCAGTCTTAAGCATTGCAGGTTTAGTTGTATTAATCGTTTATTCGTCACTCTATGGAAATGCCTGGCACGTTGTCAGCTTCACTATATTTGGATCCACAATGGTTATTCTGTATTTGTCATCTACCATGGTACATGCGCTTCCTCAAGGTAAAGCAAAAGACTTATTCGAAATATTTGACCACGCATCCATTTACTTATTTATTGCAGGAACATACACACCATTTACATTTATTATCATACAAGGTGCATTAGGCTGGACGATGTTTGGAATTATATGGGGACTTGCTATAGCAGGTACCGTATTTAAGGCCTATTTTGTAAAAAAATATCTATTCACTTCGACTATTCTTTACATAGCTATGGGATGGATGGTTACCATGGGCTGGAATCAGATTGTCGAAAATTTAAATATTAACGGACTTATTCTGTTTGTGATTGGTGGCGTTTGTTATACATTTGGGGCTATATTCTATGTTTGGAGAGGTTTTAAATACCACCATGCTGTATGGCATTTATTTGTAATAGCAGGGACTACGGCACACTTCTTTTGTGTATTACTCTTTTTATTGCCCTAACACAGGCAACAACTAGAAAAAAATAGCTATATAATTGTTTTTTGTATTATAATAAAGAAAGTAACAGAAATTGTAGAGGAGACACTTGAATGTCTAACGAGAAAAAACTAAGTATGCAGGAAATTGTTAAGCAGCAACTGGAAAGAAAAAAACAAGCACAAAAAAACAACAGCAATAAAACGAACATGAACAGTTCCAATCACCGCATGCAAAGCCAACAAACAAAGAAACCAAATACCACGCCCAGAAAAATGGGCTAGCACCTAACAAAAGCATCTGCAGCATGGTGATCACTCATCACTTGCACAGATGCTTTCTTTTGTCTTAAAGTCCGTTATTATCCATCGATAACAGGTATATCCTTTTTATAATCAGTTTTTCTCATTTGTCCAAAGCGGTTCTGGTTTGAGGTTTGCGGAAATTTCTCTCCAACCTTAAGCGTAACTATCTTCGGATCGCTTACACTCGTGCCCGTCTCACCAATTTCTTTATATACACCTGTCCTTGCCCCAATGCATTAGTCAAGTTAATTGTTGCCCATCATATTTTGTAATGGTTCGGTTATTTGTTGAGCGTTTTGGTTATTTAGTGCATTTGAAATGGTTTGAGGCAACTTTTGAAATGTTCCATTTTGGACTCCTCTAGTAACCCCATAAATTGCGGCACCAGCAGCTCCGATCGTTAGCAAAGTCATCATGCCACGGTTATTCATTGTATTCACCACCCTTCATTGGATTCTGAAAATACCTTTTCGAATCCATTATAGTTTTTATAAGTCGACCCAAATTATACAGCCCTGTGTTTTCCATTAAATAATATGTATTTGCGTATCTAAATGAAGAGGTTGGGTAAAATGATGAATAAATATTTTTATTCAAATGATGAAGTGTCATTTTTTGATGCCTTAGATCATGACCTATATTAATCCGCCTTAAAGAAGATGGGCAAACATAAATCCCATCTATTATTGGGGGGGCGGGTACATATATCCCTCATAACACCACCAAGGTATAAATTCAACTATATATTTGTTAAGCAAGACTTCTATTAGAAGTAATTACATCAAGTTTTGTTCTAAATTTTTACATAGTATTTCATACTAACAAGAAAACAAAAGTGCTTTTACTAGAAAGGAAAATTAAGTATGCCGTCATTGAATCCTCAAAAGAAAAACGTTATCCTGCTAATGATTGATACATTAATGGATGTTTCCATACAAGCAGCATTAGAAGAAGAAAAAATCCCTGCGTTAAAATTCTTTATGGAAAATGGACAGTATTATCCGGATTTAGTTTGTCCCTTTCCAACTATGTCTGTCAATGTCGACAGTTCGTTATTAACAGGGGTATATTGTGATAAACACAAAGTTCCGGGATTGGTTTGGTTTAATAAAAAGGAAAATAGAATTATAAATTATGGAAGTAGCGGTACAGAGCTATTTAAATTGGGAATAAAGCAATCTCTTACTGATGTTTTTTATAATTTAAATCATGAACATTTAAGCAAGCAGCATCAAACTATTCACGAAACGTTAAAAGATAAGGGGATTCAAACGGCGTCTATTAATGCCTTATTATACAGAGGGAGCAAGCCTGATCAATTGAAAATACCATTTCTCCTATCGTTTATAACAGGTTTAAATAAGGAAATGAAAACGTATATACCGGATTTATTCTCCTATGGATTGTTTCACACACTAAATCCATTAAAAAAGAATACGTACATTTCAAAAAAACATGGATTCAACGATCGTTTTTCAGTAGATGAATTAAATTACCTTTTAAGTCAAGACAAGCTTCCGCCTTTTACCATTACATATTTACCAGATTTTGATCAACGTGTACACAAAAATGGAAGAACGGATAGTAAGGGAATCCAAAAAGTAGACAAACAATTACAGAGAATATTGAACCAATATGAATCCTGGGAGGAGATATTTGAAAAAAATATATGGATTATCCTTGGTGATAATGGTCAGGCAGGGATTGAGAAAAATAGAAAAAAAGCATTAATTCATTTACCAAAGTTGTTAAACTCCTATCAAATTGCAAAGCTAAGAAAAGGTGTTACATCTGAAGATGATATCGTTCTAGGGGTTAACGAGAGAATGTCCTATATTTATTCCCTTAATTCACAAAAGGTACGTTTAGAAGATATAGCAAAAATATTTCAGCAAGATAATCGAATCGATGTCATTGCATTAAAAAAAGGAAAAGTGATAACCGTTTTATCCGGCATTCATGAGGGACATCTCTACTTTCATTCTCAAGGGGACTTTAGTGATGATTATGGACAGTCATGGTTTATAGAAGGGAATTATGACATACTGGACATCGAAGTAAATAATAAGAAAATCAGCTACAAAAATTACCCGGATGCCCTAGCGAGGTTACATGCTGCTTTTCATTCACATGATGGTGATTATGTGGTAGTAAGCGCAAAGCCCGGCTATGAATTTAAGGCTGAGGGTTCTCCAACACACGTCGGAGGTGCTAGTCATGGGGGATTGCATAAGCAGGATTCACTTGTATCGATGATTATCAGTGGTACGAATTCCGCCCCCAATCATTTACGTACAATAGATTTGAAAGCTTGGTTTGAGTTGTTGGTGCAATAAAAAGAGAGTAGTAGCAAAAGCTCAAAGTGGTGGTCTACGTTGACCTTCCTTTTCTCCTGAGAGGTATAGGTTATAGGATTTCGACTCTATTGCTACGTCCTTGAAAAGGAAATACATTTTTTGCGCGGAAATAACCTGTTTCCAACAGAATATCAGAGTACAGTTAGGGTTGATGGGATAATCATTATTTTAAATGGGGTAGTACCAATGATTTCCCCGTCACCATGCGCCGTCATGGGGACATTTGAAGTAATATTCAGCTCCTTTGCTTTTAATGTAGTAATACAGGAATGGTAAATATGTTTTCCTTTAAAAACAGACGGGAAAATTCGTAAAAGCTTCCACCTTGAAATTCCTTTAACAATACAAACATCAAAAAGTTGGTCGTTATTTTTAGCATCAGGACAAATCATCATTCCTCCTGCATAAAATGGTGAGTTGGCAATTGCAATTAACCATACATTTTGATGTGTGGTTAGCTTCTGATCAAGATGTAAATCAACACTCGTAGGTTTATAATAAAGCAAAACTTTCAATACATTAATAATGTAGGAGATGCTACCCATTCTAGTTAAATTCAACACTCTTTTATTTTGGGAATTATTTGTTTCCTGTGCCACCTGTCCATCAAAACCTACCCCAACTATTGTGGCAAAGAATTTATCGTTAATGCGTCCAACATCAATAACCTTCCGTTCATCTTTCAAAATACGTTCTAATGCTTTATTGTATTGAAGTGGTATACCCATACCTCTGCAAAAATCATTTCCTGATCCTGCTGGAATAACTCCTAATGGTATATCAGAACCGACTAGTCCGTTAATTACCTCATGGACCGTACCATCCCCGCCTACCGCAATAATAGCCTTCACTTCTTTTTTTTGTACCATTTCCTGAACTAATTTCGTAGCATGATTAGGTTGTCGTGTATACAGTATACGATAACGAATGCATTTTTCCTGAAGTGTGTTTTCGATATGATACGCGATTTTCTTAGCTCTTCCACTACCAGAAGATTTATTTACTATAAAACAATACATTTTCATCACCTATTATGAAAGTTTTTATGAATCTTCCTGTTCTTTATATATCAACAATCTCAAAAATATCTTCCCTTAAGGGATAAATACACGGAGATGATGTGGTAGAACCTTAAACTCCATACTATTTACTTGAGATTGATCACCATCAAGATTTACCATTAATGATTCAGGTATTTTAAAAGAACCCGAGTTGATTTGGGTATAGTTTATGGTGGAAACATTGTCTGTAATATGTAAAATCTTTGCGAGTAAGGCTAAAAGCAATTGAAAGCGATTCGTTTTTTTACAAGTAAGAAGGTGGAAATAACCATCATTAAGGTGTGTTGTCGTATTGATAAGTCGTTCTAATGGTCCAACAGAATTTCCGTTCATAATTAAAAAAACAGAGAGATCAGACAGCTCCATATGAGGAGAAACACGAATTGAAATTTCTCCAGGTTGTTTTGCCAGCAGTAATGTTTTTATAAAGTACAGACTATAAGCAAACTCACCAAAGTATGATTTAAGAAAAGGTGAAGTTTTATATGTAATATCTGTTAACCAACCCGCTGCTGCAATGTTGGCAAAGTATTGGTTGCCAAACTTCCCGATATCAACGGTTTTTGTTTGTCCTCTTTCGATAACAGATACGGCTTCTTTAATGTTAGTAGGAATTCCAATAAATTTTGCAAATTCATTGCTAGTACCAAATGGGAATACCCCCACTTTTGGTCTATATGCTTGCTCCGCTACATATTGAAGTGTGTGGTTTACCGTGCCATCACCACCTGCAATAAAGATGGTATCCCATTTGTTTTCACACGCTTCTTTAATCGCGTTATCATGGTTATTTAATTCCATGGATGAATAGACCGTAACTTGATAACCAATTTCTAAAAGTTTTTTTAATAAAAGATCCAAATTTTTATGGTTTTTCTTCTTCCCCGAAACAGGATTGTAAACCAACAAAGCTTGTTTATTTATAAAAAAAACCTCCTTTTAACAAAGGCGCAAGCGCCCGGTTTTAGTCGGCCTTCCTCATCCGTAGCGAATCGATGTTAATTTATCGTAAGGAGGAGCCGGACGTAGCTGTTTAATTGTAAGAATTAATTGCAGCCAAAAATTTTATGCTTTCCTGTTTTCAAAAATCACTCTCGCTATTGTTTGTTTGAAGTTCTCTAATTTTATTCATGACATGCAAGGCGAGCGTAGAGTAGTCGGATATATTTAAATGGTTCACATTTATTTTTGACCCGATTATAATCTTTACCGGAGTTCGATATCCTTTTTTTACTCCAACGATGGCAACGGGTACTATTGGAACATTCGTTTTACATGCAAAAAAAGCAACACCTTTTTTAGGTTGAATAATCTCTCCGTTCTTACATCTTCTCCCCTCTGGAAAAATCCCAAAGACTTCTCCGCGGTCAAGAACCTTCAAAACATTACGGACAGGTCGTATTACAATACCCTTTTGGCGATCAATGGGGATAGCATGGATCTCAGAAAAGAAATATTTACATAACCTGTTGCGAAATAATTCTACTTTTGCCATAAAATGAATTTCTCTTTTTATTATACAAGATAGTAGTATGGGATCATAATTGCTACTATGGTTAGCTGCTACAATAAATGCTGTATGTTCCGGGATATTTTCCTTACCAATAACTTCAACCCGAAATTTTGAATGTATGAATAATTTTGCAATTGGCTTTACTATTGCATATAACATGTTGGACGATTCTCACCTTTAAGTTGTTTGTTAGTAAATACAATTTTAATGATTTGTTTGTTCGAGTATCCTTTAAAATCTGCAATGCGTTCATGTTTAAGTTCTATGTCTGTCCCAGTAAAAATCATTGATGTGAGGTAATCTTCTTCATGTAAACAGAGAGATCCAATACGGACAAATTTCCACTTATTCCCCAATTCTGATGATAGTGATCGGTATATTGTCCATTCGCTTAAAATGTAAGTTCACTATCTGATTCTCCAAATAATACATGATTCCTCTGACCGTCTTTCCAGGCTACAAAACCAATTCTAGGATCTTTGATAAAATGTGAAATCATTTTTTGTTAGCAGTGAAGCTATCATTAAATCCCAGTCCTTGCCAGACGTTATTGTGTCTATTATTTCCAAAGTTGAATTGCGATAAACTTGCCATTGATAATAATTCGGTCCTTTTACATTAACTGTATAAGTAGATAGGTTCCATGTTGAAATTAATTTCGGGATACGCAGGTTATGCCGCTTTTTTCTACGATAGTATGATTGAGAATTTTTAATCCATTTACAGCATTTTTAAGTAACTTGTATATAAAAATTATTTTTGTAAAAAATAATGATTAGACATAGAACATCTGATGTAAATTAACATCTATAAGAAAACAGACCAACAAAGGCGTAAAGCCCGGTTTTTGTCGGCCTTCCTTATCCCTAGGGAGCCAATGTTGAGTTAAATTACGGCGGTGAAGGAAGTCTTACTAGTCCCTGGGCGCTGGCCGGTGATAACGCCACATCCTTTAAAAAGTAGGTGATTAAACTTTGTTAAGAGGTATCACTGCCAACATAAATCAATTGATTCAGGCGTTAATTGATTTTGATTATGATGAGGCCCTGAAAGAAATGGAAGAAAATAAGTCAAGTAGTAATCAAGAAAACCCTTCTTTAAATGATGAAAAGTAAGGGTTTCAATTTTATGGTCAAGTCATGAATAAATAGAAGTCTACTTGGACAACATGGGGTTAATTAGTTGTTTAAGGAACAAGGTGATATAGATTGAAAGAGTTGCAATTCGATTATACGTTACCACGCTATGCTTTTAGTAAAGTAGCAGGGAGATTAATGCCTTCCCAATATTGGAATTCAAAGTTTTCATGTTTACGAGTTGGTGAAGGGCCAGAACCAGAGCTTCCGAATGAGGAATGGGTAAAGGTGAAAGTGAAATATGGTGGTATATGTGGCAGTGACCTTAATCTCATCTTTCTAAATGATAGTCCATCTGCTTCGACGTTTGCTTCATTTCCTTTTACCATTGGTCACGAAATTGTTGGGGAAATTACTGGAGTCGGGTCTCAGGTATCCCAATTAAATAGTGGGGATCGGGTAGTGATTGACCCAATTCTCTCATGTGAACCAAGAGGTTTTTCAAATCTGTGTCCTGCATGTCGCGAAGGTCATTTCAGTTTATGTGACCATAAAGCGGAAGGGAATCTATCACCCGGATTACTAATCGGTTCCTGCCGTGACACAGGTGGTGGCTGGAGCTCCTATCTGGTTGCACATAAAAGTCAGGTATTTAAACTCCCTCATGAAATAGAAGATTTAAATGGAGCCATGGTTGAACCTTTTAGTTGTGCCTTACACAGTGTTTTGCAGAATCCACCAACTAAGGAGGATACCGTCCTTGTTATTGGAGGTGGAGTAATTGGGATTTGTATTATTGCAGCTATTCGATCCCTTGATATAGATTGTAAAATTGTCGCTTTAGTTAAACATAATCTCCAGGCCGAGTTTGCTCGTAATTATGGGGCAGATGAAGTTATTTTTTTGCGTAAATCAACGTATACTCATGATTTAGCAAAATCCTTTAATGGCAAGGTATTAAAGCCGATATTTGGGCCGGAAGTAATACAGGGTGGTGCTGATATTGTCTATGAGTGTGTTGGTAGAAAGCAAAGTATCAATGATGGACTTCGTTTTTCAAAAAGTGGTGGAAAAGTCGTTCTTGTAGGACTTGCCGGAATTATGGACGGTATTGATTGGACGGCGATATGGCTGAATGAGTTAGAGATTAAAGGAAGCTTTGCTTATAGTACAGAGGATTATCAAGGAAAAAGGGTAAGAACGTTTGATATTGCGATCGAATTAATGCGTCTTGGAAAAGTTGATCTTTCGCCATTAATTACTCATCGATTCCCTCTTGAGGATTATAGAGAAGCTTTAATTACAGCTTCAAATAAAGGTACTCGAGCAGCAATGAAAGTGGTATTCGAACCACAAAATAAGGAGGAATAAAAATTGAATCAGTTTACAATAGCAGGGGACATGAAAAGTCCTTTTCTTACATGGTTTATTGAAGGATTAAAGCATAAATTTTCGACAGAAGGATACGACTATTGTCAGGAGCCGGTAGATAATATAAGAGTTGTATTTAATATACTTGACCAGGAAAAGCCGCGTCCATTTCGCCGAAAAGCACAAGCAACATTTGTCGTTTCGATCATCGAGAGACATCTAGATAAACGGGAGAGCCAACCTAGCAATACGTTTGAATCTGCCTACCCTTTTTTAATAAGATCCTTGTCAAATCACTTAATTTATATTCTACATAATCATAGTCAAACAAATATTTATTTTGTTACACCTGAACAAGGCTTTTATAAACTAGAGTATGAAAATGGGGAGACGGAGTCCTTCTTCCAAAAGGTTTATGAAAGGTTGGAACCTGTTGCCTCTTCTCAATTAATCATTAACAATGAATTTAACGATGATCTCCATGAAAGTTTATGGGGTGGAAATCAATTCACAAAAAAAATGTACTTATCCGGTAAGAAATTGGATGATATGAATTTGTTGCCTGCCCCGTTTCCTTTGGAAAATTATTTGACCTCACGTGATATGAGGCAGTTGAAAAGATTATATGGAATCGGTGGTTTGAGTTATGGTAACCTGAGCAGCAGGGAAGATGAAAAAAACTTCTGGATGAGTGCAAGTGGTGTCAACAAAGCAGATATGCGAAATGTTGGACAGGATATTTTATATATAACTGGATTTAATGCGGGGAATAACGCAATGAAAATCAGCGTTCCACCTAACATTACTCCAAAGAGAGCCTCTGTGGACGCGATTGAACATTGGATGATTTATAAGGAACACCCTAATGTTGGAGCGATTGTTCATATTCATGCGTGGATGGATGGTATAGAAGCAACAGAGATTAATTATCCTTGTGGAACCATTCAATTGGCTGAGGCGGTATCGGAGCTAGTGCGCAATGCTGATGATCCTTCGAGGGCCGTCATTGGATTGAAGAATCATGGTCTTACGATTACAGGTCATGATTTGGATGATATATTTGAACGTATTGAAGGAAAGGTCGTTTCACAAGTACCTATGGTCTAACTACATTTCCACGCAAGGCTGATTTAATCGAACTTGAAAAATTTGGTTTTTCTTTGCCATCACGTTGTAGAAATAATGCGACCCATTACTATTTCAATATGCACTTCTTGAACCAGATGATGAAAATTGTGCCTTGGTGAAAATTCAAGTCAATAGGGTTGTGTGAACATTTCTACACGTAGCTGACAGCAACTCTTCAAAGCCAATTGGATATGGTTTACGTTTAATAATCTAGGAGGGGTTATATGGAAACTGGTATTGGAGCGATCAACCCAGTTGTGATCGAACTCGGTCCGTTACAACTTCACTGGTACGCTGTTATGATCCTTTCTGGCGCACTTCTTGGTCTGTGGGTTGCCACACGCGAAAGCGAGCGGCGCGGTCTGCCGAAAGAAACCTTTGTCGATCTCATGACTATTGGGATTCCAATTTCGATTATATTTGCACGAATTTATTACGTCGTTTTTCAGTGGGAATATTATGTAGATCATCCCGGACAAATTATTGCTATCTGGAATGGCGGACTAGCTATGCACGGTGTATTGATCGGAGCTGTGTTGTCGATGATAGTATTTGCAAAGCTGCGAAGCATTTCATTCTGGAAGCTTGCCGACATTTTAGCACCAAGCCTCCTTTTAGCCCAGGCAATTGGCCGCTGGGGGAATTTTATCAACCAGGAAGCCCACGGAGGACCGGTGACGCGAGAATTTCTTGTGAATCTGCATCTACCCGATTTTATCATCAATCAGATGTACATAAACGGGACATATTATCATCCTACATTTTTATACGAATCTTTATGGAATTTTGCAGGTTTTATTTTGTTGATACTACTCCGCCGTACAAATTTAAGACGGGGAGAGTTGTTTTTAATATATATCATGTACTACTCGTTCGGTCGTTTCTTTATCGAAGGTATGAGAACGGATAGTTTAATGTTAACGGAAAATTTAAGGATGGCCCAATTTATTTCCGTCATACTCATTCTAGCATCGATAATTATTATTTGGTGCCGCCGTAAAAAAGGATATGCAGATATACGCTATTTAGACAATAGTGTAGGTTAACGTGAACCCCTTTTCGCATGGGAATACAAAAAGGGGAAAGTATATCGGTTTACATACATGCGTTTACCATATAGGAGCTACTAGAATAGTATATTATCCGCCTTCCAGACTTACTTCAGGCGACACTGGATTCAGATATTTTTTAGCCATATCCACCGCACTTTCCACGTGAATATAGCCCCATAGATCATCAAGTGTCGGATGGGAAGTAGCTTTTAAGATGCTTTTAATATCATTCGGACTAAGATTTGGATTAGCCTCTAACATAAGGGCGATTACTCCAGCGCAAATAGGTGTTGCCATCGATGTGCCGGATAGTTGAATATAGTTTACATCTGTTATCTGCTCAGGTAATTGTGTTTCCAATGCAGACCCTGGTGCTAATGCTGCTATAATATTTGTGCCTGGTGAATAGATATCTGGTTTTACAAACGTGTCAATGGTAGGACCTCTGCTTGAATAATCCGCAATAACATCATCCGCTCGCTCTAAGGTATCCTGATCATCTGTTGACCCTACAGTTATTATAAATGGATCAATAGCAGGAGTACTTATAGTTGAAGCTGCTGGGCCACTATTTCCTGCGGCTGCACAAACGACAATGCCATTATGCCAGGCATCTTGGGCTGTTAGTGATAATGGGTCATCTCTGAAAGATTCGTATGCTGGGGCGCCAAGCGAAAGGGAGATAATTTTTATATTATATTCTTGCTTGTGATCGATACACCACTCAATCCCCTCCATAATTGTTGATAGTCTTCCACTACCATTTTCGTCTAAAACCTTTAGACCGATGATTAAGGCATCTGGGGCAGGTCCGACATACTTCTGGTCTGACATGTGGCCATTTCCAGCAGCATCACCTGCACAATGGGTCCCATGACCGTTGTCATCATAAGGGTCTTCCCGATCATTTACAAAATCCTTAAATGCCACAATTCTATTCGTCGGTTTTGTAAAGTCTTCGTGTGGGTAAACGCCTGTATCAATAATCGCCATGGTAACATCTTTTCCTGTTAAACCCTGTTTTTCATGAACGGTTGTAGCTCCTATTTGTTTACTCGCTACATCAAGAAAAGCAGTTACGATACGGTCATAAAAAATACGTTCTACTGCTTCATGGTCTTTGATATGTTTGATCATGCCCGGTGTTAAGTGACCATGTGCACCATTAACACTGCGCAGTTCTCTATCTAGTTTGTTATGGGAATCTGTATTGCAGATTTGAATGAGGTCGTCTTTCTTTTCTTTTTCGCAGTTCTTTTTGAAGTATACGATGATAGGTATTTCTCTATGACTCGTTTCATCCGGGTCGTCTTTCCGGTTGACCCGTAATTGTTCCACCAACCCTGGATCCAGCTTCCGGCCAGTATCTTCAAACCATACTCTTTTCCTGTTACTCATTTTTCTCCTCCTTATAAAGTGTGGATTCCATCAGAGGGGGCTTATCCCTACTGATGGTTAGCTGAACGAATCGGATATTTACGGAGTCATACCACAAGGGTATGAACAAGGGCTCCCCACCTATCATTTTCCGTTTGGTTTAATGCCCGTTCATACGGGATAAAGTGTGATTCAAAGTTTGAATTTTCCCTCAATTAAAGTATATCAATCTGTTGCATAAGGAACAATCCATCATCTTTACTATTTTTGATAGCAATTTATCAGAGTCTATTGAGGTATAATGAACTATGTGTGAGAAATCTATCAGACAATGTTCCAAAAGTTTTAATTTGATATGTTTATCCTGCTTACCAACGCATGATATTTAGTAAAAACAACAATGTATTTTTGTTAATGCATTTTAACGTCTTGTTCTTTTATAAGAAAACAATCTACGTTAACTACATAAAAATACCATAGTGGAAATCACCATGGTAGGGGGAAATCATATACTTTGTATCCTTTAGATCATATCGTATTGCATTCAATTACTCGCATCCCAAAATAATAATTACTCTACATCGATTAAAAACACTCTTTCATTAAAACCACCGCGTTGTTCCGCCTTCTTTTCACGGATTACCTCCAGCTCTTCGACCGTACTGCCATGTACTTTTGTCAGTGCGTGAATTAATTCAAGCATATCAGCCAGCTCTTCCAATGCATCCTGGTCATTATCAGCGGCTAAATACTCCTGAAGCTCTTCTTTTGTTTTCTTTTTCAGTTCTTCGACATAATCTTTATCGGAAAGAGTAGTAGTATTCGCTTCTTTCCCCGTCATAGCAATCATTGCAGGTATTCTGTCACGGATTAGTTTATTGTATGTTGGCATAATAATTCTCCTTACATATTGGTTAGTTCTTGTTACTATACATACTAGGATAAGTATTGTGTATTTTAAAGCATAACATTTCTTGGCTTACTTATCATTAAGTTCTATTCTGTTTCCCATGAAAAAAATACGAATACTATCTATATTCAAGACCATTATTCTAACTACAAAAACAAAGGAGCGACAACCTAATCTGGATGTCACTCCTTTTTTTTTACATTACTATTACGAAGAAACAGGGTCTTCTGAAATCAAAATAGCCTTATCCTTCTTAGACACTTACAGGTTCTTCTACTCTTAATTCTCTAAATGCACCGCTCCAAGAGATAACTTGGTCAAGCATTTCATTTGCATTAGCTGCATGGTAATCAGCAGGTTTGAAGACACTCATGTTTTCAAAGTCTGTCATGAGTGAGAAGTTTACTGCTGCACGTACGTCTGCAACTTGCAGTTCACCTAAAATTAGACGAAGATTTTCGTGTGCACGTGTACCACCCAAGCTACCATAACCTACAAAGCCAGCTGCTTTGTTGCTTACTTCTGGTTTCAAGTAGTCTAGTGCATTTTTAAATGCTCCACCTACTGCATGATTATATTCTGGTGCAATAAAGATATAACCGTCGAATGAAGCAATTTTTTCTGACCAACCTTTAATAGCTGCTTCTGCTTCTTGTTGTTCCGCTTCTGGAATAGCTGCACCCAACATTGGAAGTTTGTAGTCTGCAAGATCGACCACTTCATACTCCACATTATCATTACGTTTCGTAGCAAAATCGTATGTCCAGTTAGCAACAGCTTCCCCGTTACGACCTTGACGAACACTTCCAAGTACAATTCCTATTTTTAAGTTTGACATGGTTTCTCCATCCTTCTTAGGTGATCTACCAAATAATTTATCTAAAAAGCCCATATGGCACCATCCTAATTTCTAGTATTTACGCATTAACTGCGATTTTTTCTCTTACTTTTTTTAATGCACCGCTCCAAGAGATAACTTGGTCAAGCATTTCATTTGCATTAGCTGCATGGTAATCAGCAGGTTTGAAGACACTCATGTTTTCAAAGTCTGTCATGAGTGAGAAGTTTACTGCTGCACGTACGTCTGCAACTTGCAGTTCACCTAAAATTAGACGAAGATTTTCGTGTGCACGCGTACCACCCAAGCTACCATAACCTACAAAGCCAGCTGCTTTGTTGCTTACTTCTGGTTTCAAGTAGTCTAGTGCATTTTTAAATGCTCCACCTACTGCATGATTATATTCTGGTGCAATAAAGATAAAGCCGTCGAATGAAGCAATTTTTTCTGACCAGCCTTTAATAGCTGCTTCTGCTTCTTGTTGTGCTGCTTCTGGTACTGCTGCACCCAACATTGGCAGATTGTAGTCAACAAGATCAACCACTTCATATTCTACATCGTCATTACGTTTTGTAGCAAAATCGTATGTCCAGTTAGCAACAGCTTCTCCGTTACGACCCTGACGAACACTTCCAAGTACAATTCCTATTTTTAACATGATAATTCCTCCTGTAGTTACATTTGATATGAATTCGTTTATTTTGAATTCAATATTTCATTTCAACATAATGTATAGTAACATCCTTAAAAACGAAAATCAATCTATATGCTTATTTTTTATCATAAAGTAATAAAAAGTAATTAACAAGTTGAAAGGTTTTACCCAAACAATCAGTCTGTTAATCTACCTCTACTACATGTTGTGCTAAAATAAGACTAACAAGCACGTAGAAGGGTAAAAGGAGACTAGAGCACTGGCACTTTCTACAAAAGGGCAGCTGCTTGAGGAATTTGATGCAGATATACTGCTTTTAGATAAAGAAACCTTAGAAATTGAACATGTACTTGCTAATGGGCAGCACATGATTAAGAATTCAGAAGCAATTGTAAAAGGTACATTTGAAGATTAACCATTCAGATAGGATGTGTTTACATGCCAACCAACCGTTTGCCAATGTTAATTCTTGTAATGAGCTTATTGTACATTTTCATCGTACCTCCTGAACCATTTATTTTTAAGCTTTTCTTTAAGCTAATCCCAATGACGATGATTATTTTATATGCAGTGAGGCAATCTCCTAAGAAAAAGTCGCTTACACATTGGCTGATTATCATCGGTTTATTTTTCTCCATCATTGGAGACGGAACATTACATTGGTTCGTTGTAGGCCTGACAGCATTTCTCATCGGTCATCTTTTCTATACAGTTGGTTTTCTGACACAGTGGAAATTTTCGATGATTCGCTTTGGGATGATTCTTCCTATTGGAGTGTATGGGTTTTACATAGGAAGAGAATTGCTCGCTTCCTTAAACAGTACTGGAAATGAAGGATTAATGATTCCAGTGCTCCTGTACATTATCACCATTTCACTGATGGCCTGGTCTGCAATTATGACAGGGAATAAGTGGGCAACGTTAGGAAGTCTGTTGTTTGTTGTTTCGGATTCGATATTGGCGTGGAATATGTTCGTTGCTCCTGTAAACTTTTCTGGTGAACTTATTATGATTACTTATTATAGCGCGCAGTTCCTGATCGCACATAGTCTCTGGTCAATTGTGAAGGGAAGTAACAGAATTGTTTGGTAGCTTTAATAGGGGGAGAGTGGGGGTCGTTCCTGTACTCTCCCATACTTAGTTATCCCAATTCCAAAAACTCACTTCATCCACTTTTAATTCCCCAACCCACGATTCATTCTTGAGCTTTAACACTTCCTTGGTTGGTCCAGTTATAACTACTCCATAATGCTGAAATCCACTTTTTTCAAGATAGTCAATTCGTTCAGAAAGCTCTAATTTCCCAAAAACAAGATTATTCACTTTACGTTCATGGTCTTTTAGAAAATATAAGGTTTTTAGAAATTGCTGTTGAAGAATTCCCTCTTCTCCCTCCTCGTAATCCGGGGATGAATAAGACTCCGAGACTATTTTACTGCCAAATAGCCCTTTTTCTTCTTCCCTGGAATTTAATATCATGTCTTCCTCATGCCAAATAGGAAAGCTTGGAAAGCCAATTGGATCAAGGATTACTCCATCATTAAATTCATTGTTTGCCTCTAAACCAGTATCGACTGCCAGCCAAGTCAATCTAATCTCTTTTCCTTCCAATAACTGAAAAACTTCATCTGTTTCCAACAGCTCAGCAAAAGAAACATGCGCTGAAACGACAGTGCCTTCAGGAAGCTTCTCCAACTTATTCCAGTCCGACCAGTCCCCCACCTCTGACCCGGGATAAGAAAAAAAGAAATTGTTCTGGGAAGGATCTCCATAGTATTCTCGCTCTGGGTAGCCCATCATGGAAAAGAAGAAATTTATTTCCATCTCGCCAACTTTTTTCGTTTCATTCCCCACCCCTTTCTGGATATCTCTCGTTGCTTCCAGACCAAAATAAAGCTTGGAATTTGTACTCGTATTTCCCATATATCCGTAAGGTTCTGTAACTGTCAGCGTATGGTCAATAATACTCCTGTATACATCCAAGCGATCCGGCGATCCCCAAGAGTAGTAAATGGCAGTTAGTATGGATGAAACAATCGTAAATAGAAGGAATATTCCCAATGCAGTTATAGCTGTCTGTAGTCTGGCCTTCCATTTACCTCTTCTTAAAATTTTTTGCTTCTTTTTTTCGTTAATAGTGGTACCATTACTTTCAATTGTTTTAGTTTCTTCCAGAAATTCCTGATAACTTTCCAGCTTTTCCAAATCCTTTTCAAATTCTGCTAGTTCAGCTTCAGGTAGAGCCCCTTTTTCATAGGCTTCTAATTTCTTTTTAAATTCATCGCTCATCTTTCCCCCGCCTTCCTTCGCCTGATTGCCTGTCTGCCCCGGAAAAGTAATACCTTAAAATGAGGTTGGGACACATTCATGACCTGTGCCGCTTCTTTGTATGATAATTCGTGAAAGTCATGTAATAGGACTGCATGCTGATGCTTTTCTGGTAATTCTGCCAACCTATTAATAATCTCTTTCACATCGTCTTGAATCACTAAGGTATCTATAGCCGCCCGGTTCCTGTCAAATAACGTCATAAAAAAGCCTTGTTCCTTAACAATAATTTTCTTATGCTTACGGTAATAGTCTATAAATGCATTTCGTGCCACTGTAAATAACCAGGTTTTTACGTTTTCTCCTTCGTAACTTTCAATATAAAGGTGAGCCCGAAAAAATGTTTCCTGTACCAGATCCTCTGCTGTATGATGATCATGACAAAGAGAAAGGAGAAAGCGATAAATATCATGAAAATAAGCTTTATACAAGTCATCTATATTTTCTTTCATTTGCTCCTCCCCTCCTTAATAACACGGATAAGAATCAAAAAGGTAACAACAACTTTAAAATAAGGTTGTTTTTATAACCAGTTGTTGATGTGAACCGTGACGTAGACATTGTGAGGAATAACCAGAAAATAAAAATAAGCACCTGTTTTCAGACAAATGCTTCATTGCTATCCTTCAGAAACTGCCGGAAGATATCGGAACTTAGTACCGGTTATTTATCTTTCCTTTTCGCTCTTAAATCCAATAAGTACTGATAACCAAAAGCTACCAGCAATCCCGTCCAAAAGACGAAGGTTGAAGACAATGGCTCCCTTACTGAAAACAGGGAGTAAGTTTGATTTATGAATAACAGCAGCATATAAGTATAAAAGCCAAGTACTGCTCCTTTTTTCCAATTAACAACCTCAGATTGGGACATATTTCTAAAAAGCTTCATCTGCAAACCCCCGGGTATTTTTTATATCTTCCTTAATACATAATTCCATCTCGCGTATGTGTTTCTGCTAGAAAAGCAGGTTCTGGATCAAAGTAATCTTCATTATAATGAAAATGAAAAACACCATCCTGCACGTAACCCGCTCCCCATGTCGGGTCCATTTCCAGCCAATTACCGTCGACATTTACTTCTACCCAAGCATGACGCTCACCTGCATACCCTTCCACATAATGTGACTCCATTCCAATTGCCCGCAATAGAGCTGTCGCAAGAAATGCATAATCCTGACAAATACCAATACCTGATTCAAGTGTGGTTAATGCACTGTCCCCGATATTGAACGTATCATTTGCAGCTTTTTCCACATCATAAGCGACATGCTGTGTAACATATTGATAGATTGCTTTTGCTTTCTCCCGGTCACTTTCCAGCCCAGCTGTAATTTCTTCAGCTTTTGTAACAATGGTTGGGTGATTGGACTCTATTCCTCTCGATGGAAGCAAACCGCGCTCATCTGCTATATCTGTGACCTCGTGCTGAACTCTGGCTACACCCTGATAATAAAACATGGATTGATCCTGTTTTTCATTATCTGGGACATTAATCGTCACTTCATAATTTCCAGGACCAAACCTAAAATAAGCCAGACCATCAAATTGATAATCTTTTACGGGAATAAGATAACCCGATTCCTCGTCATCTTTATTCACACTTACCATGACATACGTGATATCATCTGCTCCTGGAGCGCTAGGATCTATTTCTCCTGCAACACGATATTCCTGTTTATTCTGGATTGATACCGTATCCCATGCTGGTTCATGAAGAGTAACGCCACGACTGACGTACTGATTGAATTTCTCCATCTCAGCAAACGTCATCTCTATCTGATTGTCTGCGTAATAAGATGCAGATTCATAATACATCTGATCGTCCTCATTAAATAATTGGACTCGGATAACGTGGATACCTTCTCCAAAGTACAATGGGATATCTCCGGTGAATCTACTCTCCTTAATAGGAAAAAGAATTTGTCTGTTTTCATTATCCTTCTCTACCTGAACAAGAACCATTTCTCCTGCATGATCTGCTGGCACAGTTCCTTCGATAGATACACTTCCTTCAGAACTTTCTATTCCCCGCACAGGATTGGTCATTTGAAGGGTGTGCTGTATACCAAACTCCGTATACTCTACCTCCCGCTTGATAGCTTCATCCTGATTAACTACTTGGAATGAGGCTGTTTCATAATATTTCCCTACTTCATCCGATTTGTTGCTCGGCACCCTCACACTCACCTGATAATTTCCCGCACCGTGATGGAGCGTCATCTGCTTTGAAAATGAACCCTCTTGTAGATCTATGTAGTATGTAAAGTCGCTTGTTTCAAGCTCTTCTATTGCTTCCTCACGCGTTATGACTACCCATATATAGTCACCACTCAAATTATCCGCTTCTATCTTCCCCTTGATATCCACCTTTGTATTCGCATTAAACTTTTCCTTCTTTGGTGTTGACAACGAAAAGCCTATTTCCTCAGCATAACTGGTTAGCTGTATATCGGCACTTTCGATTTCTTCTGTTGCCACCCCATCTAGCGCTCTATCATCCTTTACCTCTTCTATAGGATCATCGTTAGAGCAGCCAGCTATAACAAAACCCACTATCATAAATAGTACAAGACAAATTCGTTTCACATCGGCACCCCGCTTGTTAAAAATAGTTACTCCTATCATACTATGAAACCATGATATATGAACATAGAACAAAAGCGCAAGCGGCCGTTTATCACCGTATGTCCTGGACGGAACCGTATGAGATAAAGGAAACACGATGAGCGTATGCGAATCGATGTTGACTTATCGTAAGGAGGTTTCCGGAAGGACAATAGGTGATGGGCGCTGGAGCTGGACGTGGCTGTTTAAGTGTAAGAATTAATTGCAGCCAAAAATTTTATACTCCTATCTTTCTAAAAAGTGTCAGGTTTGCACGAGGCAATACCTGACACTTTTTCATAACTAGTAATTATTGAATTGTTACATCCCTAAGCTGATATAAGCCGGATGCGTCTGCCCAGAATCCTTGTACTTCTTCACGGTGCCCCATAATATGAGCCGGGTGATATAAAAAGGCCATTGGCACTTGTTCGTTTAAATAATTCGTAGCGTCAATATACAACTGTAGACGTGCATCTTCATCTTGTTCAATGCGTGCTTCGTGCAGCATTTCATCAAATGTCTCATCTACCATAAATGTACGATTACCAGTTGAGCCCACGTTTTCTGAGTGGAACAGCATGTGCATTGGATAATCTGCATCGCCCGTTCCAAGTGATAACCCAAGAATGAACATATCATGTTCTCCAGCAGCAGTGCTGTCCAAATAGGCTCCCCATTCAACTACATTTATTTCGGCATCAATACCAATTTGCGCTAATTCTTCCTGTGTCATCGTAGCGATATCCATTCGTTCACGACTGTCATTTGTCCAAATCGTCGTTTCAAAACCATCTTCATATCCTGCCTCAGCCAGTAATTCTTTTGCCTTTTCAGGATCACGTTCAATCCCTTCTACCTGATCACTGTAACCAAAGTTAGTATCATTGATTGGACCAACTGCTTTCTCACCGGTATCTTCCAGAATACCTTCAATGATCAGATCTTTATCAATAACCATTGCAATGGCTTGTCGGACTCTTAGATCATCGTATGGTTCTTTTTCCATATTAAACCCTAAGTATGAGATACTAGCAGCATTTCTTATGTATGCTTCCATACCATCTCTTTCCTCAACTTGCGCTAAATCACTTGGTGTAACTGGATCGATTATATGGGATTCTCCCGTCTCCAATTCAGCAATTCGGGTTAAATCTTCCGGGACGACTTTAAAGGTAACTGTATCTACCTTTGCTGCATCTCCCCAGTAGTCATCATTTCTATTCAGTATAATTTGTGTACCTGGTTCCCAGTCTCCGAATTCGAAAATTCCTGTACCTACTGGGTTCTCATTTATATATGTCCCATGCTGATCTCCTTCTTCAACCGCTGCAAAATCAGCTTCAATTATATCTGGACTAAGGATACTGGATGCATAATGAGCAAAATGTGCTGGGAGTGGCGCAAATGGAAACTCCGTCACAACCTGCACAGTAAACTCGTCCACAACCACAACCTCATCAATTAAATCAAACAAGACTCTACGCGGAGAGGCTAACTCTTCATCTAGAATCCGCTCAATATTCTGTTTTACTACTTCGGCATTAAACTCAGATCCATCGTGGAATGTAACTCCTTCTTGAAGTTTAAACTCCCAGACGTTATCCTCCACTGCATCCCAGCTTTCAGCTAATAGTGGCTCTAATTCCATATCCTCGTTAAATTTCACTAAGGTTTCATAGATATTAATTTGAATATTCCCTGATGGGACATCACTCGAGGTATGAGGATCAAGCGATGCTGCGTCAGACCCTGTGGCTACAATTAAATCTCCACCAGACTCGCCCTCGCTAGTCGTTCCTGCATCATCACCGTTTGAACTTGCATCATCATCCGGTTCACTAGCACAGGCCGCTAGTACGACTGTTAATGTTAGTAATAGTAAAAATAATTGGTACGAACTTCTCTTAAACATGGAATCCCCCTGTACTAAATTAATTAATAGTCTCAATATAATTATTCGACTATTTCGAACATCATTATACCTTGGCCATAATTGAAAGTACAATTTTCGGATTCCATGAAATTAATATAAAATTGATTCAAAATTGAATATTTTCACTTCAAACGAGTACGTTAATATGAACATTTTTCATAGGTTAGTTCATCGAAAACAACATATGCCCGACATAATATGCCAGGTATTATTCCACGTGAAATTCATTTTCGAAAGCAATCTCCTCTCCAGCATACATGTAAATCCCGTGATTATTTGCATGAAGAGATACTTTCACCGTGTTCCTACCCTTATCAAGATAATCCAAATTATAATAGTCTCCATACATTCGATTCACTTTTTCTCCATTGATATATAAATGTGCATGCCCTTCTTTATAATTCGTCTCTTCCAGCCCAACCTTTTCCGGAGCAAAGCTAAAATTATCTGTTTCAATTCGTACAAACCAGGAACCAGAGTGATCTTGATGTACAGATCCATCAATGGAGGGAATTTCTTCTCCAGCTGGTATTTCTACCGTTTCATAGGTATGTCCTTCTGTGTGACCCGATGTATAATGACTATTCTGATTATGTAAAAATAATAAAGCAGCTACAAAAAGGAAAATAACAATGAAACTTATGACCCGATACATGTATTTGCCCCCTTATTTTCTGTTTATATTACGCTTAATTATCATTCCAACAATAACTAACAGAGCCCCTAAGGCGAGAAATGCCAGATCATATGCAAGTGCATTGGGATCACCTGGCTTCACTCTATGAATTTGCAGCAGATGATGGTTGATAATCCCCTCAATAATATTGAATGTTCCACTTCCAATAAGAAACATACTAACCAACAGTCTAATTCCTTTTGGCAGGTCTGTTGGCTTACCTGCCAGCCATAGAAGAACCCCGCCTGCTACTAATGTAATTGTTACCGCGAAATGAAATACTCCATCACTGATGATTTGCCCGGATCGTGTCGTTTCCATGACCACACTATGCCACTGTAGTAACTGGTGGAAGATAATCCCGTCCATTGCACCCATGAACCCAAAACCCAAAATAAAACTTCCAATTGTCATTAGGCTGATTTTCGTTCGAATACTCACCTTAAATTACCCTCCATCAAATTAGATTGCTAGAAGTCATTATATCCAGTTAGAATAGAAACTAACCTGTATTTGACGCCAAAGGAAATACCAGGCATAGGTGTTGTTGTATGCCTGGTATGCAGCTACTTGTTACTATTTTGTTTTTCCTTCTGCTCTTGATTCATCATGTAATTTTTACTATTTCCATCAGATCCAGTAATTAATCTAGTGACATAAGAAGTAGTATTTTTATAGCCATCCTCAATTTTTTCAACCAAATGATTTGTACGTTCAAAGAGTACCGAACGAAAATACTCTATTTGTCTTGAAATTTTCTCTGTTACTGCTTCCTGGCTTTCCAGTCGTGTCACTACTTCCTCTTGTACGCCGTCTTGTTTTGCGATTTGTTCGGCCATCTGCTTTTGCAAATTATGCTGCTCTTCCATTTTCAACAGCAATTGCTCATTTGCAGATGCGTAGGCACTTAATTGAGTAACAACTTCCTGATTTGTTTGGCTCATCTGGCTTATCCGCTTCAACAGGTCCTTTTCAGTTAAAATCCCTTCTTCCATCATAAGATGCAGTTTTTGGTTATCATTTTCTACTTTCTTTAACTGCTTTATGACATGATTCTCTATTTTTTCGTGCTCCAGATTACTTGCCCTTAAACCATGTAATTGCTTGCTGACTTTTTCCCATCGCTCCTCATGCGTGTGCCCTTGTTTTTCATATAAAAACTTTAGCCCCTGAAGTGAATTAGTTAACATATCATTTACTTTTTGCTGTTCTTTTAACAGTTCTGAAAGGTGGTCTTTTCTAAAATAACCTTGGTTCGGTTCTTTAAGAATGCCATCATTTTTATAGATGGCACGGTGGCTATCCCGGTTAATAAACAATCCCATCTTTTCCACACACCCTTTTAATGCATTTACTGTAGTATCCTATGCATTTTATTATAAGGGGGGACAATTATTACAGATATTACGATAGGTCAGCCTCTCCCGCTGACGCTGTTCTCTGGGAATGTATTATCTTCCTAAAAAGCCAACTTGAATTCGTTTATCATCTATCCATTATTGGAGAGAGATTGGAGCATTATATGTGAACAGTGGCTCCGTTAAGAATTTAGTGAAATTATAATTTCCCCATTATCCAACGTTAACTGAAGTAGTAACTAGGATGGAGTGTACATATATATGATTATCACTTACTACTGGAGGTTTACATGTCTAAAAATTATTCTGACCTAAACTTAATTGTTCGCAGTTTACTGCCTGAGAATCAGGAAACCCCGATTTCCTTCCTGCCTGAAGATCATTTGCAGACCGACTTATTTTTCAGACGTAATCATTTTACCTACCCATCGCTGACCAACTCCAGCTATTGGCTGCCTATAGTTGGAGCAGTGCATACACCCATTTTATTTTCATTCAAAGATCTGGTTCAAATGCCTTCCCATACAGTTAAAGTCGTCTTGGAGTGTGCGGGCAATAAACGTAATTTGTTTAAACCTAAGGTGTTTGGTGAGCAATGGGAAAAAGGTGCCCTCAGTATGGGGAGATGGAAGGGTGTTTCGCTAAAAACCCTTTTGAATGTTACAGGGCTTAAGCATGATGCAACAGAAGTTGTGGCAGAGGGGTATGATTATGGAAATAGAACAGACATAGATCATACTTTTTCCTATATGAGAAGCTTGCCCATCGAGAAAGCGTTGCACCCTGATACGATCATCGCTTATGCATATAATGATAAACCTATTCCTTTCAAACATGGTTTCCCGTTACGATTAATTGTTCCGCAGTGGTATGCCATGGCCTCTGTAAAGTGGATCAAACAAATAAGGATAATTAACAAGAAATTCCACGGACCTTTTCAGTCCATTGACTATGTTTATTACCCACAGAAAGAAAGCGATGCGGGAGCTTACCCGGTTACTTACAATCGTGTTAATTCTATTATCCAGCAACCGTTGAACAGAGAGGTTCTGGATACCGGATTACACATTATTAAGGGAATTGCCTGGACAGGAAAAGGAACTATTTCCAAAGTAGAGCTAAGTGTAGATCATGGGGAAACCTGGATACGAGCAGTTATTGATCGCCCTTATAATGCAAATTATGAATGGATAAATTGGTCCTATGAATGGGAGATCTCTAAGAAAGGAGAATATACGCTTATGGCAAAAGCGACTGATTCCTTTAATCGCACACAGCCACCTGAAGCCATGTGGAACAGGAAAGGATATGGGTACAATGCAATCGACACGGTAGTTATTAAGATAGAATGAAGGATTACATTATCATTTAATATAGTCTTTGACAGTCTCTACAAATGACTTGGGGGAGGTTTTTACAGTGTAGGAAAATACACCTCCAGTGGTGTGTAAGTAGAGGAGCCCACCTTCTCCATTAATATGGCGATAGGATATATCCAGTACTTCATCAATAGGAAACTCACGATGCTGTGTGGTTATTTTTTCCTTGTAAAAACACATAACCCGTTCGTATTCAATATCTCTCTGTTCGATGCTGGTTACTTCTCTTAGTACTTTAATATATGGCTGTTCTGCAATCAGGTACATATACACCCTCCTTCTATTTATAGTTCATATATTACTATTACGCTTAATAAGTATCAATTTATGTTTCTCGTTGAGAGTTACCTGCCCCTAAACAAAGAGCAGTCATATTCGATCTCACCAATTACTCCTTTAGGATCTTTAGGATCTATTGCTTTCCACTCCCCCTCCCCGAATTCTCTTTAGCCAAGCTTCTCCCTCATCTTTAAAATAAAACATTACTGATCGGGCAAAATGTTTTTGGAGCTTCATTTTCTGACCACCTTTACAGTATTATTCCAGAAAATTGGGTAGTATACTTTTATTCACTTAAGACAGTTTATTTATTTTTGGTATTAATTGTTTATTACTTTTTGTATAATACTAGTTCATATATGGAGGTGTTTACTATGTCTTTAGCAATGACAGAAAATGAAATTACCCTAGCCCTTATCCAATCTCTCAAAGAAGGTAAGAAAATGCTTTTCCAGGATATTATGGAAGAATTACAACCATATGATATGGCTCAGCAATACCTTCATATTCCATCAAAGCACAGGAATAAATTTCTTTTGTATTGCACCATTGAACAAATTACTGAAATGATGCAGGAATTGGATACAGATGAGCAACTAAATGTTCTGCAGAAATTAGGTATTGAGAAATCCACGAAAGTACTCGACTTAATGGAAAATGACGATTTAGCATCTTTAATAGCTGACTTGGACGCCGAAGAAATAGAAGAACTTTTATCTGAGATGAACCAGGAAGAAGTAGACATTGTTCAAAGTTTAATGAACTACGAACCGGAGACAGCCGGCCGAATTATGACAAATCGCTATGTTTGGATTCCGAAACATTATACAATACGTGAAGCAGTAGATAAACTAAAACACTTTGCAGAGCTTGCTGAGTATTTAAACTATCTATATGTGATCGATGAACAGAAAAAACTCGTTGGTGTTGTTTCCTATAAAGATTTGTTGTTAGGAGATCTGTACGACAAAGTAGAAGATGTGATGTATACAAGAGTAGTGAAAGCAGATGTACATACCGACCAGGAAGAAGTGGCTAAGCTAATCAGCCGCTACGACTTCGTATCCATCCCTGTCATTGAAGCGGATAATAAACTGGTTGGCGTTATTACAGTTGATGATATCATCGATATTGTTATTCAGGAAGCAAATGAAGATATTGAAAAATTATCTGCATCCGGTAAAGCTATTGATTTCAATACGAAATCAATGGTAGCTGCATACCGTCGTCTGCCATGGCTTATTTTATTATTATTTATCGGTATATTATCTGGCAGTATTATTAGCGGATTCGAAGATACGTTACAGACCGTCGTCGCCTTAGCCTTCTTCATGCCCATGATAGCCGGCATGACAGGAAACACGGGTACACAATCACTTGCTGTTGTCGTTAGAGGTCTAGTGTCACATGATTTAAATTCTAAACAGGTCGTTAAACTAGTATTCCGTGAACTATGGGTTGGAATCATAATTGGGGTTATCTGTGGGGTGCTAATCTTCTTCATTGCCTATGTTTGGCGGGACAGTGTTACCTTAGGACTGGTGGTCGGAAGTTCCCTGTTTCTAACCTTAATAATAGGAACATTAGCAGGAACGATCATCCCGCTAATACTATACAGACTTAAAATTGATCCAGCCGTTGCTTCTGGTCCGCTTATCACAACAATTAATGACATTTTATCTTTATTGATCTATTTTGGGATTGCAACCATGTTCATTTCACGATTAATGTAACTAATTTGATGGTCATCTTTAATTGATATAACAGGATTTTCGGTTAAAACCATTAGAATTGTAATGTAATTTACACATCAATATGTTAGGTATCAATAACCATTATAATCAGGTTAGTTGATATAAAAAGGACCACTCATTTTAGATATCATGTCTACTATGTGTGGTCTTTCCTAATTGTTCCATTAATGGCAGGTTAGTGCAATAGGATATTTTTTTTGTAGTAAACAGGAATATGATAAATAATGTCGAAATAGTAATATACAACAACATACTGCAATAAATCTAAGGAGGCATAAGGCAGTGGAAAAATTATGGAACAACTCTTCAAACTAATATATTTTGAGGAGGAAAAATGAATGACAATAAATTTTATTAATAGTAAAAATGTAAATAGAGAACAAGTAGAAAAATTATATAATGATGTAGAGTGGTATGCTTATACACAAGATTTAGGAGTTCTTCAACACGCAATGGAACAGTCATTAGAAGTTATATCTGCTTGGAATGGTGAAGAGTTAGTTGGGTTAATTCGTATTGTTGGTGATGGATTAACAATTATCTATATTCAAGATATTCTTGTGTTAAATGCTTATCAAAATCAAGGAATCGCTACTCAACTGATGCAACAGGTTCTGAAGAAATATAAAAATGTTCGTCAAAAAGTTTTATTAACAGAAGAATCCCCTGATGTAAGGCATTTTTATGAAAAGAATGATTTCCAATCTTGCGATAAAGGTTCTTTAGTGGCATTCGCTAAGTTGAATTAGATCGATTCATTTTAAAAACATTTTATTATTGAAAAGAACATAAATTTAGGAGAGGTTGGGACAAAAGAGGAATTATTCAGGAAAGGCCGAACATTAATGCCTGAACAAATGTATCGCTTCGGCAAAATACTTCGCATTTTAGTGGGCACGGCTTCAGCTAACTGTGTGAAGAAGAGCACTTCACACAGTGGATCTTCAGCTCGTGCTGTTCCCACAGGAGTCTGCGTATTTTGCCTACGCTAAGTATGTTCGGATTCTCATTCTTCCCATTTAGTTATGTCCCAGCAACATTTTTTATAAGACAAATCTCTGGATAACAAAATATGCACTTAAATTGCCTTTTTGTTTAAATCCATTCATTGTTAACATACACATATAAAACCATCCTTGTAATTTGCTTATCTGCTCTTTACAAGTAAATTTACCGCTTCTTTAATAAGTTCATCCGCATTTTGTCCGTTTTCCTGTTCTTCCCGTATACACTGCTCCAAATTTTGACTCACTATTAAAGCAGCAGTCCGATCCAGCGCACTTCTGGCAGCACTCATTTGAGTTACGACATCCTTACAATTTTTTTCGTCCTCCATCATTTTTAGTAAACCTCTAACCTGTCCTTCAATCCGCTTCATTCTATTTTTTACTTTTTCATCATATTTCATAAGGATTTCTCTCCTTTTATAGTGATTAGCAGGAAATTAATTTGTTCTCGTACTTATAGTGATACCACATCTTACCTTCATTATAAACTATTTCAAAACATAAAGAGCCCTTCTCAAATGACTTTATAAAGGTTTGAGAAAGACTCTTATTATTAAGGATTTTATTACAGGTGGTATTTAGACATGGGAAATGTTAACCAGTCTTCCTTCTGTTTAGTAAACGCCATATCCACCGGACCAAGATGCGCCAATAATTATCAGTAAAATAAACAATACGACAATCAACGCAAAGCCTCCACCTGCACCATAAACTGCGCTCATTATATCTCCTCCTTGAAAAAAATTCATGAGAACTGCTCTCACAATACATAGTACGTAAATCTATTCATTTGGTGTGGACATTTTCCTTCAAAACACAATTACATACACAGATTTTTACCCATATTTAACCGGTGACATTCATACATTTTTTAAAGTTCAACTGGATAACTTAACATCAGGGGACTTCATTAGGAGGAGTTAAAATGGATAGCACGCGCGAATTCATAAAAAAATTCAATCAAAATAAGAAAAAAAAAATCCAGAACAAACAACGACAAGGGCATAATGACCCTGCAAAAAAGTTGCCAAACAAGCGACATTAATAGCCAGTACCATTTTAGTGCCGTGATTAGCGTCATGGCACTTCTTCTAAAAAATTATTATGGAGGCAATTATGGACACGACACGTGCAGAGGAGATAATAAATTCAACAAACATGATTAACGTAAACTACCACGGAATCCCAGTTTATATACAAACAGTGAATTCCAATTCTGAAACAGCGACTGTTTTTCCTCTTGATGAAATGAATAATGAACAAGAAGTAGATGTGGATGGATTATTCGAAACCGGACCATAGCTGAGGAGGTAAGAAAATGAACAGACAACGAGCAGAAGATATTGCAGCTTCTCCAGAAATGAAGCATGTAACATACAATGGAAAGCGAATTTATATTAAGCACGTCAATGAACAAAGCGAAACTGCCCATGTAGTCTCATTGCATGACCCACAGGAAGCATTTGATGTACAGTTAACAAATCTGTACGAGAAGTGAAAATCCCCTCTTATATTTTCAAGGTTTTCCCATTTGTATTTTCCCAAAAAAGAGGAAAAGTAATATGGAGTCAGTAAAGGAGAGATTGTAAATGAAGAATCGAATATATAGAAGCACTATAGGTCTTCTGTTTTTAACGCTTGTAGCGTGCAATACAGAGCAGGGCGCTCTGGAAAGGGAAAACTACGTTGTAGGAAATGAAAGTGACACCATTTCGAGCCTTGATACAAGCTCATCCAGTGAAGAATATCCTCACACTATTCCTGTTAAAATTCAAGACGCAAAGTTTGATTTTGAGATTGTTGAGCAGGAAATAATTGATCCATTTCTACAACAGGATATGGGACAGCGAGACAATCAAACACAGCAAATTGAACGAGACAGTGAACAGCGCGAAACTGAAAATCGCAATATACAACGTGGAGAACAAAGAACGAATGAAGGACAGCATATACCACCTGGACAAGAGCAAGGAACAAACCAGCAGCAAGAGTCTGACCAGCAACAAGGTGAACAGGACACTGAATCACGGGATTTTGAATCTGCTGTGATCGATTTTACCAATGAAGAAAGAAGAAGAGAAGGTTTATCAGAATTGAAAGAGGATCCGTCATTAAGTGAAGTTGCAAAAGAAAAATCAAAGGACATGCAGTCAAATGGCTACTTTTCACACACCAGCCCGAACTATGGATCTCCATTTGATATGATGAGGGATTTTGGAGTATCTTACCAGTCAGCAGGCGAAAACATCGCACAAGGGCAACGTTCCCCAGATGTCGTTGTTCAAGAGTGGATGAATAGTGAAGGGCACCGGGAGAATATATTAAACGGTGGTTTCACACATATCGGAGTTGGGTATGTAGAGGACGGAAATTATTGGACACAAATGTTTATAACAAAGTAAAATGGAAGCATCAAAGGAAATAATTTTATTCCTTGATGCTTTTTACTTTGTAGCATATTATCGTCTTCCCTTAGGTAAGAAACTATAATCCGGTAGTATTGGAGGATAAATTCCGTGTTAAAAAAATGGTTAAGCGAATCAAACTATACAGTGGTATTCACAGGTGCTGGCATGTCAACAGAAAGTGGGCTACCTGACTTCCGCTCTGCTAACCAAGGGATGTGGAATAAGGTCGATCCAAGCAAAATTGCCAGTACAAAGGCATTAAATGATAATGTTGACGCATTTATAACTTTTTATCGCGAACGGGTACTCGGAGTTAAAGATTATAAGCCACATAAAGGACACGATATTCTGGCTGATTGGGAAAAGCATGGTATTATTCAGTCAATAATCACACAAAATGTAGACGGGTTTCATCAGGAGGCCGGGAGCAAACGTGTGGCAGAACTCCATGGCACACTGCGAAAGCTGCATTGCCAGTCATGTGGACAGAATTACAGCAGTGAATCCTATATTGACCGAAAGTATCATTGCAGCTGTGGCGGCATATTACGTCCATCCATTACGTTATTTGGGGAGACCCTGCCGGAGGATGCATTTCAACTCGCATTGGAAGAAACACAGAAAGCAACATTATTTATTGTATTGGGCTCCTCTTTAAGCGTTACACCAGCGAATCAGTTTCCACTTATAGCAAAGGAAAATGGGGCAAAATTAGTCATTATAAATAGAGAAGAGACGGATTTCGATTATTATGCAGATAAAGTGATTAATGAGAGGGAAATTGGAAGTGTACTAAGTGAACTGGATAAATAAAACGATGGCATAAAGCAATTAGTAAGATAACTGCTTTATGCCATCCATTTAGGCGGAATATTTTTATCCCAATATATTTCTCCAATCTCATGGTGTTCTTCAAATCCATCCGTACTCAGATGGTAATGAAAATTAAACCAGTAGCCCTCCAATGGCCGATTATCACGACGTACATGAAATTTGGCAACAGTTTTATTAGTCCGGTAATCATAAATGTTGAAAATTCTCTCACCAAATCCTTCCGAGGGGTTTTCTGTAATACTGTAATATTGCAGTGTATCCTGTTCAGCTTCGGTAAGAATGGTTTGAAGGACATCTTCTATTGATGGTAAAATCGTTGAAAGTATATCATCTTCTACCTGATTCACTATTCTTGGACCTAATTTAGTTATCATTTGCTCTCTTGCTTTTTCAGTTAACGTAGTAATAAATAAACCTTCATCGCTGCCAAGCGTAATATCAGCTTCAGCTTCTTCCCTTACTTCCAGGGTTTGCGTGGCAACATTTTCGCTGGCGGATTTTAGGGAAATTGCTTCTTCATTTTTTTCAGTATCGGTATTTATGTAAGCTGGTGGAATATACATTCCAAATGTAAGGATTGCAATAAATACAACGGCTATTTTTCTCAGCCAAAGCTTCATGGGAATATCCCCTTCCCTTATATATACTGGAAATTTTATTATAGGCTCTTTTCTAAAAGATTTTAGCTCTTCAATCTTAAATAGTACTTGATATAAAGTGCCATAGTGAAAATTCCCTTTAGTGATACTTTTTCTCTTTCTAAAGATGGTTGAGTACTTAGATTCGCTTCAGCAGAATACTTCGCTTTTCATGGGTGTCTTCTCACCCTGAAAAGAAAGTTATACTAGCTGCGGAAAAATGCGAACCTTCGAAAATACATCCGCATTTTCTTCGTGTGATGTAATACTGCTGAAATTTTTCATAACATTGTACAATGCCAAAAGGCAAAAAAACATTGTAAATTGAACAAAGTGTAGCTGAGCAGATGTTGCATTTGTACCCGGAGTGGAAATCAACATAGCAGTTACATCGCACTTTATATATACCAATAGCAATAAACCTATTCACAAAGTGTTTTTATATAATAAAATTTTACCATGTTACAGGTAAATGTCTACACTATTTTCAATATTTAATAAAATGGTAACATTGTTTATGACATATAACAGAACGTTCTCTCCAGAAAAGAGAACGTTCTGTTTACTTACTATAAATGCCGGTTATATATCCTCTTTCCATCATAGGAATATACGACATGCTTTTCCTCTACATATGTTTCCATATAAACGGTCTTCCCCCACAATTGGTAAATGTACGGCAGCACATTTTCCAGGTAATGAAGGTCCAGTTCAACCCCTTCATAGCTATGCACTAAATACAGATCTCCATTTCTCAAGTAATCCCCGTTGACGACCGAAATGTAAGGAAATCCTCCATTTACTCTCATGGAAATAAGCTGGTCTCTTACATTTTCATAATCTTTGTCGGTAATGCGGTACTCTCTGCCCTGTTTTTCAAACAAATACATATCTTCCCGCCGAACAAGCTCTTTCGTTAAATAATTTCGAATGAAAGAGATATCCGACTCAATTTCCCGTACTTCAAACATTCGCTCTCTACCTGAATTTGGTTTGACCCCTAACTCCTTCATTTCATCTGTCGGATTATTGTAGCGCTCTTCAATGTCCTCGAATATCTTTAATCCGAGGTAATAGGGATTAATCTGCTGCCTGGAGGGTTGAACAACACCGGCATTTAATGATGCGAATTCTATGGTATCCTCTGTCGTTAAATCCATCTCTCTTAAAATTCGCTGATGCCAGTAGGAAGCCCAACCTTCGTTCATGATTTTTGTTTCAAGCTGTGGCCAGAAGTAGAGCATTTCCTCGCGCATCATTGTTAAGATATCACGTTGCCACTCCTCCAGGTCGCGACTGTATTGCTCAATAAAAAGAAGAAGGTCCTTTTCAGGTTGAGGTGGGATCTTTTTTCGTTTGTTGATTTTCTTCGGTTTCTCGGTCTTCTCCCCAATATTCCATAAATCATCATAAGGCGTCTTTGCCACGGGGTCATCGGATTCTTCATCTTCATACGTATAGGCTGGGAGTTTTGGCCGTACAATGGATGGATCAATATGCTCCTGAATGGCTATAACGGCATCGAGAAATTTCTCGACCTCGTCTTTACCGTGAATCATTTCATAATAGGCAATTCGTTCCGCTGTTGCAGTCATGCTCTCCACCATGTCCCGCCTTGTATTAGAAAAACGGGCATTATTTTTGAAAAAGTCACAATGTGCCAGCACATGAGCAATAATCAGCTTATTTTGAATCAGACTATTTGTATTAAGCAAAAAGGCATAACAAGGATCTGAATTTATAACCAGTTCATATATTTGACTCAAGCCAAGGTCATATTGCAATTTCATCTTATGAAATTGTTTACCGAAGCTCCAGTGGTTATATCTTGTCGGCATTCCATAAGCACCAAATGTATAAATAATATCAGCAGGACAAACCTCATAACGCATTGGATAAAAATCAAGACCGAACCCGGTCGCAATTTCTGTTATTTCATCAATTGCACGATTTAGTTCCTTTGTTTCTGTCAATATAATCCCTCCAAGTATGCTTTTTATAGTTTATGATGCGGGACTCAAATCATGAACAAGGATTTACTATGTTTCAGACGCATAGGCAACGTGTCCATGAGTAAAATATTACCAGCCAGTCAACCCGTATTTTTCGTATGATTATTGCTATCAAGGCAATTTTAAATAACAGGAGGGATTATCGTGGATGAAAATTTCTTATCGGTAGAGGAATTTAATGAATTATTGAGTAAATGGAGTGGGGAAACAATTAAGATTATGAAGCAGGAATTGGATGATACGGATGAGACAGTTATGAAGTTAAAAGCCATTTCCTATGATAAAAACACTAGAAGAATCGATGAGTACGTGCCTATGCATACATTGCAGCTTAATGGGACCGGAAATGTCCAGACGACGGCGGCAGACCTTCAGTCTCTACCTGAATCCATGTACGAGATACCACTCGAAGATACTTCTCTCTATGAATTTGACGGATCACGCTTCTCTTTAACTACAGACCGTGGTGTATATACGATCGAAATTGCCTGAAATAACAAAGGCGCAGGGCGCCCGTCTAGGGACGTACGGACTGCGCCCGCGCATCGCGGGTGGGTCGACGTTGCCGCGCAAAGCGGCGTAGTTAGTCGATCTTCCACTGCCGCAGAAGATTCACTCCAGAGTATAAGATTCACTTAGACTTTCGCCATTTCTGGCGATAAGTCAAGTTCTTCTAAAAGGAAACATGCTCACTTCTAGGGGTATGCCGACGCCTGAGCACAAGCCCTGTTTTAGTCGGCCTTCCTCACTGTAAGTGAGCCGATGTTGAGTTAGATTACGGAGGTGAAGGAAGTCTCGCTAGTCCCTGGGTGCTTGCGCTGGACGTGGCTGTTTAAGTGTAAGAATTAATTGCAGCCAAAAATTTATACTTCTTACTTTTTTAAAAAAAGACAGGGTAGTGCCTTCCATCGGTTAGGCACTACCCTGTCTTTTTACGCTATACAGGTGCTTCTTCTTTTTTAAATAGGCTTAGTAATGAGTTATAGACATCACTTTTCTCTTTTAATATATAATGACGAAACTTGGGGTTCTCAAGTGTTTTAAATGCTCGCATTAAAGTAGATTGGCGACTGTAAACATTAACTTCACCATACCCAAACATATTGGACACATCCATTATTTCATTCACAAGCTCAATACAGGTCGGATTATCTGAAGTTATATTTTCCCCATCGGAAAAGTGAAACGGATAAATATTATAACGATGCGGATTGTACTTTTCCTCAATCAGCTCGAGCGCTTTATAATACGCCGAAGAACATATCGTTCCCCCACTCTCCCCTTTTGAAAAGAAATCCTCTTCTGACACAACCTTCGCTGCCGTATGATGTGCAATAAATTGAATTTCTACCGTCTCATATTTCGAGCGCAGGAATTTGGTCATCCAGAAAAAGAAGCTTCGTGCCATATACTTTTCAAACCTGCCCATTGACCCACTCGTGTCCATCATTGCAAGAACAACGGCCTTTGACTCAGGTTTTACCACATCGTTCCATGTCTTAAATCGAAGGTCATCATTTTGAATAGGTGTAATCCCCGGTTTTCCCTCCGTCGCATTTCGTTTAATTGCTGTTAAGATGGTTCGCTTCTTATCAATATTGCCAATTAGCCCTTTTTTTCGTATATCATTAAATTCCACTTTATCAGTCTTTATTTCTGCCTGTTCTTTTTGCTTAAGGTTCGGTAGCTCCAGTTCCTTAAAAAGAACCTCCTCCAATTCTTCCAGGGTAACCTCTGCTTCCGTGTAATCCTTACCTGGTTGATCTCCTGCCTGTTTTCCCTTTCCGGGTCCATTTTTCCCCTGATCAGCCCCCCCCGGATCTTGAGCGATGACATCACCAACTTTACTGTCCCCATTTCCCTGACCGACATGCTTTGATTTATTATAATTGTAACGAATTTTATACTCATCTAATGAACGGATAGGAATTTTGATAACATCGCGCCCATTCGACATTATAATGTTTTCTTCACTTATCAGATCCGGCAAATTATTCTTGATGGTATCCTTTACCTTATCCATATGACGTTTTTGATCTTGATAGCCTTTGCGGTGGAGGGACCAGTCTTCCTTGGAGACGACAAAGCTTCCTTCTTTCTCCTTCATTTACCTTCTCCTCCTTTTTTTGAAAATATCCTCTAAAACAACTTGGATATTTTCTTTATACTATGCAGCTGCGAACAACTTATTGCCATTGATTGTATAAAAAAACAGGACTAATATTGATCTAGTCCTGTTTTCCTACTATTCTCCCACTTTACCTGTTAAGCAGACTTCCTACATAGCGAAGCAATTCATTTGCAGATATCGAATTATAACCATATTCATCAATCAGTCTGGCTATAACTTCATTCACCTTTTTGAGTTGTGACTCATCCGGCGTTTTTGAAGAGGTGGTAATTTTCACAACATCCTTCAGGTCAGAGAACAGTTTCTTTTGAATCGCTTCCCGCAATCGTTCATGCGAGCTGTACTCAAACCGCTTTCCTTTTCTTGCGTACGCAGAAATACGTATGAGAATTTCCTCTCTGAATGCTTTTTTGGCATTTTCGGAAATACCGATTTGCTCTTCAATGGAACGCATCAGCTTTTCATCCGGATTCAGTTCTTCTCCTGTGAGTGGATCCCTCAATTTATTTTTATTACAATAGGCTTCAACATTATCAAGATAATTATCCATCAATGTCTTTGCTGACTCTTCATACGAATACACAAATGCCTTCTGTACTTCTTTCTTCGCGATTTCATCATATTCTCTTCTGGCTACAGATATATAATTCATATAACTTTCCCGGTCTTCCTGTGAAATGGATGCATGCTGATCCAATCCTTCTTTCAATGAACGCAGAACATCAAGTGCATTAATCGATGGAACCTCTTTACGGATGATTGTCGATGATATTCTGTTGATTACATAGCGCGGGTCTATTCCGTTCATTCCCTCAACAGGAAACTCCTTCTTTAGCTCCTCAACGTCAATCTGATTAAAACCTTCTACACTTTCTCCATCATAGAGGCGCATTTTTTTAACAAGGTCTACGCCTTGCTTCTTGGAATCCTCCAGCCTTGTCAGAATGGAGAATATTGCAGCTACCCGCAATGCATGTGGAGCAATGTGAACATGTGCCATATCACTTTCATTTATCATCTTTTCATAAATCCGCTCTTCCTGACTTACCCGTAAGTTATATGGAATTGGCATAACAATAATTCGTGAATGCAGGGCTTCATTTTTCTTATTGGAAATAAATGAACGGTATTCAGCCTCATTTGTGTGCGCAACGATTAATTCATCTGCACTGATCAGGGCAAACCTGCCTGCCTTGAAGTTACCTTCCTGGGTTAGTGATAACAGATGCCACAGAAACTTCTCATCACATTTCAGCATCTCCTGAAACTCCATCATTCCACGATTCGCCTTATTTAATTCACCATCAAAACGGTAAGCACGTGGGTCAGATTCCGAGCCGTATTCTGCGATCGTAGAGAAATCAATGCTCCCCGTCAGATCAGCAATATCCTGTGACTTCGGATCAGAGGGGCTGAACGTTCCTATACCAACACGTTTATCTTCAGAAAGGAAAATTCGTTCGACTTTTACATCTTCAATACGTCCTTCATACTCTTTCTCCAGCCGCATCGTGTTTAGCGGGGATAAGCTTCCTTCAATTCGAATGCCATACGAATCGTGGAAATCCTTCCGCAAATGCTGTGGAATTAAGTGAAGAGGATCCTCATGCATGGGACACCCTTTAATTGCATAAACCGCACCTTCATCTGTTCTGGAAAATTGCTCAAGGCCTCTTTTTAATATGGTAACAATAGTTGATTTACCACCACTTACAGGACCCATTAATAATAAAATCCGTTTTCGAACATCGAGGCGTTTTGCCGCAGGATGAAAGTATTCTTCGACAAGTCTTTCAATCGCATCCTCCAGCCCAAATATTTCATCACCAAAAAAACGGTACATTTTTTTACCATCTTTTTCAGTTAAGCCTGATTTCTTAATCATATTATATACACGGGAATGAGCTGTTTGAGCAACTTCTGGCCGTTCTCTCACTATTTTCAAGTAATCCGCGAACGTTCCTTCCCACATTAGCTGTCTTTCTTCTTCACGGTAAGTCCTTACCTTATTTAGTATATCCATTATATTCCCTCCATCTAGGACGCGGTTTATACATGATATGCAGAAGGGGCATTCATCATGCCGGATAGTTTAGCTGACTCCTATCTTAAATTAGCTTTCCGTCCGCTTTAATGATCTGAATACAAAAAAGAAATATAATGACCCAATAAGATATAGACATGCAGTAATCGTAAATACATGGGCATACCCCCAATACGAGCCATAACGTAAAACGATCGATGTGGATACCGGCCCCATTAAGGCCCATCCAAGACTAAATACCATCTGATTAACGGAATTAGCCAGCCCTTTCATCGAGTCATCCACTTTTGACATCATTAACGAAGCTTGAATGGGATTGCCTGCATTCATTAATGCCTGCCGAAAGAGAAAACCAATGCTCGCCAGCAGTAAATTGTCGGTGTAGGCTGTCAACAATAAGAACGGCAAAGACAGAAGCTGCAGATAAACAACCGCACGTACCTCCCCAACCTTTCTTACAACAAGTGGTCCAATAAACATTGCGATAACAGTAGCAGCCTGACCAAGGGAAATAATTATCCCAACCATGGAATTAGAAGCCTGAAAACGATCAGCAAAATAGAGGTTTAGATACGGAATTACAAGCCCGCTGCCGAAGCCAATTAATAATTGCGCTACCGCAAATAGGATAATTATTTTAAAACCCAATTTATTTGCTTTTATATAGCCTGTAATGTTTATTTTCTGCTTTTGTTTAATTTTTTTCTTCCGTTTTTCTTTCATCTTTAAAATAGGGAAAAAAGCCAGCAAGTAAAAAATACTGCCGATTATCAATGTAAACCGGATACTCATTAAATCCGTCGTTACAATGGAGAATAAATCCGTTAACGTTCCACCAAGCATACTCCCAATTACATTAGCCGCGGTCATAAGAGCAGCATGCAAGCTGAATAAATGAACACGTTGCTTCAGACCGGAATTTTCAGCGAGCCATGGAACGGTAGACACCTGCAGAAATGCAGTAAAAATACCTGTAGAAAACCCAGATAAAAGCAAAAGTGACTGAACTTCTACAATACTCCGGAAAAATAACACCAGACCGGCAGCTATTACGCCAAAAATCATCACACGCTTTCTGCCAACACGGTCACTTAAGAAACCGGCTGGCACTAGAATGATAGCTGTCGCTAGAGCTGTTAAAGCAATGACCTGCCCGTTAACATCCTGGCTATACCCCAACTCTCTTATGTAAAAATTATAAACAACCATAAAAACTCCCATACCGATCTGGGAGAATATGTTGGCTACAAAAGCCAGTCTGATATTTTTATTATATGTTCTGAATTGGACCGACCATTCTTGAAAGAAAGCCATTGTTCTTCGCCGCCCTAATGTTTCGTGTCTCTAAGTATATTAGCGAGTTTCTGTTTAAAAGTAAATAGATTTTTTTAAAGAAAATGGAAAAAGTCCAACTAGCTAAAGTCTTTAATGGGTAATATATAAACCCAATTGCTGCTTGTTTATTAGGTCACAACGTATATAGGCTATGATATTAAGATAACAGAGGAATGGCTCTCAGATATGGCCGACACAGGCTATCACTTTGTAAAATAAACGTGTTAACATGCCAATTCACTTTTGAAAAGGGTGACCCCTTAAGAATGCCATACAAAATTGGCTACGATAAAACTCAAAGTGAATCTCTATCTGAAGCTCTAGTAAAGGATGGCTGGCAGAAAGGCTTTCAGAAAAATCACTGGTATGTAATCACTAGCAGGAAAACCACAAAAAAGGCTATACAAACAAATAGATCAAAGCCGGACAGTGTCTCACAACAACTGTCCGGCTTTTTATTACTTCTTATAAATTTTCAATAAATAAGTGAATTACTTCAAAGCTACCAATTAATGTACCTAATGAACTGCCCAGATTAGCTGAAATTACGATAAGCAGAACACGGGTTACTTTGTTTTTTCAAAAGCCTTTTACAGTGAAGGCATCCTCGTTGAGTGTTTCAAAGTCTCCTACACTCGACCTGCGAAGATAAGCTTGTACAAATACCGCAAAACATCCGGCTGCAAGTTACCTTGACTGTACCTTTCTCGAAGGTATTTACTTTATTATTTGGACTCGCCTGATTGTTCTTCCTTCTATTTCTATTATTTTATATGTCAGATCGATTTTCTCCAATACCTCCCCTTCTTTCGGGAAGTAGTTAAATTCTTTTATCAAGTAAGCTGCAAGTACATCCTCTTCTTCTGGTATTTCTGTATGGAAAATAGAATTTAGTCGGTGTAACGTAATTTTTCCATCACAGATTATTTCTGTATCGGAAACATTTTCAACAAGCGATTCATTTTCAAGGTCCATTTCATCTTCAATTTCCAAGCCAATCATCGCTTCTATGACGTCCTCATGTGTAAGGATTCCTTCCGTCCCACCATACTCATCTAAAACAATAGCCATATGCTTCTTCTCTTTCGTCATTTTGCGGAATACCCATTCGATCGAGTGAAATTCATAAATAATCATCGGGTCCGTATCACTGAATGAATGGAGTTGTTTCTCCGGCTCCGTTGACCATGTCAGCAAGTATTTCGAATGAAAGACGCCGACGATATTATCTATATCCTCATTATAAACCGGGTATCTGGTAAATGGATTGCGAATTGCTATATCTCTGATTTCTTCGTAGGTAGCAGTAATCGGAAGAGCCACAATTTCCACCCTGGGGGTTTTAAGTATATCTTTAACATCTAAATTGTAGAAATCTAGCACACCTTTTATACGATGGGACTCTTCCTGTTTAAACGTTCCTTCAGATCCAGCGATATCCACCATTGCTCGTAATTCTTCTTTTGATATCGAGACGTTTTTTTCCTGCCCCTTGGAAAGATACCTTATAATAAATTCGGTTAGTGAATTAAGCATTATTGTTATTGGCTTAAGGACGATTACAACAAAACGAATGACCGGATAAACAATATATGCAATACGATCTGGAAAAGTTGCTGCCACTGATTTCGGTATTACTTCAGAAAAGATAATAATTAAAATTGTCAATATCGCTGAAGCTAGCGCAACATTGAAACCATATTCCAGAGCAAGCATTGTCACAAGTGTTGGAAGCAATATGTTTGAAACATTATTTCCAATTAATATGGCTGTGATGAACTCTCCTGGTTTTGAAACTAAATTTAATAGTCTTTCTGATTTTTTATCATGGTTCTTAGCCTTTGCCTGAAGCCTCATCTTATTTGTAGCCGTTAATGCTGTTTCACTGCCTGAAAAGAAAGATGAAACGAAAAGTAAAATGATGATCGCAATGATCACTAGTGGGTTCCTCCTTGTGTACGTACATGATAATTGTGTTTTATTGATTCTATAATATATGATTTAGAAAACATATAAAAGGAAAAGGCTGTCCGATTGAACATGAAAAAGGAAAGAATAGAAGTGTGGGGCGCTTGCGCTGGACGTGTTTAGATAAAACAAACCGGACAGTGTTATCCACTATCCGGCTGCAGGCCATTATTTATAAATTTTCAATAAACAAACGGATTACTTCAAAGCCACCAATTAAGGTTCCTAGTGAACTGCCCAGGTTTGCCAGAATCACAATAAGCAGTACACGGGTTACTTTGTTTTTCCAAAATCCTTTTACAGTGAAGACATCCTCATTTAGGGTTTCAAAGTCACCTACACTTGGTCTGCGAAGATAGGCTTGTACAAATCCCGCGAACCACCCTGCAGCCAATAAAGGATTCAGTGAAGTTATTGGAGCTACAACAAATGCTGTTAAAATAGTTAGCGGATGTCCCAAAGCAATCGCGGCTCCAATTGCGGAGAAAGATCCATTCCAAAGCACCCATCTAATTGATTGCTCCATCCCAGCTGACGGGTTTGCATAAAAGGTATACGCGATTATTCCAATAATAAGAATTGGTATTGTCCATCCGATTATTTTTGGTATCTTGGATTTAGCCGGCAGCTCATTTAACTTTGCTAAATCATTTTCTTTTTTAATTTCTTCCTTTATCCCTGGAACGTGCGCGGCACCCAATACAGCAACAACCTTATTACCAGGTGCTTCTTTAATCTTTTGTGCAAGGTACTGATCACGTTCATCAATCAAGGGAATTTTTAACTTAGGAAACGTTTCTGTAAACTCTCTGAGGATAGTATTAATCGTATCTTGTTTCTTCATTTTTTCCAGTTCTTCTTCTGTAATGGTTTCTTTACTAAAAATACTTGCAAAGACCTGCATAAGAAGAATCCCCTTACCTCTTATCCCAATTCCACGCCAAATCCGGGAGAAGGTAGTCTGAATATTTCTATCAGCAAGTACTAGTTCAGCATCAATTTCCTGTGCTGATTCAATTCCCTGAATCATTTCCTGACCTGGATTTATACCAAATTGCTTTGCTATTTTCTTTTGAAAAGAAGATATAGCAAGGTTCATTAATAGTAATGTCGCTTTCTTTTCCTTAATAACCTTAAATATATCCATATCCTTCCACTTATTTCCGGATTTGATCGATTGATACCTTTGCTCATCCAGTTCAATACAGACAGAATCTGGTCGTTCTGCTTCAATTACCTCTTTTACTTGTTCAGCACTCTGCTTAGATACGTGCGCTGTACCGATAAGTATAAGATCTTTTCCATTAATATGTATACGGGTTATATTTTCTTCAGTCATGAATAACCTTCCTTTTATAGCTTTCAGTTATTATACAGCTATCTGCCATAATTCAATAATAAACTACTGATGGTTAAATGAGAATAATTTTCTTCTTTTTGAACTATATCTTTTTAAAGTTCTTTTCACTAGTTTGTTGCTAGTAAGTGAAAAGAGTTGCTGATACCAGTTAAGCAATGGTCGTCAAAACAGTATACAACTAATTTGCACATGATAAATGGAAACATTGTATGTTATCCTAGAGATACTGAATCCCAAATGGAGGTTAGATTAATGATAAAACTAATTAATCCAGTTGAAGTTGTTATAAAAGAGAAGAAAAAGCGTTATATCGGGGTGGTCAAGCAGCTTACACTATACGCTAAAGTTAAAGTGATTGCGGTTGAGACAGATTCATCCGAACAATTCTATTTAGTCTTTTATGATGACTCCTTTATTTATGGAAACAAACTACACACCATTGAAGATGAATCATTTATTGACCATGCATCTAAACAGGGAATAACCTATGACCAAAACCACCCACTTACCTCGGCTCTGGTTCCAACAAACTCAGTAAATATCCCCAGTAAAACCAGTATCTTTACAAACTTACAAACGCACTATTCACTTAAAGAAGTTGCATATATTGCTACAATGCTTGACTCTTTCTTTTCGAAAGAAGAGCTGATAAAGATGATTGACAAGATTTTCTATCATTTTCGTGTAAATGGAAATTTCCTTGAAGCCTTTCAAATTATACAGCTGCTGCTTCATTTTGAACCTTCATTAAAATCAGCACAGGCACGAATACGTAATAGTGAATATGACACATATGATGAGCTTTATAATTCCTATTCCCTCTCCTCTATTTATAAAAAAGATCCGCTCTATGTTGAGTTCTACTGCTTTAAGAACCGATTTGATTCTTCTTCATATGCTTTTCTTGAAGATCACCTGATAAAGGAAAAAAGGCATATGGAAGCAGTCTGCCTATGGCTGGAAAAGGCAACTAATGAAACGGCACATGAATCTTCCTCCATTGAAACATACACAAATATGGCCCTAACTTTTATCCCATTCAAACAATGGATCACTATACTTAGTAATATAGATGTCAATATATTCCGCGTTCTCCCGGGCGCAAAGCATATTGTAGAAGATATGATCACAGATGCCCAGTATGATGAAGCAATTCTCTGTTTGCTGCCATTTATTCAGGAGCTTCCAGACACTTATGATGAACTATTAATGAAGCTATGGTCACAATTGAATCCAGTAATTATGGAAAGCCATATAAATGACTTTATTACGCTAATAGAGCGTTTTATTAAATCAAAAGGCTTGAAGGAGTCGGAACAGTTGATCTCTCAGCTTGTTGAGAAACTTTTCCTTGAAAACGACCTTCAGACAGTGAACGACCTACTTGTACCAATTCGCTTGCTTGCTCCGAACTCATTAACCATTCAAAAGATCCTGCACATGATACAAATTTCCGAGAATCCTGACCGAATGATGGAGTTAGGCGAATACTTTGCTGACTTTAAAAAGTTAGATGAGGCAATTGAATGCTTTTTTTGGGAAATGGAGCTTTATCCTGAAAACCCAGAACCAGTATGGAGGTTAAAGCAAATGTATCAGGACAAAGGAATGACTGATGAAGCAAAAGGATACCAGCAATTATATACACAGTTAAAAGCAAACTAGGCAAGCTTAAATTAAAAGTAAAACCAAATGACACTGGCGAACTTGGCTTATTCCTTAGGTGGGTCAAGTTCTTGATATGCTGACTTATATTTACCCCCTGCTGCCACTTCAGCATGGTACAATGCCTTTAGTGCAAGTGGTCTCTCCAGGCTGTGTTCTTCCATTATCTCTTTTAGTCGCTTTTGTAAATCTTTATTGTCTTTTACCAAATGCTTCATTTGCGACTTTACATATTTCATACCTGCTTCAGCTCCTTTTGGTTGTACGTTCGATTAGTCTAGTATTCATCATTTCTGGTCAGGATATGACGTTCACTTTACTACGTTAATAAAATGAGAAAGTATCTTCGCGGTAAGTCCCCAAATAACTTTATCCTCATAAATGTAAAAGTATTCATCTAATTGTCTTGTTTGCCAATTATAATCCTCCCCGCCAACGATAAGGTTGAAGGGAAAGTCTTCCTCCGGCTGAACATGAAAGTTCACGGAATAAACTTGTGGCTCTGTTTCCATAAAGTGCTTTAATGGGACAGTAAATGTATCTCCAACCTCTGATGGGTTTGGTTTAATGCTCGCACCTGAATGAATGAACCCTGCATAAGCATAGATAATCATTCCAAATGGAGAGACCATATAATCCAATGGAAAAACACCTGATATATCTTCATCGCCTATTCCAAGCTCTTCCTTCGTTTCTCTTAAGGCTGCATCCTGCCCTGTCTTATCCTGGGCGTCAATCTTCCCTCCAGGAAAACAGATTTCTCCAGGTTGCCTTCTCATTTCTTCTGAGCGAACTTCAAAAAGAATATGAAGCTCCTCATCTTTTTGAATAATTGGAATTAGAATAGCATACTTTGTAAAATCCTCACTACCGAGGATAGAAGGCCTGTGACTTTTTACTTTTTGTAAAATTATTTTCTCATCCATTGTGTACCAACTCCATTAATTAATTACGTTAACGCATTTAGCACGAGATTGAATAATGATTAGATACTATTACCTTACCATCTTTTAAGCGTAAAGGCAGTTTTAGTGAATAAGTTGTTTTATTAAATAAATTTATATATGTGAAACATAGTCAGTTATTCACTCGTACTAGTAAGTAAGAGGTGATGATCATGGAAACCATCGTTTATATAGCAGATAATTTTTTCTCTGCAGGCAAAACAGTTATTAAGGACCAAAACAATCAGAATGTGGGATTTCTTGACTTAAGAAGCGCATTCTCTTCAGCTGTCTCCCTCTACGATTTGGAAGAATCATTACTAGCATCCGGCCAGTTTAAAACCTTCTCCAACCAATGGATTGTTAGCGATAAGAATGAAGATCTGCTAGGAACTCTAAAAACCAGCTGGTTTTCCTTTTCGAAAAAATATACATATACAACTAGCCACAGAGGCATATACACTATTTCCTCCCCTGCCTTTTCACGGGATTTTTCGATTAGTGATGAGAAATCTGATGAGGTAGCCACCTTTAAACGCACGAACCATTTCTTCTCCTCCCGGGCATATGAGGTTAATAATTTCGCCGGACAGATGACCACAGAAGAACTCATTGTTGTTGTTATGGGGGTTAATGCACTCGAGAAACGCAAACAGGGAGCTGCAGCCAATGGCGGAGGAGCAAACTAGCTCCAGCCTATATGAAAGAGCCAGGCTTATATGCCTGGCTCTTTCTATGTATATCTGTTTCATGTTTATGGTAAAAGCGCCAGTTAACTAGGTGTGGCCATACATTACATGCATTTATACCTTTTTTACAAATTCTGATTTTAGCTTCATGGATCCAAAACCATCAATTTTACAATCAATATCATGGTCCCCATCCACTAGACGTATGTTTTTCACCTTTGTACCTGCTTTTACACTTGATGAACTTCCTTTTACTTTAAGATCTTTAATTACTGTTACAGAATCACCGTCTGTTAATATATTTCCGTTGGCATCCTTTATACTTCTTTGATCTTCGACTGCTTCTTCTTTAGAATCTAGAGCCCACTCATGACCACATTCCGGGCAAACAAAAAGAACCCCATCTTCGTACGTATATTCTGAATTACATTTCGGGCAATTTGGCAACTCTGACATGTTTTATATTTCCTCCAATCACAGGGTAATAAACTTGATTATACCTCATTACATTACTAAGTACTGTACATAACAACTTAAAAACACCCAGGAATAGCTTCTGTTAAATAGTGCAAATTAAATGAGCAGAAATCATTTCTCTTGTGAGGAGGTATCAATGATGACAGTTCAGACACAAATTCAACAAGCTCTGGCCTCAGCTCAAAGTGTGGAAGCCAGCTTAACCCAATTCGGATTAGAAACACAGAATCAGATGGCGAAACAGGATTTCCAGCAACTGGCACAGCAGCAAAAGCAGATTGTCCAACAGCTGCAAACAAGGTACGACCAAGTATTAGCAGAAGAACCACAATTCAGTCAGAACCAGTAGTAGAAAGCAAAACAACAGGACTTATCAACCTGTTGTTTTGCTTTACTTTTGCTGCTTTATTCTTTTAAATAGACTGCCATTTCATCCATCAGCTTGTCCATTTGCTTCGCGTACTCGTTGTACATTTTCTTTGCCTCTATGTTTTGTGTCTGGAGAGAAAAGTTAACCAGATTGGACTGCAGCTGTTTTATATTTGCAGCTACGAGAAGCTTGTCCTTAATTTGCGGACTTTTTACTTTATCATCATAAAGATCAACATATACATTGCCCATTGAATCAATTTGAGCCAGAAATACATCAGAAAATGCTTCCGCCCCCTGTTTCTGTATCTCCCCTAACAGCCAATTCTTTGTATAGCCATAATCAGTCAATGACTTTTCCAATACATTTCCATCTACTATCACGATGCACGGCAGGCCTTCCTTCTCAACCGGCATACCCATATTAACAGGAGTTAAAGGTTGTAATTCACTCTTTTTCATTATAGAGATTTCCCCATTTTTCTCCATAACTGCAGCCTGTATATCAGAAATCTTATATACATCCTTTTTCCGTAAAAGAACCATCAATTCGTCAACTGTTAAGGTTTCTTTTTTCAGATTTTTTTCCAGAATTTTTCCATCACTAATTAACGGAACCGATTTCCCTTCCATCAGATCACGAAAACGACTTGATTTCAACTCCATTTTTGAAATAACTATCGGTATCACTGCCCAGATGATCATTCCAAGAATAAAGTTTGACATTCTAATATGCGGGCTGAACGTTAGCTCTGCGGCTATACTTCCAATAGAAATCCCCACAATATAATCAAAATATGTAATCTGAGTAATTTGCCTTTTTCCCATCATCCGAGCCAAAATAAACATTAATAAAAATGCAACTAATCCTCTTATTAAAACATACACCAAGTCAGTCATACACTTTCACCCTTTATTTATTTAAATGTACTATTTATACATTATTTGGCCAAACTGATAGTAACCATACTTCATTTTAAAATAAATATTTAAAAGGTGGCGGTTATCGTGTTTAAATTGAAATTAGTTGCAGCTTTCCTCCTGCTTTTACTCCTACTGACGGGATGCGATTTACTTAAAACGCAAAAAGATGATTTGTTATTTACTTCGGTTACGGAGGTGGAAAATCAGATCAAGAAAAAAGAATGGGACCAAGCTACTTCAACGATCAGCGATTTTCAGGAGCTTTATAACAAGCGCAAATGGAAAATAAGGCTGTTAGGAGAACTGGACGACTATAAAGGACTCGAGGCAGAAGTGATCAGTCTGAAGGAAAGTTTAAGAGAAGAAGACGAAATGGAATCCAGGATTGCTATTGGGCAGATTATGCACCGGTTACATCTTATTTACAACATTTAAAACGGGTTACCCACTTGAGTAACCCTGTATGCTATCGTACTTATTCACGGTGTTAGGTCAGGAATTGAGGTTCTTCCTGTTCAATCTCTGCCAAGCGCTTTTCTAACCCATCAATAATTGGCTGCAGCTCCTCAGCAGCATGACCATACATTTCTTTCGCAAATTCGTCTTGTGTTTTTAAAGAAAATGTCTCGAAATTGGCTTGAGCACTCCTGGCATTGGCTAGGGCTTGCTGAACTTGTGTGCCTACAGTCACATTTTCCACCTCCTGCCTGTTATGAGCTTACTTTTCCCATAACGCTGGAAATTATGAAGCTAGCCACATACCACAAATTTACTTCGCCCAAAAGTTATAGAAATAAAAAAAGCAATAGGCATAGTCTAATTTGACTGTACGTATTACTCTTTGTTAATCGTCATTTATTTATAAAACACTTTGTCTACATTGTATTTTGCCTTGCGTTCATTGATAATATACGTTTCATAGATCTCTCTATGAGCTGGATCATCAACAATGCACACTTCAATTTTGCTCACTTCATCTCGATGCATTTTAATCGGCGAAACATTATCATTAAAATGTTTTTTAATTCTTGGCCTTAATTTCCTGGCTTTACCAACAAACAACAACTCTTGATTGTCGTTATAAAACATGAAAATACCGCCCTTATCTCTTGTGATCAGGTGAAAATCAGTAAATCCATAAATATTACTCAGTTCCGGATTATCTTGTTTAGTTATGGTGACTGTCGGTGTTGGAATGGTTATGTTTATCATTTAAGCTCACTTCCTCTTTCTATCCTGCTGTTTATGCTAACATAATTCTCCTTGCAATGCTATTTTTCCTAATACCAGCATGCTATATTACTCTCTTCTGTTCTCCTCCGAGAATATAAGGTAGGAGGACAGGAGGACGCACTAAATCCCCCCTATCATTTATCACTTCTCATTATGGCTTTCTGTAGTAGTTTGCCGAAACATTTACTTTCATATCCATTAGTTGTCTATTATAATGAACTAAATGAACTATATAAAAATTATTAAAATTATAAATTACTGTGTAAGACTAGGTAGGCTATGAAGTTTAACCTTTATTTACGAGCTTGTAGTACAACTGGACCTCTATTAGGGGCTATGAGGCATGGCCTTTATTTGGACACTTGGGGCATGTAGAGCTAGTAGTGTAACCGCCCTTTTATTTAAATACATTAGTAGGTAATAGGAGGAAGCATAGCATGAAAATTAAGAATGTTTCGATCGTTGGGCTTGGCGCACTGGGAATTCTATACGGACATCATTTATCGAAAAAGATACCGAAAATGAATTTACGAATAATTGCAGACAAGGATCGTATTGAAAAGTACCAGAAGAATGGGATTTATTGCAACGGTGAGCTTTGTGATTTTCAGTATGTGACACCTGAAGAAACTGTAGAATCCGCTGATTTAATTATTTTCGCTGTGAAATTCAGCGGCTTGCATGATGCTATTAAATCAGTTGAAAAGCATGTTGGTGACAACACAATCTTCTTGTCCACATTAAATGGTATTTCAAGTGAACGTGAAATCGGTACATATTATGGATTCGACAAGATTTTGTATTGCGTTGCTCAGGGGATGGATGCAGTGAAGGAAGGAAACCAGCAAAGCTATGATAATTTTGGCATCCTCTGTTTTGGTGAAAAAGAAGGTATTGATACGCCAAAAGTAAAACGGCTTGCAGACTTTTTCCAGGAGGTAGAGATGCCTTTCGAGCTTGACGCCAATATGAATAAAAGACAATGGGGAAAATTCATGCTGAATGTAGGGGTGAATCAGACAGTAGCATTAATTGAGGGCGATTATGGCGAGATTCAAAAGGATGGTAAAGCACGAGATATGATGATTTCTGCTATGCGGGAGGTTATAGCCCTTTCCAGCTATGAAGGAATCAATTTAACTGAAGTGGATTTGCAGTACTGGCTGGAGGTTGTAGGTAAGCTGAGCCCACATGGCAAGCCCTCCATGCGTCAGGATCTGGAAGCAAAACGCAAAAGCGAATTGGGATTATTTGCAGGCACCGTGGTGGAATTAGGAAAAAAACATGGAGTCCATACACCGGTGAATGAAGAGCTTCATCGCAGAATTCACGAGATGGAACAGGAATTTTAAAGACAGGGTGTTCGGGGAGGTGCCTGTCACTTCCCGGATTTTGTCGAAAAATATTAATGCGTTTATGATTGTTGTGTCCTGGATCTAAGAGCCTCATTTACTTATGCTTAATTCACCGTGAATTTAAGAGGCAACGGTTTTTTATCCAATTGGATTAATACAGGTTTTGAAGCTTCCCAAGAGGAATTTATTGAAGAGGTTATTAAACTGTCGCGAACCCATATTGAATAGGTGAAGTATTGGGGAGATTAATCGATAAAACCCCTTCCACTGAAATGTTAAGGAAAGCCCACAAACTAAACGAGGTTTGTGGGCTTAAATCTTCTTACCAATTATATTGGATTTTATTTCCTATTTCCACTGGAATAAACTACCTTCACCTGTTCCCAAGTCTCATTCCCAAATGTATCCTTCGACCAGATCATGATGATGTTTTCCCCATCTTCTAGACTAACATTGGTACTGAATGAACCATTTTTTACTTTGGTTCCTTTTCCATTCACACGTACAAAGTCTAAGTTATCGTCTGATACTTGTCCTTCAACTTTTACCGATTTCTTAAAAGTTGTTTCGCCATCTACTGGTGACTCTATCGTGATGACAGGAGCAACTGAATCTACATCGACTGTAGTCGTTTGAATGGTTTCGTTCCCAGCTAGGTCTCTGGCAGTAACCACTACACTATTTTCTCCTTGTTCCAGTGTGATAGTAGCTTCATAGATTCCGTTAACAAGGGTAGCTTCTGTATCATTGATTGTAACAACCTCAAGATTTTCTTCTTCTACCTCAGCTTGTACGGTTACGAATGTTGTATTAAATCGCTCTCCCTCCTGAGGTGAGAGGATAGATACAACCGGAGAGTTGCTATCTAGTGTAACCTTCACTTGATTGGATGGTCTAGTGAATCGTTCACCTTGAGCAGCTCGAGCAGTAATCTTGTTTTCACCTTCTGTTAAGGATATCTCTCCACTAAATGTTCCATCCTCTCCTGAAGTAACGACAGCCACTTCCGAATCATTGTTATACAAATGAACGTCTGTATTTGGTTGTGCTTCTCCACTAACCATAATGGTCTCATCAGCTGTATAGGAGTTATTTATAGGTGATGTGACTTTTGGTACAGTCTCATCATATGCTACCTCAGCTCGAATCATATAGTTTCCATCGGCTGATGAGGTCTGCTTCCATACTCCATCAATAAAGGAATAGTTTCTGCCTGATGACTCTGAGCTTGTATCCCTATTAATTGCTGGTATATATGGAAAAATATCTTTTTGAATATAAGCAAGGTAAAAATCACCTGGCACTGTAATTTCCTCTCCGCTTAAATCAATAAATGTCCAATCCGTATGGGAACGTATTGCTTCTGCTTCAAATGGACCAGCAATTTTCTCTCCTGGTAAACCATCTGGACCAGTTGCATCATACACTTCCACTAAAAATTCTGTTCCACCCGGATCCGGACGATTCCCACCATCAAACTTGTAATAGCCTCCCGTTAATATTGCTCGACTTTCCCCTTCTGCAAGGGACATTTTTACAGCCCATCCATTTCCAGCTGTATACATATAGTTGAGCGCTTCTGCGGTTCCATCATCATAAGCAATGGTTTCTGATGTACCGATAATCGGGTCTAACGTAACATTCTGAGTAACTTCACCATCTGCTTCCACTGTCACTGTAGCAGTACTCGGATAATGCATTGGGTCGGAAACCTTCAGGGTATACGTTCCCTCAAATACTGTTAACTGGAAGGCCCCATCTGCATTTGTCTCAGCAGGTTCAATATTTGCATCCTCGACGAGATAGACTTTTGCACCTTCAATGGGCTCGCTAGTCAACTCATTGGTAATAACACCTGTGATCGTACCTGTTGACTTTTCTTCTAGGGTAAAGTCGACAGAAACTTCTTCGTCATCTGTAATGACAATCGTTTCCGTTTGGACATGGTAGCCATAGGACTCCGCAATAACGGTATGTTCTCCCGCAGGATGGCGTAACATATACCCTCCATTTTGCGGATTGGTTACGGTTGACCGTCCTGTCTCTAATACACTAACTTGCGCTTCTATTGGCAGTAGGGATAACTCATTATCCACTTCTGTACCTGTTTTTTCATCTGATAGATCTGCTGTTTGGATGGTTGCTGGATCGGAATCTGTCGTCGTGCTTGCTCCATCCACTCCTGCTTCTAGGGCAACATCATCAATATACCAGCCAGGTCGATTGGTACTGGAGTCCGAATAGGTATAAAATGTAATGAAAATACCTTGCCCAGCGTACTCGGAAAGATCAACTGATGCATCAATCCATGCCTCAGAATCTCCTTTAACCATTAATAGCTCCGTCCAATCCTGACCATTCGTTGACACCATGACATATCCATAATCATAAGCGGTGCCAGTATATGCCGACTGTTCAAAGCTATACCATTGTTTAAAATGTAAGCTCGCCGGTTCATCCGGTAAGGAGATTGCTGGCATAACGAGCATTTCTCTCATTCCATCGATATAATTTCCTGATAGATTGGTAGCATACACGTTTTCACCTGATGCAGCTGCATTAGGTCCTGAGGTTGGAATTCCCCATTCCCAGCTTGGATTGTCCCCAACAACGGTCCAACCTTCTGGCTCTGTTTCAAAATCCTCAAAGTAGCCTATTGTTAAGCTTTCTAGTATGGTGACAAGATATGCTTCACTAGTTACGGTATTTCCTGCATAATCCGTAATCTTCCATTGATAGGTTAGCGTTCCTGCTTCAGCAACACCTGCTGGAACCGTTGCGAGATATTCACCAGATAAATAGTTTCCAGAAATACGTTCTGCAGAAACACTGTTCCACTCGCCTTCATTCACTTGATACTCTAACTGTACATCCTCAACACTGATATTATCACTTGCCTGTACGATAAGGTCGATTTGTTGTCCTTCAGAAACCTCCTGGACCGGAGTATGGGAATAGACAGGGTCCTCATTGTCTTCCCCTTGTTTTGTCACGTTTCCACTAATCACGCCCATACCTTGTGTTTTCGATAATACGGCGTCATACATATTCAATAATCCATAGCCATAGCCATGGTTAGGAGACTCTGTAAAATCCCGATCGGTTAATGGCGTGGCCGTCTCAAGTAACACTTGCTCTATTTCATCTACGGTTATACTCGCATTAGCTTGGCGCAATAATGCAACAGCTGCTGCAATATGTGGTGCTGCCATCGAGGTACCACTCTTATCTCCATATCCCCCATCAGGTAACGTGGAGCGAATTTTAACCCCAGGTGCTGTCAATTCTGGCTTCACTTCACCATACGGAGACGGACCTTGGAATGAAAAATCAGCTAATAAATTCTTATCATCTACTGCACCAACCGCAAATGACTCTGGATAATTGGCTGGACTTGCGATCGTACCAGGTCCATTTGGAAATAGAAGCGATGCATTTCCTGCTGCAAAAACCGGGAAAATACCATATGCTCTCCAAGTCTGCACAACCTCTAAGAACCACTCATTAATACCTGAACCGCCGCTCCAGGAATTGTTTACGACATCTGGAGCCATATCCACTCTGCCACCAGGTGCCATAAGCCATTGGGCAGCTTCTAGAATATTAGAATCGGAACCACTTCCACTGTCATCAAATGCTTTCGCAGCAATCCACTTCGCCCCAGGAGCAACACCAATTTGGTTCGTTCCATCAGGCTCACTTCCTACCATTGTCCCGGTAACATGAGTCCCGTGACCATTGTCATCATAGCTTTCTGCTTGTCCATTTACCGCATCATAAAAGCTATATTGGTGATCCACCGTTCCATCAGCAGCATTATAGCCACGATATTTTTCCTTTAACGCTTGATGATCCCATAGAACCCCTGAATCAATGCTTGCAACAACAGCTCCTGTACCATCAATACCTAGCTCCCATGCTTCTGGTGCTAAGACTTGCTCGACGTTCCATTGTACGTTTTCATCCATAGAACTTGTTGTCACGTCTGAATCTGTTACCAATTGCCGTTCCTCATCTAAATAGATCGTTTTCACTTCTTTAAGGGAAGCAATTTTTTCAACAACTTCCTTCGATCCGGTAAACGTAACGGCATTAATTACGTGAAAAGATTGATATTCCTTCACTTTGCCCTTTTGCTTTTCCTGACCTAAAAGTTTTAATAACGGTGCTTGTGTTTGATGCGCGTTAGCCTTTAATTCTGTCAACACTTCTGACCGTACTAAATGCTTCTTGTGTAATCCTTGTTCCCTATTCTCGTTTGCTTTTTGATTTGCCTGTTTCATTACTTTAGAAGTATCAACTTGATCATTCAGAACAATTAATAGGGCTACTTCCTCACTCGTTTCCAATTTCTGTTTTACCTTGCTGTCAATTTTATATGTAGATTCTTGTTGTAAGCTGTCTCCAGCTATTTTGTTTTGAGTTCCTGCCATGGCCACTGGCGATAAAAATGTACTCAAAACTAAAATTACTGTTGAAAGAAAAAATAGAATACACCTTAAACTCTTCTTCATGAACACCCTCCTATGTTGTATTTTAAAGATAGTTATCTCTAGTAAACTATCAATTAGTACTAGACTACATGATAGCCTTCGAGAATCTTGTCGATATTTGGAAGATTTCATGGGGAATAAGGGCTGTATTTTCGACTTTTCTGTAAATATGGATTTGGTTTTTCACAAGAGAAGTGTTGGTAGGGTTCTATTGCTTCCTAACATCCAATTTCCAAGACTATAGCACTTGATACTGAATATTGAAAAACGTCATTTGGTAGTAAATACTTGCTACTTTATCTTTATACAAGAGATATAAATGGAATAATTTCATATTATTTACAGGAAAGAGACGGTATTCCTTTAGCCTAAGAACAAATAAGAAACGTGCTTTTTGTTACTATTGATTATGGGAAAATGGCGACGCGTGGGATACAGGAATGAATAAAATATGGACGCATGAGGGTATAAATATTTTTGTTTTATAACTTCACTTAATGCTTTCTATCGTTGTTTCTACTTTCTGTTTTTCTAGTAACTTTCTGAACGTTGATCATCGCTTTTGTAGTACTTCTAGTAGCCTCGCTTAAATTTCCATTATCTGAAAAGAAGACGTACGGAACGCCCATTATATTTATCGTTAAATATTGTTACTGTTCCAGACTCGGCGAGCTCATATCTTCTTTAAGTCAATTACTTGGGTATTAGAAAAGATAGTAAGTTGATCCATCATATACTTCGCAGAATATTGGAATTTACCTTGAATCCAATAAAAAATTAATCCCAGGGTGGCATTCGATTGATAATGTAAAAACATTTCATAATTTATCGTACCCATTCTGGACTTCATCTCAATAAAAATATCTTTTGAAAAAATATGATAAAACAACTCCTCTAAACGCTTTTCAAAATCTGAATGACTAGTATACAATGCATAAAATATCCGTTTATTTCTTTCAATATATTCAATTATTTGAACTGTTGTAGGTGCTAAAGAATTTACATTTATCCTTTTTTTATTATCAAAAGGTGACAAGATGGCTTCTCTTAACCCTTCTAACAAAGCGCACAAAGCCTCTTCTAGAAACTCCTCCTTATTTGAATAGTGGGCATAAAAGGTAGCTCTATTTACATCTGCATATTGCGCAAGCATCGATACTGTAATTTCGTGTTCCGAATACTGTTCAATTAAATCAATATAAGCATTTTCAAAAGAAAGTTTCGTCTTTTTAACTCTTCGATCTATTTTAAGTTCCATATGTCCAGCTCCTATTAAAGTAATACCTAACACTATTAGTATAACTGTTGTTTAAGCTTCATTTGAAGTATTTTTGTTTACCTTATTTTTCCCCATAGATGTTAAGTTGGAGTTGTAGACATGTTTAGCATAAATAGAAGGAGGAATATTTTATGAAACTAGAAAACAAAGTAGCTGTAGTAACTGGAGCTGCCTCTGGTATCGGTTACGGAATCGTAGAGAAATTTGTTAAAGAAGGCGCAAAAGTTATTGTTGGGGATATAACAGACACTATCTTTGATCTTGAAAAAACGTTTGGTGAAAATGTAAAAGCTGTAAAAGTGGATGTCTCAAAAGAAGCAGATGTAAAAAATCTTATTGAAACAGCAGTAAATACCTTTGGTAAACTAGATATCTTATGTAACAATGCAGGCATTATTGGAGCTTATGCAACTATCGATGAATATACAGAAGAGCAATGGAATAAAGTAATCAGCATCAACATAAACGGTCCATTCTTTGGTATAAAACATGCTATTCCTTATATGAAACAAAATGGCGGCGGTTCCATTGTAAATACTGTTTCTATTTCATCTCGACATGCTACTCCAGGATCACCAGCTTATGTTACTTCAAAAAGTGCAGTACTAATGCTAACTCGTCAAGCTGGTCACGATTATGCTCGTGATAACATTCGTGTCAACGGAATCTCTCCAGGTGTGGTTAATACTGGTATTTTAAAAGATGTAGAAGATGACATGTTAAAAGTATACTCAGAAGCCATTCCGATGGGAAGAATTGGTGAACCATCTGAACTTGCAAACGTTGCTTGTTTCTTAGCATCAGATGAAGCATCTTATGTGACTGGTCAAACATACATTGTTGATGGTGGAAAAGATACAATTTAATCCTTTACAATAACTAAGTAGTTTCTAATTTGAATACAGTCCCTAAATTGGCATTTTAACAATTTAGGGACTTTTTTATTGGAATGCAGTTTTAGAGGTGTCACTTACCGGATTAATAGACATCGAGAGGCAATGTGCACTTCTCTTTTACTAACTGCATAAGAAATGCGGTAAATGACAGAGACCTTAACGCTAATGTATTCATATCTATCTAATATTTTAAATAGATATGGAGACTTTGAAAAAGATGTTATCTTTCAATTCATTCTATAAATAAATGAAAATCTCTTTTTATATAGTACTTTAAGTTTAAAAACATGGAAAACAGCCAAAACTAATAATTAAAAAAAGAGTTCTCTATTTTAATAGATACAGGAGAGGTTGTAATGGAACTAAGCTTTATAGAAATATCCTTAAAAGTTATAATCGGATTTTTTTTACTCTTTCTTATTACTAAAATATTAGGTAAAACCACAATAATACAATTGACTCCTTTTGACTTCGTTTCAGCTATTGTTTTATCGGAACTTTTAGGAAATGGTATATATGAACAAAAGGTAAACATCATATATATTGTCTACGCGGTATTTTTATGGGGAATTTTAATGATTTTTATGGAAAAATTATTGCTCAAATTTAAAGGAATCCGAGGTTTTCTGGAAGGAAAACCTTCTATTATTATTCGTGATGGTAAGATTGATAGATATCAATTAAAAAAAAATCGAATGAATATTAATCAATTATTAAGCTTACTAAGACAAAGTGAGATTTTTTCAATTCGTGAAGTTGCATATGCAATTTTGGAATCAAATGGTTCAATAAGTATCCTAAAGAAAAATAAATATCGAAAAGTTACAATGCAGGATTTACAATTACCTGACCAACCTGTCTTTCTTAGTACAACATTAATTATTGATGGAGAAGTTGTAGAAGACAATATAAAAGATTTAGGTTTTGATAAAAACTGGCTACATAATCAACTGGCTACAAGTGGTGTGAATAGTAGTAAAGAAGTTCTTTATGCAGATTGGTTAAACAGCGATGGTATTTATATAATACCTTACAAACCTTAATACCATAACCAACTTAGTTAATAATGCTATGTATTAGGTGGACAGCCTTTCCTAAATTTCAAAAGGATACCTGCCCTTAGCTACATTAATTGGCGGAGGAGCAGATACTATGATTTATTTAAGCAACTATTTGTGATACGGCTCACCATAATAATTTAAAGATACTAAAACACAAAAATGAGACGAGAGAAGCAAAACTCTCGTCTTTTTGTTATTTTAGCCGATTTTCCTTTATGAATTCTTCAAAGTCATTCTCTCTTTGCGATCAGAGTTTTTTTAAGTTTCTCAAATCCCTTGACTGCTAATTTTTCTTCTACTTCCTTTGAGAACTTACCGGCATTTTAGAGTACTTCAAGTTCATTAAATTGCAGGAAGGCACGAAAGGAAACAAATCAACCGGTAATAAAGTATCAAAAGCTATTTCCCATACTCCTTCTAAGGATCGATTTTTGTAGTATTTTTATACTGCTTTCTTGATTTTTCAATATTATTTCTTCAAAGATTTGATATCATATGTAGTGGAAGTGAGAAAACAATAGAAAAGGAGAAATGTCTAAATTGAATAAAAAACTGATCCTTCTCTTCTTTACTGCATTTTTTGCACTAGTTGCTTGCTCGCAACAGACAGAAAATATCACTGACTCTCCTGAATCAGATGATGAAGTACAAGAAGAACAAGAGGTTGATAGTGAACAGCTTGCTCATTGGTCTTATGAAGGAGAAACGGGACCGGAACATTGGGGAAACCTGGATCCGTCTTATGCGGCCTGTGTCGACGGAAGTGAGCAATCACCAATTAATATAGAATTTTCTCAAGTGGAAGCAAGTGAAAAATTAGAAAATATTGAAATTCAATACCAACCAGCTTCTTTTTCGCTTGTCAATAATGGTCATACTGTTCAAGCAAATGCCACTGAAAAAGGCAATAGTATAATAGCAGAAGATCAAGAATATCAACTCGTACAATTTCATTTTCACACACCAAGCGAGCATCTATTTAATGGCCAACATTTAGATATGGAATTGCATCTAGTACACCAAGATAGTAATGGCGAGTTAGCCGTACTTGGTGTGATGATTCAAGAAGGAAAAGAAAATGAAAACCTTGCAGCTGTATGGGATGACATGCCAAAGGAAGAAACAGAAAATGAGGTTCCGATAGATGAGCCTATCAACCTGCAAAACCTTCTGCCTGAAGACCAAACATCCTTCCATTACAATGGGTCACTAACGACTCCTCCGTGTACGGAAGAAGTGAAATGGATCATTTTTGAGGAGCCAATCGAAATGTCGAAGGAACAAATCGAAGCATTTCAAGAAATTTTCGAGGAAAACCATCGCCCAGTTCAGCCTTTAAACGAACGGGAAGTTATTAATAATTAATGGAAAACTCTATAAGAAGAGCGGAACTTGTTACGAAGAAGAGAAGAGGACTGTACGCTAACGGGTTCCATTACCTATCGCAAACATTAAAAATGATGTAATGTAAAATGACCATCAATTTGCAGCAAATGTGATGGTCATTTTCTGTTGGTGTAATAGTATTTTCTTTATAATATACATTAGAATTGTAGTGTAATTCGCACCCGAATTCATTTGGTAATAATAGCCAGTGTATGCCTCTATTTTGTACTACAAATTCGTATACATAAATTTATCATTAAACTGAAAATAGATTAGTTTCCGCTTGATTTCACAAGGTAATCTGAATAGTTATGTTAAAATATAAATAAATATAGATATTGTAAACGATTACACTTAAACTGGCAGAATAATTGAAGAAGAGAATATTAATATTATACTTGACTTGACCGTGTACTAAGGTACGCGGTTTATTATGTTTATAGAGGTGAATAATTTGAGTTACCAAATTAGTGTATTTGCAGAGAAATGTAGTGTAAATAAAGAGACAATTAGATATTACGAACAAAAAGCATTATTAAAAGAACCTTCCCGAACCAATGCAGGTTATAGGATATATTCGGATGATGATGTTAAGCGTGTAAAATTTATTAAAAGACTGCAAGACTTGGGATTTTCATTAAGTGAAATTTATAAATTACTTGGTGTTGTTGATAATGATGAAGTTCGTTGCGAGAATATATTTGAGTTTGTATCAATAAAGGAAATAGAAATTCAAGAACAAATTGCAGACTTAAAGCGTATTGAGTCAATGTTAAAGGATTTAAAAAGTCGATGTCCAGATCAAAAAGCAATAAATCAATGTCCTATTATTGATTCGTTAATATTTAATTGAAGATACTGTAGATTTTTTAGGAGGGAATAATAGTGAAAAATTACCGTGTTAAAATCAATGGAATGACCTGTACAGGATGTGAACAACATATTGATGCTGCATTAACCAGTATAGGTGCTACAAATATCGAAACCAGTTTTCGACGTGGCGAATCGGCATTTGAATTAACGGATGATATTAAAGCTGAACAAGTAGAATTAGCAATAACAAAAGCTAAATATCAACCTGAATATCTAAAAGAAATTCCATCCCCAAAAAATGTTGTGTTAGATCAGAAAGATGATTACGATTTACTAATAATCGGCTCAGGTGGGGCTGCCTTTTCTGCTGCTATTAAATCAGTTGAATATGGTGCAAAAGTGGGAATGATTGAACGTGAAATAATTGGAGGAACGTGTGTAAATAGTGGCTGCGTTCCATCAAAAACACTTCTAAGAGCAGGGGAAATCAATCATTTTGCAAAAGTAAATCCGTTCACAGGTTTACAAACATCTGCTGGGGAAGTCGATTTAGCCTCTTTGGTGAATCAAAAGGATGAATTAGCTAGTGAACTTCGGAATCAAAAATATATAGATTTAATTGATGAATATGGTATTGATTTAATAAAGGGTGAAGCTAAGTTTGTTGATGAAAGTACAGTTGGAGTAAATGGAGAGAAACTTTCTGCAAAACGATTTTTAATTGCAACAGGCACTTCGCCATCTATACCAACGATTTCAGGACTTAAAAAAGTGAACTATCTAACAAGTACAACACTACTCGAATTAAAAAAGGTGCCTAAGCGATTAACTGTTATTGGTTCAGGCTATATCGGATTGGAACTTGGGCAACTGTTTCATAATTTAGGTTCAGAAGTAACACTTATACAGAGAAGTGATCATCTTTTAAAAGAATATGATCCAGAAGTTTCAGAAGCCGTAGAAAAAGCTTTGACAGAACAAGGCATAAACCTTGTGAAAGGAGCAACTTATGAGCGTGTAGAGCAAGTTGAAGAGGTTAAAAAGGTTTATGTAACGGTAAATGGCAAGAAAAGAGTCGTGGAATCAGAACAATTACTTATTGCAGCAGGTAGAAAACCAAATACGGATTCTTTAAATTTAAATGAAGCAGGGGTTAAAGTCGGAAAAAGAAACGAAATCCTGATAAATGATTATGCTAGAACAAGTAACGAGAAGATTTATGCAGCAGGAGATGTAACATTAGGACCTCAATTCGTATATGTAGCAGCCTATGAAGGTGGCATTGTTGCTGATAATGCGATTGGTGGGTTAAATAAAAAATTAGATTTATCCGTTGTTCCTGCTGTCACGTTTATAAATCCATCAATTGCAACAGTTGGTTTAACAGAAGAAGAAGCAAAAGAACAAGGCTATGAAGTAAAAACATCTGTATTATCTTTAGATGCTGTTCCAAGAGCATTAGTAAACCGTGAAACGACAGGTTTATTTAAGATGGTTGCTGATGTCAAAACATTAAAAGTTCTCGGAGTTCATGTTGTATCTGAAAATGCAGGTGATGTGATTTATGTAGCGACACTAGCAGTTAAGTTTGGTTTAACTGTGGAGGATTTAAAAGATAGCCTTGCACCATATTTAACAATGGCAGAAGGATTAAGACTAACTGCTCTTACATTTGATAAAGATGTTTCGAAGTTATCTTGTTGTGCAGGATAAATGTAGAAATATACTTAAACTATCGAACCCCTTCTTTAGCATAACAAGGAGATCGTCAATACGTCGGTCTTATTTTACTAATGGATCAGGTTAGTACGTAGTGATTGTACACTATTTAAAGAATAATAAAAAAAGGCAAACTCTATAAAATAAAGTTTTCCCTTTATCAAATACTGGTTATTTTGTATTCGTAAATCCGCCATCAATACGAATGACTTCGCCATTGATATACTGAGCTGGGCTAGTCAACAAAAATGTTACTAATTCAGCCACTTCTTCTGCGGTACCTAAACGTTTTTGCGGAATGCCACCTACTGCATTTTCCTTCATGCTGGGTTGTCGTCATAGAATTTTTTAACCATAGAAGTTTCTGTTGGACCTGGAGCAATCGCATTCACATGCAATCCATCTTTTGCATATTCAACAACAAAACTTTTCGTCATACCAACAATACCGTGTTTGGTTGCAGAGTACGTTACAACGGAATCTTGTCCGATCACACCTGCACTAGATTGTTATTATTGGCAGCCTGGCACCCTATTACTAAGCTAAAGCCACTAATTTAGCAGCTACCTTCCTAGCACCCGCAATATTACGGGCAACTGGACCAACCTCGAGCTCCGCCAATGCACCAGAAACATACAAGCCTGCCTTCCATTCCAATTGCTTATTTATTATCGGAAACCCACATGCTGCACATGGTAATTTTTCATTTGAAATCAATTTATTAACTAATTGATTTTCCGGTATCCTAGCCTGTGAACCAGTAGCTAACCAAATACAGGAGAACTTCTGTGAGTCAATTTTCTCAAAAGATAAATGAATCTTACCGCGACAATAAGAAGCAGTTCTTACTTCATCGTCGATAACTACTAATTGATTATTCGCTTGGCATTTTCTTAATTTTAAAAACATGTTTCGTGGAATTGAACCTCGATTTCGAGCCTGATTAATAATTGACCGACGTTTATTAAAATTTAATACTTTATTGTACTTTGATAAAAATTTGGGACCTAACCAGCCCGGATCACTGTCAAAATCATGAACTCTATACGGATGTCTCTTTACTAGCGTCACTTGGTCCTTTGTTATAGCACATAACTTTACTGCCAAATGCGCTGCTGAGATTCCTCCACCGATGATACAAATATTACCGTCTTTTCGATCTACTTCTGTCTGTTCCTCAAAAATATGTTTTAGCTTATTTGGCGCTTTTTTTCGAACTGAAAGAGCCCAGTCAGGAAAAGCAGGCTGTTCATTCACACCAAGTGCCAGGACCACATATTTCGTTTCAAAGAAGTCATTTTGATTAGCATTTACGCGCCAACCACCATGAAAAGAAGTAATGTCTCTCACTTCCCCTTGATGCCAGACATCCTGTATGGATAATGAATTTAATAATTCATGACAGTGTTCATTGAAGAAGTCTAATTGTGGACGTTTATATCGCCCAAGAAAGGTGGTACCCCCATCCTTCTTGTTAGCATAATCCTGCAAGCTGAATGGGTATTGATCGATATGGTGAACAGATGGCGAGCGAAGAAAATCCATGCCGATTTTACTTGTGATCATCGACCACTTATGTAGTGGTTTTTCATAACGATCAATAATTAACAGCTCACTCGGATCTACCTTACCACTCTTTAATAAATGAACTGCGATTGTGCATCCATGAATACCTCCGCCAACAATAATCCATTTATACACCAGTTTTCCCTCCTTAATTGACTTCACTTGCTGCTTTAGAAAAAGTAACCTACTACTAAATATGAAATCGAATACTTACCAGCTCGATTTCTTCACACCGGGAATTTGCCCTTTATGTGCATATTCTCTTAACGCAATTCGTGACATGCCAAATTTACGTAAATAGCCTCTTGGTCTTCCGGTAATTTCACAACGATTTTTCAATCTTGTTGGAGAAGAATCTCTTGGAAGCTTTCGTAAAGCTTCATAGTCTCCTTTTTCTTTTAATTCTCTCCTGATCTCTGCATACTTCTCAACCATTGCCTGACGTTTTTTCTCTTTTGCTATTTTTGATTTCTTAGCCATTACAAAGCCTCCTATTAAATAGTAATCATTACGATTCACAAGTCAAAAAAATAACTGCTGTTCTTCAGATTGTTTGCATTTTATAATCTCTTAACCACAAAGATAAACACCTCGCAAATCGTAACCATTACGTTTTGTTATAATTATACCCCTTTTACACTTTATTTGTAAATAGTAACCATTACTATTTATTCTTTGGATTATCCATTTAGTTTATAAAACCATCTTTGGATTTATGAGTTGCTTTTAAAAAATACAGCTATGTGATTTTTTTCTACATGAGTAAATTTCCATGGCTAAAGAAGATCCGATAATTATATTCCTGGCCATGTATCCTTTATAGAACTTTGGATACATCTCTCCTCCACACTGTTCGTAGCTGAATCTTGGAGGAGTAGTTGGATCTTCTCCATCGGTCAAATCAAATCCTTCAACTACGTTATACGGCTTCTTCCTCATGACACATTAAGCAATGATAGTTGACGTATGTCTTCTTCGGCCGTAAGTGACCCTTTTTTTCTTCTTTCCTTTTTTGCGTCGCTTGTTGGAATGCCTGTGTAATAATGTGCTTTCATAATTAGCTATTCACTTTTTATTTTAATAATTTCAATTCGATAGGCAACAATAAAATCGAATTTCCCAAAAGAAAGAATAGAGGTGAATTGGTAAATGCTGTTAAAGTATAAAAACTTTTTTTCAGTTCTGGGTCAATGGATTATCTTTGGAAGCATAATTGGTATAGTTGTCGGCTCAACAACCAATTTCCTTTTAGAGACAAACGATTATCTGGGAGATGATATACGATCAAAAAGAGATTGGCTTATCTTCCTTCTCCCCTTGGGGGGAATTATCATAGGATACATATATATGAACTACGGAAAGGTAGTTTTGAATTATACTTTGAATGACATTGCTGATCAAAATAATCTGGTGATCGACTCCGTTCATGGGAAAAAAGAGGTGCCGCGGAGAATGGGGCCTATCGTCTATTTCGCTACATTTATCACAGTCCTTTTTGGAGGTTCAACTGGAAGAGAAGGTGCAGCTGTCCAAATGGGAGGAAGTGTAGCTGCTGCGGTCAACAAATTTTTCAAGATAAACATATTCGACAAAAAAATTTTAATGATGAGCGGGATAAGTGCTGGTTTTGGTGCTGCCTTTGGAGCACCCATGACAGGTGCTGTTTTTGGCATGGAAATGACAGCATTGGGAAAACTGAAATTTGAAGCACTTGTTCCTTGTCTTACGGCAAGCTTTGTTGGTCACTATGTAACTACAGCAGCTTGGGGACATGAACACGAAGAATTTATAATACAAACCGTACCGGAAATATCTATTAATACATTTATAATCGTTATTCTTCTATCAGTCATATTTAGTCTAATAAGTGTTTTATACTGTCAGTTGAGACATGGGATAGAAAAATTCTCTGAAAAAATTTTCAAGAAAAACCATATGAAAAGGGCCTTTTTTGGAGGAATTGTCATTGTAGTACTAACTTTAATTGTTGGTTCACAAGATTACAATGGCCGAGGATTAGATATTTTAGAACAATCTTTTGTAGAAGACGTTCCACCCTTTGCTTTCCTGGCCAAGCTAATATTTACAGCAGTAACTCTTGGTACTGGCTTTGTTGGCGGTGAAGCCATACCTTTATTTTTCATTGGAGCAACATTAGGCAATTCCTTACACACATTCATCGATTTACCTATGTCATTTCTCGCTGCATTAGGATTAATCGCTGTTTTTTGTGCAGGGGCTAATACCCCTATAGCAGCTTTCCTGCTGGCAATGGAGATGTTTGACGGAAAAGGGTTAGAGTACTTTTTTGTTGCTTGTATAGTCAGCTATCTATTCTCAGGACATCATGGACTATGGCCTTCTCAAAAAATTTATGAGCCAAAGAGCAGGTTATATAATATCCCTCGCGCGGAAACGATTGAAAATGTTGAAAAATACAAAAAACCTTAGCAAATTAGACTTAACAAAGGCGCAAGCGCCCGTTTAGGGACGTACGGACTGGACTGAGCCGCAGGAGATAAAGGAAACACGGCGACCGCAGGAAGCCGATGTTGACTTATCGTACGGAGGTGAAGGAAGTCTCGCTAGTCCCTGGGAGCTGCAGCCGGACGTGACTGTTTAAGTGTAAGAATTAATTGCAGCCAAAATTTTATACTCTTCCTATTTCTTAACACAGCAATATGCTGCTATTTATTGCTCTAGTTATATAAAGAAACTTCACTAAAGAATAAAGTAAAGGATTTCATCCACAATAAACACTAGATATTAAACCAGAAAGAATCAACTGTAACTATATTTTTAGCAACATTTGAAAAGAGGGGATCCTATTGGATTTACACTTCATATGGAAAGCTGTTGTCATCGTGATAGGAGGAGTCCTGATCTTACGATTAGCTGGAAGAAAATCAATCTCACAGCTTACTGTTGCTCAGACTGTCATGATGATAGCTGTTGGATCATTAATTATTCAACCTGTTGGTGATAGGAACATTTGGATTACCATGTTGATTACATTTTTAATGGTAGCTACACTTCTTTTTATTGAGTTTATCGTTGTGAAATCGAATACGCTTGAAACTTTAATTTATGGGAAAGGACTTCTAGTAGTTGAAAACGGCCAAATTAATGAAAGCAATTTAAAGAAGCTGCGGTTAACGGTTGATATGCTTGAAGTACGAATGAGACAACAAAACATTCAGCATTTTACTGATTTAAAATGGGCTACAATAGAAGCGAACGGTCAGTTAGGATATATGTTAAAGTCTGATAAACAATACGCTACTAAAGAGGATATTCAGATGCTGAAATCGCTGATTGAATCAAATCAATCTAATCCTCCAAATGAAACATCAAAAACTAAAGCAAGTGTGTCAGATAACATATTTACTGAGGTTAAAAATAGAAAGCATAAAGAAAAACCAAAAGAGAATTTGGATTAACAGTAATAATAAGAAATTCCAACTAAGCATGATGTTTTACGTTCTTGATTTAGGAGGAGAATTACTAGTTCGGCTGCATCTTTTCTCGAGGGACAAACAAGAAAACGTAATCTCTTGTTTTCCTTAGGGTGTCTGTTCCTTAGCGAATTTTGTCATACTTTATTGAAAAATTTTAGTGTGTGCATTATTGCTGTAACTTGGAACTAAAAAGCTTACTACCCTTCACTGAAACTTTTAGTATTTTTTCTGCTAATATAATTACTAAGTCGTATTCTAAGGCCAATGGGTCAGTCCCCCGCTCCACTATGCTTTAACATGGTGGGGGACTGACCGTTTATTTTGAACAAGTGGCTGTAATTCGGCATCCTTCTATTATTTAGTAGCTCTTATTGTTGCCAAATCGGCACGTTGTTTAAGGAATCTCGTAAAATATTCAGCCCCGAGTACCATGATAAACATGACGATAGTGATCCCTAGCATCTCATTATAGGCTATCATTCGCGAGGCACGAATCAATTCCCAGCCAATTCCTCCTGCGCCAACTACCCCTAATACAGTTGCATAACGCAGATTTATATCAAATCGGAACACGGACCATGAAATAAAAATACTCGAAATAGTAGGAAGAACTCCCTGCATGACTACTTGAATGGGACTTCCTCCTGTAGCTCTAATCGCATCAATGACCCGTTGATCAATCTCTTCAATCGCCTCTGCGTATACTTTAACAAGCATTCCAACACTATTTACTGCCAACGCTAAAATACCGGGTGTAGGCCCCAGTCCAACAGCTATGATGAATAAAAGCGCCCAAATAAGTGCAGGGACAGCCCGTACAAATGCTGCCAATGCTTTTACGAGATAACTGATGGAAATATGGGGTGTCATATTTCTCGCGGCAAAAAAAGCTAATAGTATGGAAAATATGATCCCCCATAACGTGCCCATAACAGCAATTTGCAATGATTCTATCGCGGCGCCAGCTATGTTGATCGGATCATCAATGACTGGGGGAAACATATTATCCAGTAATCTTTGCGTCCGGGAAAAAATGTTTGCGAGTTTTTCTGGAGCAATATCCAATTGAAGTAGACTGATCATAAAAAAAATAAGCGCCAAGCTCCAAAAGATTCCCCGAGATAGGTTATTATTCTTCTTATTCATTTTACTCATATAATCTTCTCCCGCAACTTCGCTGTAATAAATTCAACGACTAAGATAAGCGCGAAAATCGCCAGTATTCCAACAGACGCTTGTTGATACTGGAATAAACTGATGCTTCCTTCCAGTGCAAAGCCAATTCCACCTGCTCCAACCACTCCAAGGACAGATGCTTCACGAATATTTAAATCCATTTTATACAAAGACCAGCCGACAAAGCCTGGTTTGAATTGTGGCCATACAGCTTGACCGATCACTTGGAACCAATTTGCTCCTGTCGCTCTTACAGCGTTGACTTGATTTTCATCAATTTCTTCCAATAAATCTGCAAAGGCTTTGCCAAGAATACCGATTCCGGATAATCCTAATGCCAGTGTCCCCGCGAGAGGTCCCAGTCCAATGGCCGCCACTAATAAGATTCCCCATACCATCGCGGGAATGGAACGCAAAAATGCGATGAACGAACGGCTCACTAAAGCAACTGCCGGATGAACAGTTGTGTTTTTTGCTGCCATTAGCCCAAAAAACAACGAGAACGTAACGGAAAATAAAAGTCCAACATAGCTCATATATAATGTTTCTAATATAGGCCCCACAAAAGAAGGAATTGTAGTAAAATCCGGTGGCAATAAATCCTGAAAAATGAAAATAGCCATATTTGAAAAGCCGGAAAATAGGTCCATTATATGAAATTTTGTACCAACCCAAGACCAAATGACAAGGATGGCAAGAATTCCGAGTATGAAATAACGATTGTATAATAAACTGCGTTTCCTGCTTTTGTACGCTTCATATTGTAGTTGCTGTTTGTTTGATTGTTGCTGTAAAGCTTCTTCAAGAGGTAAGTTCATTCACTAACCCCCGTTGATCATAAATCTCATTAATTCTCTGTTCATTCAGTTCATTTGGCTTCCCGTCAAATACGACTTCTCCTGCTTTAATTCCTATAATACGACTAGCAAATCGTTTCGCAACATCCACTTGATGCAGGTTGACGATCGTCGTAATCCCGTCTTCTTCGCTAATGTTTTTTAAATAATTCATCACGTTAGAAGAAGATGATGGGTCTAGGCTTGCTATCGGTTCATCTGCTAGGATAAGAGCGGGCTTTTGGGCAATGGCTCTTGCAATACCAACACGCTGCTGTTGCCCGCCACTTAGTTCATCCGCTCGTTTAAACGCATGATCCTCCAGCCCAACACGCCGGAGAATCGCCAAAGCTTCTTTAACATCTTCTTCTGAAAATTTGCCGAAAGCTCCTTTTAAAGAAGACATGTATCCAAGTCTTCCATGCAGTACATTTCGAACGGTAGTGGACCGTTTAATCAAGTTAAAATCTTGAAAAATCATCCCAATTTGTCTGCGTACCAACAGTAATTTCTTCCCTTTTACGTTTGTAATCTGTTCGTTCTGAAAGATAACTTCACCGGAACTTGACTGATTTAGTCTATTAATCGACCTTAAAAATGTACTTTTGCCCGCTCCACTTGGTCCAATAATGGAAACCAGTTCCCCTTTGTTGAATGTAAGTGTAATATTTTTTAATGCTTCCGTACCATCAGGATATACTTTCTTTAAATTACGTGTCTCCAAAAAAATATCTGTCATGGATATTCCCCTCAGTAATTAATTTAGCAATTCTTCTGGACTCATACCCAGGTTTTCAGCAGTTCGGCGGACAACATCGTATGCCTCATCTTCTATCGGATAAAAACCATTAATTCCTCTTTCTTCAAAATAATGTTCGTCTTCATAGGAATAATAAAATTCGCGAATTGCTTCTTTTAAATCTTCTGGAAGGTCAGAGCGATAAGCATCCGGACCACGTGGAATATCATCTGATGAATGGATAATTCTAAAATCATTTTCATCAATTTGCCCTTGAGCAATCATAGCATCCATCACATCCGTAGCGATTGCAGCTCCATCCACATCCCCATTAATGACGGACAAAATGGATGCATCATGACTTCCGGAAAAAGAAACATTACCAAAGAAAGCGTCTACCTCTTCATTCGTTATCCCAATTTCATCAATAACAGCAGAACGAGGGAAAATATGTCCCGAGGTTGATGCTGGATCGACAAATAAGAAATCTTTACCTTCTAAATCAGCAAGCTCCTGTACATCAGAATCAGCTGGCACAATGAAAGCACTTTGATAAGAAATTTCATCTTCACTTTCTGCACCAATTGCAAATACTTCCGCACCGCTTCTTTCATTTGCCAATATATAAGCAAATGGACCAAAAAACGCAATATCTACATGTTCATTCTTTAGTCCTTCAATGACACCATTATAATTCGTACCCATAAATACTTCTATATCAACTTCTAATTCTTCACTTAATTCTTCAGCAAACTGTTCCACTCGTGGCGATACAGAAGTTTGATCCTCGGAAGGTACTACACCTATAACAAGTTCATCCGGCCAATCCGCTGAAGAAGACGCTTCACTTTCCCCATCTCCACATGCTGCCAGTAAAAAAACCAATAATATAGTAATTAAAATAAACAAATATTTTCTCATATCCACTAAGTTCCTCCCTGTTATTTTCTATTTACAAGGTTATTATAACTCTCAAATGTTTATATAGTATTAAATCAGTGTAAATATTTGGTAAATTTTCTATTTATGTTTTTTAATATTACGAAATAAAAGATCTTTATATATGCAATATAATAAAAATTGAAATTCAGAAAAAACTCCGCTTGATGGCCCAACAAAAATTTTTTTATGAATGGCAAGCATTTTTAGATCAACCATCTATTATAAAAGTCGCTAAACGCGATTCTAAGATGCATCGCTGTTGATCTGGCTCTATTCCATAATTGAGTAGTTCTATTAGTGGCTTGAGACAAACGATTATCTAGGAGAAGATATACGATCAACATTCTCCTCTCGATTCCCTTCAGCATCCTTTTCCCATTCAAAAAAACCTGAGCCTCTAATCACTGAGCTCAGGTTTTATCTATGCTTATTTCTACTTCCTGCTACGATAGAAAAGGAGCTAATGGCCACATTAACACGTAGAGACTACTTTACTTGCCCTTTTCCCTTAATGATATATTTAGTTGAGGTTAAGGCGGTTAAACCCATTGGTCCACGAGCATGGAGTTTTTGTGTACTTATCCCAATTTCAGCTCCGAATCCAAATTCAAATCCGTCAGTGAATCTTGTTGAGGCATTGTGATAGATGGCTGCAGCATCAATTTCATTGAAAAATTGTTCTACATTTTCCACCGTCCGGGAAATTATCGCCTCTGAGTGTTTTGTTCCATAACGATTAATATGTGCAATGGCCTCATCATTGTTACCGACTACCTTTAATGCCAATTCCAGATCTAAATACTCCGTTCCCCAATCTGCTTCAGTAGCAGGAATGACATCCATTCCCACTTTTTGTACCGTTTCATCCCCATGAATACGCACTTCTTTCTCTCGTAAAGCGGTATATAAATCTTGTAAATGCTTGGATGCCCACTTCCGATGGATAAGAATCGTTTCACAAGCATTACATACAGATGGACGTTGTGTTTTGGCATTGATCGCTATATCAATCGCCATTTTCGGATCAGCTGTTTCATCAATATATACATGACAATTCCCTGCACCCGTTTCTAATACTGGAACGGTCGAGTTTTGCACAACCGTTTGAATCAGCTTTGCACCACCACGAGGAATTAACACATCGAGATATTGATTCAATTTGAACATTTCAGAGGCCGTTTTTCGGCTTGTGTCTTCAAGCAATTGCACAGACTCAATAGGTAGTTTACTCAATTCAAGCGCATGCTGGATAACCTTTACAATTGCTATATTGGAATTGATTGCTGTTGAACTCCCACGAAGCAATACCGCATTACCTGTTTTTAAACAAAGACTTGATGCATCAACTGTCACATTCGGCCTAGCTTCATAAATCATGCCAACTACCCCAAGCGGTACTCGGATTTGTGAGATATTAAGTTCGTTCGGAGGTTCCCATTCCTCTAACAATTCGCCAGTGGGATCTTTCAGTTTTGTTAACTGAATAAGCGCTTCGGACATGTCTCGTAATCGTTGGTCATTTAATTTTAAGCGATCAAGCAAAGCGTCAGTCATTCCATTTTCTTTTCCAGCTCTTATGTCTTTCTCATTTTCTGCTAAAATAAATGCCTGTTCTTTGATAAGCTGTTCTGCCATCATTAGAAGTGCTTTATTTTTTTGTTCAGTCGTCGCTTTTGCTAATAAAGAAGCGGCTGCTTTAGCCTTTTTCCCTTTTTGAATTAACTCCCTACTTTGGCTTGCTTGAACGATTTCACTCATCCTACCTTCTCCTCTCAATTTGGCTGACCCAATGATCCCTATGGATTACCACTCTGTGATGACTGTTAGTTATAACCATAGCTTCTGTACTTGATAATCCTTTAATTTCCAATAATTGTTCTGAAGAGAAATTCACTTTCCCTTTGCCGATAATGTTTCCATTTATGTTCACAACCTCAACGACATCATCGGTAGTAAAGTTCCCATAAATGTTTGTCACACCAGCCGGAAGAAGACTTTTCCCTTGCCTTAAGATCGCACCTACTGCACCTTGATCAACTTCAATTTTTCCACTAGGAATGGAATGTAGTGCTAACCATTGCTTCGACGCTTTCACACTAGCTTGAGAAGTACTTCCAATATAGGTTCCATCCCCTTTTCCAACAAGAATATCGACCAATTTTTCATTCCCTGTACCGGATCCAATAAATACTTTTACACCCAAATCCAGCGCCGTTCGTGCTGCCTCTACTTTTGATTTCATTCCACCGGTACCAATCTTCGTACCCGTTCCAGAAGCACCACTTACTAATTCATCATTAATTTCATGAAGAAAGTCATACTTTATCGCATTCGGATTTGTTCGTGGGTTTTGATTATAGATTCCATTGATATCCGTCAAGATCATTAAAAAATCCGCTTGAACGAGGCCACTCACTAGCGCCGATAGCATATCATTATCCCCAAAGGTTAATTCTTCTACAGACACCGAATCATTTTCATTAATAATCGGCAGGACATTACATTTTAAAAGCTCAGATAATGTGACATTTGCATTATGATATTGATCTTTATGCAAGAAATTATGCCTCGTCAACAGTAATTGTGCCGCCACAATGCCATGCCTTTCTTTAAATTCTTCCGTATACCCTCTGATTAATAATCCTTGGCCAACGGCTGCAGCTGCTTGCTTGCCAGCAATGGTGGTAGGACGAGATGAATAGCCTAGATCAGCAAAGCCTGTTGCAACGGCTCCGGACGAAATGAGAATAACTTCATGCCCAAGCTTCTTTAATCGTGCAAGAGCATCAACATGCTCACACATCTTCTCACTACAAAGTCCACCATTACTATTTGTCAAAGAACTACTCCCTATTTTGACAACAATTCTTTTCTTCTTCACTATTCATTCACCATCCATTTTTATAACAAAAGCGCAAGCGCCCGTTTATCACCGTATGCGCTGGACGGACCCGTATGAGATAAAGGAAACACGATGAGCGTAGCTGAATCGATGTTGACTTATCGCAAGAAGGAGCCGGAAGCGCACTAGGTGATGGGCGCTAGAGCTGGACATCGCTTTTGCTGACATAGAACTTATCCAGCCAAAAATTTTATACTTCTATTTGATAAAAAAAGCCCTTCCATCCTTGTAATAAGGACGGAAGAGCTTTGTCTCCGTGGTACCACCTTCATTGATATTAGATTTATTCTAATATCCACTTAAAAATCCTTTAACGCAGGAAATCGGTTAGGTTTTGCCTAACAGTTCAAGGGATAGGTTCAATAGCATTTAAGGTGTGTAAAATCTTTCAGCCGATGAATTTTACTCTCTTTTACCTGATAACTATTTACTAGTCCCTATCATTACTTTTTTATATAAATTTAAATCCTTAAAGATTTATCTACAGTTAATATTAGAAACATTATGAACGGGATTTCGTTCTGTGTCAATACTTTTTTAATTTTCCCATTAATAAACAGGTAATACCGTTACTATTTAGCATGAACAAAAGCGCAAGCGCCCGTTTAGGGACGTACGGACTGCCCCCGCGCATCGCGGGTGGGTCGACGTAGTCGCTCAGGAGCGGCGGAGTTAGTCGATCTTCCACTGCCGCAGGAGATTCACTCCAGAGTATAAGATTCACTTAGACTACTTTCTTAACTATAATATTCACGAAGATGGAATAAATGTATGATGAAAAAACACATTTAATTATGGTATGGTTCACCGCACTTGTCATACTTGGTATAAATACTACGAAAGGATTAATTTTATAACTTTACTGAGTTTCTGAATTCCTTCTACTATCTCTTTTTGGTCAGCGTAACTAAATGATAGACGAAGGTACTCTGCTCCATCCTGCTGATTTAAGAAAAAATGTTTACCCGGGATATAGGAGACACCTTCATCGAGAGCCTGAGTTAAAAATTCCGACGTATCAACACCAACAATTTTGACCCACACAAAGTAACCACCTTCTGGAACATACCACGAGACTGATTTGGGCATGTGTTGTTCCAATGCAGAAAGTAAGACGTTACACTTTTCTTGGTACGTTTCTCTTAAGGTTTTGAGCCTTTCCTCTAAGTCAGTTCTTTCTAAAAAGGAAGCCATTGTTGCCTGGGCAAACGGATGGTCTAAATCTTTTTTAAACCAAGCCAAAGCGGTAATAAATTCGGTTGTTGCAGTTATCCATCCGATTCGCATTCCCGGTGCTACTACCTTGGATAAAGAACCAACATGTAGAACACGTCCTTCGTTGTCCATTGCTTTTAACGGAACTGAGTGTGTTTGAAAGTATAATTCCCCATAAGCATCGTCTTCTATGATAAGAAAATCATACTTGGCAGCAAGTTCCAACACATGTTTCCGACGATCCATTGTCATCGTTGTACCTGTTGGATTTTGAAAAGTTGGGATTGTATATAAAATACGAGGAAGCGGGAACCCTTTTCTTTTCCTTTCTGCTAGAATCTCTTCTAATTTATTTGTTTGCAGTCCGTACTCATCCACTGGAATACTAATAAAGTGCTTCGTATAGTTTTGGAATACTTCTAATGCTTCCATATACGTTGGCGATTCTACGGCAACGACTGTTTTATTATCCACTAAAATGCGGGCAATTAGATCGATCGCCTGACATGCACCAGATGTAATTAAGAGTTCATCTTCTGAAGCACGGATACCACGTCGTAACAACCTCGCTTGTAGCTGTTCCTTTAGCTTTGCCATTTTAGGGCTTCCAATATAATGCAACGGTAAATCCTTCTCTTCTTCAAGCAGGCGCATAACTGCTGCTTGAAGCTGCTCAACTGGGATAAGATTAGGTGCCGGGAATCCAGAACTTAAACGTATACAACCATCCGGGAGTGTTGGCATCCATTCGCCCGGTGGATCATTCTTAAGAGCGGTTTTCGTGTCTTCAGAAAGAAAAGATTCCATATTCATTTCTATCATTCACCTTTCCATTATGTTTTGCTGTTATTGTTATATACAGATTAACTATTTTTATTAAAATAACAAATAGAAAGCATTGGTAGGTACCAATGCTTTCTGGTCTTATATTAATTTTTTTTATTTAAACTTCCAAGTTACCATCTTCTAATTCACTTTTACTAAATTACATTTAAAAAAATAATAGATGTGCCATTAATGCAGCAATTGGCAACGTAATGATTGTTCTTTGTAGAAATATAATAAATAGTTCTACAAATGAAACTGGGATTTTTGATTTTATTAATAGAATACCAATTTCAGACATGTATATTAACTGGGATAAGGACATTACACCTATAACAAATCGTGTAAGTTCTGACTCAATCCCACTTCCAACTACAGCAGGTAAAAACATATCTGCAAAACCAACAAGCATAGCAGGTGCAGCAGCTTGAGCCTCTGGGATTTGCAGTAACTGAAGGAATGGTACAAAAGGATAAGATAGGATATTAAATATTGGAGTAAACTCCGCAATAACAAGTGCTACCGTTCCTAACGCCATCACCAATGGTATTAAAGCGAACCAAATATCGATTACATTTTGTACCCCGCTTTTTATTACACTGGAATAACTCTTAACTTGGTCTGCTTTTTCAACAGCCTTTTTAACTCCCCATCGGAAACTAGATACTCCTTCTGGCACAACTTCATCTATTTGTTTCCCTACCGGCTCGTAATACGTATTTTTCTTTAACGAAAGAGGCGGGATCCTTGGACAAATAATAGCAGCAATTACTCCTGTTACAATTACGCTAAAATAAAACTGGATAAACATATGGTCAATATTTAAAAACCTTGCAATAATAAGGCTAAACGCAATCGAAGCAATAGAAAAGTTCGTTGCAACAACAGATGCTTCACGTTTTGTATAATAACCAGCTTCATATTGTTGTGTCGTTAATAATACCCCCACTGTTCCACTTCCCATCCATGATACTAAAGCGTCAATGGAGGAACGTCCAGGTAATTTAAATAAAGGAACCATTACTTTACGTACCAATGTTCCGATAAAATCCATCAACCCAAATTGAAGTAAAAGAGGCATAAATAAACAAGCAAATAAAAACCAAACCATTAATACCGGAATTAAATCATATAGTACTACTCCACCCGTAGCACTCGACCAAATAAATTCAGGACCTATTTGATTCAATGTAATAATAGCAAATAATGCGCCAATACATCTTAATAGTAACCAGAATAGCGTGATATCAAATAAACTAGTTAAAAATGTACTCTTTTTAACTGCTTCTATTGTTGTAAATTTAACGATCAAGCTACCAACTGCAGAAATACAGAGGACAATTGTCATAAATAAAGGAATATAATCAGCTATGGCACCCTGTAAACCATCCGCTAAAACTCCTAGTCCGATTGTTACTTTTCCATTCACAGAAATAGGGACTAAAAATAGCAAAACTCCAATTAATGACGGAAGCAAAAAGCCCATATATTGTTTTGCTGTAAACTCTTTTTTGTCAGTAACTTCTTTTACCTGTTGTGGCTTTTCAATTCCCATGTTGAATCTCTCCAACTTCTTTATATTTTAAATAGATTTTGTTGATCGTATTATCCCTACTTAATTAGACAGCTAATAATATATCATAAATATGCATAATTATGCAATGGTATATTTTATCTCCCTTTGTGTAATTTGCCTTCAGATTGATTCATAATTGAATATTGTTTTAGTACCTTTAAAAGATAAAATACAAATTATATTTTTATATTTTTTGAAGAGGAAACGAAGAATTTGTGCTAAATTAAAGTAAATTTATAAATTGCTAATTATTTAAGAAAATAAAGGAGGAGTTTTTTTGAGAAGAAAAATATTGATACTGATTGTATTTAGTATTGTTTTTTTGATGGTGGTGTCTTGTAAATCAGAAGAAATGAATAAAGAAGAAAAATGGGAAGATACTAGTACAGTTTTTTCGAGTGATTACGGTGAAATGTTTGGAAAAGAAGGTAGTATTGGAATAATTGGTATGAAAACAATTACAGAAAGAGGACAAAAGTGGATGTGGCATTTTTGGGGAGCGGAAGATATATCCTACAAAGAATGGGAAGTAAAAGCATTTAAACAAGGCGAAGAAGGAGCGATAGATCCAATAAATTCCAAAGATGAAATGTTATCCCCTCGTGGCAATGAAATTTACGGACACGCTCGTTCAACAGTATTGTTTCCATCATCAGGACTTTGGAAGATACAAGTTTATATTGATGGAGAATATTTTGATGAAATTATCGTTGATATTAATCAAGAATGATAAGGACAGAAATAAAAAACAATGAAAAACGCTTGGAGAATGGGTTTGTCGAATAAGTGTGTAATTTGACTCTAGTTCTTTGACACGTAAATAGAGTACTTTCAGGAGAGCATCCTCGTTAGGGAATGCTCCTTTTTTGGTTGGATCATTATTTAATGCTAGATTTAACCTACACTCTTGCAATTTTTAATTGGCGTAGTTCTTTTACATCTTTAACACCGGACAACATCATAGAAGTTTGAAGGTCCTGAAGGAAATTAGCTAAAAATTGTCCTACCCCTTTTTCGCCACCTGCAGCTAAGCTATAGACGTATGGACGGCCAACCAAGACAGCATCAGCCCCAAGAGCTAGCACCTTTAAGGCATCAATCCCTCTTCGAATCCCACTATCAAATAATACAGGAATTTGACTATCTACAACCTTTACGATTTCAGGTAGAGCATCAATGCTAGAAATAACACCATCTAATTGCCTTCCACCATGATTTGAAACAATAATTCCATCAACTCCATATTCAATAGCCAGAAGAGCATCTTCTGGATGTAAAATCCCTTTTAAAACGAGTGGCAATGACGTTCTTTTTTTCAACTCTTTGACATGCTCCCAATTTAAAGCTGGATAATTGATATTATCTATAATACCCTGAACTATAGTGCGTGAATTAACCTTTTCTAATGTTGATAAGAATACAGGATCTGATTCAAAGTTTCCTTGACCGTAGCCTAGTGCTAATGGTGAAAATCGATGACGCATGTCTTTTTCTCTATAACCTAGTGTAATAGTGTCTATCGTTAATACAATTGCTTTATAGCCTGCTTCTTCAGCTCGTTTCACCATATTAAAGGAAATTTCCTCGTTGGTGGACCAATATAATTGAAACCATTTAGAACTATCACTTGTAGCTTGAGCTACATCTTCAATTGAATAACTCGAAACAGTACTTTGTATAAACGGAACCTTATATTTAGCTGCTGCCCGAGCAACAGCCAGATCCCCCTGCTCATCAGCTAACTTTAAAACACCAACTGGTGCAAGTAATAGTGGCGTAGGGTATGTTTGTCCAAAAATAGTTACACTCGTATCCAATTTGGATACATCATTTAATAATCTCGGGGTAATTGAATATTTCTTAAATGCATCGGCATTGTTCCTTACTGTCTCCTCACCACCGGCACCTGAAGCGATATAACTAAAAGCAGGAGTAGACATAGCTTGTTTGGCTGCACTTTCTATTTCCTCGAAACTAATTGGAGAATCTTCCTCTATATCAATAGATTGAACGACATTATCATTACTTTTAAAAGAATTAGACATCCCTTGATCATCCCTTAAATATTTATTCATGAATATTACTAAAAATAAGTTTACCATTTTCTTATCTACCAAAAAAGAAAATCACCGTATGTTTTTCCCCCAGAAGCCTAATTTACCAACTTATTCATAAAATTAAAATGCGTATCCATACATTAACATGCTTTTTTAACTTTATTAAACTTTTAACCAGAGGGGTTAGAATTTCTGTGGATATATTATAGCAATCAAACAAGGAACCGTTAAGTGGAAAAATTAAGAAAAACCCTTTCTTACCTTCCTATTTTACGCTTAATTATGATACGGTTCACCGTGATGTATCTATCTGAGGAACAAGGAAGTTGGTAATAACTATATATTCTACTTTCAACCTAATCATAATTTAATAATTAAATAAAGAATAGTTAAAAAGAGAAACAACATTAATTCATTGTTTCTCTTTTTTGAAAAGTATTGTATCAATTATATTATCAATTTCAGCTTGACTTGGGAGAAATCCTTCATAAGCTCTGCCTAATCTTAATAAATTACTTATAGAGGGATATTTTAATAATTTTAGATCAGCTATATTTACTTGTGTATTTCCACTAAATGTTCTAAAATAAAAATTTACTAGTGACGAGTTTAAATACAAAGAAAGTCCTTTCGCAATCTCGATATTTTTTATTCCATTCTTTGTAATATGATAATAATTTGTTTTGTTATCAAATCCTACTCTAGTATTACAAATTAAGTCACTGTTATATACCGCTGCAACAATCCTCTTTTTTTCCTCCATAGAACTGAATCTTTTTACTAAAACGTAAACTCCAGAAGATCTTAAGTTTTTTATATTACTTTTATCTTCAATTAGAAAAGGTGGTTTTTTTCCTTTTAAAGGCCACCTTATTAATCCTTTATAAAAATTCTCCGGATAAATAATAGGAACTGAAAAAGGAGTCCTATCAAATGATAACAACCCTTCCTTTTCACGAAAATCAACTATGGGACCTGTTGATACGTTTATATTTAAATCTTCTAAAGTATATGGTAATTGATGCATTTTTTCGACTACCTCTATACTATCATCCTTAATTATTCGTATGATTTTGTCAGTGTCATCCGGAAAGACTATGTTGTCATAACGTTTTTTTATCCTCTCCATGCAAGTTAAATTATTATCTATACTCTCTATAATTTCAACTCTATCATTAAACTTTTGTTTATTCTTAGAAACATACATTATTATTGCTTCTTGTAAGATATCATCATAAAAAATATCTTTTCGAGAATTAAAGTTGTGAATCTTTTCTAATTTTACGTTGTTTGAAAGAAATTTTCTATATGATTTAAAATACTGCCCATTACAGAAACTACGAGGAGTAATACAAACTAACTGACCCTTATCTTTTAATAAATTTATTGACAGCAAAACAAAGGCAGCATAATAATTAGGTACATCAATTCCAATTTCACTTAATATTTTTTTATGATAAGACTCTGTATTTAATTTCTTATATGGTGGATTCAAACTAATGTAATCAAATTTTTTCTTTAACTCATCCTCTTTCATTCCTCTTACATACTCGAGAATAAAATCACTATTAATGATTTCAAATTCGACTTCTATATTATATTTTTTGCATAAAGCTTTACATATTTCTAAATTATTTTCTAAAACAGAAATTAGTTCTGAATCTATTTCAAACAGAGTACAGTGAATTTTATTAGGACGATTTTTCCAATTACAAACATTTGCAATAAATGCAATTGTTAAGTTTCCAATACCAACACCTGGATCCAAAAAGTTGATTACTTCTCTTTTAGTCTCTTTAAGCATTGAGCTCATATAAGATGCAATTATCATTGGAGTAAAAAATTGTTCATTCTTTCCTTTATTTATGCTTTCTATTCTTTTAATATTAAAATCAGTAGCTCTTGTGTCAAACTGTTCAAAGAAACTCTTAATCATCGTTTTACCTCCGTAAAACATATTATATCCATTCTTTAAGAAGTTTGAAACAATAAGTGACTAAATAAATAAGCTTACATGTTATACCTCCATGAATGTAAGCATTAGTGTCAGAAAACATTTAGATAAGTATTAAATTTTATATAATATTGACTATTCTTATAGTTGCTTTAAATGTGCCTTTGTCTCGGCAGCATCAATGATTTGAAGTTTAAAATCTTCCATGATGGATAGTACTTGTGAATAAACCTCGGAAAAATTATACTCTGAATCATTATAGTTTTCTCCGTGTACTATTTCATGTCGATATTTTAACATCTCATTATCTATATAGTTTTTCTTGGTCTCATAGATATTTTCTAGGCCAATACTTTGTAATATTTCCTCAAACAATTCGTAGTTTAGATTAGAATCTGTATTTATTATCCTTTTAAAAGGAGCGTCAATAAACTTTACAAAAAATACTTGTTCTTGGATACTCTCTATCTTTTTTAATAATTTAGTATGAACTGAGTTTTTTAGAGACTCTCCACTCTTCTTAACATCACTTCTTATCTTAAATGCAATAAAATTTTCTTTTAAGTCCTTATTTTTGATTTTTTGTCCACATACGTATACAACATAGTAATTAGCTACACTTCGAATAAACCCTTCCCAATGAGCACATAGTAATGCAATTCCGCTTCTTACAAGTGTTTTTTTAGAAAGTGCAATATTATTTTTCTCAATAGCCATTTTCAATTGCAATAATTCCTTTTTTCTCCATGAAAAGTCTCTATCTATTCTCTCTTCGAGGTTTTCTATATCTTTAATTTTCATTTGTAAATAAGTCTCTTGACAATATAGTTAACTCTCGGAATCTTGCAATGGGTCTTTTACCGCGTGTTGTAGCATGCATAAATCGATCATCATTAGGTATTTCTTTAATTAAATCTACCAATCTCTCCTTGTCCTCCCATAAATCAATGTTTTCACTCAAACCAATTATCGTTGCTTCATACATGCTAAGTGAAAATCCACCTTCAAATGTGTTCTTTTCTTTATTAAATTTTTTAAAAGATTTTTCTTCTAATATCGCGTTTAAAAGTTCTATTGCATTAATAAAATCTTCACTATAACGCTTTAAATCAGCATTATTTGACTCCATCAAATTTATTAGTTCTTCAGTTAAATAGTTTCCAATATCATCTTGTAGATTTATATTTTCGATATTCACTGAACGTCCTATTAAATATCTTACGATTAATTCCTTATCATACTGTTCTTGAAGGTTTCTAGATGATAAAGATGTCACAGTTTTAAAAGTGTTGTCTTCTGATAGTTCATTAACTATTTTAAAGTATTCAGGATTAACCATAAGCATTAGGCAATTTCTAACTTCCTGATCTGTTAATTGTGAACTGTTGGTATTTAACCTCTGAAACATCTCGTATTTAGCCTGGGGATTTGCAGTACTATCAATAATAATAATATCTAATTTACTTCTTTTAATCTTTCTTCTTATGTCGGCGCTAAAGCTGTTAGTCACGTCTGATTTGTTGTCCCACCATTTGCCTTCAATAGAAGGTAAAAATTTAGTTTTCACCATATTGCTAGGTGAGTATAATTCATCCTCATCCTTTTTCTTTAAAATTCCCATGAATTCTAAAATTGTGCTGATTCTTTGAAGCCCATCAATAACATCCCATTTTCCTGATGCCTCTTGCGCAACAAAAATGGGAGGAATTGGAATACCTAATATAATTGATTCAATTAAATCCGACTTTTGATTTATACTCCATCTAAAATATCTTTGATATTCCGGGAAAATATCTAAATCTCCGTCTTTGTATAAATTCGCTATCTCTCCTATGGACATACTATAAGAATCAGTTTTTATTTCATTAGCACTTTTCTCTATTTCTTTTTCTAAACTTTCCAAACTCATTAGAATCACCTCAAATTTGATTTATTCTTATTATGCCATATTGTGGAAGTTTTTTTAAGTCTTTAAATTTTATAACCTCATTTACTTATGATACGGTTCGCCGTAATGTATCTAAATGAGAATTATTTGCCTGTTTTAAAATAAAAATATCCCTCACTATTTAAGTAAAGGACATTTTAGTAATATTTTATTTAAGTATTTTGCTTTCTAAATCATCTAGCATTAGATTTGCAGCAATAACACCACCAGCTGTATTCCAAATGACATCATCCACTTTATAAGCATTTCCACTGTCTACAACAGGTAACTGCTTGAATAATGGATCTTCCAACCATTCTTGTTCTACTTTTGACCCTTCACCATCACCTGTTTCATATGTGAAATAGAAAAGGATGTCACCGTCCATCTCTGGAATCATTTCTTTTGTTGCTCCCATAATAGCAAATTCATCAACATCTTGTGATTCAGGACGTGCAAATCCGATTTCGTCAAGGATCACACCAGAAAACGAATCTTTTTGGTAAATCCGAACATCCCCACCTAAGAAACGGATCATAGAAATTTCTAAATCTAGTAATTCTCCCGCCTGCTCTTGAATACTTGCAATGCGATCGGCGTAATCATCTAGTACTTGTTGCCCTTCTTCTTTTTTGTTTAAAGCTTCTGCATAAAGCTCAAAGTTAACTTTCCAATTTCCATGAAGAGATTCTGCAAATACAGTTGGTGCAATAGCATTTAATTGTTCATACACATCCTCTTGACGCATTTTATTACCGATAATTAAGTCTGGTTGAAGAGCTGCAATCGCTTCTAAATTTGGTTCAGATTCAGTTCCGACTTCTTGGACTCCATCCATTTGCTCGCTAATATGCTCATACCAAGGGTCTCCAGTCCAAGACGAAACCGCTCCAACTGGTGTTACGCCTAATGCTAAAAATGCCTCAGTTCCTTCGTTCGTTAATATAACGACCTTTTCTGGCGCTTTCTCAATTTCGGTAGTTCCCATTGCATGTTCAACTGTGTATGAAGCTGTTTCAGCTTCTACATCAGCTTCAGACGTTTCAGTATTAGTTTCTTCTGTATTAGTACCGCATGCAACTAAAGCTACAATAAATGCAAACATAAGTAATAAAGTCATGAATTTCTTTGATTTGTTTAGCATATGATTCCTCCGTATATTATTGTAATTGATAATAAATATCATTCTCAATTAATATAATAAAATTAGTTTCACAGGATGTCAACACGTAATCGAAAATGATTCTCATTGTCATTGACAACCGTTCTCGCTTGAAATAGACTTAAAGTTAGAAAAAATTAAGACAGTGGAATTTAAGGAGTCACATCATGTTATTAAAAACAACCCCAGCAAAAGTCTTCGGGCTCTTAGTAGGGATATTTTTCTTTCTATTATTCATTTGTGTAAGTATTGTTTATGGCTATACAGATACTTCATGGAAACTAGCAATTGAAGCATATACAAACTTTGATGGTTCAAATGAACATCTAATTATCCAAACCGTAAGGATGCCAAGAGCGTTGATTGCAGCTGCTGTTGGCGCAAGCTTAGGTATTGCTGGTGCTCTAATGCAGGCTTTAACGAAAAATCCATTGGCAGATCCAAAAATATTTGGAATTGATGCTGGGGCAAGTTTTTTTATTGTGTTTTCTGTTTCCTTTTTTGCTGTTACATCATTAGATACATTTATTTGGATTGCCTTTGCCGGTGCAGCAGTCGCAGCAATTACAGTTTATTCAATTGGCTCCCTAGGCCAAGGTGGATTGACTCCAATGAAATTTACATTAGCAGGTGCTGCCATTTGGGCTTTATTCTCTCCCCTAACTCAAGGAATTCTTGTATTAAATGAAAAAGCATTAGAAGAAGTTTTATTTTGGATGGCTGGCTCGGTACAAGGGAGAAAATTGGAATACTTGCAAGCAGTCTTACCATATATGACTATCGCTTGGATCGGCTCATTACTCATCGCTCGTCGCATTAACCTTTTGTCTATGGGGGAAGATGTCGCCAAGGGGCTTGGTCAACGAACGGGAGTTACTAAATTATGTGCTGCTATTATTATTATTTTACTAGCTGGCGGATCGGTTTCGATAGCTGGTCCAATAGGTTTTGTTGGAATTATGGTCCCTCATATTTCTCGTTTTCTAGTAGGGATTGACCATCGCTGGTTGATTCCTTATTGTGCAATCATTGGAGGTTGTTTGTTGCTTGGGGCCGATATTACGGCGCGTTATGTAATTATGCCACAAGAGGTGCCTGTAGGTGTAATGACTGCGATAATCGGGACCCCGTTTTTCATTTACATTGCACGTAAGGGGTTGGCTAAGTCGTGAAGTCTAAAAACTATATCCCACTGCGCTTTGGCAGAAAAAATATATCTTTTTTAATTCATCGTAAAAGTTTAGTCGTTATTTTTGTGCTTTTATCTTTGACTGTTTTAATTGCACTTATTAGCGCCGGTTTGGGTGATATGAAAATAAGTCCGGTGAATGTGATAAAGGCCTGGTTTGGTTATGGGGACAATCTAGAAAAGATCGTTGTTAATTCGTTTCGACTGCCGAGAATTATTGTTGCGATCCTAGTAGGAATATCATTAGCCATCTCAGGTGCAATCTTACAAGGGATCATTCGAAATCCATTAGCTTCTCCGGACATTATCGGCATTACAGGAGGAGCTGCTGTTGCAGTTGTATGCTTTTTAGCGGTCTTTAGTGATGAAAACAACTCTCTAATAGTAAGCATAAAGTGGATGCCTTTAGCTGCCTTTATAGGAGCTGTAGGAATCGCCTTACTGATTTATTTATTAGCATGGAAAAATGGTGTATCCCCCATTACGTTAGTTTTAATTGGGATTGGATTATCAGCATTAACTCAGGCATTAACAACATTATTTATGATATTAGGACCAATTTATCGTGCAAGCCAGGCTAACATCTGGCTTACAGGGTCCATTTATGGGGCGAGTTGGCAAAATGTTTCGATCCTGTTACCTTGGACGATCTGCTTAATTATCTTACTTGCAATGGTGATTAGACATTTAAATGTTCAACAGTTAGGTGATTCCATAGCTACCGGAATAGGTAGTACAGTTGGCAGGTACCGAGTGCTCTTCCTTCTTATTAGTACAGGGTTTGCAGCAGGAGGCGTTGCGTTTGCAGGTGGAATTGGTTTTGTAGGCTTACTCGCCCCACATATTTCCAGGAAGATGGTAGGTTCTTCCTTTGGAGCGCTTATTCCCGTTTCGGCATTCGTAGGCGCTATTCTAGTAATGGTGGCCGATTTAATAGGAAGAGTATTATTTGGACCGAACGAGATTCCTGCTGGAGTTTTTACGGCAGTTATTGGTGCTCCATATTTTATTTTCTTATTGTATAAGTATAGAAATTTATAGAGGAACGGAGTGGTGTTATGAGTCTTGAAACGTCATCATTAACGCTTGGCTATGGAGAGTCGATTATTATAGAAGAACTTAATGTAAAAATTCCTAAAGGCGAGATTACTGTCTTTATTGGAGGAAATGGTTGTGGGAAATCGACGTTATTACGTTCACTGGCTCGTTTATTAGAACCACAGGCAGGGTCTGTTGTTCTTAATGGAGCTTCTATTGAAAAAATGAAAACAAAAGAGATTGCTAAACAATTATCTATTCTCCCGCAAGGTCCTGAAGCGCCTGAAGGATTAACGGTTATACAGCTTGTGAAACAAGGGCGTTATCCGTACCAAAGCTGGCTAAAGCAGTGGTCTAAAGAAGATGAACAAAAGGTGCATGAGGCGTTAAAGGTAACTCAGATGTTAGATCTAGCTGAAAGACAGGTCGACTCTCTTTCTGGTGGACAAAGACAAAGAGCCTGGATTGCAATGACGTTAGCTCAAGATACAGATACAATCCTTCTAGATGAACCGACAACTTACTTAGACATGACGCATCAAATTGAAATTCTCGATTTACTGTTTGAGTTAAACGAAAGAGAAAATCGAACTATTGTTATGGTATTACATGATATAAACTTAGCTTGCCGCTATGCTCATAATATAGTAGCTATTCAAAATAAAACGGTTTACGCACAAGGAAAACCGGAAAATGTGATTACGTGTAACTTGGTGAAAGAAGTGTTTCGTATGGATTGCCAGGTAACGACTGACCCTATTTTTGGTACACCTTTATGTATTCCATATGGTAAAGGACGATGTTTACTAAATAAAGCAGGTGAAGGCAGTGGCAAAAGAACAATTGGAATTGTCTGAACAATAAAGTTTACACTTTTGGTACAATTCTGCTATTGCCTTTTGCGTCATCCAAACTGTTTTATTTCCTAACCGTACATCTATTTTTGTATTCCCTTCTTCTGTTTGATAGATTAGGATGTCAGTTTCATTTTGCATTGTCATCACTCCCTTTAAAACAATTTAACTTGCTACCTTCTAAGCTTTCTACTATGTACTATTATACCATTTAAACATTGGATAACTTAATGAAAAGAGAACGTTTATTCCTATTACTGGCAATTTCATCTTTTGGTATAAAAACAAACCCCTTCAAACTTGTTCAAGAGTTCTAAGGGGCTGTATTTTATTATTTAATTTGTTCTAATACGGTTTTACATAACTCCATTTCTACTCTTTGTTTTACCACTATTTATGATACAGTACACCGTAATGTATCTAAATGAGGTTATCATAACCATTTAGGAAATATATTTAATCGTATACAAACGATTAATTACTGCGTTATGGAAGGAATCTTTCACCGTTTTTATCCAGTGAATTTGTGGTTCTCGTTAACACATCAGTCCCGCTTATTAACTCTATAGAATCTACATCAAACATATGTCCCTCATAAAATTCAAATTCGCCAAAATTAATTTTAGTCAAAAGTTCGTACTGTTCATTTTCTGTCAAAGCCCCAAAGTCAGTTGTCAAAGTTCCATCCAAATAATATGTATATTCTCTACGATCTGAAATTGCTGCGGGCGTTTGGAAGACCTCCGTATCTTTTATATAAAACTTTCCACCCTCTAAATAGTTGATTAATCCAATTTGCTCAAAATGTTCATACAAAGAGCTTAAGTATCTCTCTTCCAGTCCTGCAAAATATTCACTTGTTTCATCATCATCAATTTCTTGGCTGTTCACTTCTGATTCATCTAAATCATTATCTCCTATCGATATTTGGTCACTAGTACTCAATTGATAATTTGATTCGTCTACGCTAGGCATTTCAGGTACTTCAATATCCCTTAATACTCCCCAATGTTTATCAATATACCAAACAGTATCTCCATCTAGTTTATATAGTTCTAGATCAATGTTTCCTACATCTCCGATACCACTGACATAACCAGTAACCCAAACTACTCTCATTTTCCCTACAGGTTTATCATAATCTGCTATATTATCAATTATGTTATCAGAAGAAATTTCAATCTCAGTAATTTCCCAATCATCAGGATCTATTTGCCGCTTCGCCATTTCCTGTTCAACTAAAATCTCTGCTATTTCTATCGGCTCATACCTATCACTAATAGGTTGACTACTGTCAATAGATTCATTTTTCATTACTTCTTCATGAAGTACTTGCTCTTCATCATTAGATGTTACAAATTTTTCATGATCCAAGTTATTATTTATTATAGTAATCAACAAACTACCACATACCAGAATCAAGCTAATGATAAGTAGACTAACTGTACTTGGAGTAATGACTTTAGTTTTTCTTAATGCTTTGTAAATAGCTAATAAAAAAGAAATAATAAAAACAGCTAATCCAGCTACTAACAATATTAACCATAGGTTTTCCATTTTTAGTCTCCCTACTATACAGTTGTAAAAGTAAAATACACATTAAGTAATAGGTGTTTTTACCTGTGTCAACTATATCATAAAACTTTTAATTCTTATAAATCGTTCCTCTAACTCTATAAAAATACTTGCTTTGCTTATGGTACGGTTGACCGTAATTTTTTAAGAGGCAAAAAAAATAAGCATTGGAATTATATCCAATGCCATTATGTTATTCAAAAATTCTCTAACGAAGGATCATTTGTAGAATATTACACCGTTGCACCCATTTATTCGAAATAAATAATAGGAGTAACATTCGTAATTCGACTAACCCCTAGAACCCCTACTTCCCTATTTATGCTATCTAGAATTAGGCAATAAGTCTATTCCTTGTCAACAACTACTCCTGAATATTAAGGGTATTTCTATATCTTGCTAGTACCTAGGGTTACATAATTACCGCTGGGCCGACCGGCTCACCTCGATCCCATCGGCCACCTTTAGCTCAGATCCATCGATGCCATCCACGACATTTTCAATCATACTGAGTTTCTCCCCAGCATCGATCCTGATGCCGTTGGCCGCCTGCCGAATGACGTTGGACTCCATCCTAATGCCTGTGGGGATTCCTTTGCCCCGTCCGTCAGTACCGCGGTCATCACGGAGTCTGATAGACCAGAACCCATTAGTCCCTCCCGTGATGTGATTACCAAGCAACTTTGTACCTGGTGCATTGCGGATCTCAATACCAGCCTTGGAATCCACCCCAGCGGTGATCTTGTTGTCCTCGATTAGGGTGTCAGGAGTTCCCAGGATAACAAGGATTCCTTGACGGTTTCCAATCAGGTTGTTGGAGTGCACCCAGTTTCCAGGTCCTGAGGCATCGTGCTTGTGCTTGGATCCACCAGAATTACCCAGTGCGATGCCGGCCTGTTGACTACCAATGACGGTGTTGTCCCGGATCTCATTCAGGTATTCACCCTCGCCGTGAAGGTCAATGGCGTCGAGGTGGCTGCCAACGATGGTGTTTTCCGCCACGAGATTGTTGTGTGTGGGGAACTGCAGCAGAATAGCGTGTCGCAGATGCCTACCATCGAAGGTATTGCTTACGACGACATTATGCCGTGAATCGTTGGCGGCATTCGGGTCATGCTGATCAACTGAACCCTCGATAGCGATCCCATAGCCCTTTCCACCGGGACCAACGGCAGTTGCCTCACTGATGTGATTTCCAGAGATGGTCACTTCACGGCTGGCCTTGACGGAGATACCGTGACGCTCGAACCTGCGGATGCTCAGATTCTCCACCAGAACTTGAGAACTCGACATCCCTTCATGAGCTCCAAGGTAGACGCCATACATCGGTCCGCCACCCTCGTCTCCGTCGTCAGGGTCATCACCGAGTGGTCCCTCATGATGGGAGGTGATGGTAAAGTCCGCAATGATGACATCGTGGACGCCAGAACCGCGGATCACTCGGCTGTTATCCTCGCCGTCGAGGGAGGTCAGCAGTACAGTATTCTCCGGACCTTCGCCGCGCAAGTCCACGCCGCTTTGTAATACGATGTTAGCCGACTCGTCGGCCGGGTCAGTAGAACGCAGGTTATACGTGCCAGCTGGCAGCACGACCTCGTCTCCCGGTTCCGCCGCATCAAGTGCCGCCCGGATGGCTGCTGCATCGTCTTGTGAATCTGGTTCTGGATCTGCCCCAAAGTCCGTGACGTCCAGGGTCCTACCAATTACAGAACCTGGCGTCGGAACCTCGATTGGCTCGCCAGACCGGTCTACCAAGCCAGGATCCTGCCAGTCGCCACGCTCGGGCGGGGCGGGTTCCACGGCATCATCGCTTTCGATAGGCCCGCTGGATTCCTCGGTGCAAGCAGTCAAGAGGATCACCAGTCCAAGGATCACCCACCACGAATGTACTGAACCACGCCTGCTGTTCCGAACGGATTCCTTTTTCAAACTTCTCACGTCCTTCCTTGACTCCTTTCATTCTCTCGTCCCCTATGAGGGCACTCGAGAAAAAGCAGTAAGCCCGCGAGTCTCGGCTTGATTCACCGAGCCCGCGGGCTCACTACATTCGGGGTGCCTGACGAACCATATCGGGTCGCCGACGTCATCCCATGGCCTGGGTTTATTTACGGGAGTTCCCCTTACCCTTGGCCTTGCTATTGTCCTTGCTGAGTTTCAACGGAACGTCTTTTTCTAACAAAGTATCTGCAGAGGAACCACCGACATGCACGCGGTATTTTCCGTCAGCAGTTTCCCACTCACCGTCAGCCCAGTTCGCTAAGTTGTCCGGTTCTTCCGGAACAAAATAGGAGAACGGGTGGTTAGAGTCAGCATGGTTAATCTGTAGAGTCACTCGCTCACTCTCACCAGGATCAAGCTCAACCTTTTCGAAGTTGACGAGTCGCTTAGCCGGCTGCCCCGCCTCATCCGGAAGTGTTAGGTAGACCTGTGCCGCTTCTTTCCCGGCAACGTCACCAGTGTTTGTAATCGTGAAGGACACTTCAATTCCAGATAATGATCCTTTGTTGCCTTTACCTTCACCGCGAAGCTTCTTCACCTTGAGGTCGTCATACTCGAAGGTCGTGTACGACAATCCATATCCGAATGGGAAGAGCGGCTCCTCGTCGTTACCCTCGTACCAGCGGTAGCCCATCTCAAGGCCCTCTGTATACTGAGCAATCAGCTGATCAGAACCGTCGCCGTATGGACCTGGTCCACCTACCTTACCAGTGTCTTGACGAGTTCCTGGGTACTGCTCCTCAGTCTCATAGGCAGCCTCACGCTCAGTTGCACCAAACGTCATTGGAAGCTTACCGGAAGGATTAACCTTACCGTAGAGTAGGTTAGCGACGGCATTGCCATCCTCCATACCTGGGAACCACGCCTGAAGGACTGCAGGGACTTCATCCAACCATGGCATAAGCACCGTACCGGAGGTCTTCAGCACTACAGCGGTATTCTCCGCATTCGCTTCCAGAACCGCATCGATTAACGGCTCTTGTTCCACCCAGTCTTCTCGGTCACCGTGCTCATCAATGTCGATAGCTGGGAAGCCTAGTGTGTCGCGATCCGCAGTCTCATGCGGGTTGTCACCAATCATAAGTAGCACAACATCGGACTCAGCCGCTAGTTCTGCCGCAGCCTCAGGGTCACGGCCATCGTTATAAGTCACTTCGTTGTCATAACCAAGCTCCTCGATAACATTCTCTAAACCTTCCTGTGGTGTGACCGTATAAGGGGTCACTACGTTGTCATTGTTGTCTCGAATGGAGCGCGGAGACATCTTGGCCTCACCTGCAAACCATTCGACGCCGATTAATGCAATTGACTTCTTCTCGCCGTCAAGTGGCAGGAAGCCGTCATCGTTCTTCAATAGTACGGACCCTTCCTCTGCCATCTTACGTGCGCTAGCACCGTTAACCATCGGATCGACGATCTCAGGTAAGAACTTATCGAATGGCTCGTCCATGTGGTTAAACTCAATCATCTTGATGTACCTCGGGCGAAGCAGATTGTCGATATCATCCTCGGTCACCAACTCTGAGTCAAGTGCCTCCTGAACCTTCTCCTGGGTGTAATACTGTGGTGCCCAGTCAAGCTCAACATTTGTACCCGCCTTGATAGCAGCCACCGTGTCGTGAATTGCGCGACGGTCACTCATGACGTAACCATCGAAGCCCCAGTTGTCCCTTAGGGCATTTTGAAGCAGTTCAGAACTGTCACAGGCATAGGTGCCGTTAACATCCGGGAACGAACACATTACAGAAGCCGGATCAGCATCCTTAACGGTCATCTCGAATGGCAGCATGTACAGCTCGTTCATGGCCTGTGAGGGAACTTGGACACCCATCGTCCATCGCTCAGTCTCCTGCTCATTGCCTGCCAGGTGCTTGAGCTGTGCCTGGACACCTTGGCCCTGGATGCCCTTAACCTGCTCAGTCGCCAAGATACCAGTTAGGTATGGGTCCTCACTGAAGTACTCATAGTTCCGGCCATTGTACGGGTGACGCACAAGGTTCATGCCCGGTCCGAGCATCACGTGATGTGCGAAGGCCCGTGTCTCCTCGCCGAGGATTCGGCCGGCCTCATAATTCAACTCGTGGTTGAAGGTCGCGCCCATAGCCAGGGTAGACGGTAGTCCCGTTGCCTCTGGGTCATTGCCACACGATCCGCCCTTTACACCCGTACCACCATTGGTCATGCGGATTGTGGGAATGCCCAGTTCCTCAATCCCACGGATTTGTCGGCCGGTGTCCTGCCACTCACACTCCGGCAGGGTACCCTGGGGAGCAAATTCGCCGTTCATATACTTGCTACTACCACCCCTGTCGATAACGACCGTCTCACCGGTGTCGTTCTCATTGAAGCGTGAAATAGCGATTTGCTGGATCTTCTGTTCCATCGTCATCTCATCAAGAAGCAGCTCCGTGCGCTCTTCAGCAGAGAGCTCGGTGTTCATCCAAGGGAGATCTCCTTCTGTTCCATTGCCCATCGCACTTACAGAATTTACTAACGAGGACATGAAAATAGTTGCAATCATAAAAATAGAAATAATTCGTTTTGTCATGTTGTTCTCTCCTTCTAGTTGTCTATTAGTCTCGAAATAATTCTTTTTACAATCTTAACGCCTCCCTTTTCTACAGGTCTCCTAATATACAGAAAAACTATTACGGTTTCATGTACGATTCATAACAATTAAGTAACAAATACTACAAAAATTGCACTGCTCCTAAAGTCACAAAAATCATTCAATTACTGTAGTAGAAATGTTTTCCAAATAACCAATCAAAATGAATAAATTAAAACAAACTATAATTGGGAAACGAACAAAGAAAATGCTCAATCACAGTAAAATCTAGTCTACTTTTAAAAAGTCTAATTTCCTTTATATGCTCTTTGGAAATCGGACTTTTTATCTGGCAAAATTGTACTCATCTAATCGCTAACGTCCTTCTTAAATAGAACTCATTGCTTAGGCAATCACTCCATCATTCATTTCTTTGATAATAACCTCATTTACTTATGGTGTGGTTCGCCCCCCTCATTATCCGAAACGCCCGATAAACCTGCTCCAACAAGATTAATCGCATTACTTGATGTGGAAAGGTCATTTTTTGAAAATGACAATGCTAAGATTCGCGCGCCTTCTTTTTGTTTTACTTCCACCCTAATTGAAAAACAATTAAAAAAAATGATTGACACCAGGATGTTATTGTATTAATGTTGTTAATTAAGGAAATCAACAGAAGATAATTAAATAGCGTATCTCTTATCAAGAGTAGCTGAGGGACTGGCCCGATGAAGCTCGGCAACCATCTATGTTCGCATAGAAAGGTGCTAAATCCTGCAAAACGTAATTGTTTTGGAAGATAAGAGAGGAATTTGTATACCTATACATTTCAGCCTCTCTTTCTAAAAGAGAGGCTTTTTATATTATCAAAAAGTATTCCTATTACATACAAATTTGGAGGAATGAACATGAAGAAAATAGGTTTTATTTTATTAGCTTTATTATTGGCAGTAGTAATTACAGGGTGCGGATCTGATGAAGCGAGTGGTCAATTAAATGATAAAAAACTACTTGTCGGAGTAACTGCTGGCCCACATGAACAAATTGTCGAGAAAGTTGCCGAAGTAGCAGCAGCTGATGGACTTGAAATTGAATTGAAGGTTTTCTCTGACTTTATCCTACCTAACAGTACATTAGAAGAAGGTCAATTGGATGCAAACGCCTATCAACATCAGCCATTCTTAGATCAATTTAATGAAGATCATGAAACAAATTTAGTTCCAGTTGGAAAAACAATTTTAAATCCAATGGGTATTTACTCAGAAAAATATACGAATATGGATGACCTACCAGATGGTGCAAGAATTGGCTTACCAAATGACCCAACGAATGGTTCAAGAACCCTCTATATTTTAGAAGAAGCTGGCTATATTACGTTAGCAGATGACAATAAGGAATTAGCTTCCATTCATGATGTTGTTGATAATCCAAGGAACTTTGAATTTATCGAACTAGACGCCGCACAAATTACCAAACAATTAGGCGAGGTGGACGCGGCATCTGTTAACACGAGCTTTGCAATTGCTGCTGGTCTAAACCCAGTCGAAGATGCGATTCTATTGGAGTCTACTAGTTCACCTTATACAAATTACATTGTCGTTCGCGAGGAAAATCAAGATGATCCTGTCGTAGAAAAGTTAGTCAAAGCTTATCAATCTGAGGAAGTGAAACAATTTATCGAAGAAGAGTTTCGTGGATCAGTGCTTATTGCATGGGAGTAAGCTCATTTCGACAAGATAAATTATCGGGACAAAAGAAGGTATAGGTTCTAAAAACTTATACTTTCTTTCTATTTAAAATAAACCGACTCATTTTTCATAGAAGGGAAAATAGAGCATGATACGATTAGAACAAGTTTCAAAGTCATTTGAATCAAAAAAAGGTGTTATAAATGCAGTTAATGATGTGAACCTCCACGTTAAAAAAGGCGAGATTCACGGTGTAATTGGTTATAGTGGTGCTGGGAAAAGTACATTAATTCGTTGTGTGAATTTACTTGAGAGACCTACTACTGGAAAAGTATTTATTGGTGATAAAGAAGCCACCTCCCTTCCACTCGAGCAATTACGCGAAACAAGAAAAAGAATTGGTATGATTTTTCAGGGATTCAATCTATTAAAAACAGCAACGGTCTACGATAATATCGCCATCCCACTTAAACTACTTGGATTCAGCAAGTCTGAGACAACGCTTCGGGTTGAAAAGTATTTAACCATTGTCGGTTTGGCTGATAAACATCAATCCTATCCAAATCAATTATCTGGAGGTCAAAAACAGCGTGTTGCGATTGCAAGGGCCTTGGCACAAGAGCCAGAAATTTTACTTAGTGATGAAGCAACCAGTGCGTTAGACCCGGAAACAACGGATTCGATTTTAGATTTACTTTTAAAAATTAATCAAGATCTCGGTATAACGATTTTATTAATCACTCATGAAATGCATGTCATTCAAAAAGTCTGTGACCAAGTTTATGTCATGGAAGATGGTTATATTGTTGAGCAAGGTTCGACAATTGATCTATTTACAAAACCACAAAATGAAACAACGATGAAGTTTTTAAATACAATTGCTCAACGTAAACTATCACCATCATTAATTAAACAGTTAAATCTCTCCGGTACAGTGACAAGGTTGACTTTTGTCGGTGAGACGACTGGAGAGCCAATCCTTGCACAAGTTAGTCAAAAGTTTAAAGTGAAACCAAATATTTTAACAGCAAATATATTTGAATTAAAAAACGATATTGTCGGCAATTTGGTCATCCATTTGCTTGGAGAGCCATCTGAGGTAGAAGCTGCAGTAAGCTTCATGCTAGATCAAGGTGTCGGTTTAGAGGGATTGGAGGGCTAACCCAGTGAATAATTTGAATGCGTTTATTACAAAATGGATGCCAATTGTTGGGCAATCAATTATTGAGACTTTCCAAATGGTTACTATTTCCATGTTTTTTGCAATTTTGATCGGTATCCCTTTAGGAATATTACTTGTGCTAACGCGGCCAGGTCAGTCTTTGGAAAATAAATGGACCTATCAAATTTTGAATTTAGTTATCAATATTTTACGTTCAATACCGTTTATCATTCTATTAATCTTCATTTTGCCTTTTACAAAATTAATTGCTGGTACAACAATTGGTGTGCAAGGTGTAATTGTTCCACTTGTTATTTACACAGCACCATATCTAGCTAGATTAATTGAATCTTCCTTATTGGATGTTGATAATGGTGTATTAGAAGCATATAAAGCAATGGGAATTAAAACAAGACATATCATCTGGAATGTCCTACTCCGCGAAGCTCGCCCGTCACTTGTGCTCGCTTTAACCATTACAACTGTCAGTTTAATTGGTGCTACGGCAATGGCTGGACTTGTCGGAGCTGGTGGACTTGGGGATTTAGCCTATCGTTTTGGTCACTTGCGCTATGAAGTGGACGTTTTATATATCACCGTTGCTATTTTAATCATTTTAGTTCAAAGCATTCAGTCGATTGGAAATCGCTTATCCGCTCGTCTGAAAAAAGACTGACAGGAGGCTTATCATGTCAAACGAATTGTATATAAAAAGGGACGGGGCCATTGCCACTTTAATTTTTAATCGTCCAGAAAAAAAGAATTCATTTAATTTAGCCATGTATCACCATCTTTCTACGTTGATGGATGAACTTGAGCAAGATTCAAGTATAAAAGTATTAATTGTTCGCGGTGTGGATGAAACAGCCTTTTCAGCTGGAGCCGATATTAGTGAATTCCTCGAGGTCCGCTTTCATGCCGAAAAAGCAAAGGAATATAATGACATCGCTCTCGGTGCCATTGAAAAATTATATCGCTTTTCAAAGCCAACGATTGCATTAATTCGCAAACTAGCGATCGGTGGCGGTCTTGAATTTGCAAATTCATGTGATTTCCGATTTGCCTCTACAGGTAGTAAACTTGGCATCACAGCTGCTAATGTTGGGATTATCTACAATTTAACAAGCACGAAACGACTGTATAATCTTATTGGTCCATCAAAAACAAAAGAACTCCTTTACACGGCAAAGCTTATTAGCGCAGAGGAAGGGCGAGATATCGGATTAATTGATTATGTATACGCAGGCGATGAGATTGAAAAAGCCTGTTTAGACTTTGCAACTAAAATTATCGAAAAATCATCTGTCTCCAACATTGGGATTAAACAAGTCATTCAAGCAATAGTTGATGGTGCTAATGAAGAGGATGAACAAATTAGAAATGTCATTTTAGACTCATTCAGCTCCGATGATTATCAAGAAGGCATTCAAGCATTCTTAGAAAAAAGAAAACCAAACTTTTCATGAAAGGAAGCAACCAAAGATATGGATACAACTAAAAGTAATGATGTCTTCCTACAAAATATTAGCTCAGATGAATATTTTCCAGTGCCTTTTGAGGAATTAGAAGAAGCGGCTAAACAAAAAATCGACGCCTCTGCGTTCGGCTATATCCAATCGGGTGCAGGAGGAGAAGAGACATTAAGAAAAAACAACACATCTTTTTCAAAGTACTCCATTGTCCCTACATTTTTAAAAGATGTTTCAAAGTTAGATACAAGCATTACCTTATTTGGACGTACGTATCCTTATCCGCTACTATTAGCCCCAGTGGGAATGTTAAAATTAGCTGATGAAGCAGCTGATATTGCAGTTGCAAAAGCAGCAGCTGCACATCAAATTCCTTTTATCCAAAGTACGGTTTCCAGCTATTCAATCGAGGAGATAACTGCTGCAACTGGTGATAGTCCAAAATGGTTTCAATTATATTGGTCTAATCATAGGGAAACAGCTTTTAATATGGTTAAGCGTGCGGAAAAAGCTGGTTACGAAGCAATTGTTTTAACAATTGATACCTTTTCGCTTGGTTGGAGGGAGACAGACCTGAAAAATCGGTTCTCACCCCTTATGCAAGGTTTTGGAAAAGCAAACTATGAAACAGATGACGTTTTTCTAGCTTCACTTCCTAATCAACAACCAGAGTCGGTCATTCAAGGAATTAAAGACAACATCAATCATCCTTCATTGAATTGGGATGATATTAGAGAACTGAAGAAGCGAACAACTTTACCAGTTTTATTAAAAGGGATTCTTCACCCCGAAGATGCTTTGCAAGCGACCCGGCATGGTGTCGATGGTATTATTATTTCCAATCATGGTGGTAGACAATTGGATGGCGTAATCTCAAGTATTGATGCTCTTCCTGAAATTGCAGCCATCATTGACGGAAAAATACCTGTGTTGCTGGATAGCGGGATTCGCCGTGGATCAGATGTCGTCAAGGCGATCGCTCTTGGGGCAGATGCCGTTCTCTTGGGCAGACCCTTTGTCTATAGCTTAGCTGTTGGCGGTGAAACTGGCGTGAGAAACTATTTAGCCAATTTCAAGCAAGATGTTCAAGCATCAACGACACTTTCTGGCGCTGCTACTATGCAAGATCTTCGAGATTTGACGATTACTCGTACATAGTTAGACAAACTAAGTACTCAGTTTAGAAGTCAAGGAAATTAAGATTGATTTAAAGAAATACTTCAGAGGTGGAAGACAAAATGATACAAGCATTGCATGGAATGAAAGTAATTGATTTGTCTCAAGTATTAGCTGGTCCTTATTGTACGATGGTGCTTGGAGACATGGGAGCAGACATAATCAAGGTAGAGAAATTCCCCACGGGTGATACCACTCGAACAATGGGACCATATATAGACAACGAAAGCTATATGTATATGATGGTCAATCGAAATAAGCGCGGTATGTGTCTTGACTTAAAAAGTAAGGAAGGACGGCAAATTTTAATTGACTTAATTAAAACAGCAGATGTATTTGTGGAAAACTATCGACCTGGTGTGATGAAAAAGCTGGGAATTGATTATGAAACCCTAAAGGAAGTCAATCCCGCACTCATCTATTGTTCGATTTCAGGGTATGGTCAAACTGGCCCTTCCAGCAAAAAAGGCGGATTTGACATTATGGCTCAAGGTATGTCGGGTTTGATGGACATGACCGGTGAAAAAGATGGGAAACCAGTTAAGGTGGGCATTGCAATTCATGATATTGCCGCAGCTCAAACTGCTGTTCAGTCGATATTATCTGCCTATATTTACCGATTAAAAAGTGGAAAAGGACAATATATCGATGTGTCGCTTGTCGATTCAGGTCTTGCTTGGACCGTGTGGGAGGCCGCCGCTTATTTCGGTAAAGGTGACGTGGCAAAACGGAATGGTACAGCACATAGAGCATCAGCACCTTACCAAGGTTATGAAACAAAAGACGGCTTCATTTTAATTGGTGCGGCTAACCAAAAGCTATGGGAGACCTTTTGCATAGATGTAATGGATAAACCGGAATGGATCAAGGACCCACGCTATATTACAAATAGCCACCGTGCTCAACATGTGGACGATTTGGAAATTGAAATAGAAGAAATATTAAAAGAGGAGAACTCAAAGCACTGGCTTGGGCTACTTGAACAATACGGGATCCCCTCTGGTCCGATCTATTCATACGATCAAACATTAAATGATCCACATATTCAAGCACGTGAGATGGTACTTCAATACGAACATCCCATTGGTGGATTAATGCAAACATTGGGATTTCCTGCTAAGCTCTCTGAAACTCCAGGTCAATTAACAAAAGCTGCCCCATTAATTGGTCAGCACAATCAAGAAGTATTAAAAGAACTCGGCTACTCCAGCAAGGACATTGACCAGTTGAAAGAAAAGACCGTTATAACGTAAGAGAAAATCCCGTTCACCCTGGTTGAACGGGGTTTCATTTTAGGTTGTTTTTGCTTAGATTATTGCTATTTATCCCGCAGCCCGTATAACAACTTTTCCCCATCACTATATTCGCTGGACTAAGCTTAAGCTGTTCGCTAACAATATCATCTAAGACTCACATAAACAGGTGGACAGATATAATTCATTAGAATATATATATCTTACTTATGATACGGTTCACCATAGTTATTTAAGAGGCAAAAAACAGCATTGGAAAATAACTACCAATGCTGCTTTTTAGTTACTCTATTATCTCATATGGCGGTTGGACAACGGTGGTCAGGGTCGAGATAGGTCTTAAAGAATTGATATTATACGGGTTTTGGGTGGGTGGTGTGTAAAAATTGTGTAAAAATATTTCTAACAATTTTAAAAAAACTATCCTTAAATACGAGGCCACTGAAAAACTTAAGTTTATTAACTTTAAACCAAATTCAAATAAAAAAGGCAATTTACCGTCCATATTTTGGTGGTAAATTGCCTTTTTTCCTATTCTTTTTTTACTCTTTTTCATTCATTAATTTTAGTATACGCTTGAGATTGACTGCGAATATCGCTGTGGCCCCTTGAATTTCCATGCTAAATAGACCCGCGGATGTTGCCGTTTCATACCCGTGTCTATGTTTTAATTCACTATTTTTCGCCTCAATTTTATAACGCAAACGCGTAAGCTCTTTAAACTCTTCACTGTTCTGGAATGTTTCCTGGTCCTTATGTTCAGTGGATTTTATTGAAACAGAATATGTTTTACTTTTTGCGCCTTCTTTATAACAGCCGTCACGGAAAGGACATACTTTACATTTATTAATATCAAAATAATATGTAAGTGTTTGGTTTCTGCCTTGACCTTTTTTCCCTATCCGTGCTTTACGTATTGCCATGTGACCAGCCTTACAAACATACATGCCTGCATCTTTATTAAATTCAAATTCATCTTCTTTTGAACGTCCACCTTGTGTAATTTGTGGGTGTAGTTTAGATATAAGTTGAACTTTTTCTTTTTTTGCGTACTGGATATTATCTTTTTCTGAGTATGCTGTATCCCCAATGATTCTATTTACTTTCATTCCTGTTTTTTTACTTTTTTCAATTAATTCTTTTAAGTATTTCCCATCACTTTTTTCGCCAGTAGTCACAACCGCAGCAGTAATAATCCGTTCATCAATCATCGCTAGGTGTGTTTTAAATCCAAAGAAAGAAGAGTCCGCTGTTTTGTGTCCAAGCCGTGCATCTGGATCGTTGGAAAAATTTAGTTGTTCTGTATAATCCTCTACCACTTCTCTTAGTAGATTTAATTTTTCTTTCACAGCAGGAATCACGGCAATTTCTGGTTCTGTTTCAATAACAGTGATGACTTGATGGCAATAATTCAATTCATCATTTACTTCGTTAGAAGTTGTTTTCGGCGAGAATTTCTCTTTCATGGATTCATCTATTTGATATACTGCTTTCCGAACATTTTTTGATTTCTCTTGTAAGAACTCTTTAGGTGATTTTTGGTTATAACGTGCTTTTGTATGTGTGGCATCCACGATAATTGAATTACTTTTAATGATTTCTTTTTCGAGTGCAACCTCTACGGTTTTCCCAATGAGCATATCTAATAAACCCACATCTTGCAGACGAAGTTTGCGAAATTTCGTTAGAGAACTCGGATTAATCACTGAATCCTCTGGAGCAATATCAAGAAAATATTTAAACGACATATCATATTTGGAGCGTTCCACAACATTTACATTGACAGATCATAAATGGACTTAAGTAATAGATATTTGAACATACGGATAGGCGGAACTGCGTTACGACCATTATCTGGACAATATTTTGTTTTCAATTCTTCAAGAATGAATGTAAAATCTACAAGCTCCTTAATTTTTCGAAGCATATTATCTTTTGGCACAACAATATCGTATAAAGCCATATATGGGCTGAGATTTAAAGATTCTTGATTTTGGATCATTTGGACACCACCTACAAACGTTTAATATCATTATTATATAGTAAAAAGGCAGTTGAAAGTTCAATTACAGAACTTTCAACTGCCTAATTAAAAATATGAGACTTTTTCAGTGGCCTCCATGTTTCCCCATGTTTGTCCAAAATTCATACCTTTTACCTAGTAAATTTAAGTGACTTAATATTGTAAATAAAGTAATATAGTTATTGTATTAAGTGATTCCTATTTTTACCACTGGAGGAGGTGAGACTTATAATTAAAAGGGTACTGTTCTTCATTATTCTTTGTATTGTTTCTTTTAGCGTCCTTGTTGCCTGCTCCTTATTGGAATTTAGACAACCTCATTCACCTCAAGAGCCTGTTGATCTCGAAGCCTCTATGGAATTGGTATTGAAGGCTGCGAAAAAACACCCAGAAATAGATTTTACACCTGAAAATGTAACACTAGCAGGAAGTATTCGTCCACCTACTATCCTTAGCGATGTCCAATTTATGTATGTCCGAAGTGAGTTAGGACATACAGAGAACAGTCCTTTTGCAGTTACCCCAGATGGCTCTGTTTTCAAGTTACCAGAGGAGTTCCATCTGCTTTTGAGGAAAAAAGAGCTTATTTTTAACGATCATACAGAAGTAGAGGAAATAGTGGAGTTTTATTTGCAATTTGATATTAAAATGCCTAGTCAAGACAAACACATCATACTTAATGCGATTGTAGACATTCCAGGTATCGAAAAGAACCTAAACTTACTAGAGGAATTAAAGGAAATTATACACACAATGAAGGTGCATAAAAAAGATACAGAATGGATAGTGGAATTTTTTACATGGCAAGCAGTTGGCGGTGTGGTATTTCACTGGGAAGTCCAAGTGAAAGATGGTGATTTCACGATTATAAAGAAAGATCAGCTTGAAACAAATGTCGGTGAGTACATAATGATAGAATGACTTATTACTTCCTGCTTCCTTACTAAATATTTCTATTATGAATGGAATCTCAATATAATTTATCGTTTTTTCTATAATAGAATCATATTTTCAAAGACATTAGGGGGAGTAAAATGAAAATTAAAAAGAGTGCAGTAGTGTTTTCCGTTATTGTGATGTTATTTTTTCCATTATTACCGGGTTATTCACTGCCATATGCAGAAAACATTGATACTACTAGTGGAGAGGAAAAACAAGAGAAGGCGGGTTACCAAGAAGAACGTATATCTTCTGAACCGGCAGTTATCTCTATGTTCAGCTTTGGTGATAACACAGCTTTGGCAAATGATCTTATTGATGCCATTTCCAAACCAGATTTAAAGGATCGAATTGTAAGTACAACTTATGAAGGAAATCCAGATCAAGCTGCGGTAATGCAAACTTCCCTTCAGGAATTTCCGAGAAGTGGAAATCAATATGTTGTTTTAAGCACGGGAAGAGCAAGTAATATCGCTGGAGTAGCGAATACGTTTAGTTCTGTTGATATGGGCGGAGTACATATTCCCGGTGGTAGCCCAGACGGATATAATGCGAATGATGTGGCAACGTTAACTGTCCGCTTAGATCTCACTGACCTTACCACAGATCCTGAGCCACGTCTGGTGTTCCGCTATAAATTTATGTCAGAAGAACCACCTAGTTTTTGGGGAAGTCAATTCCAAGATTATTTTACTGCATGGGTGAAGGATTCTGAAGGTAATAGGTTAGAAAACATTGCACTTTTACCTAACGGAAACCCATTTACAATTGATAACGCACGACCTTATATGAATCAAGTTCAAGGTACATCGCAATCTCCTATTGCACCGTTTCCTAGTCCAAATGACGTAGTTTATAATGCAACAACAGGTATTCATACTACGCATCTTGATTTAACGGATCTAATCGGTCAGGAGATTGAGCTTGAATTTCAAATTGGGGATGTTGGTGATTCGGTTTATGATAGTGCGATAAGTCTCATATGCATATCGTGCAGCAAACCCGGATGGCAACAAAGCGGGGTTAATCGTTACTGACTTTACCTCTGGATTTTTCACTGCTACACTATTTGCGAGGGCACCGCCTAATGAGTTGCCGCATACATAGGAGATTTCATGCCCGCTTTTTGCAAGTTCCGCCTGCATTTGTAAAAAATATTCATTTGCTGCTCGCAATTGGGGAGGAGTTGGCTCATTTAATAGCCGCACATTTGTCTTCAAATCTTGCATTCCGTATTCTGCATGTACATTTGTACCAACAAAGGTAATAATAAACTCCCCCGTGTTGACATTCTGTAAAGTTAAAGCGTCCAGGCCAGTGGGGTGGTCGTAGTTGGTGTGGACTACTCTGAAAGTTGAATCATTGGAACGAATTCTATCTCCCGTACGGCGTTCTAAGTAAGCGTATAATCCAGCTAATTGAACAAGTTCCTGGTCGGTTGTAGTATTGATATCAATTTGCTGCAAAAAAAGATTTTCCATAAACTGACCTCCATTAAAGCCTAGTTTCGAATTATAGGTACAATATTGCCTTCTGTTAACGTATTTTCTTTATGTCCTATCCCTGAAAATTTATTTATGTTGTTATCATGTAAAGAAACTGTATAAGCACCTCTTGGAAAGACATCTAAGTTTTTAATGTCTTCGACGAGTTGTTTAAAGATCTCTTCGTCTGGATCCATACCTGGCTCCTTCATATACAAGTCAATAACAAAAGAAAAATTTTCAGCTTCATAACTGCTCTTATCAAAGTGTTCTTTCAGTTCTGTCATGGAAATTTTCGGGTTATTGAAGTAGATGTCCATCATACCTTCAAACTCATCTATCAAAGACATTGTTTGAATAAAATAATAAGGTGTTGTGTAACCTGAGCTCATTACATTATTTATTGCATCCTCACGTAATCCAATGACGGGAAATTGAGTCGTGAATTCGTCAAAATATTGATCAAGTGCCGCAAATTCTTCATTCATAATCATCGCTACTAATCCTCCAAAGAGAGCTTGTTCTACCTGCATCTCAACTGTCCAAATATCTTCAGGAAAGATCATTTCTTCTTCAGCATCGACAGGAATCATTACAAAGGTGTGGAATTTGGGTTCGTTGAGTGATTCTACAAAGGCCATAATTCCATGTTTTGCTCCGACAGCATTATGAACAATTACTTCTGTTTTAAACTCATCAAGGAAAAAATTTTGTGTTGCTTCGGCAATCTCCTCAAATTTCTTTTTTGCGATAGGATCGTTTGTTTGGCCATCAGGTAAATCCTTTTCTTCCCCTGTATAATCATTCACACTGACATATGTTTCTCGGGCATGTTGTTCTTCCGGTGTTTCCGTTATTTCATCCATTACTTCACATCCTCCAATCAAGAGTGGTGCTATTAAAAAGATTACTTGTATAATTGATTTTAATTTCATGTCGTATCCTCCTGAACCATTTGAGTCTTAAATAACCCTCCATGTGCAACTCTACCCATTAGCATTAGTTTAACTGATAATAGTAAAAATTTGGAGTAAATCATTACATATATATCCATAAAAGAAAAAATAGGAGTTTGGTAGGAGAAGGATGGGGAAGAGAGGAGACGGTTCTCTTGCTTCTTTAGTGTCGCTAAACATGAACCAAGAACCTACCCTGTACATTCTCCATAGCTCCCGTTACTCTCCGCAAATTTAACGTTGTCACCGTGACGAATTATCAACGGATGCTGGAGAGTCTTGTATAGTAATTTTTAGCGACTGTGACATCCTGTTGCCGTACTTTATCGTTTCTCCATGAAGTTAGACCCATGTTTTCTGGTTATATGATTAGGGAGTGCAGTACATAACCTATTCCCCTGTCCTTCAGCTAAATAAATTCAGAAACCGATATAGTCACACTCTATCGGTTTTTCTTACTTATAAGTAGTTTGGGACAATCAGGTACGGCTTTTTTTTCTGAAAATTGCTTGTTCTCCTATTTAATTTATGTTAAGGTATTAAAAAGTTTAAACTTCTTTTTAAATAAATTAAAGGAGAGACTTATTTTGGAGGATACGCAAACAATTAAAGACATGATTGAAATGCATTTTAATACATTATCAAAGAAGCAACAAAAAGTTGCACGTTTTGTGTTAAATAATCCGACTTTTGTGGGAACGCATTCGGCAGCTGAAGTTGGAGAGAAGGCTGGTACAAGTGAAACAACGGTTATCCGCTTCTGTTACACGCTTGGACTCAAGGGCTTTGCACAGCTGCAAAAAGAAATTACTCTTTTTGTATTTAATCAAACTACAGTCAGTACGCTTGGTAATTACCTTTCCTCTAAAAGAGAACTTTTTAATGACCAAAGCCTGATTGAAAAGGCAATGGGGGAAGATATCTCCAAAATTAACAGAATTGTTGAACATATTGACAGGAAATTATTTCACGAGGCAGCACATAAATTACATGAAGCACAAAGCATCTATATTATTGGAGCGGGTGCATCACAGTTTCCTGCCGAGTGGCTACATTTTACGTTGAATATACTTCGGCCAAACGTTTCACTTATTCAAACAGAAACGCCAGAATTAATTCGGACACTGCAGAAAATAGATGAAGAATCTATAGTTATCGTGATATCTCAACATCGTTACTTTAAAGAACCCATTCAAATAGCTGAATTACTTCACGGACGGGGTATACCAGTGCTCGCGATTACAGATTCCAAACTAGCACCAATTCAAAAGCATTGTTCCTATTCTTTTATATTGGAACAAACAGAGAAATCAACGATTGATCTAATGCCAGCACTTCTTTCCTTTCTCAATGTATTAGTAACGGGAATGATGGCATTTGATCCAACCTATTACAACAAGCAACGCGTGAATTACGATGATTATAATAATAGTTTTATTGCAGAAAAATGGAGTTGAAAAAATGACAGAACAACAATTAGCAGAACGATTACAACCAATCTTTGAGCATTTGCATCAGAATCCAGAAGAAAGCTGGAATGAAGTAGAAACAACTGCGTATCTTGTAAAGCTTCTCCAAGAAGAAGGCTTACAACCCCAAACCTTTGAAAATATGACCGGATTGTATGTAGACATTGGAAAAGGTACTCCTAAAGTTGGATTCAGAACCGATATAGATGCCCTTTGGCAAGAAGTTGATGGAACATTCCGAGCAAATCATTCCTGTGGGCATGATGGCCATATGACAGTTGCACTTGGCGCCATTCTTTTATTGAAAGAATTAGAGCCTACACTACCAGGAGCAATTCGTATCATTTTCCAACCAGCCGAAGAAAAGGCACAAGGAGCAAAATTACTTGTGGAAAAAGGTGTAGTAGATTCCCTGCAATTTTTATTCGGGGCACATGTCCGACCACTCATCGAATTACAAGACGGGACATACGCACCAGCATTACATCACGGAGCAGCGAAGCTTTTTGCTGGGAAAATTGATGGGATGGAAGCACATGGAGCACGACCGGAGCAGGGTGTGAACGCGATCGAAGTAGCAGCTGCACTGATTGATGGGCTCAAGCGAATTTGGATTAGCCCTTCAGAGTCAGCCTCTATCAAAATGACGCAAATACAAGCAGGTGGTACGGCAACCAATATCATTCCAGGCAGTGCAACATTTAGTATTGATGCCCGTGCTCAAACGAACGAAACAATGGAAGCTTTGACAAATGGTTTTGAAAAAGTAGTAAAAGCTGTCGGTACGCTATATGGTATTTCGATTGATTACCAAGTAGATGCTCATATTGCTGCAGCCCAGGTTGATGACACAGCAAAAGACATTATGAAGCAAGCAATTATCGACGTAACAGGTAATGAAAAATGCGCACCAGAAGTAGTGACACCCGGTGGCGAGGATTTCCATTTTTACACCTATTCTAAACCACAGCTTCAAACTACGATGCTTGGCCTTGGTTGTGGTGTTACACCAGGACTCCACCACCCAAAAATGACATTTAATCATAACCGTCTACCAACTGGGGCAAAAATAATAGCACAGGCACTCGTGCTCGCATTACAAGAAGTAGAAGAAAGAGAAGACTCATGATCGAAAGTCGAGAGCTAAAAACGATGGACGAAATGGAACAAATAAAAGGGCTGGAACAGAAAGTTTGGGGAATTAACACCATCCCTACACATCAAACGCTAACAGCAGTTAAAAATGGCGGAATTATGGTTGGTGCTTATGACGTGAAGCAATTGGTTGGCTTTAGCTATGGATTTGCAGGTTTTCATAATGGAAAAAGCTATTTATGCTCTCATATGCTTGGGGTTGACGACGCCTACCGTTCAAAAGGCATCGGTGAAATGCTTAAGCAAAAACAACGTGAAATAGCGATAGAAAAAGGTTATGACATGATGAAATGGACATACGATCCACTAGAAACACGTAATGCTTATCTAAATTTAACCAAACTGAATGGTATTTGTGATACCTATATTGAAAATTGTTATGGTGAGATGCAGGACGGTTTCAATAAAGGCCTCCCATCCGATCGCTTTGAAATCCATTGGCATTTAACAAGCCCACATGTAGTTGAAAAACAGTTACCAAATATAGAAAGCGCAGTGAGCTTAAGTACATTAACATTTAATAAAGCAGGATTGCCTGTCTTTGTTGCTGGCGAGAAAACCGAACTAACAGAGCATGCCTATTCCATGGCTGTCCCAAAGGATTTTCAAGGATTAAAAGCAGCAAGCCAAGAGCTGGCGATGGACTGGAGATTACAAACACGCAAGCAATTCCAAAACCTTTTTAAAGCAGGATATGTGGCCGTTCATTTAGAGCCCTATGAAGACTATGGTGAATACATTTTTGTAAAAAAAGATACAGTAGAACTTGGAGGAAAACAATAATGAAAATCACAGAAATTACAATCCGTCATTTACAAATGAAGCTAAAAGCTCCATTCACTACAAGCTTTGGAACCTTTACAACGAAGGAATTTTTATTACTGGAAGCGAAAGATGAAGCTGGTACCGTTGGTTGGGGTGAATCTGTGGCATTTAACGCACCATGGTATAACGAAGAAACACTGCAAACAAACTGGCATATGCTGGAGGATTTTTTAATTCCTCTTATTTTAAATAAAGAATTAAACCATCCAGATGAAGTGAATGAAATTTTTGCTCCAATTCGTAAAAATAACATGGCAAAATCAACGCTTGAGGGCGCTGTTTGGGATATTTACGCACAACAAACAAATCAATCACTCGCCAAAGCCTTGGGTGGAACGAAGGACAAAATTGAAGTTGGAATCAGTATTGGAATACAAGAGTCTATTGAAGCGTTAGTAGCATTAGTAGATGGCTATGTGAAGGAAGGCTATAAGCGCATTAAAGTGAAAATCAAGCCAGGCTGGGACGTGGACGTTATGCGCACATTACGTGAAAATTTCCCAAATGTAGCAATTATGGCTGATGCAAACTCGGCTTATAGCTTAGAAGACATTGACCTCTTAAAACAACTAGATGCATTTGACCTGACGATGATTGAACAACCATTAGCATCGGATGATATTATCGATCATGCACAGCTGCAAAAGGAACTAAAAACGCCAATTTGTTTGGACGAAAGTATTCATTCTCTAGAGGATGCACGAAAAGCCGTTGAGCTAGGAAGTACAAAAATTATTAATATCAAGATTGGTCGTGTCGGAGGGTTAACTGAAGCGAAGAAAATCCATGATTATTGCGAAGCAAATGGCATTCCAGTTTGGTGTGGTGGCATGCTGGAATCAGGTGTTGGTCGCTCCCATAATGTCGCTTTAACAACATTATCAAACTTTATTTTACCCGGAGATACAGCTGGTTCAAGTCGCTACTGGGAAAATGATATTATCGTTCCTGAAGTTGTCGCTACAGACGGTTATATTGATGTTCCACAAACAACAGGCATTGGTTATGAAGTAGACCGGGAAGCAGTTGAAGCTTATACCATAGCTAAGAAAGATTACAAATAAGGGAGATTGTCCACATGAAAAAGAGTTTTCAAATAGGTAGTGCCTTTGTCGGACTAATTATTGGAGCTGGATTTGCCTCAGGGCAAGAAGTAATGCAATACTTCACTAGCTTTGGTATTTGGGGAACGGCTGGAGGAATTCTTGCTACCATTCTATTCATCTATTTAGGATACACATTTGCACAGCTAGGAACAGACCTACAAGCAACATCACATAAAGGAGTTATTTACCATATTGGTGGCCGTTATATCGGAGCAATATTAGATATCTTAATTACATTTTTCTTATTTGGTGTAGCGGTTGTTATGTTTGCAGGCTCTGGGTCAACATTTGATCAAATGTTCGGCATCGATACTAGAGTAGGGAGTATCATCATGGTAACACTCACCATTCTTACTCTATTATTAAATACGAAAAAAATTATTAGTATCATTGCAATGATAACACCTTATTTAATCACTATTATTTTTATCATTTTAATCTATTCTATCTTTACAATGGATCTATCATTTGCTGAAGCTGACGCCCTAGCAAAAGAACAAGTTTCTGCTACAGGCAACTGGGTTCTAGGTGCTTTTCTTTATGTGTCCTATAATCTAGCAGCCGGTGCAGCATTATTAATTGTGATGAGTGGAGGCGTTAAAGACCGTAAAGTTGCTGGCATGGGTGGTATTCTTGGTGGCGCCATGCTAGGAGGACTGATTATCCTGATTCATATTGGGATGTTAGTAAAAATTGATGTGGTAGCTGGTGCTGACATGCCAACACTAGAACTCGCAAACCAGATCCATCCAGCTGTCGGCATATTAATGGCGATTGCGCTGCTCTGTATGATGTATAATACGGCAGTAGGTATGTTCTATTCCTTTACCGTACGGTTCATCGCACCTGATAGTAAATTATATAAACCAGCCGTAGTTGTTATCGGGTTACTTGGTTTTGTCTTAAGTCTTGCAGGATTTACTACACTTGTTGGAAAAGTATATTCAACAATGGGCTACTTAGGATTTGCGTTAATTATCGCAGCTGTTATCGCATGGATAAAAAAAGGAAAAGCCAAGTATCAGTAAATTTTAACTGAATTTAAAGATATGATTCCCACATTTGTGATGGGAATCATATCTTTTTTAGTGAATTCCATTCAGTTTCTTCCGGTATGGATGTTCATTGTTGCACTATTAACGATCCATAAATAATGCAGGGGTTAATTGACCTGGACATAGATGGTATTATGACAGATCGACTGGAAGAAGGCGGGTAGTTGTCCATACCGATAAACTTCTTTCTATATAAGCTTACGTTGTTACTGTCTTACCTGTTTGAAATGATTTTTAAAAATTTGGTATAAGTGGTGAACAAGTCCAATAAACCCTATCAGCCATGCTTATGGCTGGTCAAATCTGTTTTGGGGTTAATCCCTTACTGCGTTAAAGCGTTAACGCGGCAGGGGCCATCCTGGGCTCCTACATCTAACTGATTGTATTCATTAACTCATACTGGCATAGTCTCAACTCAAACAAGGTCAATGGGTCGCGATAGATTTCTGGTTTTTCGTGCATCTTTTGTAATGAATACGTATGTCTTTCAATATCCGATTCAACCTTCTCTGTTTCACGATTCAATACATCTAGCGGATTCGAGAAGAACCTGCTAACGTCCCACTCTATTGACCCCTCAAATAATTCCAATTGCTGCATGAAAGGGGTTATGATATCCTTTGCTGTTTGACTATAGTCCTCATTTTCAATATAGCTTTTATATTTACTGTGGAGCATTTCGTTATTCTTAGAAATGGAACCGATTAGCTTGCCCGCCCCTTTTAAAAATAGCTGGGATGGTGTATTACGCAGCAAAATATTTATCTTCTCAGAGCGCAGCAATCCACGGGATATCCGTTCCAAGTCTCTTTGCCAATCATCCAGCACTTTAAAGTCACCCTGCAGGACAATCCTTTCTTCGTTAAATTGTTTATTAAGCGGCTGGCTTAATTCGTTACATGCTACCTGATGTTCCTGGAATTCCCTTTTACAATCTTCAATCCATTGCTGTACCGTATGTTTAATGTCATTATGGACATAATTTTTCATAAAGACGGCAATGCGCCTATTCATTTCTTCATTTAGGTCTTCATGAATCTTGGAAAAATCACTGTCCTCCTGAACATATCCAGAACATTTTTGTAATAGTTTAGGCAGTTCAGTCAACACACGTTGCGTTAAGGAATTTTTTACCTTACGAAACGAAGCTGTCATGACATCGGCCGTTTCTTGCTCCATATCTCCTATCTGTTGATGAATATTCTGCAAGCTAGTCAGTAACCCTTCATTCCAATTGATATCTTCCTCTATGCCTTTTTCCAATTCTACTCTTTGTTCCAAAAGAAACTCTATCGAAACTTTAATCACTTCCCGGATTCTTGACGGACTCGCTGCATCCATATTGTAGTCCGTTAGCACAGGCCTTGTAATCTCAGTTAAATCTTCTAACAATCCTTCTCCTTTTGCCCATGTTTTAATAGAATCCAAAAGCTTGATCCCATCTTTTCTGCCATTTTGATTCGATTTTGAGTTTTCAAATTGGTATTCCGCTTTGCTAATCAGCCCAGCATCAAGCATAGAAGGGAAGGTTTCATCCCATGCAAGTATGGCAGTGGAAGAAATCAAAGCATCCGATTCAGAAGTTACGTCTAACCAGTTCGTTAGATGGTTCTGCATCAAATCAGAGATGTCCCTGATTAAAAATCGACCGCTAATTAAGCCGAAGTAAGATTCTTGATATAAGACTGGAAGCTTCTTCCACACATAAGGTGGTTCATCATGATAATCCAAAAGAAGCCGGTTAATGACGCTTAGCCACTCTAAATAATAGGTACTTTGCCTATAGCTATTCCATAATACCTCTGTAACGTTTTCAAATCGGTCACGATCAATTTCCAGTATATTTACCAGCAAATTATTAAAACAGCCTGGCCTATAGTCAACGGTTAACCCTTTTCGAACATATCCTGATAACACATCAAACCAATATAAAGATTTTGTTCGTATTGCCTCCCCAACTGCTAGTTCAACTGCATTATCCCAATCGTTAATATCCTCTAAATAAGTCTGGGCTATCTCTGTTATACGGGAATAATCGGGATTTAACCTAACAGCTTCCTTTATCGCACGAACTGCCTTTTCCTGATTGCCTTGTTGTACATACAGAGAAAACAGCTGCAATAGAACTTCCGATTTCAAAGCAAGTGATGGAGTGTCAACTTTCCAATAAATCCCTTCTGCTTCTTCCAATAATCCTAATTCCAAGTGGGCATCTGCTATATTTTTCTGTGCCCATGGAATAAACTCCTCTTCTAAAGGCTGCTGCCATTTGAAAATTGCCGCTTCGTAATCATTATTCAAGAAATAAACTTCCCCTTGGGCGAAGCGAATAGAAGATAAGTTAGGCTGCTGTTTTTGCATTTCTTCTATGTACATTTCACCCAATATCTTGACTGGGTGGCCTTGTTTGTTTTCATCTATAATCATTTGATAATAGGATTTATTGATTCGTTCATTCTCCGTTGTCACGATAATCCCTCACATTCTATTTTTTCATAACTCTATGAATCCTGATTACTTCAATATACATCTATTATTATTCATATCACACTTGTACCATTCGTGAATTAGCGTTATTTACGTTTACATTAGAAAGTTCACTTATATATTATTCGGTTGAAACCTCTAATTTATGAGGATGTAGGCACCACTCTAGACCGCAGGACCACAGAGGAAAAAATACTGGTCTGCTGTTTAAAAAAAGACTCCATTACAATAAGTATCTATACTGTTTTACCCTGCCATCCGAATTTATAACATTTTGGCTGTAAATAAAATATAGATTAGTCGGTTCTAGATCTGGACCTTAGACTTATGAAAGTGGAAGAACGGTTAATGTTAACGCACAAAGAAACTTTCATACTTATTCAACTTCTGCTTTGGGTACTATTATGGGAGGATTTGCTGCAGCAGCACTTGGTTTAGCAACAGGTGGTACTATGGCGCTAGGTATAGGAGTGGGTATGGCATACGCATATGCTAGTAATTCTGCGTACCCTACCAACGTGGGTAAGTCTAATATAACGACCTGGAGAAAAGGTAGTTATCCCACTTCTGATAAAAGGGTATGGTCTTCTGATTATGCAGTTCATAATGGATACGAACGTGCTCTAGGAGTAACTGAAACATTTTATACTAGATGTCTTGCATGTGGCGCATAATCGTTCGGTAATTATACCAAAAGCCATCAAATCTATTATTAAATATAGATTTGGTGGCTATTTTTGGAATAACATGTGGTTCAATTTTTAATTAACATATACAAATACAAGTGATTGGCTATAGAAGCTGGATTGCATTATACAACATTTTAACTCTTATCTAAAAAGTAAAACTTATATCTTAGATGTAGATTGTTAATAAATCTCATGGAGACAGAGGTACAACCCATTCTAATGAATCAAAATGAGGTTATAAAATGTATTGAAATACTTCTTTCAACAGTTCCCTCTT
>NZ_JARZFX010000039.1:0-952 GCF_036026595.1 Virgibacillus tibetensis | reverse complement strand
AACATACTGGTTGTTTTGTTCAGTTTTCAAGGAGCAAATTCAATCGTTTATAAATTGGTGGAGCCTAGCGGGATCGAACCGCTGACCTCCTGCGTGCAAGGCAGGCGCTCTCCCAGCTGAGCTAAGGCCCCTAATATTAATGGTCGGGAAGACAGGATTTGAACCTGCGACCCCGTGGTCCCAAACCACGTGCTCTACCAAGCTGAGCTACTTCCCGAAAAGAATGGCGCGCCCGAGAGGAGTCGAACCCCTAACCTCTTGATCCGTAGTCAAACGCTCTATCCAATTGAGCTACGGGCGCTAATGGTGCCGAGGGCCGGACTCGAACCGGCACGGTAGAACCTACCGCAGGATTTTAAGTCCTGTGCGTCTGCCAATTCCGCCACCCCGGCTTAGCTTGGAGCGGAAGACGGGATTCGAACCCGCGACCCCCACCTTGGCAAGGTGGTGTTCTACCACTGAACTACTTCCGCTTAGTAAACTTGGCATATTAATGTAGATAATATAGTAAAATATAATGGTGCGGGTGAAGGGACTTGAACCCCCACGTCCGAAGACACTAGATCCTAAGTCTAGCGCGTCTGCCAATTCCGCCACACCCGCAAAATGGTGAGCCATGATGGATTCGAACCATCGACCCTCTGATTAAAAGTCAGATGCTCTGCCAGCTGAGCTAATGGCTCGTACTGTGAAAAAATATTCAATAAAATCTTAAATGATTCATTATGTTTAATGGTGCCGGCCAGAGGACTTGAACCCCCAACCTACTGATTACAAGTCAGTTGCTCTACCAGTTGAGCTAGGCCGGCAAAAGTAAATGGTGGAGGATGCAGGGCTCGAACCTGCGACCCCCTGCTTGTAAGGCAGGTGCTCTCCCAGCTGAGCTAATCCTCCAGTGCACAAGTCGTGCAACAAAAACATTAACGTGTTTGTCATATAAATATTTCATTGC
>NZ_JARZFX010000037.1:0-1877 GCF_036026595.1 Virgibacillus tibetensis | reverse complement strand
TTTGATATCTTCCTCTTCTACTTGTTCTGTGGTATCTGCTTCTGAAGAATCTTCTGCTTCTTGTTCTGTGGTATCTGCTTCTGAAGAATCTTCTGCTTCTTGTTCTGCGGTATTTGCTTCTGAAGAATCTTCTGCTTCTTGTTCTGCGGTATTTGATTCTGAAGGGCCTTTTACATCTTCTTCCTCTTTATCTACTAGATTAGATTCCTCCGACTCTTCTTCACTGGTTTTATCTTCTTCATTGGACTCATTACTTGTTACTGCGTATGCTGCTTGTGGACTAAAGTGGAAAAGAGAAAATGTTATTACTAATAGAGCTATTGTATTTCTAATCCTCACTCTAGTTTCACCTCCTTGTTGTTTTTTTGGTACTAGTATAGTATCTTACTTTAAATGTTTTATTTCAAGTGTTTTTTAACTATTTTGCTAGATTTTGTCACTTTTTATTTAACATTTAAAAAATAGAGTTGGACTACTTATAGCCCAACTCTCAAAATTGCTTACCTCCTTTTTAAATTAAATGAAAAAGCAAGCGCTTCTGCAGTTATTTCTCCTAACCAATTTCTATAATGTGGATCCCTTAATAAGGCATTTTCAACAAAGTCATCTATAAACATATATTCTATTAATATTGCTGGCATATTAGTGTTTCGTAGTACGTTAAAGTCTGCTTCTTTCATACCACGATCACTTATACCTAATTTACTAATTAGGTATTGGTGAATATCCTTCTGTCTTTTTAAGGTTTCTTGAGAAACACTTCCATCATGAATAAAAGTTTCAAATCCATTAGTGTTACCATTATAAGCGTTCGTATGAAGGCTTACGAAGTAATCGGCTCCCCAATTATTAGCCGATCTAGCCCTATCCAATAACTCTATAAATTCGTCTGTTTTACGAGATAAGTTAACAGTCACTCCAAAGTAGTTATTTGTTAAAGCATTTGCAGTTCTTAAAGCTATATCAAGCACAACATTTTTTTCTTTCAATCCATATCCCTGACCACCAGAATCCTGATCTCCGTGGCCAGGATCTAAGAAAATTCTAACGATACGTTTTTCAATCTCTTTTCGAGTAATTTCATCGGCAATACCGCTTACTGGTAAGCGATTGTCTCTTTGAAACTCTTTGACTCTTTGTTCGGTAAACGATCCATAAAAATCACTTAATGTTATACCACCGTATCCAATTGCATTCAAGTTTTTCTTTAATTGAAGAGTAGCCTTGTGTCTTTTTCCTTGTTGGAATGGACTAGATAGTAACTCATCAATTTTTTTAAAGGTGCGATCATCTGCTATTCCGTTAGGTATTAGCCCGAAATAATTTTGGAACTCTGTAACTTTTTCTTCAGTAAAGTTGCCATACAAAGTCGATATAGTTATATTACCGAAGCCCAATTGATTTAAGTTTTCTTTTAACAGTATTGTATTTGAATGCCGTTTTCCATTCTGAAATGGAGTGTTTGCTATACTACTTAGTTTTTCAATTGTATGATCATCTGCTATGCCATTAACTATTAATCCGTAATATTTTTGGAATTCTCTCACTTTAAGCTCAGTAAAGTCACCGTATAAATCGGTTACTAATATATTACCAAAACCTATATGATTTAATTTATTTTTTAAATCAATAGTGTTTTCATAACGCTTACCTACTTGAAACGGACTATCTAATATTTGATCAATTTTATTAAAAGTAGCTGTATCAACTTTTCCAGTTACATTCAAACCATAATATTCCTGGAAGTCCTTTACTTTCTTCTCAGTGTAGCTTCCATATAATGTAGTAACACTGATATAGCCAAATCCTAAACGATTCAGATTTTCCTTTAAATCTATTATCCCTGGATGACGCTCTCCTTGTTGAAAGACTGAAGC
>NZ_JARZFX010000036.1:0-1936 GCF_036026595.1 Virgibacillus tibetensis | reverse complement strand
AAAGCATAGAGCGTCCGAGCATAGGTCATATCTTATAGTGGGTGTGACTCCCACCAGGAAAGGGCTAGCCACTCACCTGTAGCGAGTCTTGGAGGGTAGGAGGTAACTTCTATCTTTAAGCGTAGACAGTTAGCCAGTGGGCCGAAAGCCAAGCGGTTGAAGGGATTGAGCCCCGTAATCTTACAAATCGGGAAAGCTGATGATGTTATGCTCTCAGAAAGCAACACCTGTCCATCGCAAAATGGCAAGATGAAGCAGGTTTCCCCGGGGTCTGTGACCTTAGCACGCTGGACATTGTTAGGATATGGCAACTCGGGAGATCCTATTGGATCTTTCCAATTGGAAAGTATGGCGGACAAGTGATAATAAAGCGAGAAAGCCAAATATCTAATAGGAAGTCGGAGGACCACGTAGTACTGATGATTTCAGGTAATGCTGGAGGAGGAAAGGTGAATTGTCCCCCGATCTTCGCTCTTATTAGGGAAACATAGACTACACACGGAGGTAGGATAAAATCCTATGAACACAAAACTAATAAGAATAACAGAATTAGCACAACAGAATCCAGAGATGAAATTCACTTCGCTTGCACACCTTTTAAGTGAAAAGGCGTTGAAACAGTGCCATCATGAATTATCAGGAAATAAAGCATCGGGAATAGATAATATAACGAAGGCAGAATATGCGGAAAATCTTCAAGACAATATTGCTAACCTAATTGAACGTCTGAAGAAGAAAAGTTACCGTCCGTTACCTGTTCGACGCACATACATTGATAAAGCCGGTTCAAAGGAAAAAAGACCATTGGGTATACCAGCGTATGAAGATAAAATTGTTCAACGTGGCATAGCGAAAATACTCAATGCAATATATGAAAATGATTTTCTCGACAGTTCCTTTGGCTTCCGACCGATGCGAAATTGTCATGATGCATTAAAAGTCCTAAATGTGTATATCGAAAAGCGCTATACGAACTACATCGTAGATGTAGATATTAAAGGGTTCTTTGATAATGTAGATCACAAATGGATGGTGGCATTCCTTAAGCACCGTATCACTGACCCTAATCTTCTAAGGCTGATCGCAAGATTCCTTAAAGCAGGATACCTGGAAGAGGGAAAGAAATATGATATTGATAAAGGAACTCCACAAGGCGGCCTGATTTCACCAATTCTTGCTAATATTTACCTTCATTATGTACTCGATCTGTGGTTTGAAAAGACGGTGAAAGAACGTTGCCAAGGTCAAGCTCACATAGTAAGGTACGCGGACGATTTCGTGTGTTGCTTTCAATACAGGAAAGACGCGGATCGGTTTTATCAAGCGCTACATAAGAGACTTTCGAAATTCAATCTTGAGATGGCGAAAGATAAGACTAAGATCATTTCCTTTGGACGTTTCGCTGAAGAAAACTGCGGGCGAAAAGGAATAAAGAAACCACAAACCTTTGACTTTCTGGGCTTTACACATTATTGCGATAAAAGTAGGAATGGTCATTTTCGTGTAAAGCGCAAAACGAGTCGCAAGAAGGTGCAGTCAAAGTTAAAGAAGTGCAAGGAATGGTTGAAAGCAAACCGAACAAAAGGCACTGATTTCATCATGGATCGTATGATAAGATCACTAAATGGGTACTACAATTATTACTGTATTACAGATAATCTACAGGCAGTTATTAATTATCAGTTCCAAGTGAGGAAATTATTATTTAAATGGCTAAATCGAAGAAGTCAGAAAAGATCTTATACGTGGGAGAAGTTCAATTTACTCCTCAAACGATTTCCTTTACCCAGACCTAGGGCTAAAGTAAATATCTATGATCTTCGTAGCCATATTAGCTATATTATGTAAAAGGAGATCGGGAGGAGCCGTGTGCGATAATACCGCATGCACGGTTCTGCGAGGGGGTACCGGGCGTGAGCCCGGATCCTACTCTACA
>NZ_JARZFX010000035.1:0-2437 GCF_036026595.1 Virgibacillus tibetensis | reverse complement strand
TGTTTATGGCAAACTAATAATGTAGACATTGGCATTTAATTTATGTATGGCCCGTAGGGCCATACATAAATTAAAAAACCACTTGCCAACTCCTCCAAATAACTTTAAACTCCTCGTTGGACCAACAACGTTCGACAGGAGGATATTAGGAGATGTTAGCAGTGGCTCAGATTGATTATATCAGACATGAGGTAAACGAAAAAGGAGAAACTTATGCCAGTGTTGGCAGAAGGATGGGTGTTGACCCACGTACGGTTAATAAATATGCCAATCAAGAAGAATTTAAAAGAAAAGAAAAACAAAAGAGAAAATCACCGGTAATGGATCCCGTTAAACCAATCTTAGATAAGTGGATTAAGGAGGATCTTAATAAGAAAAGAAAGTATCATAGAACGGCAAAGAGAATGTTTCAACAGCTGGAGAAGTTTCATAGTTTCACAGGTTCTTATCGAACCGTGCGTGATTATGTATCTCGTCGTAAACAAGAATTAAAAGAAACTACAGTGGATGCAGCTTTACCACTTGAATCATTCCCTGGTACCGCCCAAGTTGATTTTGGAACCGCACCATTTAAATATCAATCGGAGGTAATTGAACTACCTTATTTGGTTATGTCTTTCCCTTACAGTAATAGTTTTTACTTTCAAGTGTTTCCTTCGGAAAATACGGAGTGTTTACTAGAGGGTTTACAGCAAATGTTTCATTATATGGGCGGTGTTCCTAAAACAATTCGGTTTGATAATTTATCACCGGCCGTAAAGAAGATACGTGCGAGAGGAGAACGTGATCTAACCGATACATTCGATAGATTTGTTTTACACTATGGATTTTCATATGAATTCTGTAATCCAGGTAAGGGCAATGAAAAAGGTCATGTAGAGGCAATGGTTAAATATGTGAGGAATAACTTCTTATTACCTGAGAATACAATTTTAGACTTGGACCAATTTAATAAAACATTGTGGAAATTGGCTGAGGAAGATCGTAGTCGTCCACATTATGAAAAAGATATTATTCAATCTAAACTCTATGAAGAAGAAAAAGATAGTTGGCTAGTACTTCCGGAAAAAGAGTTTGAATGCGCCCGTTATCAAGATATCAAAGCTGACAAATATGGGATGGTTACAATAGATAAAAAGCAATACTCTACTTCTCCAAGATTCGCCAAACAGAAGGTGAGCGTTTGTATTACATACAACACAGTGCTTATCTTAAATGATAATAATGAAGTAATAGTAAAGCATTCACGATTATATGGTATTAGAAGAAAATCAATGATTTGGCAACCCTACTTGGATCTATTGTCAAAACGTCCGAGAGCCATTAAATATTCAAGTTTATATGACCAATTTCCAGCCATATGGTCTGACTATTTGATTGATTGTACCGAGGAAGAACAAAAAAGTGCTTTGCGTTTATTAGGAGAGCTACTAAAAAGTGAGGATTTTTCATTATTAAATGAAGCTTTACAAGTAGCTTCTATGCACGGACACCCTAGTGTTGAACAAATAAAACATTGCTTTTACACATTACTTAATCAAGATACTCCTCACACAACAATTATGCCAAATATGTCAATACCCAAGGTGCCAGAGATAACTAGAGGACTGTCTCATTATGATTCTTTCTTTCAGAAGGAGGATGGTTATTAGGTGAATGAACAGATAGAAGCATATGCCAAACGCTTAAAATTAAGTTGGATAAGAGAGAACTATCATGAGGTTGAAGCAAGCAATAATCACGAATACCTTCTCAAATTATTTGAGAAGGAAGTGCAGAATCGGGAAGAACGGAAAGTAAATTTATTACTTAGCCAAGCGCAACTTCCCAAAATAGGTAATCAACCCTATCAATGGGAGCATATTCAGATTCCTCAAGGAATCAGTAGAACAACAGTCCTTGATGGAGACTTTATTACCGAGAAAGAGAATCTTATTTTATATGGTGGAGTCGGTACTGGTAAAACTTATTTGGCGACATTAATCAGCTTAAATGCCATACATAGGTTTGGCAGCCGGGTTAAGTTTTATACCGTGGCATCTTTAGTGAATAAGTTAATTGAAGCAAACCAGCAAGGATCTTTAGCAAAGATAATGAAACAAATTGAAAAACTGGATTTATTGGTATTAGACGAACTGGGATATATTCCACTTCATAAAGAAGGTGCAGAACTTTTATTTCAGGTTATCTCTATGTGTTACGAAAATAAAAGTATAATTATAACAACTAACCTACAGTTCGGCCAATGGAATCATGTCTTTGGAGACCCTATACTAACCGAGGCGGTCATTGATCGATTGATTCACCATTCGCATTTACTGCTTTTTACAGGAGACAGTTTTCGTTACAAAGAATCTTTATTACATGGATAATCGGGGCTGGCAAGTGGCATACAATTTTAAATGCCATTTCATACATTTTTTACTTGCCAAATACA
>NZ_JARZFX010000034.1:0-3110 GCF_036026595.1 Virgibacillus tibetensis | reverse complement strand
TTGTACCTTGAAAACTAAATAAGAGTAATCAACGACATCAACCAAAAAGTGAAGGTAACTGTTTAACAGGAGCTGAAACTTTATTTTTAATGCAAGTCTTTTTTAACTTTAATTTAGTTAAGTGAAGAAGGGCGCACGGTGGATGCCTTGGCACTAGGAGCCGACGAAGGACGGGACTAACACCGATATGTCTCGGGGAGTCGTAAGTAGACATTGATCCGAGAATTTCCGAATGGGGGAACCCACTGCTCGTAATGGAGTAGTACACGTATCTGAATACATAGGATACGTGAGGCAGACCCGGGGAACTGAAACATCTTAGTACCCGGAGGAAGAGAAAGCAAATGCGATTTCCCAAGTAGCGGCGAGCGAAACGGAATCAGCCCAAACCGAGAAAGCTTGCTTTTTCGGGGTTGTAGGACACTCCACACGGAGTTACAAAGAAATTCTTTAGACGAATCGATCTGGAACGATCAGCCGCAGCGGGTAAGAGCCCTGTAGTCGAAAAAGAGTTTCCTCCGGAGTGTATCCTGAGTACGGCGGAACACGAGAAATTCCGTCGGAATCCGGGAGGACCATCTCCCAAGGCTAAATACTTCCTAGTGACCGATAGTGAACCAGTACCGTGAGGGAAAGGTGAAAAGCACCCCGGAAGGGGAGTGAAATAGATCCTGAAACCGTGTGCCTACAAGTAGTCGAAGCCCTGTTGACTTTTCTTTTAGAAAAGTCACGGGTGACGGCGTACCTTTTGTAGAATGGACCGGCGAGTTACGATCGTATGCAAGGTTAAGTGGAAGACACGGAGCCGCAGCGAAAGCGAGTCTGAATAGGGCGAATGAGTATGCGGTCGTAGACCCGAAACCGTGTGATCTACCCATGTCCAGGGTGAAGGTCAGGTAACACTGACTGGAGGCCCGAACCCACGTATGTTGAAAAATGCGGGGATGAGGTGTGGGTAGGGGTGAAATGCCAATCGAACACGGAGATAGCTGGTTCTCTCCGAAATAGCTTTAGGGCTAGCCTCAAGAAACGAGTACTGGAGGTAGAGCACTGATTGGACTAGGGGCCCTCACCGGGTTACCGAATTCAGTCAAACTCCGAATGCCAGATACTTAGACTTGGGAGTCAGACTATGGGTGATAAGGTTCATAGTCGAAAGGGAAACAGCCCAGACCGCCAGCTAAGGTCCCAAAGTATACGTTAAGTGGAAAAGGATGTGGAGTTGCCCAGACAACCAGGATGTTGGCTTAGAAGCAGCCATCATTTAAAGAGTGCGTAATAGCTCACTGGTCGAGTGACTCTGCGCCGAAAATGTACCGGGGCTAAACGTATCACCGAAGCTGCGGATTGTTCTTTTAGAACAATGGTAGGAGAGCGTTCTAAGTGCAGCGAAGTCAGACCGTGAGGACTGGTGGAGCGCTTAGAAGTGAGAATGCCGGTATGAGTAGCGAAAAAAGAGTGAGAATCTCTTTCACCGAAAGCCCAAGGTTTCCTGAGGAAGGCTCGTCCTCTCAGGGTTAGTCGGGACCTAAGCCGAGGCCGAAAGGCGTAGGCGATGGACAACAGGTAGATATTCCTGTACCACCTCATGAGCGTTTGAACGATGGGGGGACGCAGTAGGATAAGGAATGCGCACTGATGGATATGTGCGCCCAAGCAGTGAGAAAGTTGGATAGGCAAATCCGTTCAACCATTTCAAGCTGTGATGGGGAGGGAAATTTAGTACCGAAGTTCCTGATTTCACACTGCCAAGAAAAGCCTCTAGTGAGTTCATAGGTGCCCGTACCGCAAACCGACACAGGTAGGCGAGGAGAGAATCCTAAGGTGAGCGGGAGAACTCTCGTTAAGGAACTCGGCAAAATGACCCCGTAACTTCGGGAGAAGGGGTGCTCCTTTAAGGAGGAGCCGCAGTGAATAGGCCCAAGCGACTGTTTAGCAAAAACACAGGTCTCTGCGAAGCCGAAAGGCGAAGTATAGGGGCTGACACCTGCCCGGTGCTGGAAGGTTAAGGGGAAATGTTAGCACTTTTGTGCGAAGCTTAGAACCGAAGCCCCAGTAAACGGCGGCCGTAACTATAACGGTCCTAAGGTAGCGAAATTCCTTGTCGGGTAAGTTCCGACCCGCACGAAAGGTGCAACGACTTGGGCACTGTCTCAACGAGAGACCCGGTGAAATTATACTATGCGTGAAGATGCGCATTACCCGCGACAGGACGGAAAGACCCCGTGGAGCTTTACTATAGCCTGATATTGAATGTTTGTGCAGCTTGTACAGGATAGGTGGGAGCCATCGAAGCGTGAGCGCTAGCTTACGTGGAGGCACCCGTGGGATACCACCCTAGCTGTATGACCATTCTAACCCAGGACCGTGATCCGGTTCGGAGACAGTGTCAGGCGGGTAGTTTGACTGGGGCGGTCGCCTCCTAAAGAGTAACGGAGGCGCCCAAAGGTTCCCTCAGAATGGTTGGAAATCATTCGAAGAGTGTAAAGGCAGAAGGGAGCTTGACTGCGAGACCTACAAGTCGAGCAGGGACGAAAGTCGGGCTTAGTGATCCGGTGGTTCCGCATGGAAGGGCCATCGCTCAACGGATAAAAGCTACCCCGGGGATAACAGGCTTATCTCCCCCAAGAGTTCACATCGACGGGGAGGTTTGGCACCTCGATGTCGGCTCATCGCATCCTGGGGCTGTAGTCGGTCCCAAGGGTTGGGCTGTTCGCCCATTAAAGCGGTACGCGAGCTGGGTTCAGAACGTCGTGAGACAGTTCGGTCCCTATCCGTCGTGGGCGTTGGAAGTTTGCGAGGAGCTGTCCTTAGTACGAGAGGACCGGGATGGACACACCGCTGGTGTACCAGTTGTTCCGCCAGGAGCATAGCTGGGTAGCTACGTGTGGCAAGGATAAGTGCTGAAAGCATCTAAGCATGAAGCCCCCCTCAAGATGATACTTCCCATCACTTCGAGTGAGTAAGATCCCTCAGAGACGATGAGGTTGATAGGTTCGAGGTAGAAGCGTGGTGACACGTGAAGCTGACGAATACTAATAGATCGAGGACTTAACTAATTTTTATGGTTGACCGTTGATAACACTCTTATTTAGTTTTTAGGGTATAAA
>NZ_JARZFX010000033.1:0-5511 GCF_036026595.1 Virgibacillus tibetensis | reverse complement strand
ACAAACAAAAATATCGAAATGATATGGAAGTTTTTGGAGAACGTAACAGTTATTCGAAAACCGACCATGATGCGACATTTATGCGAATGAAAGATGACTATATGAAAAACGGGCAATTAAAGGCAGGTTATAATGTGCAACTCGTGACGGAAGGACAGTATGTGCTTGCCTATAATGTATTTCCAAATCCTACAGATACGCGTACATTAATCCCATTAGACCGTAAATCAAAAACCAAAAAATCACTGGCGACACGTTAATGCTTAAATCAATATTCATTAATTTCTTACCCCTTTTTTACTGTTAAAATTAGATGTCTATCTTGAATTTTTATTATTTTAGAAAAACCTTTTATTTTTTATAAACTTTTTTTGTTCTAGAGGGGGTTTACTTATATTAACCAAACGAACTCCCCACTCTTAACGTTTTTAAAGATAAAAAACAAGCCACTAAAAAAGTAACTTGTTAAGTCTAAAGTCATAAAACTATGACTTTTTATTTTTCAATTTTTTAATCAGTTCTTCTCTTGTCATTTCTCCAGTAAGAACCGCCTTGATATTTTCCTCATCTTCACCAGTTAACCTGATTCCCTCAATGCGTATTCTAATTTTTTAGGATCTGCTATCTTCATTTGAAAAAACCAGTATAATTTCGGTCAATAATTTCTGTAACTGTTTTTGGATCCAAAACACTTTCCCTGGCAAAGCTATAAAGCGCCTTCTGAATCACATCTGTTTTATTTGTTTTAATCCCTTTTGCTTCAGGTTTTTAACCATTTCATTTAATAGTTCTTGATGGACTTTATCCAGTCGAATATTGATTTATTTAGTCATGTTTTCACTCCTAGTAAAGGAGAAGAGTTTACAAATTTAGATAGAAATAGAGGTGTTAATAAATCAATAGATGTTAGACTTAAAGATATTGCAGAAAAGGTAATAAACTTGTTTAAGTAAAATATGGATACAGACTTAACTTAGAGGAGGATTTTATGAAAACGATTACTCTTTCAAATGGAAAAGTGGTAGAAGTAGAATGTTTAAGCTGTGCTTTGACAAGTGGAGTTATCGAGCCAGACGGTGGTGTAGTAATAGAAACAGAATATTTTCATGCACATCAAGATGTTGCATATCCAATAAAAGGTTTAATAATTTTAGCGTCTAAGCGTCATATTAAATGTTTTGATGAATTAACCGAGGAAGAACGAATGGATTACGTAAATATCTTGTCTAAGATTAGGAAGGCCCAAAGGAAAGTCTTAGGGATTGAACATGTTTATTATTTTTATAATGAGGATACGACTCACCATTTTCATACTTGGATGGTTCCACGCTATAAATGGATGTACAAGTTTGGAAGGTCAGTAGAATCTGTTAGACCTGTATTACTCCATGCGAGAAATGAACTGAATAATGATGAAAATATAAAAGAAATAATGGAAGCGATTAGTGCATTGGCGGAGGAATTAAATAAATAAGGGATGTGTGTTTAAGATGATTAAAGCTGTTATCTTCGACTTAGACGGCACGTTGCTAAATAGGGATGCTTCTGTACAAAAGTTTATAGAGAATCAATATGATCGTTGGAATGAATGGGTTGGTCATATCCTGAAAGAAAATTACACATCAAGATTTATAGAGTTCGATTGTCGGGGTTATGTCTGGAAGGATAAAGTGTACCAACAAATGGTTGATGAATTCAATATTAGCGAAGTATCTTGGGAAAGGTTGCTACAGGATTATATAACAGAGTTTCATAATAGTTGTATTCCTTTTTCCAATCTAATAAGTACGTTAGAAAGTTTAAAAAATAGTTCAATTCGATTAGGGATGATTACAAATGGAATGGGACAGTTCCAAATGGATAATATTAGGTCTTTAGGGATTGAGGATTATTTTGATACAATACTTATTTCCGAATGGGAAGGGATGAAAAAGCCTAATCCTGAAATTTTTCAAAAGGCATTAAGCCAAGTGAATGTTTCACCGAATGAGAGTATGTACGTAGGCGATCACCCTGAAAATGATGTGCAAGGTGCTATGAATATAGGGATGCTTGGAGTGTGGAAAAAAGATTTACATTGGAATAATGTTGAAGCAGATTTCATTGTTGACGATTTGAAAGAGTTACAATTAATTATTCAAGCCATAAATTGATGGAGAGTTTGCTTTTTTTCATCACTTTTTACTGTAAATATTGTAAAATTGAGAAAAAGAAGGAATTTGTTAGAAATTGTAATTGGGGGTATCAAAATGGGAATAAGAAATTCGGCAAAAGCTGTTATTGTTCAAGATGGTAAATTGTTAGCAATAAAAAAGCAGGATAAAGACGGATGCTACTTTCTTTTTCCTGGTGGTGGTCAAGAACACGGAGAAAATCTTCATCAAACATTAAAAAGGGAATGTACAGAGGAAATCAATGTTGATGTAGAAATAGGTAATCTAATATTTATCCGAGAATACATTGGAAAAAATCATGAGCATTTTGAATTTGATTCAGAAGTGCATCAAACTGAGTATATGTTTTTATGTAAGATTAAAGAAGGAAGTAAAGATATAGGTATTGGAATAGTCCCTGATGATGGACAAATAGGTGTGGAATGGTTGCCGTTATCAGAGTTGTTGAACTACAGACTTTACCCTCGGACAGTGCGGGAATACATAATTGATTATATTGCAGGTAAGGAGCTACCTGTTTACTTAGGGGATATTAATTAAATTACATAGAGACAACTAAGAATCACAAGCAATATAAGCTATTGGAAACATTAGGAGGTTAGAAGATGTTGAAAAGGGTGTATGGTAATCGTTCTAACTGGAAACGTGTTTTAAAAAGGGACTATAAACAAACCTTTCACCATGATAAAGATTTTAAAGGGCATATAACTTTATTGAATATCCGCAAAGTATCAGAGCCGTTATTTGTAAAATATCATGAAAAGAAAGTTTGTATTGTTGATGACAGTTATTCATGGCTTCAACAATTCCCTATCGGAAAGAACCATTCTGTAACAACAATGTTTGACGCAAAAGTTGAAGTTGTACAATGGTATATAGACATTTGCTATGAAATTGGAACGGAGAATAATATACCATGGATGGATGATTTGTTTTTCGATATCGTTGTACTTCCAACGGGTGAAATAATGCTTTTGGATGAAGATGAACTTGAAGAAGCAATATCTAAAGGAGAAATTGAAAAATCCTTGTATGATTTAGCATGGAAAGAGGCAAAGAAAATAATCGATTTAGTAAGAGGTGGGAGATTTGATTTAATAAACTTGGCAAAAATTCATAAAGAGATTGCATCTGGAAGTTAAGTTTAAATTGTTATTGTAGGTTTCCAAGGATTTAACAATTAATTCAAATTGGTTTTGTCATAGAAGATTGACTTAAAAAAAATCTGAACGGAATGATAGGGATGCTAAATAATATCAAAGGATTAACTGTATTATGGGATTTTGATGGTACTTTATTTGATACATACCCTGTTTATACCACAATTTTCAAAAAGGTATTAAATGCTGAACATGTAGATAAAAATGAGATTTTCAGGCACTTAAAAGTATCATTCAGACATGCGAGTGGTTATTACAATTTTACTGAGGAACAATTAAAGGATTTTTTTCTATTGGAGGAAAGAATACCACCGAAAGAATTCAAACCGTTTGATAGTGTTGAGACGGTTTTAAAATATGCTGATAATAATGTGATTATGACACACAAACTAAAGAAAGATGTGCATAAGATTCTGGAATATTACGGTTGGGACAAACACTTCAGTGAAATTGTTGCAGGAGATGATGGGTTTCCTCGTAAACCTAACAAAAAATCTTATGAATATCTTCACCGAAAACATATGATTGATTTGGTAATTGGTGATCGTGAAATTGACATAATTCCCGCAAAAGAATTAGGAATATCAACATGTTTATATCAAAACAATGGTAGTAAAATTGCAGACTTCTATCTTAATAATTATAAAGAATTCTGGAATAAGGTAGCATTATAGTTTAAATGAAGGGTGTAATCTTAAATAATTGATTTGGGGAGGTATGCAAATGTTCATTGTAAATGTAGAGGGTGCAATATTTAGAAAAGATAAATGGTTGATTATTGAACGAAGTAAGAAAGAAGAACATGCAGGTGGATTGCTTTCGCTTGTTGGCGGTAAAGTTGATCAGGAAGGAAATTCATCAGATATATTAGAAAGAACGGTAAAACGTGAAATCTATGAAGAAGTAGATGTAATGGTTAAAGATCAATTAACATACGTACATAGCACATCGTTTGTTGCAGATTCAGGTGAAAATGTAATTGATATTGTATTTCTATGTGAATATGAATCTGGCAATGCAATGCCCAAAAGCCCAGATGAAGTAGAGGCTGTGAGTTGGATGACTGCTCGACAAGTATATGAACACCCTAATGCTCCCGATTATTTAAAAGAGAGTATTAAACGTGCTGAAAACATGAAGGGTACAAATATATCCTTGTAAGGTTTAAAGGAGGAAGTATGAATAAAAACATTTACATAATTAGACATTGTGAAGCGGAGGGACAATCTTCTGATTCACCATTAACCGAAAAAGGAGTCATTCAAGCAAATGAACTATCCAATTTTTTATCATCTGATATAAAGGTTGATAGAATTATTTCCAGTCCTTTCTTACGAGCTATTCAAACGATAAGGCCATTTGTAGAGAACAATAATATAGAAATTGAATTGGATAGCCGATTAAGCGAACGTGTCCTTAGTTCAACCTTTTTTCCAGATTGGATGGAAAAACTGGAAGCAACATTCAGGCGTATGGATTTGAAGTATGAAGGTGGAGAATCCAGTAACGAAGCCAGGAATCGAATTGTAGAAGTTGTTAATGATATTGTGGAAGGTAATTCTGATAATACAATTATCGTGGCACATGGAGGGGTTATATCCTTATTATTAAATCACTATGATAACAATTTCGGTTTTGAGCAATGGAAAACGCTAAGTAATCCTGATGTATATTTATTACATCTTACAAAGAATGATGCGCATTATAAACGTTTATGGAAGGTTGATTAATTTGCAGACGAATTTGTATTTTGTTAGACATGCTCATTCTACATATACGCCAGACGAGTTAGGAAGACCTTTGTCTGAACGTGGGTTTACTGATGCAAACACTGTAACTGATTTGCTTAAAAAAGAAGCTATTGATTATGTTTATTCAAGCCCATACAAACGTGCAATCCAAACAGTTGAAGGTGTTGCAAAATACATAGATAAAGAAATTGAGTTAGTAGAGGGTTTTAAAGAACGCATCTTGGCGGAAAAACCTGTAGAAGATTTTACAGTAGCCATTACAAAAGTTTGGGAGGACTATGATTTTTCATGGAATGGTGGAGAATCGAATAGGATTGCTCAAAAAAGAGGTGTCACTGCTACTTTACAGAATTTAAAGCGAGAAAGCCCACTTCTTCAGATGTGTGATGAATCGCTTTTGTTTGAAATTAAAAAGAAATTTCAAGG